>NZ_JBEZWE010000004.1:0-262867 GCF_040637405.1 Streptomyces sp. NPDC029526
CCACCCCCCAGGTCATCCCATCGACAGGGGGACACAGTCATGCCGGGCCCGGAGGCCAGCGGCCCTCTTGCAGGACCGCGGAAAACATAACGGGGAGGGGGGAACCGCCTCGTTACGGGTTGAGGCCCTTGCTCCGCAGCCAGGCCAGGGGGTCGATGCCGGAGCCCGAACCCGAGGGGTGGACTTCCAGGTGCAGGTGCGCGCCGGTGGAGTTGCCGGTGGAGCCGACCCGCCCGATGACCTCGCCGGTGGTGACCTTCTGCCCCACGCTGACGCTGATGGAGGACTGGTGGGCGTACCAGATCTCGGTGCCGTCGTCGAGGGTCAGCACCGTCTTGTAGCCGTAGGAGCCGTCCCAGCCGGCGGAGGTGATCGTGCCGGTGTGGACCGCCTTGATCAGCGTCCCGCTGGGGGCGGCGAAGTCCAGGCCGGTGTGCTGGCCGGAGGACCAGTAGGCGCCGGCCTGACCGAAGGTCGAGGTGAGCGTGTACGAGGAGGTCGGCAGCGCGTACTGGGTGGCCAGCTTGGCGAGGCGCTCGGCCTCCGCCTTCTTCGCCGCCTCCTCCTCGGCCTTCTTCTTGGCGGCCGCGGCCTTGGCCTCGGCCTCCTTCTCGGCCTTGGCGGCGGCCTCGGCGGCCTCCTTCTCGGCGGCCTCGGCGGCAGCGGCGGCGGCCTTGGCCTCGGCCTGGTCCTGCTGCTGCTCGACCTGCGCCATGATCCGGCTGCGCAGCGCCTCGCCGGCGCCCTGCTCGGAATCGGCGCCCGCGGTGCCGATGCTGCTGAGCGGGGTCGCGGAACCCTCGGGCGTTTCCTCGTCGGAGATGAGGGAACCCACGTTGGGGAGATCGGGCATGGAGATCGAGACCGGCGGCTTGCCGGTCTGGGCGCTGGCCATGCCGCCGGCGCCGACGGCGGCTATGACACCGACGCCCAGGACGGTGGAGCTGCGGGCGAGTCCTCCGCCGCGCTGCTTGCTGACGCGATGCCGACCGCGCACCGGGCGGACGGACTCCGCGGTGGGGTTCCACTCCTCGAAGGGTCCCTCGTCGGGACGGGCACCGCCGTAGACGAAGGTGTCGCCGTCGCGCTGGCTCGGGATGAGAGGGGCCTCGGGGGCAGACCGGTTCGACGCCACGTGGGCGTACTCCTTTCCTTCCTTCTCCGCCTACCGGGTTAGCTGACGGGTTCGGAGCAGGAAGGTCTCCTACGCGCGTATACCGCCCGTGTCTCCACGGGGGCATCCACGCGATTCACCCCAAGGTGGTGGTTCCCCGGTTCCCTTGCGGGATTCGGCGCGTGCGCACGGAGCCGACTCGTGTGACGGCTGGGACGACCGCGCTGCGTTATCGAACGTTAATAGACCTCGGGGCCGGATTCCAAGCGGTTCCTCTTGATCGTTAACGAATTCCGTACGGACTTACCGGCCACCAGCAGGTGAAACCGGACGAGTTGACTCGCCCTCGAAAGGCCGAGATTTTCTGACGGTACGTCAATTGTTACCCGAGGAAAGCCGTCCGGACACGCGCGGTGACCACAGAGGGTGAGCTTGGGGGAGAGCCCACGCGGTGCTCACGAGGGGACCGTGGGAGGGAGAGCCGCGGGAGGGCGACCGGCCGGAGCCGCACTTGCGCGGCGCACGCCCGGCGGCAGAACGCACCGAGGGCCGGAACCTTGTAGATTCCGGCCCTCGGCCTTCAGTAGCGGGGACAGGATTTGAACCTGCGACCTCTGGGTTATGAGCCCAGCGAGCTACCGAGCTGCTCCACCCCGCGTCGGTATGACACCAGTGTACGGCATGCGCGGAACGCTCCGCACACCCCTTTCTCCGGCCCCTCCCTGCTCACCCGTCACCCGTCACCCGCCCCCTCCGCACCGCACCGTTCCCCCGGGCCTTCCCCGGGCCTTCCCCGAGCCTTCCCCGGGCCGCCCCCAGGGTGTCAGCGGCCGATCAGGTGTGCGTTCGGCGCCTTGGCACGTTCCTCCAGCTCCGGTACGACGACCACCGTGGCACCGCCGGCCGTCAGCACACCGCTGCCGTCGGCGTCCTCGACGAAGGTGCCGGGCTCGCGCCAGGCCGTGACCACCCGTCGCACTCCCGCCTCCAGCAGGAGCCGGGCGCAGGACGCGGGCCGGGAGGCGCGGCGGGCACAGGGCTCCAGGCTGGAGTACACCGTGGCGGTGGCGAGCCGGGGGTCGGTGGGGTCGGCCTTGGCGAGCGCCGCCTCCTCCGCGTGGACCAACGGGTCCCCGCCCTCGCGGGAGTGACCGCGCGCCAGCTCCGTCCCGTCGGCCGCGACCACGACCGCCCCCACGCTGAACGCCGTGTCCGAGGGCGTGCACCGGGCCGCCAGGTCGCAGGCGACGGCGAGCCAGTGGAGGTCGGCGGCGTGGGGGAGCTCGCCGGTTCCGGGCGCGGTGGGCTCGTAGCGCATCAGGACGACGTCACCGATCTGCCGGGTCTCCAGCAGCCGCAGCCGCCCGCCCTGGTAGGAGCCGGGGCCGAAGAGGCGGGGCGCGTCCGGGTCGCCGACGAACAACGGGGCCAGGACCAGCTGGAGTTCGTCGGCGAGGCCCTGGGTGACCAGCTGGGTGTGGATGAGGCCGCCCCCCTCCACCATGAGCCGTCGCACGCCCCGGACGTCGTGCAGGTGCTCCAGCAGGCGCCGCCAGTCCAGCGTGGCGCCGAGCGGCACGATGTCGGTGGCCAGGCCGAGCGTGCGGGCGCGTTCGGCCCCCTCGTCCGTCGTGTACAGGAGCTTGTCACCCCCGGTGTGCCAGAAGCGGGCCGCGGGGTCCAGGTCGCCGGAGCCGCTGACGGTGACCTTCAGCGGGTACTCCGGCAGGCCCTCGGCGACCCGGGCGGCGCGCCGCTCGGGCGAGTTGACCAGCAGCCGCGGGTTGTCGGCCCGCAGGGTGCCCGCGCCGACCAGCACCGCGTCCACCGAGGCCCGCACCTCGTCGACCCGGTCGAAGTCGGCCGGGCTGGACAGCAGGAGCCGCTCGGGTCCGGTGTCGTCCAGGTAGCCGTCGAGGGAGACGGCGGCGGACAGCAGGACGTACGGGTGGGGCATCGGCGGACTCCAAGCGGTGCGGGCCGGCCGGGGGCCGGGAGGGTGCGTGCGCGGCGGCCGGTGACCGGGACGGTGCGGCCCGGGCCAGTGTGGCAACCGGCCGGGCCGCACCGGTCACGGGGCCGAGGGTCAGAGGGCACGGGCAGGGGGCACGGGTCAGGGGTGATCACGGCCCCCGTCGTGAGGACCGGTCACGGGCTCCCGCCGTGAAGCCGGGCCAGTGGCTCTCCTCGTCGAGTCGGCCCACGCGTGGGGACGGACGGTTCACCGGTCGTGCGTCAGGGGCCGCGAGCCACACTCCCCGGCCACACAGCCCGGTCAGGGCCCGGTCAGGGGTCGGTCGGGGCTCGGTCAAAGCGGCGATCCGGGTCGGTCAAAGCTCGATCCGGGGCCGGTCGAAGCTCGATCCGGGCTCGGTCAGGGCTCGATCCGGGCTCGGTCAGGGCTCGATCAGTCCCACCCGGATCGCGTACCGGGTGAGTTCCAGGCGGTCTTTGAGGCCGAGCTTGGACAACAGGTTGGCCCGGTGCCGCTCCACCGTCTTGGGGCTGATGGTGAGCAGGTCGGCGATCTGCTGGGAGGTGTGGCCCTCCGCGACCAGCTTCAGGATCTCCTCCTCCCGGTCCGTGATCGCTTTGGTCGGCACGTTCCGGCTGTCCCGGGTGAGGTCCAGGTAGTTGCGGATCAGGGCGTTGACCGCTCCCGGGTAGAGGAACGGCTCGCCCCGCATGGTGGCGCGGCACGCCTCGACGAGGTCCCGGTCGGCGACGGACTTGAGCACGTAGCCGGACGCCCCGGCTCCGAGCGCCTCGAAGAAGAACTGCTCGTTGTCGTACATGGTCAGGATGAGTATCCGCGTCTCCGGCACCGCGCGGGCCAGCTCGCGGGCCGCCTGGATGCCGGTCAGGCGGGGCATGGCGATGTCGAGGATGGCCAGGTCGGGGCGGTGGGCGCGGGCCTGCTCGACGGCTTCGGCACCGTCGTCCGCCTCGGCGACGACGGTCAGGTCCGGTTCGCCGTCGAGGATCAGACGGACCCCTCGCCGGACCAGCGCGTGGTCGTCGGCGAGGAGGATGCGGGTGGGGGCGGGGGCCTCGTCGGTCATGGTTCAGAGTTTCCGGTCGGGGGCGTCGATCACGGGAGTCCACGTCGGTGCGGGTCCCCGTACGGGGACGGGGACGGCCAGGCGTACCAGGGTGCCGCCGCCGGCGGCCGGGCCCACGCTCAGGTCGGCGCCGATGAGCAGGGCGCGTTCGCGCATGCCGCGGATGCCCGCCCCCTCGGCCGCGTCGACGATGCCGCGCCCGTCGTCGCGGACCAGCAGCTCCACGCCGCCGGGCATGCGCCGCAGGACGATCTCCGCGCGGCGGGCGCGGGCGTGGCGGACGACGTTGGTGAGCCCTTCCTGCGCCACCCGGTAGAGGACCAGCTCGGCCTCGGGGCCCAGGTCGGGCAGGTCCGCGTCGAGCCGGGTCTGGACGCCGAGTCCCTCGCCGCCGAACTCCGTGGCGAACGACTTCAGGGCGCTGGCCAGGCCCAGTTCGTCGAGCACACCGGGGCGCAGCCGGCGGGCGATGCGCCGGATCTCGTCCAGGCTGCTGCGCGTGGTCTCCTGCACCAGGCGCAGCTCGTCGCGCAGTTCGGGCGGGGCGTGGTCGGTGACCCGCTTCAGCTGCAGCAGCACGGCGGTGAGGCTCTGCCCGACCTCGTCGTGCAGCTCCTGGGCGATGCGACGGCGTTCGCCCTCCTGCGCGGACAGGGCGCGGGCACTGCTCGTGGCGCGCTCGTCCTCCAACCGGTCCAGCATCGTGTTGTACGTGCTGATCAGTTCGGCGATCTCCCCGCCCCCGGAGACCTCGGGGCGGCGGCCGGGGCGGAGCAGGTCGGTGGTGGTCATGGCACGGGTGAGGCGGTCCAGCGGGGCGAGGCCGACGCGCAGCAGGAGGGCGTTGGCACCGAGCATGGCGGCGAGTCCCACGGTGAGCACCGCGGCCTCGGTGAGCAGTACCGGAGTGGACACGGTGACCGGGCCGAGCAGCAGGGCGGTGGCGGTGATCAGCACGATCGCGTTCAGCAGGAAGATCCGCCAGAACAGTGGCACCCGTTACCCTCTCCTCGCCCTGCCCACCGCGGGCCGTGTGTCGTAGGCTCCCGGTGACTCCCCCGGCCGAGGGAGCTGGACAGGCCGTCGGACGTCCGACGGAAGCCGCCGCCGGACCACGGACCGGCGGGACACGGGCGCGGGCCGACACGTCCCAGCGTGAGTGCTGTTCCCGCGGTGCGCCATCCGTGACAGTCCCCATTTTCACCCCTCCCGAACCTGTAGGCGACAGCCGGTGTGCAGGGTGCGCCCCCCGGAAGATGAGGGTCGGACCTGATGGTGGACGAGGGCCCGCGCGCGAGACCCTGGAAGCCGAGGGAAAGCCCGGCTTCGCCCCACCCCACCGAAGCGGATGACCACCCGGCCCACGGGCACCCCCAGTGTCGGCCCGATGTCGCGGGCCGGCCCTTCAGCTTGCGCCCGGCGTCGCGGGACCGATGCCCGGCGGTCTCTCAGAGGTGGTGGCCCGGTAGCGCGGGGCTGCCTCCGCTTCGGGAAGGAGGAGACGTGCCCACGTCCGATGACCAGCGCCTCGTCGATCTCGCGGCCCGACTCGAGCGGGACGACCCCCGCTTCGCCCGCTCCCTGTCCAGCGGCCGGCCGGCCCTGCCCCGGGAGTACCGGCGTACACGTGCCTGGTGGGTGCTCGGCATCGGGCTGCTCCTGCTGATCGCGGGCCTGATCGTGCCCGACGGGCTCCTCATCGCGGCGGGCCTGGTGCTCAGCGGCATCGGCGTCCAGCTCTTCGACCCGTACCCGCCGCGCAAGCGCGACGACGGAGTCGGCGGCGGCACCGGGGGCGACGGAGGCGGGCGGTCCGCCCACTGACGGACGAGGCGGGCGGATCGCGTGGTGCACGTGGATCTCGCGGCGCGTGCGCGTGCGGTCCGTCCGTCGCGTGCGGCGCAGGTCGCGCGTGAGGGTTCCGGGTACGAACGCCGTCCTTCCCGGATACGCGATGTGGCCGATGCTTCGACGCGATCCGCCGCACTTTTCTTCGCATATGTGAATGTTTGCCCTGGCGCATCCCGATATGGGGTGCGCTAAAATTTTTGCCAAGCGCTTACGCTCCGTTGAGCCGCGTTCCGCTCGTTCGTCGAGCGTTGAGCGCGTTCCTCCGGAAGCGCCGGGTTGTCGGCGCCGGGGGCAGTGGGTGCGGGGCCGGTCGTCGTCGACCGGCGCTGTCCGGTCGGTCGACGGCCGGCTGACGACGTTCGGTGGACGACCGGCCACGCCGGTGAGACATGGGCAGGGGGGCATGACATGGGTCGAGTGATCCCCATACGTGTCGACAACGCCGCCCGCGACCGTCTCCCCGATACCGGCAGCGCCGCCCGCCACCGCACCGGCCGCGCACGGCGCTGACCCTCGTCACCCGCACCGCGGCGCCGGCCCCTACGGGTCGCCCCGGACGCTTCCCTCACCGCTCCCGCCTCCCGCACCCACCCGGCACCGCGACAGCGACCAGCGCACCGAAGCTCCTCGATCGAGCCGACCCCGCGAACGGGCCCCGGCCCGTCCGCGCTCCCTCCGCGCGCCGCACACCCGTGACGCCCCGCCCCGTGACGCCCCGTCCGACCGCCCACCCGCCCACGACCGGCAGGACCGGCCGCCGCCGCCCAGGCAGGCGACCGGCGCCGCCCCGGGCCGAGACGCCGCCACCGCATCCACCCCACGGAGGACAGACGCCCGTGCACAACACCACGGCCATGCTCATCGAACTAGGCGCGATCATCCTCGCCCTCGGCCTGCTGGGCCGTCTCGCCGGCCGGGTCGGCTTCTCGCCGATACCCCTCTACCTGCTCGCCGGACTGGCCTTCGGCCACGGCGGCATCCTGCCCCTGCAGGCCAGCGAGGAGTTCGTCGCCACCGGTGCGGAGATCGGCGTCATCCTGCTGCTGCTCATGCTCGGCCTGGAGTACAGCGCCTCCGACCTCGTCACCACGCTCAAGACGCAGTACCCCTCCGGCGCGGTCGACTTCGTGCTCAACGCCGCGCCCGGCGCCGTCGCCGCCCTGATCCTCGGCTGGGGCCCGGTGGGCGCCATCGCCCTGGCCGGGGTCACGTGGATCTCGTCCTCGGGTGTCATCGCCAAGGTGCTCGGCGACCTCGGCAGGGTCGGCAACCGGGAGACCCCGGTGGTGCTCGGCGTCCTGGTCCTCGAAGACCTCGCCATGGCCGTCTACCTGCCCATCCTCACCGCCCTGCTGGCCGGGGTGAGCCTCGCGGGCGGCAGCCTCACCCTGCTGATCTCCCTGGGCACCGTCGGCGCCGTCCTCTACATCGCCCTGCGGCACGGGCGGCTCGTCAGCCGGGCCGTCTCCTCCGACAACCCGGAGATGCTGCTGCTGGTGGTGCTCGGGCTGACGCTGCTGGTCGCCGGGGTCGCACAGCACCTCCAGGTCTCGGCCGCGGTCGGCGCCTTCCTCGTCGGCATCGCGCTGTCCAAGGAGGTCGCCGACGGCGCGCACAACCTGCTGTCCCCGCTGCGGGACCTGTTCGCCGCCGTGTTCTTCGTCTTCTTCGGCCTGCACACGGACCCGTCGAACATCCCCCACGTCCTGGTCCCGGCGCTGGCCCTGGCCGTCGTCACCGTCTTCACGAAGATCGGCACAGGGTACTGGGCGGCCCGCCGCGCGGGCGTCTCGGTGGCCGGCCGCTGGCGGGCCGGCGGCACGCTGGTGGCACGCGGCGAGTTCTCCATCGTCATCGCCGGGCTCGCCGTCGGCACCGAGCCGCGCATCGGCCCGCTGGCCACGGCGTACGTACTGATCCTGGTCGTCGTCGGCCCGCTCGCCGCCCGCTGGACCGAGCCGCTGGCCCGCCGACTCACCCGGCGGCCCCCGGGCGGTCCGCAGGGCACCGACACGCCGGCCGAGCAGACGGCACCGGTCCACGCCGGTGGGTGACCGGCCACCGCAGGACCAGCAGCCGCACACCCACGAACGGCACCGGCGCACGCCGGTGGGCGGCCGGCCACCGCAGGACCGGTGGGCGCACGCCTTCAGCCACCGGCCGGCACGCGGCCCCCGTCGTCGGCCGGGCGGTGGAAAAATCCGACCGGGACGCACGTCCCGCCCGTCCGGGCGGCCGGCCACCCACGCGTGGCCGGCACCGGCCGGGACCCGTACCGGAAGGGGAGCGCCGGCATGGTCGAGTGGGTGACGCTGCACACCGGACCGCGACCGGTGCCCCGCCCGGTGGCGACCCCGCTGGTGTGGGCCGGGGCCTTCGCAGGTGCGCCGCTGCTGGTGGCGCTGGTGAACACGCTGTCCGGACCCCACGGTCACGGCCCCGCCCTGGCCGCCCTGTCCCTGCTCGCCGCGGTCCTCGGCGGGTGCGCCCGGTTCGCCGCGGCACCGGGGACGGCGCTGCTGTGCTGGCTGTTCCTCAACGGCTTCGGCATACCGCCGGCGGGCACCCTCAGCTGGGCCGGTCCCCGTGACACCGTCTGGCTGGGCTGCCTGCTGGGCGCCGCCCTGGTCGGCACGACCGTCTCGCGGCTCGCCCACGCCCGCGCGGCGTACCACCGGCTGACCGCGACGGCCGGGTGGGACGACCCGGGCCACGGACGGCTCCGCTGACGGCACCCGCCCGGGTCCGGTCCCGGGCCGCACGAGGGCGTGGCTGAACCGGCCCCGGGCAGGGCCGAGCCGATTCCCGGCGCGGGCAGAGCAGGGGCGTGGTCACACCGGGCCCCGGCAAACCGCTCCCGGCACTTCTGCCGCGGGCGGGCGCCCTCACTCGTTCGGTCCAGCCCCTGTGGTCGGCGGCGCCGTCCGGGCGGAGGGTCGGAGGGGCCGACGGGTGGTGGCCCCACCACCGCGCCACGAGAAACGGGGTGCGTTCCATGACCGCACAGCCACACTCCGGCCCCTCCGAGGGCGGCTACCGCCCCCCGGTGTCCCCGCAAGGCGCCGCCTGGGCGGCCGGCGGCGCGACGTTCGCCGGGGTCCTGCTCCTGCTGAACGGCGTCCTGGCCATGTTCCAGGGCATCGCCGCCATCGTCGAGGACGACGTGTACGCCCGGATCGGCGACTACGTCTACAAGGTCAGCCTCATCGGCTGGGGGTGGATCCTCCTCGTCCTCGGCGTCGTCGCCGCCGTCGTCGGCTGGGGGATCCTCTCCGGTCGCGAGTGGGCCAGGGCGACGGGCATCGCGCTCGCGTCACTGAGCCTGGTGGCGCAGTTCCTGTTCCTGCCGTACGCACCCGTCTGGTCGGTGATCATGATGGCGATCAACCTCTTCGTCATCTGGTCCCTGGCGAACGCCGTCCCCGGCAGCGCGCCCCCGGAGTGACCCGCGCGCCCCCGGGCAAGACCTCCACGCCCCACCCACGGGCGCATGTCCCATCCACGAGCGCACGCCGCACCCACGGGCGCACGCCCCGTCCACGAGCCCACCCACCCACGCCCCGCGCGACCAGTCCCGACCGCGGGCACCCTCCGCCACTGCACGCCCCACGACCGGGCGCCTCGCCCACACCCGCGCGACCTCCGGCCACGATCCCCACGCCCCACCGACGATCCGTCAACACCCTCGGCGTCACCACAAGGCGGACCCCATGCGGCGCTACCCTCCCATCGCCGACCACGGGCTGGTGGGCGACCTCCAGACCGCGGCGCTGATCTCCTCCGACGGCGTCGTCGACTGGTGGTGCGCCCCCCGCTTCGACTCGCCCAGCCTCTTCGCCGCCCTGCTCGACCACGACCGGGGCGGCCACTTCGCCGTCACCGTGGACGGCCCGGACGTGACGACCCGGCAGCTGTACCTGGCCGACACGGCCGTCCTCGTCACCCGCTTCCTCACCCCGGACGGCGTCGGTGAGGTCGTCGACTTCATGCCCGTCGAACAGCCGGAGACCGCGACGGACCGCCACCGCCTGATCCGCGTGCTGCGGGTGACCCGCGGCCGGGTGCGCTTCCGCCTCACCTGCCGCCCCCGCTTCGACTACGCCCGCGCCCCGCACCGCCTCCACCTGCGCGCCGGCTCGTCGAGCGCGCACTTCGCAGGCCCCGGCACCGACGCCCACCTCCAGTGCCTCGGCCCCGTCGCCCTGGAACGCGACGGCGACAGCGACAGCGACGGCGACGACGTCCGGGCCACCGTGGACCTGGCCCAGGGCGAACGGGCCGCCGCCCTCCTCACCGTCTGCGCCGCCGGATCCGCGGCCCCCGCCCCGCCCACCCCGGAGTCCGTCCGCGCCGACTTCGACGCCACCTGGGCCTTCTGGCACCGCTGGATCCGCCGCAGCCGCTACCGGGGCCGCTGGCAGGAGACCGTCAACCGCTCGGCCATCACCCTCAAACTCCTCACCTACGCGCCCACCGGGGCCCCGGTCGCCGCGGCCACCGCCGGCCTGCCCGAACAGCTCGGCGGCGAACGGAACTGGGACTACCGCTACACCTGGGTACGCGACGCCTCCCTCTCCGTGCACGCCCTGCTCGGCCTCGGCTTCACCGAGGAGGCCCGCGCCTTCCGCGACTGGCTCGGCGACCGCCTCACCCAGGACCACACCGTCACCGGTGAGCCCCTGCAGATCATGTACCGGGTCGACGGGGACCCCCACCTCACCGAGGAGACCCTGGACCACCTGGAGGGCTACCGCGGCTCGGCCCCCGTCCGCATCGGCAACGGTGCCGCCGGCCAGCTCCAGCTCGACATCTACGGCGAGGCCGTACACGCCCTCTCACAGGCCCGGGACCCGGTCCACCGGGCGGGTTACGACAGCTGGCTCGCGCTGTCCGGCGTCCTGGACTGGCTCACCGGACACTGGGACCGCCCCGACGAGGGCATCTGGGAGACCCGCGGTGGGCGCAGGGACTTCACCTACAGCCGCCTGATGTGCTGGGCCGCCTTCGACCACGGCATCCGGCTCGCCCGCGACCTCTCCCGGCCCGCCGACGTCGACGCCTGGACGACCGCCCGCGACGCCGTCTTCCACCAGATCATGGAGCGCGGCTGGAGCCCGACGCGGCGGGCGTTCGTCCAGCACTACGACACCGACGTCCTCGACGCCTCCCTGCTGCTGATGCCCGCCGTCGGCTTCGTCGCCCCGCGCGACCCGCGCTGGCTGTCCACCCTCGACGCCATGGAGGCCGAACTCGTCTCCGACAGCCTCGTCTACCGCTACGACCCCGCCGCCTCCCCCGACGGCCTGCGCGGCGACGAGGGCACCTTCTCGCTGTGCAGCTTCCTCTACGTCGACGCCCTGGCCCGCGCGGGCCGCCCCGGCCAGGCCCGGTACGCCTTCGACAAGATGCTCACCTACGCCAACCACGTCGGCCTCTTCGCGGAGGAGATCGGTCCCACAGGGGAGCAACTGGGCAACTTCCCCCAGGCGTTCACCCACCTCGCCCTCATCACCGCCGCCCTGGCCCTCGACGAGGAGCTGGACCGGGCGGAGTCGTGAACCCGGACGGTCGGACGACGAGGCCGGACCCGAAGACGGCGGGCCCCCGGGGGGCGTGCCCGAGGACGGCGGGCCCTCAGAAGGGCAGACCCGAGGACGCCGGGCCCGCCCCCGGGGCGTGCCGGGCGGCGCGCTCACCCGTGGGCGCGCGCCGTGAGATACGGGTCCCGGCGCAGCACCTCACGGCTGCCGAGCAGGGTGCCCACGGCCAGCCCGACAGCGGGGAGCACCAGCGCCGCCCCGGCCCACAACGGCCCAGGCAGGGCGTCCGCCACCGAGATCGGCAGCCCGAGCACCCCGCTCAGCGGACCGGCCAGGGCCACCGAGAGAGCCGTACCGGCGAACGCGCCGGCCACCCCGGCCACCCCACCGGACAGCAGCGCCTCACCCCACAGGATCCGCCGCAGCTCCGGCCGGCCGGACCCGAGGATCCGCAGCACGGCGAACTCCCCGAGCCGGGCCCGCGCACTGTCCGCCGCCCGGACCGCGCCGAGCCCCAGCGCGGCCAGGGCCAGCACCAGCACCCCGGCGCGCACCGCGAGGTCCGCCGCGCCGAACAGCCCGGGCAGCCGGCGCACCCGGTCCGACACCGGGGACGCCGAGAACCCCTCGGCACGCAGGGCCGCGGCGACCGCCGCCACCCGGTCCCGGTGCTCGGCCACCACGACGGCCGACCGGGCCCCCTCCTTCGCCCGGTAGGTCTCGGCGTCCAGCCCGGCCCGCGCGGCGGCCAGCAGGGCGGCGGTGTCCTCCGACAGGTAGGCGACGTCCGGACCGTCGACCTGCCACGCCGGGTCGTACAGCGCGGCGACCCGCAGCTCGATCACGGCGGTGGTACCGGACCCGTCGCCGGTGGCTCTGGTGTGCCCGAAGGCGACGGTCCGCCCGAGCAGCGGGCCGAAGTCGGTTCCCTGGGCCCGGGCCGGGAGCACGACGTCCCGCGGCCCGAGCACCGCGGGCACGGTCCCCGCGGTGACCGGCACGTCGTCGCCGGGGGTGAGCGTGCGGCTGGTCAGGTCGTACGTCCCCTCCTCCTCGGCGTAGAGCACGGCGGGATAGTCGGCGACCACCTGGCGGACGCCCGCCACCTCCCCGGCCTCCCGCAACGCGGCGGTGGTGAGCGGCCGGACCGAGGAGTCGCCCTCGAAGGAGGACAGCTCGATCTGCGTCAGGCCCCCGGAGCCCAGCACATCCCGCTCGACGGCGCCCGACGCACCGCCCGCCACCCCGGCGGCCAGGGTCAGCAGCGCGGCGAGCACGGTGAGCGTGGGCACCACCCGGCGCAACGACCGGCGGTCCCGCCGCCAGGTGTGAAGACTCCACAGGCTCACGCGAGTTCCCCTTCCCGGGTACCGGCCTCCGACAGGACACCGCCGTCGAGCACGTACCGCCTCTCGCAGGCCCCGGTGACGGCCGCGTCGTGCGTCACCACGACGACGGCGGCACCCCCCTCCGCGCACGAACGCAGGGCTCCGAGCACGGCGTTCGCGGCCGCCGGGTCGAGCCCGGACGTCGGCTCGTCCGCGAGCACCAGCACCGGCTGCTTCACCGCGGCCCGGGCCACGGCGACGCGCTGCCGCTGCCCCCCGGACAGCTCGGTGACCGGCGCGTCGGCCCACTCCCCCATGCCGAGCCCGCCGAGCAGATCCCGGGCCACATCACGGTGCCGGGCCAGCCGGGGCCCGAAGGCGGCGGCGACGTTCTCCCAGGCGTTCAGGAACGGCAGCAACCCCAGGTCCTGCAGCACGATCCCGATCGACCGCCGCCGCAGCACGTCCCGCTCCCCGGCCGACAGCGCCCGGGTGTCGGTGCCGCCGATGTGCAGAGTCCCGTCGTCCGGGGAGAGGATCAGACCGAGGACGGCGAGCAGCGTGCTCTTGCCCGCCCCCGAGGGCCCCTGAACGGCGGCCACGCTCCCCGCCCGGAGCACGAGGTCGGCACGGCGCAGCCCTCCCCCGGAGGGGTAGGAGAAGGCCAGCCCTTCGGCCACGACGGCGGGGGGAGACGCGGTGTTCATGGGGTGGGTGTCCATGGGGTGGATGTCCATGGGTGGGTGTCCTTCGGGTGGGGGACGGGACCGGCGCGGGACCGTGCCGGCGGTGAGGGCTTCGGGCGTGTGTGCCGCTCGCCGGGCAGACGCCCGGCTCAGGCCAGGAGGTAGTAGGCGGCCCGGGTGGCCTCGGCGGTGGCCGTGCCTCCGGGAGTCGGGGCGTAGAGGTCCGGGTGCGCGGCATCCCTGTGCCGTTCCAGGAGGCGGGGAATCTCCTCCCACAGGGCCTGCGGCACCGTCTGCTCGGAGGCGAGCGCCGCCTGGACCGCGGCGGAGGCCGACACCAGCTCCCCCTCGCGCAGCAGCTCGCGTGTCTGGGACACCAGATCGGTGCCCCGGGTGAGCCGTTCGGCCTGGGCGGCACATCCCGCGTCGGCGAGCACCGTGACCACGCGCAGGGACCGGGGGGACAGGGTCCGGGAACCGGCGTCGGGGAGTCCGACCGCGGTGCGCGGGCACCCCAGGGCGAACTCGGCGCGGACCGCCATGGCGCCGTACCAGCCACGCTCGTTCGCGGCCGTCAAACGGGCCGGTACCTTCCGCCCCGCGGCTTCCCGCCGCCCCCGCTCGTCCTGCGGTCCGCAGGCCAGGTCCAGCCGGTGGCACGTCATGGCGAGCGGCACCCGGTCCGACGGATCGAGCCGGGGGTCGGAACCCAGTTCCTTCAGCCGCTTCGTCAACCAGTCCGGAACGTCGCCCTGTCGGGCAGCCGCGGTGAGGGCGCGCGCCGCGTGATAGGTGGCGGTGAGTGTGCCCATCTGGGCCGGCGACTTGGCGACCAGCCCGTCCGGCCGGACGTCCGCCAGGGAGGGCGGCGGCACGGGGGACGCGGCAGCACCGGAGGAGCCTCGTGGGGCGGAGGACGACGCCGGGCCCAGAGCGAGGGCCCGCCGGACCAGCCAGCGGGTCTGGGTGTCACGGTCGCCGAGCGCCGACCGCAGACACGTGCGAGCCGGTTCCGTCACCCGGCCCCGCAGCAGGGCCGACGCGGCCCGGTCCAGGGGCTCGGCCTCATCGCAGTCCTCCTCCAGGACCGCGTCGACGTCCCGCAGAACCCGTGTGGCGCGGGCCTTCACCCCCGCTTCCCGCAATGCCTCGATCGCGTACAGCACCGGCACGGGCTCGGTCGCGCGGGCGGCGTCCGCCGCGAGGCGGGTGAGAGCTTCACGAGGGACGTCGTCGTCCCGGTCCAGACACGTCAACGTCTGGAGGAAAGCGGCCCGGGAGGCGAGGGACGTCGCGGGGTCATCCCCGTCCTGCTCCGGATGACGCAGGTAGTCGAGGGCCTCGCGCTCCGCCTTCTCCCTGATCCCGGCCCGCTGCAGTACCGTCGCGGCCCCGGACGCGGACGCACCGTTCGCCCCGCCCACCGACAGGCACACGTAGTGCGCGCGCCAGGCGGGGGTGTCCAGGGCATCCGTCCGCGCGAGGTCCGCCAGGGCATCCGGACGCACCCGCGGTACGGGCTCACCGCCCCCCTGACGCGCGGCCAGGCCGGCCTCCAGGCGTCCGTACGCGGTGGGATACAGCGCCGGGTCCCGGCCGACGTCGGCGCGTGTGGACCGCACCAGGTCGTTCTCCCCGCGCAGGGCGTCGAGTTGTTCGGCGAGCTGCCCACCAGGACGGCCGGGCCGCTCCACGGGTTCGCCCCCGAGGAGCGTGACGCCCACGGTGACGGCGGCCACCGCCACGACGGCGGCCACCACGGGCCCGCGCGCCCGGGGCCCCTCTCGGCCGGGACGGTTCCTCTTGCGGTTGGTCAGCACCACGACAGCCGGGATCAGTCGTTGGCGCAGGCGGAGGCGAACGCCTTGACGCCGGCCTTGAAGGCTCCGCCGTCCGAGCACGTGGTGATGCTCGTGTTGAGCGACCCTCCGGGGTCCGCGATACCGCTGATGTCGGCGATCCAGGTGTTCTTGTTCGTCCAGCTGACCCGACGCGTGTCCTCGCTCACGTAGGTACCGCTGGGGCTCAGGGACAAGGTGGCCTGCCAGCCGTTGGCCTTCACGGTGGCCGTGTTCGTGATCTTGCTGACCCGGTATCGCGTCGATCCCTTCACGGTCTTGGTCGACGTCTTGAAGGAGCACTTGTCGGCGTAGACGTTGCAGTGCCAGGCATTCACCTGGATCTTGGCGCCGGTACCAGGCAGCGAGGTCGTCCCCGTGTCCGAGACGGCCACGGTCGCACCGGCCGCCCCCACGACCAGGCAACCGGCGAACCCGGTCGCCAGCAGAGCCTTCTTCACTTGTTCTCTCCCCTGCTCATGGCGCGCCTCAAGAGCCCACCGGCCGACCTGCGAGGCCCCGAAAGCTATATGTCCCAGTTAATCGGGTACATGGCTGAAAGTCGCACATGCGCAGGCGTGCAGAAAGCATTGGTCACGAGCCACCACGTCACCCGGCTCCGGCCGCTCCAGCACCTTTCCGTCGTTCCGGCGGCCCCTTCCAGCCACCCGAGGACCCACCGCATTCACTCCTGCGCGCGACGCTGCACTGCGCCGAACGTGACGGCCGGGCCGGAGCAGTTGCTCCTGGGAAGGGCGGGACTCCCGGGATTAGTATGAAAGTTGGTGCGGCAGCGCACTCGGTAGACGAGGTCGACCACGGGGGACGACAGCAGTGGCTTGGGACGAGTGGGAACAGATCAAGGCCGAGGTCGCCGAGCGGCAGGGCAGCTCCGTGCAGCTCAACGGCACCGGAAACAACGGGGGCGCCGCGCCCGATCTGAGGACGAACACCCAGGGCAAGGGCGGAGCGGTCAAGGCACTGATCGACACGATCCTTCCTGGTCTCGACAAGGTCGCCATCCACGCCGACGAGGACACCGACGCCGCCGAGCGGGAGTTCGCGGGGTGGGCGACGGGCGCCGGGCTCAAGGACGCGCACGCGGAGTGGGCCCTTCAGGTCAGGAGTCTCAAGGCGCGGCTGGCCCGGGACCAGGCGGATCTCACCAGGACGCGGCGGGACTTCCAGTACGTCGAGCACGAGGTGGAGAGCTCCCTGCGGCGCATCAGTACGCCCGGCCCGGACCCGCTCCGCAACGCCTGATACCGCCTCCCACGGTCGTCGGGGCCACAGGCCGACCCGGCGCCGGAACCAAGGAAGTACGCATGCTCACCTACCAGGACGTCATCACCATCCGGCTCGGTCCGCTGACCACGGCGGCCCGTTCCTGGACCAAGATGGCCGACGGCTTCGACGACCTCGGCGAGGCGTACGGCTCCTCGGTCCAGGCCGTGGCCTCGGACGGCCAGTGGGTCGGCATGAGCGCCGACGCCGCCAAGAAGCGTTTCACCGCGACCAGGAAGCAGTTCAGTGCCGCCGCGGTCGAGGCCAGGGCGGTCGCCTCCATCCTTCGGGACATCCACGCACAGTTCACCGAGCGCATCCAGGCCGTGAAGAACCTGGTGGAGGAGGCCAAGAAAGCCGACATCCACATCGACACCAAAGGCAGAGCCCACGTCGACACGAGCAAGCAGCCGGCCGTCGGCGCCGCCCGGGGCGGCCCCCTGGGGGACGCCACGCAGCGGGCCCTGACGGAGGCCAGTTGGACCGCCGCCATCGCGGCGGCCGTGCAGGCCGTCGACGACGCCGATCAGGGTGCGAAGCTGGCCCTGCGGGACGCGGCCGGAATCAAGAGCCTCGTCGAGGAGATGGTCGACGCCATCAGCGGCACCCAGCACGACTTCAACGCCGACGCGGTCGGCGACATCGAGACCGTGGAGGCGCGCGAGGCCCAGAAGTACGCGGACGAGATCCTCGCCGGCGAGAAGCCCTCCGATCCCGAGGAATGGGCGCGGCTGATGCGGGACAACGCCGGCGACGAGGGGTTCAGCCGCACCGTCCTCAACCATCTGGGCCCCGAGGGCACCATCAAGCTGACGAACCAGCTCAACACCTTCGCCTACGACTCCGACACCGGCAACAGGCAGCACTACCTGGGATCCGAGCGCGGACTCGCCAACGCGCTGGCCACGGCGACGCAGGACCCGACGTCCCGGTTCTACAAGGACTTCCACGCCGGCCTGAAGGAAGCCGGGATGAAGCGGTACGACTGGCAGGGCGAGAAGGTCCGGGGATACCAGTCCCTGGTGACGCTGATGCAGCACGGCGAGGGCTACTCGGACCGGTTCCTGCACGACCTCGGCGACGATCTCATCGCTGCCGAGAAGGCCGACAAGGGCAAGGACGACTGGGACCTCCCCAAGCGTTTCGTCGGGCCCCGGGACGAGTGGTTCGCCAACGATCCGCTGGACGGGCTCCTCGGCGTGATGAGCAAGGACCCGGAGGCCGCGGCGTCCTTCCTCGACCCCCAGTCCGACCCGCACCCGGACAACGGCAAGAAGGACGGCAACGACCGGCTCGAGTACCTGCTCCGGAAACGGGACTGGGACATCGTCGACGGCCACCCCACCATGCGCAGCCCGGCCGGCACCGACAGCATCATGGGGGACGCCCTGCGGCAGTACGACATCGAGGACGCACAGACCAGGGCCGGTCTCGGCGCGGCACTGATCGCGGGTACCACGGGCATCGACCCGAACCGTGCGGACGGCGGTTACGTCGAGCACTCCGACGCCAACAACCGCGTCTTCAAGGACTCCCTGAAGCACCTGGCCGCGGAGGGCAACGACTTCCCGCCCAGCCTGCGTACCCCCATGGCCGTGATCATGGGAAACCACGGGGACGCGGTCCACGACACGACGAGCGCCCAGAGCAACGCCAACAGCCCCCTGAGCCGCACCGACGTCCTCGAGGTGGCGAAGCAGGTCTCCCGCGACCGGTTCTCCTACCTGACGCTGCAGGACTCCATCAACCGCGAGATCGTCCACGACATCAACACGCGGGAGGGAGGGGCGGAGTGGAGCTGGAGAGCGGCCGGGCACACCATCGGCTTCCTGGAGGAGGCCCGCTATCAGGGCCTGGCCGTGGACGCCGACGACGCGAAGAGCAAGGCGACCTGGGAGGCGAAGATGGACTATCACACCTGGGGCGGGGTGGTGAACTTCGTCCCCTACGCGGGCGATGCAGCGCAGCGGGGTGTGGACGTCCTGACCTCCAAGTGGCTCGAGGACGAGACGAACCGCATCAACGCAGGGTTGACCCACGCGAACCGGGAAGCCGCAATCGATCAGGAGAACCGCGTGCTGGCCCTGGCAAAACTGTGGAAGGCGGCGAACCCGGACGACGACGTTTCAGAGGACACCATGCTCTCGAGGATCAACGGCACGGTGAATGACGGCGGCGACACAGCTGATGACCTGGCAGGTGAGGGGTAGTGAACCGCCGACTCCTCAGTGTCCTCGGCGCTGCCGCTCTCCTCGTCACCGCGTGCTCCGGCGACGAGCCGGGACGCGACTACTCGCTCCCTCGGCAGATGTGCGGCATCAGGACCGACACGTCCGACCTCAGGCCGCTGCTCCCCGACGGCAAGAGCGCCAGGTATGCGCAGAACCAGACCACCGACTACAGCTACCACCTCTGCCGGATGATCGTCGACGACGAGGTGGCGCTCAAGCTGCGGATCCTGCGCGACACCGGGTTCAGCGCCGAGGCGGAGGAGGCCGCGTACAACGACCTCAAGAACTACCGCCCCATCTCGATGACCGGCAGTGTCGAGGTGACCAGTGCGGGCGTGGCTGACGACGGCGGAAAAGTCTGGCTGCCGTGCAGGCCACTGCCCGGTCATCCACAGGAAGCCGTGCCCGACCAGCCATACACCCATCTGGTGCTCAGCATCCAACTCCTGAGCGACGTCGAGGGCAAGGACGCCCTGGCCCGGCGCCACGCCGACATCGAGTCGTTCATGCGGTCCTACCTCCCGGGACTGCGCAAGACGTGGTGCGTGCCCGAAGGCTGATCGACCCGCCGGATCGCGGTTATTGACCGCGGCCCCGCTCTCCCTGGTGGGAGGGCGGGGCCGCTTCGCCGTATCCGGCTCTACTCGGGCGGTCGGTTGTGGGCCGCCAGGGTGGCCTTGTCCGTCGAGGAGTCCAGCAGGCGCAGTTCCCATGGGCCGGTGTTCACGTCGAAGTCCTTGCCGAATCCGACCCACTTGCCGGCCATGCGCCGGCCTGTGGGCTCGGCGAGCATCTGGATGGCGCCGAAGTACCGGGCGCCCCGGTAGTAGCCCTCGCCAGCCGTCTGCTCCGTCCAGGTGCCGGTGACCGTGCCTCCCTCGATCTGGAGGTCGAGGGTGAGCGGGCTGTCCGGGTGCAGGGAGGCACCGGGCAAGCTGCGCCCGGTGAGCCGGTTGCCGTGCTGGAGCAGGACGACATGGTGCTTGCCGGTGAGGACCTGGTTCCCGCGCCCGCTCGAGACGTACTCGTAGGCGCTGAGCCAGACCCCCGAGTAGTTCCCCCGGGGGGCCGCGGCCTGGGCGGTGGGTGCGCCGTCCGCCACGGGGACTCCGAGGGGCGAGTCCTGGAGGTCGTGGCCGCCATGCCCATCGTCGGCGATCCGGGCGACAGTGGGCGCGGGGAAGCCCAGGGACTCGATGGGCAGCCCTGTGACGGCCTCCAGGGCGCGCGCGTACACGGGCCGGGGCGCGGTGGTGGTGCCGGATTCCCAGCGCTGTACGAGGCGCTTGGAGGCGTCGTTGGGGGCGCCCGCCAGGTCGCCGGCCTGGCGGATCGCGCGAGCGAAGTCGCCCTGCGACATGAGCAGGCCCATACGGACCGCTCGGAGGGTTCCGTTCGGAGTGGCCATGTCGTCGACGGTAGACCCACCCGGCACGGAACGACACCGAAATGACGCCCCGCACGTCGCCGGTATGACGCCCCCGGTGTCGTCGCGGATCCCGAGCTGTGGGGACCGCCATCGGACGAGACACTCGTCTCCGTGGCGGCGAAGTGCCAGCACGCGCCCGAGTGCACGATCCGGCCGATGCCGAAGCCCGAACCTCCTGTCGGGTAACCCCGTAGCCTGAGCGCGGAGGTGGCTATGTCCGAGTGGATCGACCCGCGGTACGCGGAGCTGGCGGCGGCGTGGAAGCGCGCGCAGCAGCCGGAGTCCCGCAACCCGCAGGAACCGCGGCCCGTGCGAGGGTTCGTCCTTCCTCGCGATCCCTGACACGCGTTCAGGCTGAAGTCTGCGGCCCCGGCCGACGTTCACCCGTCGTCGACCGGGGCCGCTTCACGTACTGGTCGCCCCGCACTTCGGGCGAGCATCGGACGGGCAAACGATCACCGAGACGTCACCCAGAGAGGGGCAAGCTCCAACTTCCGGCTTCCGCCGCAGGTCGGACAGCTTCTGCCCGGTAGGCCCTGTGGGACTCGAACCCACAACCAATGGATTAAAAGTCCACTGCTCTGCCAATTGAGCTAAGGGCCCTTGGCGATGTTGCCTCCCCGAGCATAGCGGGACGTGACCGCCTCTCCGATCGGGTATTGCCCCCGGCGGGGCGTGAGATGTGCCGCGGGAAAGCGGAGGGCCCGCGCGACCGAAGTCGTGCGGGCCCTCACGGGTTCAGCTCGGTGGGGCGGGTCAGCCGTTGCGCTTCCAGCGCGGCTTGTCCTCGCGGCGGCCGAAGCTGCCGCCGCCGCGGTGGTCGTCACGACGGCCGTGCGGGCGGTCGTGGCCGCTGGAGCGGTAACCGGGGCGGTCGCCCTGGCGGTCGCGGTTGAACGGGCGGTCGCTGCCGCGGTGGCCGCCACGGTCGTCACGGCGGAAGCCGCCACGGTCGCCGCGGTCACGGTCACGGTCGCGGTTGAAGCCGCCGCGGTCGTCACGGCGCTCGAAGGAACGGCCACCGCGGTCGCGGTCGCGGTCACGGTCGAAGGACCGGGCAGGGCGGTCGTCACGGCGGAAACCGCCGCGCTCGCCACGGTCGCCCCGGTCGTCACGGCGGAAGCCGCCACGGTCGCCGTCCCGGCGGTCGTACGAACGGCCGCCACGGTCACCGCGGTCGCCCCGGTCGTCACGGCGGAAGCCGCCACGGTCGCCCCGGTCACGGTCACGGTCGCGGTTGAAGCCGCCCCGGTCGTCGCGGCGCTTGAAGGAACGGCCACCCCGGTCACCGCGGTCGTCGCGGCGGAAGCCGCCACGGTCGCCGTCCCGGCGGTCGTCACGGCGCTCGCGCCGCTCGTACGGGGCGGACGATTCGGTGCGCTCGCCGCGCTCGACGTCCCGCGCGGTCGGCTGCTCCGGCAGGACCACTGCGGCCTCGGCCTCGGCCTGGGCCTGGGCGGCGGCCTCGGCCACGGCGACGGCCGGGTCCTCGCCCCGCTCCCGGGCGGCCCGCGCCAGCAGCCGGTCGGACTCCTCGCGCAGCTCGGTAGCACGCCGCTGGGCCCGCTCCAGCTCCTTGGTGAGCTGGGCGACCTCGCGCTCGGCCTGCTGGGCCGCGTTGCCGGCGGACTCCGCCTGCACCTCGGTCATGGACCGGGCGCCGGTGATCTCGGCGACGTCCGGGTCGAAGGCGGCGCCGCCCTGGATGATGTGGCGCGTGGCGTCGACGCCCGCGTCCTCCATCAGCCGGAAGATCTGGCGCCGCTGGTGCGGCAGGGAGAGGGAGACGACGGTGCCGGTCCGGCCCGCACGCGCGGTGCGGCCCGCACGGTGCAGGTAGTCCTTGTGGTCGCCGGCCGGGTCGACGTTCAGGACGAGGTCGATGCCGTCGACGTGGATGCCGCGGGCCGCGACGTCCGTGGCGACCAGGACGTTGACGTACCCGTCCTTGAAGTCGGCCAGGGTCCGGGTCCGCGCGCCCTGCGTCATGCCGCCGTGCAGGGCGTCCGCTTTCACGCCCGCCTCGCGCAGCTGGTCGGCTACGCGGTCGGCGCCCAGCTGGGTGCGGACGAAGATGATGGTGCGGCCCTTGCGGGACGCGATGGCCGCGGTGACCGGTGCCTTGTCCTTGGGCTTCACGACGAGGATGTGGTGCGACATGGTCGTCACCGCGCCCTGCGCCGCGTCGACCTCGTGGGACACCGGGTCCTTGAGGTAGCGGTCGACGAGGGTCTTGATCTCGTTCTCCATGGTCGCGGAGAACAGCATCCGCTGGCCGCCCGCGGGCACCTGGTCGAGGAGCTCGGTGACCTCGGGCAGGAAGCCCAGGTCGGACATCTGATCGGCCTCGTCGAGGACGGCGATCTGCACGTTCTCCAGGGAGCACGCGCCGCGGTTGATGATGTCGCGCAGGCGGCCCGGGGTGGCGACCAGGATGTCGACGCCGCGTTCCAGGGCGTAGATCTGGTTGCCCATCGAGGTGCCGCCGCAGACGACCTTCATGCGCAGGTTGAGCACGTCGCCGTACGGCTGGAGCGCGTCGGCGACCTGCATCGCCAGTTCACGCGTCGGCGTCAGGATGACGGCGCGCGGCTTGTGCTTCTCGGTGCGGCCGCCGGTCAGGGTGGCCAGCGTCGGCAGGCCGAAGGAGAGGGTCTTGCCGGAACCGGTGCGGCCCCGGCCGAGGATGTCCTTGCCGGCCAGGGCGTCCGGGATGGTCGCGGCCTGGATGGGGAAGGGGCTGGTCACGCCGTTCTGGGCGAGCTTGCGCACGACGCCCTCGGGGAGGCCGAGATCCGCGAAGGTGATCTCGGGGGCCTCGTCGGCGGAGTCGGTGGTGTCGTCGGTGCCGGTGACCGCGTCGGTGTCGGTGCCGGTGTCCTCGACGGTCGCGAGGGTGTCGAGGGTGTCGAGGTCCACGACGCTCTCGGCGTTCTCGGGCACGACGACGTGATCAGTACTGGCGATGGGCATACGAATGCGAAACCTTCCGGAGTCTCTTCGGCACGCGCCCGTCAACTCCGTGATTCGCTGCTTCGCAAATTACGACCGCCTCGATGCGGTCCACCACGGCAAAGGAGAGTACGCGCCACACGGCGCGCTCTGCGATGGCGCCGGGCAAATAGGATCAAACGATCTGCCACCATACGCACCCGGCCCCCCTCAAAGCAAACCGCTTCCCCCGTGCGGAAAGGAATCGCAGGTCAGGCCGTCAACCTGACGGGGGCCCGGATCCCTCGTACGGGGCGGCGCCTCCATGTCACCTCGGCAGGCCGCACCGTGCCGTGCCACACCACGATCCCCGTCCCGACGCGCCCACCGCGCCCGACGCGCCCGCGCGCCCGCCGCGCCCGCCACGGTCCGCCCGCCGCCCTCGGCGCTCCGGCCGTCCCCGCTGACGCCGTCCCCGCTGATGCCGTCCCCCTACGCCGGCGCGCCCGCCCGCGGTGCCGGTTCCCGCTGCTCCAGCTGGGTGTCCGGCGGTTCGTGCGCCGACGAGGAGGGCTCCGCGGCCGTCGGTTCCGCCGGCGGGGGCGGTTCGGGCGCCGGGTCGGTCGGCTGCGCGTCCGGGCTGCGGGACGGGGCGGGCTGCGCCGGGCCGTCCGCAGGGGGCCGCGCCGGCCCGCCGGGGCCGGTGTCCCCGGGCTCCGGCCTGCTCGCCGACGCCGACGGCGAGGCGCCGGCGCCGGGGGACTCGCCGTCCTTGCGCTTCTTGTCCTTGCCACCCTTGCCCTTCCCGTCCCCGCCGCTCCCGCGGGTCCCGTCGCCCGACGCCGCGCCGTGCCCGGCGGGACCGCCGCCCGACACCGCCCGCCCCTCGCCCGGAGCGTCGTCGCCCCGCTGCCCGGCCGACCGGGACGGTCCGGCGCTCCCGTCGGCCCCGTCGGCGCCGACACTCATGCAGCCGGCGGCAGCGGCGACGGCGACCAGCGTGGCGGCCAGACGGGCGGGTACGTACAAGCGGCGCACGGGGCCACCTCCGTGGGGAGTTCTGGGTCGACAGGCCCAACTCCCGGCACCCGCAGGAGGACACGCGCGGGGCGCACAAGTGACCTATCCGTAGCCGAGGGCGTGCAGCCGGGCGTCGTCGATCCCGAAGTGGTGCGCGATCTCGTGCACCACGGTGATCTCCGCCTCGGCGACCACGTCCTCCCGGGACTCGCACATCCGCAGCGTCGGCATCCGGTAGATGGTGATGCGGTCCGGCAGCACTCCGGCGTACCACTCCCCGCGTTCGGTGAGGGGCGTGCCCTCGTACAGGCCGAGCAGCTCCGGGTCGTCCGCCGGTGGCTCGTCCTCGACGAACACCGCCACGTTGTCCATCAGCCGCGTCAGCTCCGGCGGGATCCGGTCCAACGCCTCGGCGACCAGCTCCTCGAACTCCTCGCGTGTCATCTCCAGCACACCGCCATTGTCGTCCACGCCCCGTCCGTGCGAGTCACACCCGCACCTCGCATATCCGTCGGCCGACATGGGCATACGGCATCAATGGCCCGCGTTCCCGCCGCCGTGTCGACCGTGCTCCGCCGCGCCCGGAGCGCGCCACGCTCCCTCCTCCGCCGTTCCCGACGCCGCCGCTCCGCGGCCGCGGTGGAGCTCGCCCCCCGCCGGCACCCCTGGGCGCGGGCCCTGGGCCTCGTGGCGGTGGTGCTGGTGGGGGCCTGGCTCGGGCTCCTCGTGGTGGGCAATGTGCGGGTGCCCGTCGGGCCCATGGACACGACCATGACCCTGCGCCCCTCCTTCACCGGCGGCACGAAGATCAACGTCTCGCCGCTGGGCGCGCTGCAGCTCGACAGCCACACCGCTCCCGTGCGTCTCGACGTCAACGTGGACCAGCTGGACCCGGAGCGCGCCCAGGCCCTCGTCGACCACCCCGAGCGCATCTCCGGGCTCCAGGACGAGGTGACCCGGGACGTCAGCACCGGCACGGCCGACCTCGCCGTGCGCTCCTGCATCGCCGTGGTGACGGGTGCCACCGCCCTGGGCCTGATCGTCTACCGCCGTCCGCGCAGGGCCCTGGCCGCCGGAGGGCTGGCGTTCGCCCTGCTGGCGGCCTCCGGCGGGACCGCCTACGCCACCTGGAACCCGGACTCCGTCCTGGAGCCGCGGTTCTCGGGCCTGCTGTCGTCCGCCCCGTCGCTGGTCGGCGACGCGCGCAGCATCGTCACCGAGTTCGACGTCTACCAGCAGGAGCTGGCCCGCCTGGTCACCAACGTGACCAAGCTCTACGACGCCACGTCCACCCTGCCCACCTACCAGCCCGACCCGACCACCATCCGGGTGCTGCACGTCTCCGACATCCACCTCAACCCGGCGAGCTGGGCGATCATCGGCTCGCTGGTGAAGCAGTACCGGGTGGACGTCATCGTCGACACCGGCGACACCATGGACCACGGCACCGCCGCCGAGAACGGCTTCCTCGACCCCATCGAGAACCTCGGCGCCCCCTACGTCTGGGTCCGCGGCAACCACGACTCCCGGGTCACCCAGAGCTATCTGGAGGACCTGAAGAACGTGCACGTCCTGGACGACGGCCGGGCCGAGTCCATCGCCGGCCTGCGCTTCGCCGGCATCGGCGACCCGCAGTTCACCCCCGACCGTTCCAAGACCAAGGGCGCCGAGGAGTCCCAGGAGCTGGCCGGGGCCCGTCTCGCCTCCGCGCTGCGCGACCAGGCGGCGGCCGGCACGCCGGTGGACGTGGCCCTCGCCCACGAACCGACCGCGGCACGCGAGGTGGACGGCACCGTGCCGCTGGTCCTCGCCGGCCACTACCACCGTCAGGACATGGAGGTCATGAAGTACGGCACCCGGCTGCGGATCGAGGGGTCGACCGGCGGCAGCGGACTGCGCGCCGTCGAGGGCGAGCACCCGGACCCGATCGAGACGTCGATCCTCTACTTCGACCGGGACACCCGCCGGCTGCAGGCGTGGGACTCCATCAAGTTGGGCGGGCTCGGTCTGACGACGGCCGAGGTGAGCCGCCATCTGCCCGAGGAGAACCAGCCGGGTGCGGACTCCCCGTCTCCGTCGGGCTCACCCTCGGCCTCCCCCTCGTCCACCCCCTCACCGGCCCCCACCCCGGCGCCCTCGCCGTCCCGTCCGTCCCCGCCCGCGACCCGCCCGACGGCCACCCCGTAAACCGTTTTGGCGATAGGTCCCGCCATCCCATATGCTTCTCACGTCCCCGACGCGCTGAGAAGCGCCCAGGCGGGCCGATAGCCCTCATCGTCTAGCGGCCTAGGACGCCGCCCTTTCAAGGCGGTAGCACGGGTTCGAATCCCGTTGGGGGCACGCACCACCCTGTGCGACACTGTCGTACGACACGCTTGGTCCTGTGGAGCAGTTTGGAGTGCTCGCCACCCTGTCAAGGTGGAGGCCGCGGGTTCAAATCCCGTCAGGACCGCTGGTGTTTCACGTGAAACATCGCGGCTGGGTAGCTCAGTTGGTACGAGCGTCCGCCTGAAAAGCGGAAGGTCGCCGGTTCGACCCCGGCCCCAGCCACAGCAAAGGCCCCGATCACCGATCGGGGCCTTGTTGCGTCCCCCGGGTCCTGCGGCCCGGCTCCCCGGCAAAACCGTTGGCCGCGTATTTCCGCGGGATGAGATCCTGGAATCCGTATGTCTACGCACCCTGCCCCCGCTCTCGGTTCCCTCGCCTCCCGCCTCGCCGACCTGTCGCTGCGCGACGCGCACCGGCTCGGCCGGCGGCTGGAGGGCGCCCGCAAGATCCGCAAGCCCGAGGCCCGTGCCGCCGTGCTCGCGGAGATCGAGACGGAGGTCACCGGGGCCGAGGAGCGCATGGCCACGCGCCGCTCGCGCGTGCCCGAGGTGCGGTATCCGGAGCAGCTGCCGGTCAGCCAGAAGAAGGACGAGATCGCCGAGGCGATCCGCGATCACCAGGTGGTGATCGTCGCGGGCGAGACGGGGTCCGGGAAGACCACGCAGATCCCGAAGATCTGCCTGGAACTGGGCCGCGGCGTACGGGGCATGATCGGGCACACCCAGCCCCGGCGGATCGCGGCCCGCACGGTGGCCGAGCGGGTGGCCGACGAGCTCGACTCCCCGCTCGGGGAGACCGTCGGCTGGAAGGTCCGCTTCACCGACCAGGTGAACCCCGACGCCACCTTCATCAAGCTGATGACCGACGGCATCCTGCTCGCGGAGATCCAGACCGACCGCGAGCTGCGCGCCTACGACACGATCATCATCGACGAGGCGCACGAGCGGTCCCTGAACATCGACTTCCTGCTCGGCTACCTCGCCCAGCTGCTGCCGAAGCGTCCGGACCTCAAGGTCGTCATCACCTCGGCGACCATCGACCCGGAACGCTTCTCCCGGCACTTCGGCGACGCCCCGATCATCGAGGTCAGCGGCCGGACCTACCCGGTGGAGGTGCGCTACCGCCCGCTGCTGGAGGAGGACTCCGAGGACGCGGACCGCGACCAGATCACCGCGATCACGGACGCGGTCGAGGAGCTGATGGCCGAGGGGCCCGGGGACATCCTGGTCTTCCTGTCCGGCGAGCGCGAGATCCGCGACACCGCCGACGCGCTGACGAAGAAGCGGTACCGGTCGACCGAGGTGCTGCCGCTGTACGCGCGGCTCTCCCATGCCGAGCAGCACCGCGTGTTCCAGCAGCACAGCGGCCGCAGGATCGTTCTGGCCACCAACGTGGCCGAGACCTCCCTGACCGTGCCGGGCATCAAGTACGTCATCGACCCGGGCTTCGCCCGCATCTCCCGCTACAGCCACCGCACCAAGGTGCAGCGGCTGCCCATCGAGCCCGTCTCGCAGGCCAGCGCCAACCAGCGCAAGGGCCGGTGCGGCCGGACCTCCGACGGCATCTGCATCCGGCTGTACAGCGAGGACGACTTCCTGTCCCGTCCGGAGTTCACGGACGCGGAGATCCTCCGCACCAACCTGGCCTCGGTCATCCTGCAGATGACCGCGGCCGGACTCGGCGACATCGAGAAGTTCCCCTTCATCGACCCGCCCGACCACCGCAACATCCGCGACGGCGTGCAGCTGCTCCAGGAACTGGGCGCGCTGGACGCGTCGCAGAAGGACCCGCGCAAGCGGCTCACGCAGACCGGCCGCAAGCTGGCCCAGCTGCCGGTGGACCCGCGGTTGGCCCGCATGGTGCTGGAGGCCGACCGCAACGGCTGCGTCCGCGAGGTCATGGTCATCGCCGCCGCCCTGTCCATCCAGGACCCGCGCGAACGCCCGGCCGACAAGCAGACCCAGGCCGACCAGCAGCACGCCCGCTTCCGCGACGAGACCAGCGACTTCCTCGCCTACCTGAACCTGTGGCGCTACGTGCGCGAGCAGCAGAAGGAACGGGGCTCCTCCTCGTTCCGCCGCATGTGCAAGCAGGAGTACCTCAACTTCCTGCGCATCCGCGAGTGGCAGGACATCTACACCCAGCTGCGCACGGTCGCCAAGCAGATGGGCATCCACCTCAACGACCAGGACGCCCCCGCCGACCGGATCCACGTCTCGCTGCTGGCGGGGCTGCTGTCCCACATCGGCATGAAGGACGTCAAGGAGTCCAAGGACTCCGCCCCGGCCGGCCGCAAGGACGGCGGGCGCGGCGAGTACATCGGCGCCCGCAACGCCAAGTTCGCGATCTTCCCGGGCTCCGCCCTGTTCAAGAAGCCGCCGCGGTTCGTGATGTCGGCGGAGCTGGTCGAGACGTCCCGGCTGTGGGCGCGGGTCAACGCGAAGATCGAGCCGGAGTGGGTGGAGCCGCTCGCGGAGCACCTGCTCAAGCGCACCTACAGCGAGCCGCACTGGGAGAAGGACCAGGCGGCGGTGATGGCCTACGAGAAGGTCACCCTGTACGGGGTGCCGATCGTGGCGCACCGCAAGGTGAACTACGGCCGGATCGACCCGGAGGCCTCCCGCGAGCTGTTCATCCGCCACGCCCTGGTGGAGGGCGACTGGCGCACGCACCACAAGTTCTTCGCCGACAACCGCCGGCTGCTGACCGAGGTCGAGGAACTGGAGCACCGGGCCCGCCGGCGGGACATCCTGGTCGACGACGAGACCCTCTTCGACTTCTACGAGCAGCGGGTCCCCGAACACGTCGTCTCCGGCGCCCACTTCGACTCCTGGTGGAAGCACAAGCGGCACGAACAGCCCGACTACCTGGACTTCGAGCGGGAGATGCTCATCCGGGAGTCGGCGGAGGCCGTCACCAAGGCCGACTACCCGGACACCTGGCGGCAGGGTCCGCTGAAGTTCCGGGTGACGTACCAGTTCGAGCCCGGCGCCGACGCCGACGGCGTGACCGTGCACATCCCGCTCCAGGTGCTGAACCAGGTCACCGACGAGGGCTTCGACTGGCAGATCCCCGGCCTGCGCGAACAGGTCGTCACGGAGCTGATCCGCTCCCTGCCCAAGCCGGTGCGCCGGCACTACGTCCCGGCGCCCAACTACGCCAAGGCGTTCCTGGAGCGGGCGGTCCCGCTCCAGGAACCGCTGACCGTGACGATGGCCCGCGAGCTGAAGCGCATGGTGGGCGTCCCCTTCGACGCCGAGGACTTCGACTGGTCGCGGGTCCCCGACCACCTGCGGATCACCTTCCGGATCGTCGACGAACGGCGCCGGACGCTCGCCGAGGACAAGGACCTGGAGGCGCTGCGCCTGCGGCTCAAGCCGCGCGCCCGCAAGGCGCTGAGCCGCGCCGCCGCGGCCACCGCCGAACGCAGCGGCGGCGAGTCCCTGGAACGCTCGGGGCTGACCGACTGGACCCTCGGCACGCTCACCCGGGTCTTCGAGACCCGCCGGGCCGGCCAGCCGGTCAAGGCATACCCGGCGCTGGTGGACGACGGCGACACCGTGTCGGTGCGGCTGTTCGACACCGAGGCCGAGCAGCAGGAGGCGATGTGGAAGGGCACCCGCCGCCTCATCCTGCGCAACATCCCGGTCAACCCCGCGAAGTTCGCATCCGAAAAGCTGACGAACCAGCAGAAGCTGGCGCTGTCCGCGAATCCGCACGGTTCGATGCAGGCGCTGTTCGACGACTGCGCCATGGCGGCGGCGGACCGGCTGATCGCCGACTTCGGCGGGCCGGTGTGGGACGAGGAGTCCTACCGCAAGCTGTTCGACCGGGTGCGCGCCGAGATCGTGGACACCACCGTCCGGGCGGTGGGGCAGGTGCAGCAGGTGCTGGCCGCCTGGCAGGCGTGCGAGCGACGGCTGAAGTCGGTCCGCAGCCCGGCGCTCCTGGCGAACCTGCGGGACGTGCGGGAGCAGTTGGACGCGTTGGTGCGGCCGGGCTTCGTGACGTCCGCCGGCCTGCGCAGGCTGCCGGACCTGATGCGCTATCTGGTGGCCGCCGACCGGCGTCTCCAGCAGATGCCGGCCAACGTCCAGCGGGACACCACCCGTATGGAGAAGGTCCGGGAGATGCAGGACGAGTACGCGTGGCTGCTGGAGCAGATGCCCCAGGGCCGCCCGGTTCCGCAGCAGGTGCGGGACGTCCGGTGGATGATCGAGGAGCTGCGGGTCAGCTACTTCGCGCACGCGCTGGGCACCGCGCACCCCGTCTCGGACAAGCGGATCATCAAGGCGATCGACGCGCTGGCACCGTGACGATGCGGCCACCCAGGGTGAGTTCGACCAGGCGGCCACCCTCCTGTACAGTCTCTTTTCGCAGCGCAGAGAGGTGAACGCGCCGCACACCTGGTCCTGTGGAGCAGTTTGGAGTGCTCGCCACCCTGTCAAGGTGGAGGCCGCGGGTTCAAATCCCGTCAGGACCGCATCACCGAGAAGGCCCGCGCCCGTGAGGGACGCGGGCCTTCCGCGTGTCCGCCCCGGACCGTCCCTCGGCTTGACCGCTCCTCGGCCGGACCGTCCTTCGGCTTGGGGCGCCGGCGCTGTCCGCCCATCTCCCGCGCCTTCCGCGCCTCCCGCGCCCATCGCCCGCAGCCGCGTTCGGCCGGGTCCGGCCCGCGTCCGGCCCGAGTCCGGCACCGGGAGGGCGCCCGTGCGGGACCACCGTGGCCCGCATCCGGCCGGTGCGAGTACCCCCGCGGCCACCGCCGGTCGGCGTCGCCGTGGCCGCCGCACCCCACACCCCACACCGCCCCTCCAGCACCGGTGCCGACGTCAGCGCCCGGCGATCCCGAACGCCGGCGATCCCGCACGCCGTGACCCTGCCGGCCCGGAACTCCTCACTCCGCACACTCCACACACACCGTGCACCGCGCACCGCGCACCGCGCACTCAGCACCCCGACGCCTCCCGGCCCGGTCGCCTCCGCACGCAGGGCACCCGGGGCACGGAGGCAACTCCCCGCCTTTCTCCACCCCCTCCACCCCTCCCCCGCCCCTCTCCCGCCCTTCCCACCCCACGCCCCGTCAGAAGCGCCGCCGAGCACGGCTAGACCGCCCTACGCTCCCCCTTCACCACCCCTCGCTCCCGCTGCCACGTCCGACGTGACACCACCCTGGGCGCCCCCAGGCCCACCGACCGCCGCCCGACCGGCCACCCGGCCCCGTGGCGCCCGCGTACGGCCCTCTGGGCGTCTTGACGGGACCTCTTCCGCTCGGTAGTCCAGAAGGCAGGGACCGCTTTCCGTGCGGCCCTCTGGAGGTGGCGCATGGCGGCTTCGGCGAGGCACGAGACGCGGGCGCTGCTCCGCGCGCACCTGTCGGCCGCGTCGGGGTACCGGCACGTCACCCGCCACTGCCCGATCTGTCATCGCCTGCTGCGGCTGGCGATGGACTCCGCACCCCGCTCCGCCGGCCCTCCGGCGCACGCGGCGACGACTGAACCGGAGGCGGACCGTTCCGCCTCTGCCGAGGCCGAGTTGGCGCCCACCGAGCCCAAGACCCGGCCCTGATAGCGCATATGCCAGCGGCCCGACAAGCCAGTCGGTATGTGACGGGTGTCACCGTATGAGTTTTGGGAAGTGTGGCACTTACCCTCGCCCTACAACGGGTCGATTTAATATGTGCAATTGCACTACCCGGAGCACGGGAGTCATGACTCCGCTCCGTCACCGGAGGGCCGGGCGCACCCGCGCCCCGGAGGGCCTCACCGGCACCCGGAGAGCCCTGCGGCGGGGCCCGCACCCCCGCCCCTCCACCCGGCGGCCACCTCGGCCGCCGAGCCCACGAACCGCCCCGCGAGGGCCGGTTGGGCTCCGCCCCCGCTCCGCACACACCCGCGCGGGAGCGCACAAAAAAGATCGCGCTGGACCCGGCGGGAGTCCAGCGCGATCGACGACGCACCCGTGTTCAGTTGCCTGGGAAGCCCTGGAGGGCTTGGGCGAGGGGACTGTTGGGGCAGTCCCCGCGTCGCTTGGAGCTGTGGTTCCGGGCGCTTCGGCGGGTTTGGGGACCAGCCGGTTTGCCCAGGTCAATCAGTTGTTCAGGCCTCGCTGCGCTGCTGCGGAATGCCCGCGAGCAGGGCGCGGACCTCGGCTTCGCGGTAGCGGCGGTGCCCGCCGAGCGTGCGGATCGACGTGAGCTTGCCGGCCTTCGCCCAGCGCGTGACCGTCTTGGGGTCGACGCGGAACATGGTGGCGACCTCAGCCGGGGTCAGCAGCGGCTCGGCATCAGGGGTGCGAGCGGTCATGAGCGGCCTCCTCGGGAGAACCGAACCTTCTCGGTTCTTTCCTTTAAATTCTGCACCTTGACCCGCGTTGCCCGAAATGGCGGACGCGAGTCGAGTCGGTTATAGGACGAACGGCTTGTCCTCGGCACTACAACTACACCATCTGTCCAGCCGCGTCGGCCAAACCGATGGAATTGCCCTCCCAGGTGTTCATCAGCCGCGGAAGCCGATGGACCATGCCATAGCGGACAGTCACGCCGCTGTGACGATCAGTCACAGGACGATCAGGAGTCACCAGACCCCCCAAAGCGTGCAATGCTGAGAATCCGCCCATGATGGAGCACAGCAGGACGGAGGAGTCCTCCCCGGACTCCTTGTCCTATTTTGGCATGAGGGTGGGCAACCGGCGCAAGGGTCCCGTACGTGCGGTCCGTCACGCTTGACACGCTTGGGATGTACGCCCGGATCGGCCTCTACGTCCGTTGTCGGATCCGCGTCGGAGTCCACCGGACCGACGACGCGTCACCTCAGGGCGATGACAGAACACCAAGACGGGCGTCAGGTCAAACGTCAGTTCGCGGACCGCAGATCGCGCACCGACCGCCACCGCTCCACCAGCCGCGCGTACGCGGCCCCGGCCCGCTCCCCGTCGCCGCGGCGGAGCGCCGCGATGCCCTCGGCCACGTCCGCCGCCGAGTGGTCCGCCTCCAGCGTCCCCGCCGGCAGGGCGTGCACCAGTCCGCCGTAGTCCAGCTCGACCAGCGAGCGGGGGTGGAACTCCTCCAGCCAGCGCCCGATGTCGACCAGCCCGTCGATCAGCGGCCCCTCGTCCACGGCGTCCTTCAGCGCCCGCAGTCCCCGGGCGACCCGGCGCCGGGCCTCCACCATCGGCGTCCGGTAGCGCAGTACCGGTGCCTCGTCGGCCGTGCCCTTGGTGTACTCGCGCTCCTCGTCGGAGACCAGCACGAACCAGTTGATCGGCACCTGCCAGGTCGCCGTGCGGATCCAGGGCCGGGCGTCCGGGTGCTCGGTGAGCCAGCGCTCGTAGTCGCGCACCGCCTGGTGGCGGACCACCGGGGGCAGCAGGGCGTCCAGGACCGGCAGCGGGAAGTCCTCGGCGAGTTCGCCCAGGGCCTGCCAGCCGCGCAGCCGGGTGCGCCACGGGCAGACCCGGATCTCGCCGTCCTCCTCGAGCACGAACGCGTCGTCGCTCTCGTGAACGGGAACCGGCACCGGGGGCGTCGGGACGAGGTCGGTCAGCGCCCGGCGCAGCTCGTCCTGGCAGGAGGGGCGGTCGGGGCGGCGGGCGTAGCGGGTCCAGTGGCCGCGTTCCGGCTCCGGGAAGGCGGCCAGCGGTTCGTAGACGCGCAGGTAGGTCGCGTAGGGGACGATCACCGAGGTCACCTTGGGCACGCCTGGTCCCTCCCCCGCGCACTGCGTCGAAAACCTTCGGACACGACACCTCCGCAGCCGGGAAACCCGGCAAATCGTCGCACGGCGGTACTCCGGTCGGAGGTGATCCCCGCCACGGTGCCGCCGAACCGCCCGACAGGCTCTAACCTCATGCTCACGACCCCCGCCGCCTCCCCGCTGCCACAAGCAAGGGGGGACCCCAGGGAGTCCCGTCCCACCCGCCGCTACTTACTCAGGAGTCACCACCGTGACCGACGTATCTGACGGCGTCCTGCACACCCTGTTCCGTTCGGACCAGGGGGGTCATGAGCAAGTCGTGCTCTGTCAGGACCGTGCCAGCGGCCTCAAGGCCGTCATCGCCATCCACTCCACCGCCCTGGGCCCCGCCCTGGGCGGTACGCGCTTCTACCCGTACGCCTCCGAGGCGGAGGCCGTCGCCGACGCGCTGAACCTCGCGCGCGGGATGTCGTACAAGAACGCCATGGCCGGGCTCGAACACGGCGGCGGCAAGGCCGTGATCATCGGCGACCCGGAGCAGCTGAAGAGCGAGGAACTGCTGCTGGCCTACGGCCGGTTCGTGGCCTCGCTGGGCGGCCGGTACGTCACCGCGTGCGACGTCGGCACCTACGTGTCGGACATGGACGTCGTCGCGCGGGAGTGCCGCTGGACGACCGGGCGCTCCCCCGAGAACGGCGGCGCGGGCGACTCCTCCGTGCTCACCTCCTTCGGCGTCTACCAGGGCATGCGGGCCTCGGCCCAGCACCTGTGGGGCGACCCCTCGCTGCGGGACCGCAAGGTCGGGGTCGCCGGCGTCGGCAAGGTCGGTCACCACCTGGTGGAGCACCTGCGCGCGGAGGGCGCCGAGGTCGTGATCACGGACGTGCGCGAGGACGCGGTGCGCCGGGTCCTGGACCGGCACCCGCAGGGCGTCACCGCCGTGGCCGACACGGCGGAGCTGATCCGGACCGAGGGCCTGGACATCTACGCCCCGTGCGCGCTCGGCGGCGCGCTGGACGACGACACCGTGCCCGTCCTGACCGCCAAGGTGGTCTGCGGCGCGGCCAACAACCAGCTCGCCCACCCGGGCGTGGAGAAGGACCTCGCCGACCGCGGGATCCTCTACGCGCCGGACTACGTGGTGAACGCGGGCGGGGTCATCCAGGTCGCCGACGAGCTCCACGGCTTCGACTTCGACCGGTGCAAGGAGAAGGCGTCGAAGATCTTCGACACCACGCTCGCGATATTCGCACGTGCGAAGTCGGACGGCATTCCGCCGGCCGCGGCGGCCGACCGGATCGCCGAGCAGCGGATGGCGGAGGCACGCGCGGGACGGTGAGGCGGGACGTGCGGGGCGGCCGTCCGCACCCGTCTCGCACGTCTGACCGGTACCCGCCGGGACGCACTTCGAGAGAACTCTCACTTCTCCCGGCGGGTCGAGCGCCGATAAGTGGCTAAAATCGCGTTTGACCAGCGAGGACGAGGGCCCTCGGAGGTCCTGGGCACGGGCACGTCATGCGGGCGACGTACCGGATGGGCGCGGGCTCAGGTACCGTGGAAGCCACTACGGACCGGTCTCTCCGAGGAGAGTCCGTTCCGGACCATGAACGCGTGTCAAGACTCTGGGGCCGTCGAGCCCCGTCGTTGAGGGGGTCGAGCCATGGGGCGCGGCCGGGCCAAGGCCAAGCAGACGAAGGTCGCCCGCCAGCTGAAGTACAACAGCGGTGGGACTGACCTCACACGCCTGGCCGAGGAGCTGGGCGCATCGACATCGAACACATCACCGACCAACGGTGATCACTTCGAGGCCGATGAGCATGACGACGACCTGTACGCACGGTACGCCGACCTCTATGAGGACGACGCGCAGGACGAGGACGGCCAGTCCTCGCAGCAACGTCGCGGCGCTTGACCTTGCACTGAGCAGCAGACCGGTCGGTGACGGAAGTCACCGGCCGGCTTCTGTGCTACCCGGGTTCGGGCTGCCCGCACCGTCCGTGCGGGCAGCCCGCCCGGGTGCTCAGGTCGCGTAGTCACTCACCAGGGCGGCGCCCGTCGGGCGGTCGCCCCGTTCGGTGATCTCGCCGGCGACCCAGGCGTCCACGCCGCGGTCGCCCAGTGTCGCCAGGGCCACCTCGGTGGACTCCTGGGGCACGATCGCGATCATGCCGACGCCCATGTTCAGCGTCTTCTCCAGTTCCAGGCGCTCGACCGATCCGGTCCGGCCGACCAGGTCGAACACCGGGCCGGGCGTCCAGGTCGAACGGTCGACCACCGCGTGCAGCCCGTCCGGCACGACCCGGGCCAGGTTGGCCGCGAGCCCGCCGCCGGTGACGTGGCTGAAGGCGTGCACCTCGGTGGTGCGCAGCAGCGCCAGGCAGTCCAGCGAGTAGATCTTGGTCGGCTCCAGCAGTTCCTCGCCGAGGGTGCGGCCGAACTCCTCGATCCGGCTCTCCAGGGCCAGGCCGGCCTGGTTCAGCAGCACGTGCCGGACCAGGGAGTACCCGTTGGAGTGGAGTCCGGAGGCGGCCATGGCGATCACCGCGTCACCCGAACGGATGCGGTCGGCGCCGAGCATCCGGTCGGCCTCCACCACGCCCGTGCCGGCCCCGGCGACGTCGAAGTCGTCCTCGCCCAGCAGGCCCGGGTGCTCGGCGGTCTCGCCGCCGACCAGGGCGCAGCCGGCAAGCACGCAGCCCTCGGCGATGCCCTTGACGATCGCGGCGACCCGCTCGGGGTGGACCTTGCCGACGCAGATGTAGTCGGTCATGAACAGCGGCTCGGCGCCGCACACCACGATGTCGTCCATCACCATGGCGACCAGGTCGTGGCCGATGGTGTCGTAGACGCCCATCCGGCGGGCGATGTCGACCTTGGTGCCCACACCGTCGGTGGCGGAGGCCAGCAGGGGGCGGTCGAACCGCTTGAGGGCGGAGGCGTCGAAGAGGCCGGCGAAACCGCCGAGGCCGCCGAGGACCTCGGGGCGCTGGGCCTTCTTCACCCACTCCTTCATCAGGTCGACCGCGCGGTCGCCGGCTTCGATGTCGACGCCTGCGGCCGCGTAACTAGCGCCGCCCCCGGCAAGGGATGTCTCGGACATGGAGGTGAGAGCTTTCGTGTCGTACGGCAGGGCTTACGGGCGGCGGATCGCGTCGACCGCGGCCGGGGCGGCCGTACCGGCGGCCAGCTCCGTCTCCAGCAGCTGCTTGCCGAGGAGCTCCGGGTCGGGCAGGTCCATCGGGTACTCGCCGTCGAAGCAGGCACGGCACAGGTTCGGCTTGGCGATGGTGGTCGCCTCGATCATGCCGTCGATGGAGATGTACGCCAGGGAGTCGGCGCCCAGGGAGGTGCCGATCTCGTCGATCGTCATGCCGTTGGCGATGAGCTCGGCGCGGGTGGCGAAGTCGATGCCGAAGAAGCAGGGCCACTTCACGGGCGGCGAGGAGATCCGGATGTGGACCTCGGCCGCGCCGGCCTCGCGGAGCATGCGGACCAGGGCGCGCTGGGTGTTGCCGCGGACGATCGAGTCGTCGACCACGACCAGCCGCTTGCCCTTGATCACTTCCTTGAGCGGATTCAGCTTCAAGCGAATGCCGAGCTGCCGGATCGTCTGCGACGGCTGGATGAACGTCCGTCCGACGTAGGCGTTCTTCACCAGTCCGGCGCCGAACGGGATGCCCGACGCCTCCGCGTAGCCGATGGCGGCCGGGGTGCCGGACTCCGGGGTCGGTATCACCAGGTCGGCCTCGGCGGGTGCCTCGGCGGCCAGGCGGCGGCCCATCTCGACGCGCGACAGATAGACGTTCCGGCCGGCGATGTCGGTGTCCGGGCGGGCCAGGTACACGTACTCGAAGACACAGCCCTTCGGCTTTGCGTCAGCGAATCGCGAACTGCGGAGGCCGTTCTCGTCGATGGCGACGAACTCGCCCGGCTCGATCTCCCGGACGTAGCTGGCGCCGCAGATGTCCAGGGCGGCGGACTCGGAGGCCACCACCCAGCCGCGCTCCAGCCGGCCGAGCACCAGCGGTCGGATGCCCTGCGGGTCGCGGGCCGCGTAGAGGGTGCCCTCGTCCATGAAGACGAGGCTGAAGGCGCCCTTGACCTGCGGGAGGACGACGTGCGCCGCCTGCTCCACGGTCACCGGCTCGCCGTCGGCGGCGCGCTGGCCCGCCAACAGGGCGGTGATCAGGTCGGTGTCGTTGGTGGCCGCCACCTTGGGGGCGCGGCCGTTCTCCTTGGGCAGCTCCGCGACCAGCTCGGCGAGCTCCGCCGTGTTGACCAGGTTGCCGTTGTGGCCGAGCGCGATCGATCCGTGCGCGGTGGCGCGGAAGGTCGGCTGGGCGTTCTCCCACACCGAGGCACCGGTGGTCGAGTAGCGGGCGTGTCCGACCGCGATGTGGCCCTGGAGGGAGCCGAGGGAGGTCTCGTCGAAGACCTGGGAGACCAGGCCCATGTCCTTGAAGACGAGGATCTGGGAGCCGTTGCTGACCGCGATTCCCGCGGATTCCTGGCCCCGATGCTGGAGGGCGTAGAGCCCGAAGTACGTGAGCTTGGCGACCTCTTCGCCCGGAGCCCAGACACCGAAGACGCCGCAGGCGTCCTGGGGGCCCTTCTCTCCGGGGAGCAGGTCGTGGTTGAGTCGTCCGTCACCACGTGGCACGGAACCGAGTGTAGGCGAGGTCGACCACTGGTCCGAATTGGGGATCCTGGACGTGCGGTGGGTCACCCGGTGGCGAAGGCCGGCACCTCGACGCCGTCGTCGCTGGTCAGCGTGAGGTTCCGGTACTCGATCCGGTAGGCGGCGCGGCCGTCGAAGAGCCTCAGCACCCGCTCCTCGACGTCCATGAGTGAGCCTTCGCACATCATTCGGGTCGTGGACGGGGCGCCGAGGGTGATATGGCCGTCGCGCACCGTGGCGTCGGCGCTCACGTGGTTGCACCCCGCGCTGCCGGAGACGGTGCCCTCCTCCCGGTCGAAGGTGAGGTGGGCCCGGCCGTCGGCGCCGGGGAGCGCGAGGCTCCACTTCGTGCCGTGCAGCGGTGCGTGCCCGGCCCGGCTGAGCCGGACGGACGTGCCGTCCTCCGTGGTGAGGGTCAGCTGGTCACCACGGACGCGTATGCCGAGCGGGCCCCGCTCCAGCACGGCGCCGAGACGGCGCTCGAACTCCCTCAGCGGCTCGGGGCACGCCTGCGCGGTGGACTCGGTCCGCAACCGGATCCGGTCCCCCTCGAAGCCGGCGTCGCCCCGGAACCGGTTGCACCCGTAGCTGCCCTCGGCCCGGCCGCCCTCCTCGACCGTCAGGTGGGCGTCGGCGGGCGCGCGCAGGGTGCGGCCGCCCTCCGTCACGCTGTCCACGCTCCAGCGCACGCCGGTCAGCGGCGGCGCGGCCCGCACGCTGTCGCTGCCGCCCGGGCCCGCCTGTTCGCCGCCGCAGGCCGCGGCGAACGGGAGGAGCACGGCGACGGCGGCCGTCGTGAGCGCTCGGTGCCGGCGCCTCGGTGCGTCCATGTCCGTTCGACGGAGCCGGGGAACGGCCGGTTCCCCCTGCCCCCGTTCCCCCCTGCCCCGGCTCACCCGGCCGGCGACGGGGACGGCGCCGGGCTCACCCGGTCAACGGCAGGTAGGGCGCCAGGTCGGCGCGCTCCCCGCTCGCCCGGACGGCTCCGGCCGCGACGGCCTCCGGCCAGCCGGTCCGCCCGGTGGCCAGTCGGAGCCAGGTCAGGGGGTCGGTCTCCACGACGTTCGGCGGCGTCCCCCGGGTGTGCCGGGGACCCGCCACGCACTGCACCACCGCATGGGGCGGGATCCGCACCTCCGTCGACCCGCCGGGGGCCTTCGCGGCGAGGGCGTCGGCCAGCAGACGGGTGGCGGTGGCCACGGCCCGCCGGTCGTGGGAGATGTCCAGGCCCGGCACGGCGGCGTTCAGGTCGTCGGTGTGGACGACGAGTTCCACGGTGCGGGTGACCAGGTAGTCCGCCAGCGGCAGCGCCCCGGCGGAGGTGGGCAGGAGCCGGGTCCCGGGGTGCGTGTCCAGGTGGGCGGTGAAGCGTTCCTCGACGTCGGCGAGGTGGGCGTCCAGGTCCGGGTGCCCGGCGGCCACCGCACGGGCGGTCGCGGCGATGGCGTCCGCGTCGGCGACGATCGCGGAGGGCCAGTCGAGCAGCTGCCCGTCCTGCCGCGCGGGTTCGGGCTCGGCCAGCAGCCGGTCCACGGCGGACAGGGCCGCACCGATGTGCGCGATCAGCTCCCGTACGGTCCAGTCGCCGAGCCGGGTGGGCCCGGCGAGCTGCTCCGGGGTCAGGCCGCGGACCGCGGAGCGCACGGCGGCGAACTGGGCCAGCACCGCGGTGCGGGTCCTGACGGGGTCGTAGGAACGGGCGCGCTTCTTGGCCGGTGGCATGGCGAGAAGCCTATGCGGGGCGGGAGGGGGCGGGCCCCGGCGGTGCCTCCCGAAGGGCCGGGTCCCGGCGTCCCGCCCACCGGCCCACTGCGTCCCGGCGTCGCCCGGCCCGGCAGCGCCGCGCCCCGGCGGTCCGGTCCGGTGGCCCGCCCTGCCCCGACGGCCTGCCGGAGGCGGCGTCAGGCGGACCCGGCCGGAGCGGTGGCCGGGGCGTCGAACACCTCGCCGTTGCGCGGGACGCCGAGGCCGTGCCAGCGGAACGGGACCCCGCGCGCGGTGTCCGGGTCGGGGCCGTCCATGAGCTGGAAGTGCAGGTGGGGCTCGGTGGAGTTGCCGGAGTTGCCGCACCGGGCGACCACCTGGCCGGCGCGCACGGTGTCGCCCTCGCGGACCGTGAAGGAGCCGCGCCGCACGTGGGCGTAGGCGGCGTAGGTGCCGTCCCCGAGGTCCAGCACGAGGTGGTTGCCCAGGATCCGGCGGACGCCCGTCATCTCGCGCACCGAGCCCTCGGCCAGCATCAGGTACAGCAGCGCGGGCACGGAGCTGCGGCTGCGGTGGTCGCGCTGACCGTCGTCGGCCCGTACGACCGTGGCGTCGGCCACCGCGAGCAGCGGGGCGCCGTACGCCGGGTACTCCTCGGGGCGGCGGGTGAGCGGCCACAGCGCCGAGAAGCCGGGGCGGGAGCCCGGCTCCGGTTCGGCGAGGAGGTCGATGGCGTAGGTCTGGCCGTAGGCGTGGATCCCGTGGCTCGGCGTGCGGTCGGCCGGGCTGTTCAGCGCGGACCAGCGGCCGGTCACCGGCGGGGCGACCTCGACGGGCGGCCGGGCGGTGCCGGGGGCGTCGGGTGTACCGCCCCAGCGGTTGACCACGGTGATCAGGACGTAGGCCAGGGCGAGCGGGAGGAGGTTCCACCACACCGGGTGGTCCCAGCCGAGGCAGATGTGGGCGGTCACCAGGGCGACGCAGCTCAGCTGCAGGCCCCGGAAGGCCGTCATGGCGATCTTGCGTGCGGACATGGGTCCCCCGTGTCCTCGTCGGTGCGGTGGTCAGGGAAGCGCGGTCGTCGGGGAAGCGCGGTGGTGGGGAATCGCGGGCGTCAGGGACGGGCCGCCGACAGTGCCACCAGCAGCGGCACGACCCGGCCCGGCGGGACCTCGTGGCGTCCGCGGCCGGTGGTGTGCAGCCAGCCGGCGGCCGTGAGCTGGCGCAGGTGGTGGTAGATCTGGCCGGTGGTGCCGACCCCGTCCAGTTCGGCCAGCTCGGCCGCGGTGCGGCGGCCACCGGTGATCTCCCGTAGCAACCGCAGCCGCACGGGGTGTCCGAGCGCGGCGAACGCCTCGGCGGCCTCCTGCCAGTCGGCGTCCAGGAGCCCGGCGGTGAGGGCCCCGTGCTGCCACTCGTACTGCTTCCCGGTGGGCAGCCGGACCGCCCCGGTGAACAGCACCCCGCCGTCGGTCGCGCCCAGCCCGGCGAGCTGCTCCTTGAACCCCTGCAGGGCCCAGAAGTCGTCGTCGCCGATGCGGGGCGCGGTGCGCCGCGCCTGCGCGTTCTCCAGCGCGGCCAGCCTTCGTTCGAGGTCGGTGACCCGCTCTTCGAGTTCCACACCCAGAGATTACGGAACTACGTAATTACGTGCAAGAGGTCGAGCGGCCCGAACCCTTCCGGCCCGCCGCGCGGCCGGCACCGGCCCCCGCCCGAGGACGCCCGAAGCCCCCGACCACAGCGCCCGGCCGCCCCGCCCCACGGGGACGCGCGAAGCCCGCGCGGTCGGCACCGGTGCACGGGAACGCGCGAAGCCCCCGCCCGGCGGACCGGGCGGGGGCTTCGTGAGGCGGCGGACCCTACGCGAGCAGCGCGGGGATCGTCGCCTCGTGGATCTCGCGGAGCTCGGCCAGGGTCAGCGTGAACTGGCCCTGCACCTCCACCGTGTCGCCGTCGACGACACCGATGCGGGTGGTGGGCAGGCCGCGGGCGCCGCACATGTCGGTGAAGCGCAGCTCCTCCGAGCGCGGGACGGCGACGATCGCGCGGCCGGCCGACTCGGAGAACAGGAAGGTGAAGGCGTCCAGGCCGTCCGGGACGATCAGACGCGCACCCTTCCCGCCGAGCAGCGCCGACTCCACGACCGCCTGGATCAGACCGCCGTCGGACAGGTCGTGCGCGGCGTCGATCATGCCGTCGCGCGAGGCGGAGATCAGGATCTCGGCGAGCAGGCGCTCCCGCTCCAGGTCGACCGCCGGGGGCAGACCGCCGAGGTGGTCGTGGACGACCTGGGACCAGGCCGAGCCGCCGAACTCCTCGCGGGTGTCGCCGAGGAGGTGGATCAGCTGACCCTCCTCGCGGAAGGCGGCCGGGGTGCGGCGGGCCACGTCGTCGATGACGCCGAGGACCGCGACCACCGGGGTCGGGTGGATGGCGGCCTCGCCGGTCTGGTTGTAGAGCGAGACGTTGCCGCCGGTCACCGGGGTGCCGAGCTGCCGGCAGCCGTCCGCCAGACCGCGCACGGCCTCGGCGAACTGCCACATGACCGCCGGGTCCTCCGGCGAGCCGAAGTTCAGGCAGTCGGAGACGGCGAGCGGCTTGGCGCCGGTGGTCGCCACGTTGCGGTAGGCCTCGGCGAGGGCCAGCTGGGCGCCCGTGTAGGGGTCCAGCTTGGCGTACCGGCCGTTGCCGTCGGTGGCGATGGCGACACCGAGCCCGGTCTTCTCGTCGACCCGGATCATGCCGGAGTCCTCCGGCATGGCCAGCACCGTGTTGCCCTGCACGAAGTGGTCGTACTGCTGGGTGATCCACTGCTTCGACGCCTGGTTCGGCGAGCCGACCAGCTTCAGGACCTGGTCCTTCAGCTCCTCGCCGGTCTCCGGGCGGGGCAGCTTGTTGGCGTCGTCGGCCTGGAGCGCGTCCTGCCACTCGGGGCGGGCGTAGGGGCGCTCGTAGACCGGGCCGTCGTGGGCGACGGTGCGCGGGTCGACGTCGACGATCTTGCCGCCGTGCCAGTAGATCTCCAGGCGGTCGCCGTCGGTCACCTCACCGATGACGGTGGCGATGACGTCCCACTTCTCGCAGATCTCCAGGAACCGGTCGACCTTGTCGGGCTCCACGACCGCGCACATGCGCTCCTGCGACTCGCTCATCAGGATCTCCTCGGGGGAGAGCGTCGAGTCGCGCAACGGGACGTCGTCGAGGGTGACGCGCATGCCGCCGGAGCCGTTGGAGGCCAGTTCGGAGGTGGCGCAGGACAGGCCGGCCGCGCCGAGATCCTGGATGCCGACGACCAGCTTCTCCTGGAACGCCTCCAGGGTGCACTCGATGAGGAGCTTCTCCTGGAAGGGGTCGCCGACCTGGACGGCGGGCCGCTTCGACGGCTTCGCGTCGTCGAATGTCTCGGAGGCGAGGATCGAGGCGCCGCCGATGCCGTCGCCGCCGGTGCGGGCGCCGTAGAGGATGACCTTGTTGCCCGCGCCGGACGCCTTGGCGAGGTGGATGTCCTCGTGCCGCATGACGCCGATCGCGCCGGCGTTGACCAGCGGGTTGCCCTGGTAGCAGGCGTCGAAGACGACCTCGCCGCCGATGTTGGGCAGACCCAGGCAGTTGCCGTAGCCGCCGATGCCGGCCACCACGCCGGGCAGCACGCGCTTGGTGTCCGGGTGGTCCGCGGCGCCGAAGCGCAGCGGGTCCACGACGGCGACCGGGCGGGCGCCCATGGCGATGATGTCGCGGACGATGCCGCCGACACCGGTGGCCGCACCCTGGTAGGGCTCGACGTAGGAGGGGTGGTTGTGCGACTCGACCTTGAAGGTGACCGCGTAGCCCTGGCCGACGTCGACGACGCCGGCGTTCTCGCCGATGCCGACCAGCATGGCGTCGGACTCGGGGGCCTTCTCGCCGAACTGGCGCAGGTGGACCTTGCTGCTCTTGTACGAGCAGTGCTCGGACCACATCACCGAGTACATGGCCAGCTCCGCCCCGGTCGGGCGGCGGCCGAGGATCTCGACGATCCGTTCGAACTCGTCCTTCTTCAGGCCGAGTTCGGCCCAGGGCAGCTCGACGTCGGGGGTCGCGGCCGCGTGTTCGACCGTGTCCAGAGGCGTCCGGCTCATGCGTTGACCAGCTTCTTGAGGATCGACGTGAAGAACGGCAGGCCGTCGGTGCGGCCCGTGCCGATCAGCGGCTCGACGGCGTGTTCGGGGTGCGGCATCAGGCCGACGACGTTGCCCGCGGCGTTGGAGATGCCGGCGATGTCGTTGAGCGAGCCGTTGGGGTTGAAGTCGAGGTAGCGGAAGACGACCCGGCCCTCGGCCTCCAGCTCGTCCAGCGTCCGCCGGTCGGCCACGTAGCGGCCGTCCATGTTCTTCAGCGGGATGTGGATCTCCTGGCCGGCCGTGTAGTCGGCGGTCCAGGCGGTCCCCGCGTTCTCCACCCGCAGCTTCTGGTCGCGGCAGATGAAGTGCCGGTGGTTGTTGCCGAGCATGCCGCCGGGCAGCAGGTGGGCCTCGGTGAGGATCTGGAAGCCGTTGCAGATGCCGAGGACGGGCAGGCCCGCCTTCGCCTGCTCGATAACGCTGTCCATGACCGGCGAGAACCGGGCGATGGCCCCGGCCCGCAGGTAGTCGCCGTAGGAGAAACCACCGCACAGCACCACGGCGTCGACCTGCTTGAGGTCCTTGTCCTTGTGCCAGAGCGACACCGGTTCGGCACCGGCGAGGCGGATCGCGCGCTCGCTGTCCCGGTCGTCGAGACTGCCCGGGAAAGTGACGACGCCAATACGAGCGGTCACTTCACGGCCTCCGCGACTTCCTCGACACGGACGGTGAAGTCCTCGATGACGGTGTTGGCGAGGAAGGATTCCGCAAGATCGCGGATGCGGGCGAGCGCGGCCTCGTCGACCGGCCCGTCAACTTCCAGTTCGAATCGCTTTCCCTGACGGACGTCCGAGATCCCGTCGAATCCCAGACGCGGCAGTGCGCGCTGCACCGCCTGGCCCTGGGGGTCGAGGATCTCCGGCTTGAGCATGACGTCGACTACGACGCGTGCCACTGGCACTCCCGGTGTGTGGTGCTGAGCAGGTTCCTTCAGACTACCCGTACAAAATTTCTACGCGAGTAGAGTTGGAGGAATCTACGTGACCCCGATCACGATTCGGCATCACGGGGAGACGTCCGGGAAAAGATCCGGGAAAGATCTCCGCTCTCGCATGCCGCGCTATTGCGCACCGGACACGCGGGCAGATTTAGTCGGGCTTCCCATTGCATTGCCCGGCACTGTACAAATGAATTGTCATCAGCGGATGCTTTGCCCTATTACAGGGCCGACAGCCGACATCCAGGTGACGTCCCGGCACGTCATCGGTGATGTCACCGACAGGCGTCACCCGAGGTGTCGCACGAAGGGACCGATATTCGTGGCGCAGAAGGTCGTGGTCACTCTCTTTGACGACATCGACGGCTCGGAAGCGGCGGAGACGATCGCCTTCGGCCTGGACGGCACGTCGTACGAGATCGACCTGAACGAAGCCCATGCCGGCGAACTGCGCAGGGCGCTCGCCCCCTACGTCGAGGCCGGCCGCAAGCGGTCCCGCTCCGGCAGGGCGTACCGGCAGACCGAGGTCGCTCCGGACCCGGCGGCCGTGCGGGCCTGGGCGCAGGCGCACCGCATGGAGGTCCCGGCCCGCGGCCGCATCCCCAAGCGGGTCTACGAGGCGTTCGCCGCCGCCCGCTGACCACGGGCGGCTCCGCCCCACGCACCCCGGGCGGCCCGCCCGCCCCGCGGGGACCGTCGGCGCACCGGCCGCCGGAGGCGGCGCCGCCGTCACCCCGTCGGGGCACCGGGCCGCCCCGCCCGCCCGCTCCGACGGCCGGTCAGCGGGGGTCCGCGTCAACCGACTTGCGCAGCACCCCTGGTGATCAGCTAGAGTCTGGAGCACGCCGAAGGGCAGGGCCGAAAAGCCCGGCTCACGGAGTACATGCGGGTGTAGTTCAGTAGTAGAACATCCCCCTTCCAGGGGGAAGGCGCAGTGTGCAATTCCTGTCACCCGCTCTGCACCGCCACCGAGTGCCCTTGTGGATCAGGTAGGCTGGTGTTCGCACCGACCGGTGAAAGCTGGTCGGGAGCCATGCGGACGTAGCTCAGTTGGTAGAGCGCAACCTTGCCAAGGTTGAGGTCGCGAGTTCGAACCTCGTCGTCCGCTCGGGAAGAAGACCCCGGCCCCTCAGGGACCGGGGTCTTCTCGTGTGTCGTTCTCATGTGCTGTTCTCGTGTCCGGTGGCGCCTGCGCGTGCGCCGTGGCCCGGACGGCCGGCACCCTCCGCCGCCCGGGCCTGCCGCCCGCCCTCCGGCTCCGGCAGGACTCCCGTCCCGTCCTCGTCGTGCGCGCCGTCTGACATTTGTCATGCCGGCCCGTGACACCCCGCACTGTCATGTGCCCGACCGGACAGTGAGGATGGGGGCATGTCAGGTTCAGGTATGGAGCACGAGCACGACCACGTGATCGAGGTCACAGGGTTGCGACGGGTGTACGGGGACGGGTTCGAGGCGGTGCGCGGGATCGACTTCTCCGTGCGCCGCGGGGAGGTCTTCGCCCTGCTGGGCACCAACGGTGCCGGCAAGACCTCCACCGTCGAACTGCTGGAAGGGCTCGCCGCCCCGGCCGACGGCCGCATCCGGATCCTCGGACACGATCCCTACACCGAGCGGGCCGTCGTCCGTCCCCGCACCGGCGTGATGCTGCAGGAGGGCGGCTTCCCCTCGGAACTGACCGTCGCCGAGACCGCGCGGATGTGGGCGGGCTGCGTCAGCGGCGCGCGCCCCGTGGACGAGGCGCTGGCCACGGTCGGCCTGCAGAGCAAGACGGGCGTGCGCGTCAAGCAGCTGTCCGGCGGCGAACGGCGCCGCCTGGACCTCGCGCTCGCCCTGCTCGGTGACCCCGAGGTGCTCTTCCTGGACGAGCCCACCACCGGCCTGGACGCCGAAGGCCGCCAGGCCACCTGGGAGTTGGTGCGCGCCCTGCGCGACCAGGGCACCACCGTGCTCCTCACCACGCACTACCTGGAGGAGGCGGAGAGCCTCGCCGACCGGCTCGCCATCCTGCACCAGGGACGCATCGCCGCCGCCGGCACCCCGGCCGAGGTGACCGCCGCCCAGCCGTCCCGGATCTCCTTCGACCTGCCCGACGGCTACTTCGTCGGCGACCTGCCGCCGCTCGCGGAACTCGGCGTGAGCGAGCACGAGACCGACGGCCGGACGGTCCGGCTGCGCACCCGGGAACTCCAGCGCGCCGCCACCGCCCTGCTGGTGTGGGCCGACCGGACCGGCGTCGAACTGCGCCGCCTGGACGTGCGGTCGGCGTCCCTGGAGGAGGCGTTCCTCGGCATCGCCAAGGAGGCGTCCGCCGGATCGCCCACCTCCGGGGCCCTGACCGGCGGGGCGCAGCCCTCCGGTCCGCAGACCTCCGGTACGGACACGACGAAGGAGACCGTGGCATGAGCGGCGCCCAGCCGACCGTCACCCGGCCGACCGCCGCCCGGCGGCCCGCCACCACCCCCGCGAGCCGGATGGCCGCCCTCGCCCGCGCCGAGCTGACCATGTACGGGCGGAGCAAGGGCACGCTGTTCGCCGCCCTGTTCGTGCCCCTGGTGCTGCCCGTCAGCGTGGCCCAGGCCGCCGACGAGATGGACCTCGAGGGCGCCGGGCTGACCCTGGGCACCGTCGTGCTCCCCGCCGCGATCGGCTTCGCCCTGCTGTTCGCGGTCTACTCCGCGCTCGTCGGCATCTTCGTCACCCGGCGCGAGGAGCTCGTCCTCAAGCGGCTGCGCACCGGGGAACTGCGGGACGCCGAGATCCTCGCCGGGTCCGCCCTGCCCGCCACCGCCACGGGACTCGTGCAGAGCCTGCTGCTGATGACCGGCTGCGCGCTGCTGCTCGACATGTCCGCGCCGTCCGCGCCGCACCTGATCGTCGCCGGGCTGCTGTTCGGTGTGGTGATCTGCGTCGCCCTCGGCGCGGTGACCGCCAGTTTCACCCGGACCACCGAGAGCGCCCAGGTCACGCCGATGCCGATGCTCATCGTGTCGATGCTCGGCTCCGGGATGACCGTGCCCCTGGAGGTGCTGCCCGACCGCATCGCCGCCTTCTGCGAGCTGCTGCCGCTGACCCCGGTCGTCACGCTGCTCCGGGGCGGCTGGAGCGGCGACCTGTCGGCCTCCGACACTCTGTCCGCCCTGGGACTGGCGGTGGCCTGGACCGCCCTGTCGGTGTTTGCTGTACGACGGTGGTTCCGCTGGGAGCCCCGGCGCTGAGCGACGGCGCGAAGCGACGGAAGCGGGGCGAGCGGACCATGCGCAGGCCGGGCGGCTGGTGGCGGCGCAAGAGCACACCGGCGAAGGTCGAGACGTACACCCGGTGGTCGTTCCACTTCTTCGGGGTCATCGAGATCGCCACCGTGGGACTGGCCATCGTCAGCCTGGCCGGCTCCGCGCCCGTGCCCCTGTTCCTGACCGCGGTCTGCGCGCACGGCGCCCTGAGCATGCTGACCGCCTCCCGCGCGGTGGACTGGATGCTCGGCCGCCGTCCCCGGCCGGTACGCCTGCTGTGGGCGCTGGGCGCCCTGTCCGCCGCGGTGGCGGTGGCGGCCCTCGCGGTCACCGCGCGCGAGCCCCGCGGCTCGGACCTCGCGGGGGCCGGCGTCTCGGTGGCCGGCACCGTGCTGATCTTCGGTACCGGGTTCCTGGCCCTCGGCGTGCGCAGCCGGCGCGAGGTGGGAGCGCTCGTCATCGGGTTCTCCCTCGGCGCGGGCTGCGTGGCGGTGCTGGTGGGCATGCCCACGAGGGCCGCCTTCTTCATGGCCGCCTGGATCCTCGTCGGCGCCGCCCTCCTCGCCTTCACCTCGATGTTCTCCGGCTGGTTGCTGAACGCGGTGTTCGCGCTCGACGAGGCCCGTGAGACCCGGGCCCGGCTCGCGGTGGCCGAGGAACGGCTGCGGTTCGGCCGGGACCTGCACGACGTACTGGGACGCAACCTGGCCGTGATCGCCCTCAAGAGCGAGCTCGCGGTGCAACTGGCCCGGCGCGAGCGGCCGGAGGCGGTGGAGCAGATGGTCGAGGTGCAGCGCATCGCGCACGCGTCCCAACGGGAGGTCCGCGATGTCGTCCGCGGCTACCGGGAGGCCGACCTGGAGGCGGAACTGGCCGGCGCCCGCGGCGTCCTGGCCGCCGCGGGCATCGACTGCGAGGTGACCGGCCGGCCGACCGGACTGCCCGCCCGGGTGCAGTCCGCGCTCGGCTGGGTGGTGCGGGAGGCGACCACGAACGTGCTGCGGCACGGGAACGCGACCTGGTGCGCGGTGACGGTACGGACGGTGGAGGGACGCGTGGTGCTGACGGTGGAGAACGACGGGGCCGGCACGGAGGGTGCGGGCCGCGGCGACGCGCCGCCGGACGGCCGGAGTACCTCCGCCGGCGACACCCGCGCCTCCGACGAAACTGCCGGGATCGGTGGGACCGCCGGGATCGGTGGGGCCGCCGGGATCGGTGGGGCCGCCGGGGTCGGTGGAGCCGCCGGGATCGGTGGGACCGCCGGGGCTCCGCCGTCCGGCGGTTCCGGGCTGGCCGGGCTGCGTGAACGGCTGGCCGCGGTGGACGGCCGCCTGGCGGCGGGCCACATCGACGGTGACCGGTTCCGGCTCACCGCCGAGGTGCCGCTGGCCGCCGGCGGCCACCCGGCGGAGGACGCCTCGTGACCGCGGTCGTACGGGTGCTGCTCGCCGACGACGAGCACCTGATCCGCGGCGCCCTGGCCGCACTGCTCGCCCTGGAGGACGACCTCCGGGTGGTCGCCGAGGCGGCCACCGGCCCGGAGGCGCTGGCCATGGCCCGGGCACACGCGCCCGACGTCGCCGTCCTCGACCTGCAGATGCCCGGCGCCGACGGTGTGAAGGTCGCCACATCCCTGCGCACGGAGGTCCCGGGCTGCCGGGTGCTGATCGTGACCGGGCACGGCCGGCCGGGACACCTCAAGCGCGCGCTCGCGGCGGGGGTGCGCGGGTTCGTCCCCAAGACCGTCAGCGCCCAGCGGCTGGCCGAGATCATCCGCACCGTGCACGCCGGAAACCGTTACGTGGATCCCGAGTTGGCCGCCGACGCGATCGCCGCCGGCGACTCCCCGCTGACCGTGCGTGAGGCGGAGGTCCTGGAGCTGGCGGCCGACGGGGCACCGGTGGCGGAGATCGCGGAGCGCGCCGCGCTCTCCCAGGGGACGGTGCGCAACTACCTGTCGTCGGCCGTGAGCAAGCTCGGGGCGGAGAACCGTCATGCGGCGGTGCGCCTCGCCCGCGAGCGCGGTTGGGTATAGTTGCTCTCGCGCCACGGCGCACGCGGACGTAGCTCAGTTGGTAGAGCGCAACCTTGCCAAGGTTGAGGTCGCGAGTTCGAACCTCGTCGTCCGCTCCGAGAGGAAGACCCCGGTCCCCCAGGGACCGGGGTCTTCCTGCGTCGCGACGGGGTCTTCCTGCGTCGCGGGGTGGCTGGGCGACGGGGTGGGCTCGGCGACGGGGTGGGCTGCGGGTGGACTCCCGGTCCGCCCGAGGGCGCACCCGCAGCCGTGGGCGTGGGCGTCGGCTCGCCTCAGTCCCAGCTGAGGCCGGTGAGCCGCTCGTACGCCTCCACGTACTTGGCCCGGGTCGCCTCCACGACATGCTGCGGCAGCGGCGGCGGGGGCTGCTCGGCCGCGCGGTCCCAGCCGGACTCCGCGGACGTCAGCCAGTCCCGCACGTACTGCTTGTCGTACGACGGCTGCGAACGGCCCGGCTCCCACTGGTCGGCGGGCCAGAAACGGGAGGAGTCCGGGGTCAGCACCTCGTCCGCGACGACCAGGGTGTCGCCGTCGAACCCGAACTCGAACTTGGTGTCCGCGAGGACGATCCCCCGCTCACGGGCGATGTCCCGGGCGCGGGAGTACGCCGCCAGGGTCGCCTGGCGCAGCCGGGCGGCGGTGTCCGCGCCGACCTGGCGGACGACCTCCTCGTAGGAGACATTCTCGTCGTGCTCCCCGACGGCCGCCTTGGTGGCCGGGGTGAAGATCGGCGCGGGCAGCTCCGAGCCGTCCACCAGGCCCTCGGGGAGGGCGAGGCCGCAGACGGTGCGCGTCTGCCGGTACTCGGCCAGCCCGGAACCGGTCAGGTAGCCGCGGGCCACGCACTCCACCGGGACCATGCGCAGGGACTTGCAGACCAGGGTGCGGCCCGCCCAGTCGGCGGGGGCGCCCTCGGGCAGCTCGGTGCTCAGGACGTGGTGCGGGACAAGGTCGGAGAGCTGGTCGAACCACCACAGGGACAGCTGCGTGAGGACGCGGCCCTTGTCGGGGATCTCGGTCGGCAGCACCCAGTCGTAGGCGGAGATGCGGTCACTGGCGACCATCACGAGGTCGCCCGCCTCGTTGCGGTACAGCTCGCGCACCTTGCCGGTGTGCAGGTGCACCAGGCCCGGAACCTGCGTCGGCTCGGGCTTTTCTACGAATCCGGACACGGTGCCTCCCCGTGGTTCTGTCCTATGGCTCGATTCTCCCGCACGCGGGGATGCGTTCCGGCCGCGGGTGGTGGGTGACGGGTGGTGGGTGGTGAGCGGTGGGGCGATGGGCGGGGACGGCCGGGAGGAGCCCGGAGGCACGGTGGGTCGACCGGGCACGGGCGAGGACGGCCGCGTCCCCCTTCCCGGACGGTCGGTCCTCTCACGGCCGGGAAGGGGGACGGTCGGTCCTCAGTCCCGTTTGCAGATCCGGTCCAGGAGGTTGGCCGTGGCGCGCTGGATCCGGGGGTCGACGTGACCGGTCCGGTCGAGGGCCGGCGACCAGGCGCAGGTTCCCGAGGCGAACACCCACGCGCCGGACGGCGCCCGGTACAGCGAGGTGTCCTGGTGCCGCCGCACTCCCTCGCCGTCGGTGTACGGGGAGTGGGCGAGCAGCACGCGTTCGTCGTGTGCGGGCAGCGGGGCGCGCGGGAAGTAGCGGTCGGCCCCGCCCGCGACCAGCCCTCCGACCGGGTCCCCGTCCCCGGCGCCGGTCGCCTCCCACAGCCAGTGGTCCGCGTTGCGCACCACCAGCGGGTGCGGCTCCGGCACCGGGCCCCCGTACTGGATGCCGAGCACGTGCTGTTCCGCACGGTCACTCTCCCGCCACAGCAACGGCCTGCCCGGGCTCCGGCGTCGGCGGCAGGTCAGCAGGCGGTCGGGAACACCGGACGGTGAGGGTCCCAGCTCCACCTGCCGGTACAGGCTTCCGGCGGAGAGGAACACCAGCGACGTGCCCTGGTCGCGGGCGCGTTCCACGGTGCGCCGCATGGGCTTCGACCAGTACGCGTCGTGGCCTGGGAAGATCAGGCCCCGGTGACGGGCCGGGTCGACGCGGCCGGCGTGCAGGTCGCGGGCGTCGGCGTAACCGAGGTCGTAGCCGTAGCGCTCGGCCCAGCGGATGACGTCGTAGGCGTGCCCGATGTGCGGCGGGAAACCGTCCCCCGCGTAGGGGCGGTCGAAGGAGACGGTGGTCGCGGCGTCGGCCTCGCCGAGGAGCCGGCCCTCCTCGTCCCAGGCGTGGTGGAAACTGGCGCCCGTGCGGCCGTCACCGGGGTAGAGGTTGTACGCCTGCCAGGTCACGTCCGGCAGGACGAGGAGCAGGTCGGCCGGGCGGTCGTCGCGGACCGTGAACGGGATGTGCGAGCGGTACCCGTCGGCGGTGGTGAGCACGGCCACGTACGCGCCGACGCTCCAGTACGACGGGACCGGGAGCCGCCAGGACAGCCACCAGTGGTGGCAGGAGACCGTACGGTCCGCGGTGAGCGGCGGAGGCTGCACGATGCCCGACAGGCGCGGACTCGACGTGATCTTCGTGCCGCCGTGACCGTTGTAGTGGCCGATGCGGTACACGTCGACGGCGAACTCCTGGGGCGGGTCGACCGTGATGTGGAAGTCGATCGACTCGCCGGGTGCGACGCCGCCGGCCGACGCGAAGCCCTTGATCTGCCGGTGCACGTCGTCGGCCACCCGGGGCCCCACCGTGCCGAGGTTCCCGGCACGGGCGTCGGCGGCGCCGGGGCTTGCTGCCGGTGGCGCCAGGTACCAGGGCGCGGGGACGCCGGCACCGCCGTCCTGCTGCTCACCCCCGCGTAACCACGGAAGGGTCCCGGGGTTGCCCCGGGCGAAGGCGTCGTCGACGGTGTGTGCCCCCGCACCCGGCGTCCCGCGGCGGTTCCGATCCGCACCCATGGTGGCTCCCCTCCTCGCGCACCCGGCCCGCCCTCTATGTGCTTGTCGTATGTCGCAAGCTCTTGCCAACGAGCGTGTGAACGGTCCCAGCACATCACATAACGCACGCACCCCGTCACCGGTCGTTGTGAATTGACCGAAAGCGGAAGGTTGACCTCCGGGGCGCGAGGTGGTGTACGGGGCGTGCGGCGGGTGGTGCGGCCCCTCGCCCACAGGGCGACGGAGCGGGCCCGCGCCGGACTGAGCGGGCCGGGGCCAGGACGACCGGCCGACGGAGACATCGGCCGGCGGAGACATCGGCAGGCCGGGACGTCGGCAGGCCGAAAGGGCTCGGGGGCCGACGCACCGCCCGGCCGAGGCGCAGTGCGGTCGGGGCAGGCGTGGTCCGGTCGCGGCAGGCGTGGCGCGACCGGCCGCTCACACCAGGCGGACCGGCTTCTCCGGACGGATGCCCTGTCGACACAGCCAGTCGCGCAGTGCCGTGGGGTCGCCGTCCTCGATGAGGCTCAGCACGTGGTCCGACAGGTCCGCGGCCCGCGCTCCGCCGACCAGCAGGACCGGTCCGTCGAGCCAGTCGAGTCCGGGGGTCGCGCCCGCGGTGTCCATGGCCGCGCAGCAGACCATCGCCGTGATGTGGTCCGAGAGCAACTCGCGCCCGGAACGCGGCGGCTGGAGCGGGAGCAGGGGGAGCGAGCGGTCGTCCCAGTAGGGGGCCGCATCCGACGTTCCCGCGGAAGCGGAGCCGACGGGTGCCGTCCCCGCCGGGGCGTGGGCGCCCGGGGCGGTCGTGGGCCCCGCGGTGGCCAGGGCAGCCGTGGCAGCGGCCTCCTCGCGGGCCAGTTCGGCGCTGAGCCGGGCGGCCAGGGCCGCGCTGCGGGCGGTGGCGCCGGCGAGGCCCTCCTCGTCCGCGTCGACCACGGGATCCTCGGCGGGGGCGGGCGGACGGCCCCGCGAGGGCGGCTCGGCGGAGTCGGCGGAGCCCGGAAGGGCGAACCCGGCGGGATCGGGGAAGCCCGGGGTCGGTGACTGCTGCGGGGCCGACAGGTGGTCCAGGATGCGGGCGAGGGTGGGACCGTCGGTGCCGGGGGAGCCGCCCCCGGTGGCGAGACGCACGCCGAGCGCGTCCAGCACCCGGTGGAGGCGGGCCGCGTCGGTGCGCCACGTGCGGTCCACCACCTCTTCCGGATAGTCGCTCCAGTGGACGGGCGCCCAGTCCGGCCCGGTGTGCGCCGGGCCGCCGTGGAAGAGGCGGGCGGCGAGCAGCGAGACGGCCTCGTCCACCGCGCCCGGCTCCTCCAGCAGGTCACAGGCCGGACGCTCACCGAGGCGGGCGGCGAAACCCTCCGCGAGACGGTCCCGACGGGACAGCTCCGTCAGGGCGGCCACCACGCCGGCGCTGAGGTGGCAGGGCCAGCGGCCCATCCGCCAGGCGGGCAGTGCGACCCGGGTGAGCAGCCGGTCCCAGCCCGCGTAGGCGAGCCCCACCTGCTCCTGGGCGACGATCCGCAGGCCGTAGTCCACCGCCTGGGCTCGTTCGGCGGCCGCGGCCGCCACGCAGCGCTCCATCTCGGCGGCGTGCACCCGGCAGCCGCGCAGCAGGGCCCGCGCCACCCAGGCGACGCCCGCCAGCACCCCGCGGAACACCGGCCCGCGGTGCGGCGCCGAGGTCACGGCGACCGCGGCGTCCAGCCCGCGCACGAAGCGGCGGGCGGCGGCTATGTCCGGGTGCGCCGACGGCCCCGTACCCGCGACGACCGGGGCCAGCACCGCGCGCAGCTCCCCCACCCGCATCCACCACAGGAACGGCGAGCCGATGACCAGCACCGGCGCGGCACCCGACCGGCGCGCCGGATACCGTCCCCCGCCGGCTATGTCGTCGTGCTCCTCGGCCGGGGGCAGGCCGTGGGCCCGGTGCGTGCGGTCCTCCAGCCAGCTGTCGCAGTCGGGGGTGAGCGCTATCGCGGACGGGGCGGGCACGCCGAGGCGCTCGGCGAGGTCGCGCACCATCCGGTAGAGATCGGGGGCGGCGTCCTCGGGGACCGGCACGGTGGGGCTCATGGCCGGGCGCGCGCGGGCGACCAGCAGGGCGACACCGGCGGCGGCGAGCAGGGCGAGCACCGCGGCGGGGACGAGCACCAGACGGGCCGCGTCCCAGCCCGGGCCCACGAAGTGGGCGGTGGGCACCCCGGCGAGCAGGATGACGGCGGCTGCGGCCGGGAGGAGCGCGACGGCCAGCGCCCGACTGCGCACCCGCAGTACGGCCACCGCCCGGGAGCGCGCGGCATGCACGCCCGCCTCCACACCCATCCCGCTTCCGCTCATGGTCCGGCCCTGACCCCTCCCGTCGGCACTGCGGCTGTCCTGGCGTTGCTCACTCCCCCACTGTGGCACCCGGCACTGACATCGCAATGCCGGTGGGCCAAGTGCCGGAACACATGCGCGGCACCATAGTTGGGGCCCCGGCCCTCGTCAGCCGGATGGCGGATCGCTCACCCGATGGAATGGCTTTGGGCAAAGGTGGCTGACGTTGGCATGCCAAGGGCCCCAGCTCCGTACGGACGTCGAGTCCCGCACCCGAGACCGAGACGAGGTGCCGCGTCCTGAGACGGCTGCGGAGCCCGACGGGTTGCCCGGGTGTCCGAAAGCCGCGGGTGGACGCGAGGCCTGCCGCGGCCATCCGGTCATGGGGTCACCACAGCCATGTCCTCGGCGGGGAGAGGTGTGGGCCACGGGCCCACAGGTCCGCAGGAGCGGCACTCCGTCGGCCCGGACGGACGCCGCACGCAAGCTGCCCGGACGCACGCTGCCCGGACGCCGGCCCCGCGCACCGCACGGACGGCCGGGCACCGGCACCAGCGCGCACGTACGGACATCCGCGCGCACACCGCACAGACGGGAGGGCGCCGAACCCTCGCCCGCACAGCAGAACGCCACCGTGCCCAGCGCTTCCGCCCGCACGCGCACCGCACGGACGTCAGACCGCGCACCGCCCTGGACGGCAGACCGCACACCGCACAGACGGCAGAACGCGGCGCCCCCGCTCCCTCCGGCGAGACACAGCCGCAGACACCGACGCGGACACGGCCGCAAACGCACCGACGCGGACACGTACGCAAACCCGGGCGCGGACACGGACCCCGACGCCCACCCAGCCGCACACGCCGACGCGAAAGCACTCCCGGCCCCACGCCCCGGCCACAGCAGGTGGCCGTGGCCGGAGCCACGGGTCGGCGAGGAGGGCGCTGTTACGGCGTGCGCGTGGCCGCCTCGGCCACCGCCTCGGCCGCGACCTGCGCCGTGCGCACCGCGTCGACGGCCTGGGCCGCCTTCGCCGCGATGTCGGTGCGGTGCTGCCCGCCGTCGAGCCGGATGCGCCCGACCGCGCGGTAGGCACGGTCCCGGGCCTCTGCGAGGTCCTTGCCGACGGCCGTGACGGACAGCACGCGGCCCCCGGCACTGACGACCACGCCGTTCTCGCTCCGCGTCCCGGCGTGCAGCACGTACGCGCCCGGGGCGTCCTGGGCGACGACCTCGTCGAGCCCGGTGATCGGGTCACCGGTGCGGGGGGTGTCCGGGTAGTTGTGCGAGGCGACGACCACGGTGACCGCGGCGTCGTCGCTCCAGCGCAGCGGCTCCAGGTCGGCGAGGCCACCGGTGGCCGCGGCCATCAGCACCCCGGCCAGCGGGGTCTGCAGCCGGGCCAGGACGACCTGCGTCTCGGGGTCGCCGAAGCGGGCGTTGAACTCGATCACGCGGACCCCGCGCGAGGTGATGGCGAGACCGGCGTAGAGCAGACCGGAGAACGGGGTGCCGCGGCGCCGCAGTTCGTCCACGGTCGGCTGCAGCACCGTCTCCGTGACCTCGTCGACCAGCTTCGGGTCCGCCCACGGGAGGGGCGAGTAGGCGCCCATGCCCCCGGTGTTCGGCCCCTCGTCTCCGTCCAGGGCGCGCTTGAAGTCCTGGGCGGGCTGGAGCGGGACGACGGTCTCGCCGTCGGTGATGGCGAAGAGGGAGACCTCGGGGCCGTCGAGGTACTCCTCGATCACCACCCGCCCGCAGGACCCGGCGTGCGCGGCGGCCAGGCCGAGGTCCTCGGTGACGACGACGCCCTTGCCCGCGGCGAGCCCGTCGTCCTTGACGACGTAGGGGGCGCCGAAGGCGTCGAGGGCGGCGCTCGCCTCCTCGGGGGTTGTGCAGACGTACGACCGGGCGGTGGGCACGCCCGCCGCCGCCATCACGTCCTTGGCGAAGGCCTTGGAGCCCTCGAGCAGCGCGGCCTCCCGGGAGGGGCCGAAGACGGGGATGCCCGCCGCGCGCACGGCGTCGGAGACCCCGGCGACGAGCGGCGCCTCCGGGCCGACCACCACGAGGTCCGCGCCGAGCCGGGTGGCCAGGGCGGAGACGGCCGTGCCGTCCAGGGCGTCGACCTGGTGCAGCTCGGCGACCTCGGCGATGCCGGCGTTGCCCGGGGCACAGTGCAGCGCGGTGACGGCGGGATCGAGGGACAGGGAGCGGCACAGGGCGTGTTCGCGGGCGCCGCTGCCGATGACGAGGACCTTCACGGCATCAGCCTAACGGCAGAACGCGGACATCCTTTGTGCGGGCTTCCGAGGAAGCCCACCGCCCGCGTTCGTACGTTCCTCCAGTCCACCGCCGTCGGTCGCCGGCTCTCGCCGTCCCGGTCAGTCGTTGCTGATCTCCTCGACCACCGTCGCGCCCAGCTCCCGGACGATCAACTCCTTTCCGGACAGGGCGGATTCGTCCAGATCCGGGTCGTCGTCCTCGGGGATGTCGTCCTCGGGGGACACCGGCGGCGGTTCCGGAGCGGCAGCGGGTCTCGGCGCGGGGGCCGGGGAGCCGTGGCCGGCAGGAGGGGCCGCCGGGGCGGCGGCGGACCGCACGGGCCCGTCGCCTCCGGGCCCGGACGGTGCCGCGGCCGGACGCGTGGCGGCAGGGCGCGGTGCGCCCCCGCCCCCGTACCCGGCGCCGGGACCCTGGCCGGCACCGCCGAAACCGCCACCGCTGTGGCCGCCGGACGGACCGGACGGGCCGGGAGGCACGCCACCGCCCCCGGAGGGGTCGACGACCGCCTCGATCCTCCACTGCACCCCGAACTGTTCCCCGAGCGCCTGCCGCAGCACGTCCTCACTGCCGCTGCTCAGGAAGTTGTCGCGGGCGCCCGCGTTGACGAAGCCGACCTGGAGGGTGGCGCCGTCGAAGCCGGTCACCTGGGCGTTCTGGCTGAGCAGGATCCAGGTGAACCGGCGGCGGTTCTTCACCGCCTCCAGGATGTTCGGCCAGAGCACCCGCGGGTCGAGCCCGCCCCCGCCGGACGGCGCCGGGGGCGGAGCCGACGGCGCCGGCGCCCCGGGAGGCCCTGCGGGTGCGGCGGGGGCCGCCGAGGCAGCGGGAGCGGCCGAGGGTGACGACGGCGCGGGCGGCCGGGCGCCGCCGCCCGCGGGGGTGGCCGTGGGCCAGCCGCCGGGCCGTCGGCCGCCGGCACCGCCACCGGCGGAGGCCGCGGTGGGCCAGGCGCCGGGCGCGTCGGAGCCGCCCTGAGGCGCGGCGGGGGGCGGGGCCGGTGTCGGCGCGGGGGCTTCCGGAGGCGCGGGAGCCGCGGCGGCCGCCGGGGGCGGGGGCGCCGCGGGGGCGGACGGCGCCGGGGGCTGTTCGGCGGCGGCCGGAGGCGCGCCGGCTCCCGGCCCCCGTACCGCGGCCCGGGCGGCGGCCGGACCGCCCCCGGGCGGCACGGGCGGCACGGGCGCCGCGTCGGCTCCGTGGTGCTGTGCGGGAGCGGCCCCGTGGCCCTCGGGTCCCGGCACGTAGCCCATCGCGGGCATCCCGGCGGCACCGCTCCCGGCGGAGAAGTTCACGCCCCGCTCGATCCGGTCGAGGCGGGCCATCACCGACCGCTCGTCCCCGTAGGCGGCGGGGAGCAGCACGCGGGCGCAGATCAGCTCCAGTTGGAGGCGCGGCGACGCGGCACCGCGCATCTCGGTCAGCCCCTCGTTGACCAGGTCGGCCGCGCGGCTCAGCTCGGCGGCGCCGAAGGTGCCGGCCTGGGCCTGCATCCGCTCCAGGACGTCGGCGGGGGCGTCGATGAGCCCCTTGTCGGCCGCGTCGGGCACGGCGGCGAGGATCACCAGGTCGCGCAGCCGCTCCAGCAGGTCCGTGACGAAGCGCCGCGGGTCGTTGCCGCCCTCGATCACCCGGTCCACGACCTCGAACGCCGCCGCCCCGTCACCGGTGGCGAAGGCCTCCACGACGGAGTCGAGCAGCGAGCCGTCGGTGTAGCCGAGGAGGGACGTCGCCATGGCGTACGTCACACCCTCCTCACCGGCACCGGCGAGGAGCTGGTCCATGACGGACATCGAGTCACGCACGGACCCGGCCCCGGCCCGCACCACGAGCGGCAGCACGCCGTCCTCGACCGCGATGCCCTCCCTGCCGCACACGTCCCCGAGGTAGTCGCGGAGCGTGCCGGGGGGCACGAGCCGGAACGGGTAGTGGTGGGTGCGCGACCGGATGGTCCCGATGACCTTCTCCGGCTCGGTGGTGGCGAAGATGAACTTCAGGTGCTCCGGCGGCTCCTCCACGACCTTCAGCAGGGCGTTGAAGCCCTGCGGGGAGACCATGTGGGCCTCGTCGATGATGTAGATCTTGTACCGGCTGTGCGCGGGCCCGAAGAACGCCTTCTCCCGCAGGTCACGGGCGTCGTCCACACCACCGTGGGACGCGGCGTCGATCTCGATGACGTCGATGGAACCGGGCCCGTTGCGGGCGAGGTCCTGACACGACTGACACGCACCGCACGGCGTCGGCGTCGGCCCCTGCTCGCAGTTCAGGCACCGGGCGAGGATCCGGGCACTGGTCGTCTTGCCGCATCCGCGGGGACCGCTGAACAGGTACGCGTGATTGACCCGGTTGTTCCGCAGCGCCTGCTGCAGCGGGTCGGTGACATGCTCCTGCCCGATGACCTCGGCGAACGACTCCGGGCGATAGCGGCGGTACAGCGCGAGAGACGACACGCCTACGAGGTTATAGGCGCCCACCGACATCCGGCCCGGCCCACCGGAGCGGGGAGACCTCAGCGGGCCGCAGCCGCCGCGCCACCGCGATCCGGCCCCGCACACGCAAGCGCCCCCCACGCACCCGCCAGAGCCAACCTACCCTTGCTGCCTTCCGGCCCTGGGGGAGTTCAGTCAGATAGCGCCGCGTGAGGGGCTGCGCAAAGGCTACCCCATCCCGAGGGCCGGGAACGAGTTCGCGAGCACTCCCCTCGGTCATGTAATGTTCCTGGCGGAGGATTCGCCTAGAGGCCTAGGGCGCACGCTTGGAAAGCGTGTTGGGGGCAACCCCTCACGAGTTCGAATCTCGTATCCTCCGCCAGTGCCTCACCGGGCACGATGTCGAAGGGCCCCACCGTTCGCGGTGGGGCCCTTCGGCGTCGTGGGTCGCAGTTCGGGTCGCGGTCGTCACGTCACCACCGATCCCAGCCCTGCCGCACGCACCGCTGAGGTGGCCCCCTTGGCGGCTGCCATCACCTGCCGTCGCCCCGTGCCGCGCCGAGAGGCGCCACCCGGGGGGGCTTCCGCGCCATCTGGCCGATCGCTTCCGTAAATGCGACCGAACCTGACTGGCTCGGCGACCCTGGTATGGGCGCTTACACAAGGAGTACGGTTTCTTGTATGGGGACGAAAAAGGTCACTGTGACGATCCCCGAAGATCTCCTCGACGAGATCCGCGCTGATGCGGCTGAGCGGGGGCTTTCGGCGTATGTCGCCGACGCACTGCGCATCAAGCGCGATCGGGACCGGCTGCTGGAGCTGGTCGACTGGCTGCAGAAGGAGCACGGCCCGGTCACCGAGGACGAGCACGAGGCGGCACTCGCGGAGCTGGAAGATCTCGACGCCGAGCACGAGCGCCGCCGCATCACCGGAGGGAACAACGCTGGAGAGGCCGCGTGAAGTAGCGCGCCGGTGAGCACAGCCAGCGTCCCCTGCGCGCCTTCGTGCTCGACTGCGAAGCCCTGTCCCTGGCCGTGCGCGGCGACCGGAGGATGATCGCCTGGCTCGACCTCGCGGCCCGGGGTGAAGCCGAGGTGGTGACGTCCCCACTGACGCTGGTCGAGGCGTACGACGGCAGAACAACCGAACAGCGCTGGGACTGGGTGCTCTCCCGGCTCAAGGTCGCCGACATCGGAAAGGACGAGGCACGCCAGGCCCGGCGCCTCCTGGCTGACGCCGAGCTGCACGGTCACACGTACGCGATCGATGCCGTGCTGGCTGTCATCGCACGCCGTCAGAAGGGGCAGGTCACCGTCTTCACCTCGGACGCGGACGACCTGGAGAAGCTCCTCCCGGACACCATCGTCGTCAAGAAGGTATGACGCGGCCGCCTGGTCTCAGTTCCGGTCTCATTCGCCCCCGTCCAGGACCGTCCACCTCCGCCGATGCCCCACTCCCGCCGCAGGTCGGGTCGTTGCCGTACGCGCACGAACCCCTGGACGAACAAGCGGAAGGCCCCGTCCGGTTGGTTCGCCACTTGGCGAAACGCCTGCCGTACGGCGACGCCCGTCGGCTCGCCATGGTCGGTGCGCGACGACGACAGCACCGGAGCCGGTGCCCGCTGCCGTCGGCCGGCGCACGGCCGACGGCAGCGGTGTCACCGACTCCTCCATCAGCCCGTCATGACGGTGGGTGCCTCTACCAGCCCGTCATGACGGTGCCGAGCGCCAACGGTGCGGCCACCAGCGCCACGATCTTCACGCGCAGCGGATGCCGGTCGTCGACGGCGGCCCAGCGGCAGGCGGCGAAGGCGGCGACGACACCCAGCGGGAACAGGATCGGCACGGACTCGGACAGTCCGCTGCGTGTTCCTCCCACGTACGCCGCGGCCCAGGAACCGGCCAGGCCGACGAGGACGGTGAAGAAGACCTTCCCCGCGCTGAACCACTCGCGTTCCATCAGGTCCGCGAGCTCTCCGTAGGCGGCGCCGGAGCGGCGTTCCCGCACGGCTGCCACGGCGAAGGCACCCAGGAGCAGGGCCGCGCCGCCGACGAAGCCCCAGCGCAGGACACCGGCCACGAGATCCATGGTCAACCTCCCATCCCCTCAAGTACGCCGTTCACCAGCAGTGCTTGATCACGCCGTCGACGCCGAGGATGCCGGCGGCCATCCCCCCGATGCCGGCGCCGGCCTCCTCGAAGACCTCCGTGATGCCCTTCTTGAAGGTCTTGCCCGCCTTCTTCTTCGACCGGATCTTCGCGACCACCTTCTTGATGCCACCGAGCTTGTCGATGGCCTTCTTCATCTTGTAGATCTTGGCGGCGGCGAAGATGTTGGAACCGATGGCCAGCAGGATGCCCCGCGCGCATCCGGCCGCGCTGAACTTCATGACCTGGATCCCGCCACCGGTCTCGGCCGGCATCCGCTTCTGGAGGTACCGCACGGTGGCTTCGTCGCCCTGGGCGAGCACCTCGTCGGGGATGTCCGTCAGGACGGTGAGCGCCTCTTCGATCCCCGTCAGGACCTCGTCCTCCGTGCCGATGCCGTCGAGCCCGGCTCCGCCGTCGGCCGACGCGACCGGGCCGGAGGCGGATCGGGCCGGGCCCGGGAGGTCCGCCGCGTGCGCGGCGCCCGTGGTGGCCAGGACGGCACCGGCGGTCACGGCCGCCACGAGCATGGCGGAGGTGCGGGTGGACAGGGTGAATCGGGTGGTGCGGTGCTGCACGGTTACTCCGTTCCGGAACATGCGCCCGGGCGCGCCGCGCCCCCAACCCCGTGTTCCGCGGGGAACGCTGCGCCCGGTCTGGTCGGCACCCATGTGATCAACTTCGGAGTCCGCCCCACTGTGACGGAGGCCGCACTTCCGGCTCAGATGTTGCTCAGAACGGCTACACGGCAACGGAAAGTGACGCCGGGGCAGGTGCGGACCGGGTCCGCCGGAGCCCGCGTCCGGGTCCTCCTGCTCCCCGTCCACGGCGACGCCTCCTTAACGGGACGGACCCCCTGGCCCAACGGCACCGCGCCCCCGTGGACCCCGGCCCCGACCGCGCTCCCCCGCCCGGCGCGCCGTCGCCCCGGTGCTCGTACCGCCCGCCTCGCGCCCCCCTGGCGCGTCCGTCCGCCGCAGGCAGTGACCGGGATCGCGGCCGACAACCTCCGCATCGGGGCATAGGGACGGAGAAGGCGCGCACACGGGGGGTGCACGTGTCACCGTGTTGTGGGGGACGAGCCCACTGCCAGGAAGGCGAGGAAATGGTGGGACAGGAGAGGACGCAGGCCGAACAGGGGCAGTCCGCGGCAGGGGCCCTCCCCCACCTCGTCCCGGCGTTGGAGGCGATCGGGGCGGGCGCCTACGTGGTGGACGAACAGGGGCGGATCGCCGCCGTCAACAGCCACGCCGAACGCCTGCTGGGCCGCACCTCCGCCGAACTCACCGGGCAGGACGCCCACGACCTGCTGCATCGCGGACCGCAGGGAGAGCGGCTGCTGACGACCCAGTGCGCCATGCGCCAGGCGTTCCACTCCGGGAGTCCGGCCCAGGGCAGCGGTGAACACTTCGAGCGCGGCGACGGCTCCCTGGTCCTCGTGTCCTGGACGCTGACGCCGTATGCGCTCGGCGACGCGGGGGCCGGGACCCTCGTCGTCTTCCACGCGGCCGGGCAGGCGGCCGACGCGGGCCTGACCACGCGGCGTCCCGCCGAGACGCTCACCGACTACGAGCGCCTCGCCCTGCTCGCGGAGACCACGACCCGGCTGACGTCCACCCTGGACGTCGACGAGGCGTTGGACCGGCTGGTCCGGCTGGTCCTGCCCCGGCTGGCGGACTGGGCGGTCATGGACCTGATCGCCGAGCGGGACGAGGTGTGGCGCACGCTCGTGGTGCAGGCGGACGGCGACAGCCTGGTGCGTCACGAGGAGCTGGAGGGGCCCATGCCGCCGGTGCCGGAGGAGTCGCTCATGCCGCTGTCCAGGGCGCTGCGCGGCGTGGCGTCGGCGCTGGCCGGCGCCGACACCTACCGGGGCACCGAGCCGGACTCCGGGATCATGGTCGAGCAGCGGCACCTGTTCGAGACGGCGGGCATCCACTCGGCGGTCATGGCCCCGCTGCGCAGCAACCGGGCCGTCCTGGGCGCCGTCACCCTGGGCCGTTCGAAGCGGGGCGCCTTCACCTCCGCGGACCTGCCCCTGCTGGAGGACATCGCCCGCCGCGCCGGCCTCGCCCTGGACAACGCGCGCCTCTACCAGCGTCAGCGCAAGGTCGCCGAGACGATGCAGAACCACCTGCTGCCGCACCTCCCGCAGGTGCCCGGCCTCACGCTGACGGTGCGCTACCTGCCCGCCCCGGACGCCTCGCACGTCGGCGGCGACTGGTACGACGTCTTCGACCTCGCGGACGGCACCACGGCCCTGGCCATCGGCGACGTCGTCGGCCACGACCTGGAGGCCGCCGCCGGCATGGCGCAGCTGCGGAACATGCTCCGCGCCTACGGCTGGGCCCAGCAGGAGCCCCCCAGCCGGGTCGTCGAGCGGCTGGACGCGGCCATCATGCCGATCACCGACGTCACGATGGCCACCCTGGTCTTCGCCCGGCTGACCCGGACGGACGACGGCCAGTGGCAGCTGACCTGGACCAACGCCGGCCACCCGCCGCCCCTGCTCATCACCCGGGAGGGCCTGGCCGAGTACCTCACCGGCGGGCACGGCATCCTGCTGGGCACCGGGGTGGACACGCCCCGCACCGACGCCACGGTCCGGCTCCCCCCGCACAGCACCCTGCTGTTCTACACGGACGGCCTCGTGGAAGCGCCCGGCCACACCCTCGACGAGGGCATGCACCGGCTGCGCCAGCACGCCGCCGCCCTCGCCCACCGCCCCCTGCCGTCCCTCACCGACCAGCTCCTGCGCCGGGTCCGGCCGCCGGGCCACGACGACGTCGCCCTCCTGGCGTTGCGCACCCCGAGACACGAGCATCCCTAGGGAGGGTCCGACACATGCCCGCTGCGTCCCGAACGCTGCGTCCCGAACGCGGCGGCGCACCGCGGCCGTTGGCGGGTAACCGGGGGGCCATGGGTGACATTCTCGTGGGGACGTGTTCGTGGACCGACCGGGCGCTGATCGGCAGCGGGTGGTATCCGCCGGGCCGACGGGACGCCGAAGGGCGGTTGCGGTACTACGCGGAACGGTTCCCGGTGGTCGAGGTCGACGCGTCCTACTACGCGCTGCCCTCCGCGCGGAACAGCCGGCTCTGGGTGGAACGGACGCCGGAGGACTTCGTGTTCGACGTCAAGGCGTTCTCGCTGCTGACCGGGCACCCGACCCGTGGCGCGGTGATGCCGCCCGGGCTGCCGCCGGACGGCCGGGACCCGCGGGTGCGGGACGCGGTGTGGGAACGGTTCGCCGAGGGGATCACCCCGCTGCGGGACGGCGGGCGGCTGGGCGCCGTGCTGTTCCAGTTCCCGCCGTGGGTGCGCGCGGGGGCACGCGGCGAGGACTTCGTGGAGGAGTGCGCGCGCCGGGCGCGGGGCTGGCCGGTGGCCGTGGAGTTCCGGCACCCGTCGTGGTGGGAGGAGGGACGCGCGGACCGGACGTCCCACCTGCTCACCCGCTGGGGAGTGGCCGCCGTGGGGATCGACATGGCGCAGTCGCTGCCGTCGTCCATCCCGCCGGTCGCGCCGGTGACCTCGTCCCGGCTGTCCGTGGTGCGCTTCCACGGGCGCAGCACCGCGTGGGGCCGGGGCAGCAAGGAGGACCGGTTCCGGCACCGGTACCAGGAGGACGAACTCACCGGGTGGATACCGCGCTTGAGGGAACTGGCCGGGCGTACGGACCAGGTGCACGTGCTGTTCAACAACTGCTGCGGTGACGCGGCCGTGCGCGCGGCGGAGGACATGTCCCGGCTGCTCGGCCGCACCCGGGTCGACGGGTGAGACCGCCGCCGCCCTGTGGGGCGCGCTGGGCGGGCGGCACGGCGGCACGGCAGGGCGGTCGGACCCGGTCGGCACGGCTCGGATCGGCACCGCTCAGTGCGTCCGGTGCGGCTCGGTGCGTCCGGGCGGGCCGGGCCCGCGTCGAGCCACCAGCGCTCCCGCGCGGGAGCGCCCGTCAGCGGGTGATCCGGATCCGGCGGGTCTCGGTGACTTGGTCCACCTCGGACACGCGGACGGTCGTCTTCATCGTCCAGGTGCCCTCGATCGGGAGGACGAGGTCACTGGTGGCCCAGTAGCCGCCTCGGTCGGTGAGCCGCGCGTCGATGGGTCCGATGTCCTTCGCCTCCAGGGTGAAGGAGAGGCGCACCTCCGGGACGATGGCCAGCGCCCCGGTCGGGCCGAAGGTGACCGCCTGGACGCTGTTCTCCCCCACCCGGCCCGGGTCCAGGGTGAGTTGCACCATGCCGTTCTTCCCGGAGCCGATGTCGTAGGGGATGGTCACGGACGTCGCCGCGGGGAGGCCGGCCACCTGGGGCGGGCCGGACGCCTCCGCCTCGGCCTGGGCGCGGGCCGGGAGGGTGCTGGTCAGCACCGTGGTGATGAGCAGGACCACGACGGCCACCGCGACCTCGACCAGGACCGACAGGCGCAGGGCGCGCCGGTGCAGGTCCTCCGGGGAGTCCGCGGGGCGGGCGTCGGCGTCCGTGGGGTCGTGCGGCTCCGGTCCCCGGGGGGCGTCGGAGGCGGAGGGGGCGGGCCGGTTCCCGGTGTCCGACGCGGCGGAGGCGTCCGGGGTGTCCTCGGAGTCCGGCGCGTCGTCGCCGAGGGGCGCGGTCGCGCGGGCGGCGCCCGCTGACGGTTCGGCCGGGGACGTCGCCGCCGGCGCCGGGCGGGTGTCGCCGCCGACGGTCACCAGTTCCGGCACGCGGTCCGGCACGGGCGCCGCCTCCGTTTCCCGGGCCCGCCCCTGGGCCAGTCGTGCCGTCCAGCGGCGGGAGAGGCCGGCCACCAGCAGCAGCACGGCGACCGCGACCAGCTTGGCGGTCAGGGTCCTGCCGTACGGGGTGCCGGTCAGCGCCGCCCAGGAGCCGAGACCGCGCCAGGACTGGTAGACGCCGGTGACGGCGAGGACGACCACCGAGAGGAAGGCGACGCGGGAGAAGCGCGTGACGGTGGCGGTGGGCGGCGGGGTCTCCGCCCGGACCAGGATCACGAGCAGGGACACGAGACCGCCCAGCCAGCACGCCGTCGCCAGCAGGTGCACGACGGACGACGTCATCGCCACGGGGACCTGGATGCCGGCGGAGGCGTGCTCCGCCGCCGCCCAGGTCAGCGCGAACCCGACCGACAGGGCGCCGCCCGCCGCGAGGTGCGCGACGGTGGGGCGGTGCCCGTCCTCCCCCCGGCGACGGGCGAGGCGGAGCAGGAACAGCCCGGCCAGCAGGGTCAGGGCCAGCCGGGCCAGCAGGGCCCAGGCGGGGCGTCCGCCGAACGCCCGGCTGACGGCCTCCGTGTCGAAGACGCCGGACGGCGGTGCCGCGGACTCGAACGGTGCCCGCAGCACCAGCAGGACCAGGGTGGAGCCGAGCAGGGTCCACCAGCCGGTGAGCAGGGGCAGCCGCAGCGGGGTGGTGTCCGTCGGGCGGCACAGGGCCACGAACGCCGCCGCGCCGATGAGCAGGACGGCGGCGACGTACGCGAGGTAGCGCGCGGTGTTGTAGAGGCTCGCCGTCACCGGGTGCTCGCCCGGGTCGGTGGGAGCGGCGGGAGGGGTGGGCGAGGGCTTGCCGATGGAGAAGGTGAAGGCGCCGGAGGAGGGGTGGCTGTCGGCGGAGATCACCCGCCAGGCGATCGTGTAGGTGCCCTCGGCCAGGTCGTCCGGCAGTTCGACCACGGCGGTGTCGGAGGCGCCCTCGGCGTGCCGGGGCTCCTCGACGTGCACCCGGCGGTTGTCGGGGCCGTAGATGCGGACCGAGTCGTCCATCAAGCCGACGGACTCGGTGAAGGTCAGGGTGACCTGCTCGGGCACCGTCTTGGCGACGCTGCCGTCCTGGGGGTCGGAGCCGCGCAGCGCCGCGTGGGCGGAGGCCGGGCCCGCGCTGCCGAGCAGGAGCAGCACGAGGACACCGCCCAGCAGCACCAGGGCCCGCAGCCGCCGGGGGCCCGGACCGTCCGGCCTCCACCGGGCCCCGCGCGGGGCCCGGTTCCTGCCGCCGCCGCCCACCGACTCGCTGCGCCGTTGTTCCACGTCGTACCGCCTCCCGGCCTTCCGGCTCCGGAGGGGGTACGGATGGCGGGCGCGGTCTGCTCACCCGCCGCGACACCGGGCCGGGGCCGGCCGCTCGGTCGGCCGCTTCGCCGGTCCCTTCGTCGGCCGCTCGGTCGGCCGCTCTATCGGCCCCATCGTCAGCCCCGTCGTCGGCCGCTCGTCGTCTCCACGGGCCCGTCCGGAAGGTGCCGTCGGCCCGTCCCCGGGTCGTATCGCCGGCCCGCCCCGGGCGGTTCCACCGGCCGGGGGCACCCGTTGTCCCACCGGTTCCACCCGCCCAGAAGCCCATCGGTCCTTTCATGCCCACGAGACCACCGGCCGCGCCGCGACGCGTGCCGCCGCGCGGTTCCGTCTCCGTCCCGCCCGGCCCACGCCCCGCCCCGCCCGCGTTCACCACGTCGGCCGGGCCGTCGCACCCCCGTCGACCACCAGGTCGTGGCCCGTCACCCAGGAGGCCAGGGGAGAGGCGAGGAAGACGCAGGCGTCGCCCACGTCCTCGGGGCGGCCGAGCCGGCCCACGGCGGACGCCTCGCGCCAGCGCCGTACGCCCTCCGGCCAGTCGTCCTCCAGGCCCTCCCGTCCGACAAGGCCGGGCGAGACGGTGTTGACGCGGACGCCCCAGGGTCCGTACTCCTGGGCCGCCGAGCGGGCGTGCATCACCACCGCGGCCTTCGAGGCGCCGTAGTGGGCGTGGGCGGGGGCCGGGTGGCGGGCCTCCACCGAGGCGATGTGGGTGACGGAGCCACCGCCCCCGTCGCGCATCAGCAGCGCCGCCTCGCGCGTGCAGGCGAAGACGCCGGTGGTGTTGGTGTCGACGACCTCCCGCCACTCGGCGGCCGTCATGTCGGCGAGGGGGCGGAGCGGTTGCACCCCCGCGTTGTTGACCAGCGCGGTCAGCCGGCCGCCGCCCCACTCGGCCGCCTCGCGCACCAGCCGCCGGCAGGCGTCCTCGTCGGTCAGGTCGGCCCGCAGGACCACGGCGGCACCCCCGGCCTCCCGGATGCGGGCGGCGACCTCGCGCGCGGGTGCCTCCGCCGTGCGGCAGTGCAGTGCCACCGCGGCGCCCTCCTCGGCGAACCGCAGGGCGATGCCCCGGCCGATGCCTCCGCCCGCGCCCGTGACCAGCGCGACCTGACCGGTCAGCAGGCCGTGGCCGGGCCGGGGCGATGCGGGCGGACGCCGTTCCGGCCCTCCGGGCCCCACCGCCTCCCGCTCCGCCGCCCCGGCGCGCTCCTGCGGGCCCCGGTCCTGCGGGTTCCGGTCCGGCGGGATCCGATCCGTCGGCCCCGGCCCGCCCTCCGGTCCTCGTCGTCTCATGGGCGGCACAGTTCCACGATCCGGGCCGCCTGGTCCGGGTAGCGCGCCGTCAGGTTCCCGGCGGCACCGTGCTCGTAGTCCTCGTAGGTGAAGCCGGGGGCCATCGTGCAGCCGAACAGGGTCCAGGCGCCCCCCGGGGCCACCCGGGCCCCCATCCAGGTGCCGGCCGGCACCGTGAGCTGGACGTGCTGGCCGCCGAGGACGTCCGGGCCCAGCACCGGTGTGCGGGTGCTGCCGTCGGGGGCGAGGAGCAGCAGCCGCAGCGGGTCGCCGAGGTAGTAGTGCCAGACCTCGTCGCCGGGCAGGCGGTGCAGGGCGGAGAAGTCGTCGGGTCCGGCGGTCAGGAGGGCGATGATCGCGGTGCCCTCCGGACGGCCGTCGGGCCGCGCCGGACCGGTCCAGGTCCGCCGGAAGAGGCCGCCCTCGCGCGGGATCGGTTCCAGTGCGTAGTGGTCGACGAGTTCGTCGGGAGTCACCCGCCGAAGGCTACCTCGCGGCTGAGGAAGGCCAGTTGGGCCCGCTTCTCCGGCAGGTACACGTCGGGCAGGTCGACTTCCGGGAGGACGACCACGGGTCCCGTCTCGAAACCCTGCCTGCGGAAGCGCGCCACGGCCTTCTCGTTCGCCGGGTCGGGGTCGATGACGACCCGCTCGCGGTCCAGCCCCACCAGTGCGTACGTGGCGACGGCCCGGAGCAGTCCGCCGGTCCAGCCGGGTGAGACCCGGCCGCCGTCGGCGGGGGCGACCAGCAGGTGGATGCCGATGTCGCCCGGCCGGACGGGGTAGCAGTCGCCGACCCGGTCCGCCCCGGGCTCGTACGTCTGGAGCAGCGCGGCGGGGGTGCCGTCCTTGAGGACGAGGAACGCGTGATGGGTGTCGAGAGTGTCCATGTGGGCGTAGATCCCGGCGACCTGCTCCTCGGTGAGGCCGTTCATGCCCCAGAAGGAGGCGCGTTCCGCACTGACCCAGCGGTGCAGCAGGGGCGCGTCGGCGGACGGGTCCACCGGCAGGATGCGCACCGATCCGAAGCCGTCGACGCGTTGTTCGTGGACGGCCGGGCGGGCGGCGTACGGGTCGGGCAGGTCAGACATCGCTCTCCTTGTGCAGCTGGGCCCAGTCCGTGACGACCGGGACGAGGTCTCCCGCGAGCCACAGCGGCTGCTGGTCGCGGTGGTGGGGTGAGCCGGGGGTGCCGGACGCGCCGAACGGCACCACCCAGCGGCTGTCCTCGCGGCGGGCCAGGTCCCAGACGTAGCGGGCGGCCGGCCCGCGGGCGGCGAGGTCGGTGAGACCGGGCACCGGGGAGGTGCAGAGCACGCAGTCGTGGTCGCCGGAGAGGCCCGGCTCGTCGACGGGCTGTGCGGGCGGCAGGGCCCGCCAGGGGACGAGGCGGTGGGTGTCGCCCCAGGTGCCGGCCGGCGGCCGGGCGGCCACCTCCTCCAGGGCGGCCCGGGCGGCGGCAGGACGGTCGATGCCGAACAGGTCGTCGGCGGCGAGGAGGTGTTCGAGAGCGTGCCCGATCCGCGGCACCGGGGCCAGCCAGGGCAGGTACACCTCGGGGTACGCGGGCGGGGTGGCCAGCGGGGCGAACACCGGCTCCGCCGCGAGGCGTCGTACCAGCGCGCCCCGCACGGCCGCGAACGCCGCCGCGTCGGCGCTGTCGGCGTCCATCCGGCGGTTCCAGCGCAGCAGGCGGTCGCGCAGGGCGGTGGCCGGGGCGCTGAGGGGCGCGCCGTCACCGCCGTCACCGCCGGTGTCTCCGGGGAGTGCGGCGAGGAGGTCCAGGAGGGGGGCGGCGGAGGCGAGGTGGGTGTCCATGTGGATCGCGGGCATGCCGTCGGCGGACCACTGCCGCCGTCCGGCCAGCAGCGCGGTGATGCGGTCGGCGCGGTGGGGTGGGGCGAACTCGACGCCGAGCGGGGCGGACGGGCCGCGCTGGTTGGCCATCACCGCGACGCCGTCGGCGAGTCCCGCGCGCGGCGGCTCGTGCCAGCCCCGCCACTCGTGGCCGGGCTCCCAGGCGGGCACCGGCCCCCGCCCGTTGGCCTCGGCGCGCAGCGGCACCCGGCCGGCCACCCGGTGCAGGGTGCCGCCCTCGGTGTCGGCGGCCTGGAGCACGTTGACCGGCTCGGCCCACCGGTCGGCGGCCCGGTCCACATCCTCGACCCGGCGGGCCCGCAGCAGGGGCAGCAGGGCGGAGAAGCCCAGGTCGGCGGTGACCCGGGGCGGGTAGCGCAGGGCGAGGGCGACCGGGGGTGCCGCGGCGGCGGTGCCGCCGTCCTCCAGCCCCTCGGGGCCGCCGATGACGACCGGGCCGCGGTCGGTCTCGATGACCTCGACCGTGACCGGTTCCTGCCCGGCCACCTCGACGGACTCGGTGTGCCGGGCCGCTCGCCGCCACGTGCCGTCCGGGCCGAGCGCCTCCACGCCCGCGCCGGTGCGCCGCAGCCGCTCGCGGTAGAGGTCCTGGTAGTCGGCCATGGCGTTGGTGATCGCCCAGGCGACGGTGCCGGTGTGGCCGAAGTGGGCGATGCCCGGGACGCCGGGCACGGCGAGGCCGACGACGTCGAACTCCGGGCAGGACAGGTGGATCTGCTGGTAGACGCCGGGGTCCTCGATGAAGCGGTGCGGGTCCCCGGCGATGACGGCCCGTCCGGTGACGGTGCGGTCCCCGGAGACGAGCCAGCCGTTGCTGCCGGAGGTGCCGGGGCCGTCGGCGGCGAACAGGCCGACCGCGTCCGGGCCGAGGTGTTCGGCGACGTGGGCGCGCCACAGCTTGGCGGGGAAGCCCGCGAAGAGGATGTGGGTGGCGAGCCAGAGGCCCAGCGGCGTCCACGGTTCCCAGCGGCCGGGGCTCAGTCCGACGCGGGTGAACTCCGGTGCCAAGCCTCCGTGTTCGCCGGCCCGCACCGCCTCCAGGCCCTCGTTCACGCCGTCCACGTACGCGCGCACCCAGTCCGCGGTCTCCGGGTCCTGCCGTTCGAGGGCGGTGAAGCAGCGCCGGGCCGTGTCCGCCAGCCGGGCCCGCCGGGCCAGCCGGTCCCACGGCAGGGCCTCCGGGCCGAGGAAGGACGCCGACGTGCCCTGCGCCCGGTGCCGCTCGACCTCCAGCTGCCAGGCCCGGTCGAGGGCGGTCACCCGGCCCTGGAGACGGGCGAGTTCGTGCACACCGCCCGCGCGCAGGTGCGGGATGCCCCAGGCGTCGCGGAAGATCTCGCCGGCCACTGTGCCCCTCATTCCCTTTAGGTTAGGCTCGCCTAAGTAAGCGTGACGGGATCGTACGCGAAGGGTGTACACGCGATGGGGCAGGGGCGGGGTTGGGAGGGCGCGGTCCTCAAACTGCTGCGCGCGAAGGACTTCACGTTCACCGTGACGGACACCGAGGACGTCACCGACGACTACCGGCGGCTGCGGTTCACGGACGGAGGACTACTGGCCACGGCCGGCGTCCACCCGACGATGTGGGCGCGACTGTGGTTCGACAACGCGGGCAAGCCGCACCAGCGGGCCTACACCCTGGTCGAACCGGACCCCGCGGCGGGCACCTTCGCCCTGGAGTTCGCACTGCACGAAGGGTGCGCCAGCGACTGGGCGCGGGCCGCGAAGCCCGGTGACACCATCGAGGCCACCCTCCAGGGCACAAGTTTCGACCCTCCCGAGCCCGCCCCCTCGCACGTCCTCGCGGTCGGCGACCCCGCCTCGCTGCCGGCCATCAACTCCCTGCTGGAAGCGCTGGGTTCGGCACCGGCCACCATCTGGTTCGAGGGCACCCTGGACGGCCTGCCGTCGGCGGCGGACCCGGCACGGCACGAGGTGCGCGAGGTCCCGCGCCGCGACGCGGGCGCCGCCCTGGTGGAGCGCGTGCGGGCCGAGCTGCCCGACCTGCTGCGGGCCACCCCGGACCCGTACGTCTGGATCGCCTGCGACACGGCGACCACGCGCACCCTGTCCGCCTTCGCCCGCAAGGAGCTGGGCGTGCCCAAGCAGCGGATGCAGGCCCTGGGCTACTGGCGCCCCGGCTGAGCCGACCGCCCCGGCAGCGGGTCCGTCCACCGCGGCGGGCGCGGCTGCCCGGCGGCCCGCCCGCGGCACCGGACGCCCACCGCGCGCGGGCCGGGCGGGGACGCGCGACCATCGGGGCATGGACGTCACACTGCACCTCGCCCAGGACCCCGAGGCCGACGCGCTGCTCGGCCGCAGCCCGCTCGCCGCGCTGACCGGGATGCTGCTGGACCAGCAGGTCCCGATGGAGTGGGCGTTCAAGGGCCCGGCGACGATCGCCCGGCGGCTCGGTTCGGACGACCTGGACGCGCACGAGATCGCCGCCCACGATCCCGAGGCGTTCGCCGCCCTGCTCTCCGAGAAGCCAGCGGTGCACCGCTACCCGGGGTCCATGGCGGGCCGCATCCAGCAGCTGTGCCAGTACCTCGTCGAGCACTACGACGGGGACGCCGAGGCCGTCTGGCGCGACGTGGGCACCGGTGGCGAGCTGCTGAAGCGGCTCCAGGAGCTGCCCGGCTTCGGCAAGCAGAAGGCCCAGATCTTCCTGGCCCTGCTGGGCAAACAGCTCGGCGTGCGCCCCACGGGCTGGCGCGAGGCGGCCGGCTCCTACGGTGAGGAGAAGTCCTTCCGCTCCGTCGCCGACATCACCGGCCCGGACTCGCTGGCCAAGGTCAGGGCCCACAAGCAGGAGATGAAGGCCGCCGCCAAGGCCGCCAAGGCGGAGAGGGCCACCGCGACCCCGAAGGGGTCCAAGGCCCCGAAGGGCTAGCCGGGGCGGCGGCAGGCAAGGTCTGCCCGTCGGGGCACCGGGTCCCGTCGTCACATTGCCGTCTGCCGTGCGCCGGCCATGCACGCACTCGCACCGGACGCCGCTCCTTGACGGGCAGACGCGTCTCGGGGCACTGGCCGGACGGCCGCCACAGGGCGCGCCGGCCGCGCCCCCGGCTGCCCCCTCCGCGCGATCCACAGCCTGTGCACAAGTGCGGGGAGGGCGGATCCCGGCGGGCAGGCAGCGCGGGCAGGCTCGCCAAAGTCCCGGACGGTCCGGCCGACGGGGCGGGGCCCCGGCGGATGCAGGGCGCGCCGGGGCGCGGGGGCGGGGAACACCGCCGGGGCAGGCCCCGCAGCGCCACCAGGCCCGCCCTCGGGGGCTGGGCAACCGAGAACCCGCCGCCCCTCACGCCCCACACCCCGGGCCGGCGGACGCAGGGCGCACCGGGCCGCGGGGGCAGGAGCACCGCCGGGGACGCGCAGGAGCACCGCCGGGGGCGCCGGGAGCAACTCTCGGCCGCGCTGCCCCGCCGTCCCCCCGGCCGCGCCGCCCCGCCCTCGCCCACGACGGGCCCCGGTTTCCGGTACGCCCCGCTTTCGGATGTCATTTCCCGCGCGGCACTGCGGCGCCAAGGCTGCGCCGGGAAGCTCTTGACCGGTAGGCTTTCCGTGTGATCTTCAAGCGCATCGGAAACGGCCGGCCGTACCCCGACCACGGCCGGGAAAGCACCCGGCAGTGGGCGGACGTGGCGCCGCGCCCGGTCCGCCTCGATCAGCTCGTGACGACCAAGCAGCAACTCGACCTCGAGACCCTGCTGGCCGAGGACTCCACCTTCTACGGCGACCTCTTCGCGCACGTCGTGAAGTGGCAGGGCGACCTGTACCTGGAGGACGGCCTGCACCGCGCGGTGCGCGCGGCGCTGCAGCAGCGCCAGGTCCTGCACGCCCGCGTCCTCGAACTGGACTGACCGTCACCCGACCGGACCTCCGCCGACGAAGCCACGGCCCGGCATCGAGCGGCACGGAACCTCCACCGGGCATCGGGCTGCGGGGAGCCCCGCCGTCATCGAGCGACGTGGCACCCCTACCGGGCATCGACGGACACGGAGCCCCGACCGACGGACTGCGGGCCGACCGCGCACCGCCCTCCGGCCGCGACCACACCTGGGCCCGCAGGCCACCCCCCGCGGCTGACCGAGCCCGCCGCACCCCTCCACACCCCTCGCCCGAAGGACCGTTTGGCCCTTTCGGGTTCTTTCGTATGCCCGCGCGCGCAGTCGAATGATCATCTGGTAGGCATTGCCGCCGGAGCGCACTACGCTGCGCTCATGAGCATGCTGACTCCCCCGGGCATGGGCGGCCAGTACCGGATCAGGGGTGACAAGTACCCGCGGATGCGCCGTCCCCGGCGCCGCGGCCGACTCGTACTCCTGGGCACCGCCTCCGTCGCCGTGCTCGGCGTGGGCGGCTGGGGGACCCTGCAGCTCATCGACGTCTTCACCGGCGGCGGCGACTCGGCCTCCGCGGTCGGCACCAAGGCGGCGTGCGTCGCCAAGGCGAGCCCTTCGCCCAGCCCGCGGGTACTCCCCCGGCCGAGCGGGATCACCGTCAACGTACTCAACGCCACCACCCGTACGGGTCTGGCGAAGAAGACCGCGGACGAGCTGAAGAAGCGGGGCTTCAAGATCGGCGAGGTCGGCAACGCGACCAAGGAGTACGACAAGAAGGTCAAGGGCGCCGGGGTGCTGCTCGGTCCCACCTCCGCCCTCAACACCACGCTGCCGGTGCTCGGCACCCATCTCTCCGGGGCCCAGCCGCGCACCGACGCCGCCCGCAAGGGCACCGAGGTCGACCTCATCATCGGTGACGGCTTCACCCGGCTGACGGACAAGGCCGCCGCCGACCGGGCCCTGACCGCACTGGCGAAGCCCGAGCCGGCACCCACCGGGAAGAAGTGCTGAACCGGGGCGGCTAGCCAGGGAAGACGGCCGGTAGCCCCCGGAAGGCGGTCCATGCGCGCCGGGAAGCAACCGGGGCGACGCGCGGCGAGTGAGTCGGCCCGCACCGGCGCCCCGGGCGCCGCCCCCGCCACAGTGCCGTCCAGACACCGCACGGAACCGTCCGCCGCTCTCGGCCCGGCCGACGCCGCCCCGCCCGCGCGTGCGCAGCGCGCACCCGCCTCCTGCGCGGCCGGCCGGCTCCTCAGTACTCGGGGTGACGCGGCCACTCGGCTACTCAGCTACTCGGCGGCTCGGCGGCTCGGCTATTCAGCTGCTCCGTACATGCGGTCCCCCGCGTCCCCCAGGCCCGGCACGATGTAGCCGTGCTCGTTGAGCCGCTGGTCGACCGAGGCGGTCACCACCGTCACCGGCGTGCCGGCCAGCTCGCGCTCCATGACCTCCACGCCCTCGGGCGCGGCCAGCAGGACCACGGCGGTCACGTCGTCGGCGCCCCGCTCGATCAGCTCCTGGATCGCGGCGACCAGCGTGCCGCCGGTGGCGAGCATCGGGTCCAGCACGTACACCTGGCGTCCGGAGAGGTCCTCCGGCATCCGGGTCGCGTAGGTGGACGCCTGGAGCGTCTCCTCGTTGCGGATCATGCCGAGGAAACCGACCTCGGCGGTCGGCAGCAGCCGGACCATGCCGTCGAGCATGCCGAGACCGGCCCGCAGGATCGGCACCACCAGCGGGCGCGGGTGGGACAGCTTGACGCCCGTGGTCCGCTCGACCGGCGTCTGGATGTCGACCTGCTCCGTGCGCACGTCGCGCGTGGCCTCGTAGGCGAGCAGGGTGACCAGCTCGTCGGCGAGACGGCGGAAGGTCGCGGAGTCGGTGCGCCGGTCGCGCAGCGTGGTGAGCTTGTGGGCGACCAGCGGGTGGTCGACGACGTGGAGACGCATGCCCCCACACTAACCGGGCGCCGGAGGCCCGGAGTCCCCCCGCAGGGCAAGCCACCTGCGGCATCACCACCCGATCACTGGCGTCAAACCCCACGTCCGGGGGAAGGTGGGAGGGACGGACTGGGGTGGTGAACGATGCCAGAGCAGGATGCCCGACGCGATCCGTCGAGGCGCACGGCCCCCGGCGAGGGCGTCGGCGAAGCCGTCGGCGCGGCCCCCGGGGAGACACCCGGAGAGGCCCCCGGGGCGGTGTTCCGCACGGGCCCGCGCACCGCCGCGGAACGGGCCGCCGAGACGGAGGCCGAACGGCGCAGACGACGTGCCCTGTTCCTGCGGGAACTGGCGGAGGCCCGAGCCCTGCGCGACCGGGTCCAGCCGCGCCGAGCCAAGGCGGCCCGGCTGCGACACGCGATGCGGATGCGGACGTTCCGCTGGTAGTCGGAACCCTTCGGCCCGTCGGTCACCGGGGCGCAGGGCCGAGGCGGCGGGACGCCGCGGGGGCTCGCCCGCGGGACCCGCGCACGGGGGCGGTCCGGCCGCGTACCATCCGGAGCGTGAAGCCACACGCGGCGGCTGCGTGCCACCGGTGGCCTTCACCGGTGCGCCGGTGACCGGGGCGCGTCGGGCGACATGCGATCAAAACCGCGGGACACAGGGAGTCGAAGACATCCCCTGACGGCCTTGTTTCTGCCACGATTCCGAGTGGGCGGGGCTCTCGAGCACTCCACGCCCACAACCTCCGCCGGGGGAACCCCCGACCGGCACGCCTCTGACCAGTGGGAGAGTCACGGTGTACTTCACCGCACTGCTCGCGCGCACCGAAGACGGGTGGGAAGCGAGCGACACGGAGCTCGACGATGTGGAGACCCTGTCGGATCTGGCCGACCTGGCCCGGGACGCCTCTCCCGACGAGGACACGGTGCTCGTGCTGATCGAGCAGGAGGACGGCTGGTTCGGGGTCGTCCGCGTGGACGGCGAGGAGGACCCTCGCATCTACGTGTCCGACGCCGCTGCCGCCGCCCGCAGCAGCTACGGCGAGATCCTCCTCACCGACGAGCTGCTCGGCCGGGAACCCGGCGACGACGGCACCGACCTGGACGCCCTCGATCTCGACGGCACCGAGGACGGTGAGCCGGACGACGACGAGGACGCCGACGGCCCCGCCGCGGCGGCGTCCGCCGACGCCGTTCCGCACGGCCCGGTCGGCGACGCCCAGGTCCTGGAGGACCTGGGGGTCAGCGAGAAGGAGCTGCGCTCGATGACCTCGGACGCCCTCAACGAGATCGCCGAGGTGCTGGGCGCCTCGGAGGTCCTGGAGACCGTCCGCTGACCGTGCCGACCACCGACAGACCGCCGGACCCGGTCCGGGACCCCTGGCGGCCCGCGATGCGCCGCGCCCTGGACGAGGCCGAACGCGCCGTCCGGGGCGGCGACGTGCCCGTCGGTGCCGTCCTGCTCGGCCCGGACGGCACCACCGTGCTGGCCACCGCCCACAACGAACGCGAGGCCGCCGGGGACCCCACCGCGCACGCCGAGGTGCTCGCCCTGCGCCGGGCCGCCGCCCGGCTGGGCGAGTGGCGGCTCACCGGCTGCACCCTCGTGGTGACGCTGGAGCCCTGCACGATGTGCGGGGGCGCGGTGCAGCAGTCCCGGGTGGACCGGGTCGTCTACGGCGCCCGCGACGAGAAGGCCGGCGCGGTCGGGTCCCTGTGGGACGTCGTCCGCGACCGGCGCCTGAACCACCGGCCCGAGGTGATCGAGGGCGTGCTGGCCGAGGAGTGCTCCGCGCTGCTCACGGAGTTCTTCCGGAACCGCTGAAAACCGATTTCGGAGCATCCCCCACCGTGCTGTAAGGTCTCCCTCGGTAGCGTGTCCGAGCGGCCGAAGGAGCTCGCCTCGAAAGCGAGTGTGGCGCAAGTCACCGTGGGTTCAAATCCCACCGCTACCGCTGGTGAAGGGCCTCGTCGTCAGACGGGGCCCTTCGTGCGATCATGGGCCCGCTCGGCATGTGCGACACCGGCACAGCACTGGGACTAGGGAGGGCCGCGATGGCGGTGAACGCGAAGAAGGTCGCCGTCTACGCGCTGGTTGCCTTCGCGCTGTATGTGATCATCACGGATCCGGAGACGGCCGCGGACTACGTCCTGGTCGGCTTCGAGGGCATATCGGACGCGGCGTCCGCGATCGGCGACTTCATGACCTGGCTCGCCAACGGAGGCAAGTGATGATCCGTCACCTGGTGCTCTTCCGGCTCGACGAGGGCGTGCGGCGGGACGACCCGAGGGTCGTGAAGGGCGTCGAGGCGTTCCGGGCGCTCGGGAAGAGGATCCCCGAGGTGCGCTTCTGGGAGTGCGCCTGGAACATCACCGACCGGCCGATCGCCTACGACTTCGCCATCAACTCGGCCTTCGACGACGAGGACGCCCTGCGCCGGTACCTGACGCACCCGGACCACGAGGCGGGCGTCGCGCTGTGGCGCGAGTTCGCCACGTGGGTGATCGCCGACTACGAGTTCTGACCCGACTCCCGCCCCGTCCGGAGCCCTCCGCCGTCCCGGCGGGGGGCTCCTGCGCGTCGGACACGTTCGGATACATGGCTTTTCACCGTCAACACGGAATATGCCGGTGCTTGCACACAGTGAGTCTGTCTTGTGATGCTATGACCGCTTTTGACGGATGAGTTGACGGACGTTTGACCGATGAAGAGGTGGCGTTGACCGTGTCGGCCAGTACTGCGCCGCCCCAGGACCAGGTGTCCGCCCAGGCTCCGGCTCCGGCCCGCTCCCCGGACCCCGTCCCGGCACCGGCCACCCCGTCCTCCTCGGGCTCGCAGCCGTCCGCCGGCACCCGGCCCACCGGCTCGGCGGGCAGCCCGCAGGGTCCGGGCAACGCGGCCGGCACGGGCAGTACGCAGCCCCCGGGCGGCTCGCGGGCCCCCGGCGGCGCGGACGGCCCGGGGGCTCCGGACGGCACGGCGACTCCGGGCGGTACGACTGCTCCGGACGGTATGGCGACGCCGGGCGGTATGGCGACGCCGGGCGGTACGGCCGCTCCCAGCGGCGGGGGAGGCACGCAGTCCACCGGCGGCACCCACTCCGCGCCCGGCACACGCGCCCCCGTCGGCTTCCGGCCCCCCTCGGCGGAGACCCGCGAGGCCGGGGCGGAGCCCACCCCGGCGAAGCGCCGGGGCGCGGACACCAGGGCCCTGACCCAGGTGCTCTTCGGCCAGCTCAAGGACCTGGAACCGGGCACCCCCGAGCACACCCGGGTGCGCGCCGCGCTCATCGAGGCCAACCTGCCCCTGGTGCGTTACGCCGCGGCCCGCTTCCGCTCCCGCAACGAGCCGATGGAGGACGTCGTCCAGGTCGGCACCATCGGGCTGATCAACGCCATCGACCGGTTCGATCCGGAACGGGGCGTGCAGTTCCCGACGTTCGCGATGCCGACGGTCGTCGGCGAGATCAAGCGGTACTTCCGCGACAACGTCCGCACCGTGCACGTACCGCGCCGGCTGCACGAGCTGTGGGTGCAGGTCAGCAGCGCGACCGAGGACCTGACGACCGCGTTCGGACGGTCCCCGTCGACCGCGGAGATCGCCGAACGGCTGCGCATCACCGAGGAGGAAGTGCTCTCCTGCATCGAGGCGGGGCGGTCCTACCACGCCACCTCGCTGGAGGCGGCCCAGGAGGGCGACGGGATGCCCGGCCTGCTGGACCGGCTCGGCTACGAGGATCCCGCGCTGGACGGCGTGGAGCACCGCGACCTCGTCCGCCACCTCCTGGTCCAGCTGCCCGAGCGCGAGCAGCGGATCCTGCTGCTGCGGTACTACAGCAACCTCACCCAGTCACAGATCAGTGCGGAGCTGGGCGTCTCGCAGATGCACGTGTCCCGGCTGCTGGCGCGCAGTTTCCAGCGGCTGCGGTCCGCGAACCGGATCGACGCGTAACCCTCACGAGCGCGATTCGCTCATCAGTGCCCATTCCTGGTCTCGACCCCCGAAAACCCGTCAGAACCCGTGTTTCCAGGGCCGATTCGCGTCTCAGATGTCGACTTGTCACTTCAGAGCGTTGCCGACATGTGACATTCTGCGGGAAGAGCGTTTGCCGGAGCTCCGGCTCCGGTATTCAGGTGAAGGCTGCGTTCCTCGCTCCGGGGAACGCCGGCCGCGACCGTCCCGCGACCCAAAGGGGGTGGCATGTCCGTAGAACAGGGCAGCTCGAAGGTGCTCACGCCCACGGAGAGCGAGTCAGCAGCTCCCCATGCTCTCGACGCACTCGGCCCCATCGATGACGCACCGGCCCTCCCGGCCGAGCCGGCGCCCGGCCTCCCGGACCCGGCGGCCATCGACACCCGCACCCTGTCCCGCTCCCTGTTCCTGCGGCTCGCCGCGCTGGACGAGAACAGCCCCGAGCGCGCCTACGTCCGGGACACCCTGATCGAACTCAACCTCCCGCTCGTGCGGTACGCCGCGGCGCGCTTCCGCTCGCGCAACGAGCCGATGGAGGACATCGTCCAGGTCGGCACCATCGGCCTGATCAAGGCCATCGACCGCTTCGACTGCGAACGGGGCGTCGAGTTCCCGACGTTCGCGATGCCGACGGTCGTCGGCGAGATCAAGCGGTTCTTCCGCGACACGTCGTGGTCGGTGCGGGTGCCGCGCCGGCTGCAGGAGCTGCGCCTGGCGCTCACCAAGGCCAGCGACGAGCTCTCCCAGAAGCTGGACCGCTCGCCGACGGTGCCCGAACTCGCGGCCGTGCTGGGGGTGTCGGAGGAGGACGTCGTCGACGGTCTCGCGGTCGGCAACGCGTACACGGCGTCGTCGCTGGACTCCCCGGCCCCCGAGGACGACGGCGGCGAGGGCTCCCTCGCGGACCGTCTGGGCTACGAGGACGCGGCCCTGGAGGGCGTGGAGTACCGGGAGTCGCTCAAGCCGCTGCTCGCCAAACTGCCGCCGCGCGAACGGCGCATCATCATGCTGCGCTTCTTCGCCAACATGACCCAGTCGCAGATCGGCGAGGAGGTCGGCATCTCCCAGATGCACGTCTCGCGCCTGCTCACGCGGACCCTGTCCCAGCTGCGCGAGGGCCTCATCTCCGACTGAGCAGCGGACACAGGCATCTGACGGGCGGTCGAACGAGGGCTCCAGGGCGTAGACCCGGTGTTGTCGCGGGGCCTGGGCCCGGCGGTAACACCGGGCCCGGCGCAGCGTGGCACGCCCGGCCGCAGCCCGGGGCAGAAGAAGACCTGTCGGCCGGGCGGACGGACCACCGCGGTCCGCCGACAGGTCCCCACGTGCGTCAACGGCCGCCGGTGCACCCCCGAGGGTGGAACCGGCGGCCTCCGCACATGTCGGCTACTTCAGCGCCAGCCAGGCCACCGCCGCGACGACGGCCACGGCGACGACGACACCGACGATCAGGCCGATCCGGGGCCCGCCGCTCGACGCGGCGGCCTGCCGGCCCTGAGGGGCCTCGTCGACGAACGCACGGAACATCTGGGTGCTGCCAGCGGGGTCGTGGTTGCCCTGGGGGCCCTGGGTGTTAGCCATGGCCCGAGACCCTAGCGAATCCGGTACGGCCACCCCAACCGGGGGCGGCGCCCGAACGGCCGTACCGGGACGGGCGGGAGCCGTTCGGTGCACCGGGCAGGGGGGAGAGAACAGGGACGGGGCGGGAAGGGGCGGGAAAGGAAGGGGAGGGGGGCGGAAAGGGGGCGGGCGAGGGCGCGGACTCCGCGCTGTCGAGAGCCCTGCGCCCGCCGCACCCCGTGCTGACGCGGCCTCCCCTCCGTCGCCCTTCAGCCTTCACCCGTCACCGTCGCCCTTCGCCCGGCACCGCTCTGAGCTGGGCGTTTACTGGCGCCATACATGCCTTTGCCAAGTTTTGAGGCCGCTTCCCCGGTTTTTATTTGCCTGTAGCAATCATCTACCTGCATGGTTGCTCCGAGCAACGAAGTGGGGAGATGCCATGGCCGCGCAGGCCCAGTACGAGGAGCTGGTCAGGCAGTTCAGCGCCTTCGGCGCGGTGAAACGCGAGATGCGGCGGCTCACCCTGCCCGAGTGGCCCAGTGGGTCGGCCTCCGTGCTGGCCCTGCTCGGACGGCACGGCGACATGCGCATGGGCAGGATGGCGGAGCTGCTGGCCGTGGACATGTCGGTGACCAGCCGCCACGTCGCCCGGGCGGCCGACCGCGGCTGGCTGGAACGCCTGCCCGACCCCGCCGACAAGCGCTCGCGCATCCTGCGCCTGACCCCCTCCGGCCGCGCCCAGCTGGACGAGCTGTTCCGGCACACCACCCGCCTGCTCGCCGAACGCCTCGCCGACTGGTCCGACGACGACGTCACCCTGCTCGCCCACCTCATGGCCCGCCTGAGGGACAGCTTCGACGACTGCCGCACCGGCTCCCGCCCCGCGGCGTCCCTGCCCCGGCCGGCGGCTCCCGGCTCCGCACAGACCACCCGTACACCCGCAAGCACCTGAAGAAGGACGTCCATGGCAACGACCACACCATCCGGTGTGCGGGCTCATGCCAAGCACGGGGGAGGCTCCTCCGAGAACCAGGCTCCGATGACGCACCGGCAGATCATGGAGGCCTTGTCGGGCCTGCTGCTCGGCATGTTCGCCGCGATCCTGTCCTCCACCATCGTCACCAACGCCCTGCCCGAGATCGTCGCCGACCTCGGCGGCGGCCAGAGCGCCTACACCTGGGTGGTCACCGCCTCCCTGCTGGCGATGACCGCGTCCACCCCGCTCTGGGGCAAGCTGGCCGACCTGATCAGCAAGAAGGCCCTGGTCCAGATAGCCCTGGTGGTCTTCGTCATCGGGTCCGTGGTGGCGGGCATGGCGCACAACCCCGGCACCCTGATCACGGCGCGCGTCATCCAGGGCCTGGGCGCCGGCGGGCTGTCCGCCCTGGCGCAGATCATCATGGCCGCGATGATCTCCCCGCGTGAGCGCGGGCGTTACTCCGGCTACCTGGGCGCCACGTTCGCCGTCGCGACCGTCGGCGGACCGCTGCTCGGCGGTGTCATCACGGACACCAGCTGGCTCGGCTGGCGCTGGTGCCTCTACGTCGGCGTGCCGTTCGCCGTCATCGCGCTGCTCGTCCTGCAGAAGACGCTGAACCTGCCGGTGGTCAAGCGCGAGGTCAAGGTCGACTGGGCCGGCGCCTTCTTCGTCACCGCCGCCGTCTGCCTGCTGCTCGTCTGGGTCACCTTCGCCGACGACAAGTACGCCTGGCTGTCCTGGCAGACCTATGTGATGGTCGGCGGATCGATCGCGCTCACGCTGGTCTTCCTGTTCGTCGAGACCCGGGCGGCCGAGCCGATCATCCCCCTGCGCCTGTTCCGCAACAGCACCATCACGCTGGCGTCCCTCGCCTCGCTGTTCGTCGGCATCGCGATGTTCGCGGGCACGGTCTACTTCAGCCAGTACTTCCAGCTGGCGCGGGGACAGTCCCCGACCATGTCGGGCGTCATGACGATCCCGATGATCGGCGGACTGTTCGTGTCGTCCACCGTCTCCGGTCTGATCATCACCCGCACCGGCCGGTGGAAGAGCTGGCTGGTCGTCGGCGGTGCGCTGCTCACGGCGGGTCTGGGCCTGATGGGCACCATGCGCTACGACACCCCGTACTGGCGCATCGCCCTGTTCATGGGCCTCATGGGACTCGGCGTCGGCATGATGATGCAGAACCTGGTGCTCTGCACGCAGAACCAGGTCGCCCCGCACGACCTCGGTGCCGCGTCCTCGGTCGTCACCTTCTTCCGGTCCCTCGGCGGCGCGGTGGGCGTCTCGGTGCTCGGCTCCGTCATGGCCTCCCGGATCAGCCACTACGCCACCGACACGATCGGCACGCTCGCCCCGCAGGAGCGGGCAGCGGCCGCCGAGTCCGCCGGCAGCGGCGCCATCCCCGACATGGACCTGCTGCCGCCCGGCATCCGCACCTGGCTGGAGAGTGCCTACGGCCACGGCATCGCCGACATCTTCCTGTACGTCGCGCCGATCGCGCTCCTGGCCCTGGTGGTGACCCTGTTCATCAAGGAGGTCCCGCTGCGCACGTCCGGCGCCCTCGCCCAGGCCGCCGAGTCCACGCCCGTCGCCCCTGCCGCCGTGGACGCTGCTGCGCCGGACGCCTCGGCCGGGACCGCAGGGTCGGGGGCCGCCTCGGCCGGTGCCCCCGGGTCCGGGGCCGCAGGGTCCGGGGCCGCCGGGTCCGGATAGCGGTCGGCGTCACCGCGTCCCGGGTGGCGGCGGGGATCCGGGCCGCCTCGATCGACACGGGCAACGACCCGCGCGACACCCACCTCCGGTCGGCGGACTTCCTGGGCGGGACGCCGACCGGCCCGGGCATCACCTACTGGTCCACCGGCCTCACCCCGGCGGGCCCCGACCACTGTGCCGTCCACGGCGACCTGACGCTGCACGGCATCCGGCGGCCCGTCGACCTGGATCCGACCCACCTCGGCACCGGACCGGACCCCTGGGGCGGCGCCCGGGAGGCGTTCCGTGCCACGGCCGACCTGCGGCGCCGGCCGAACTGCGGCGCGAGGACTTCGCGATGCGCTACCACCACGTCGTCCGGCCGGCATCGCGGCCGTCGGCCCCACGCTGCGGGTGGAGCTGGACGTCCAGGCGGTTCGGGTTCGGGGGAACGTCCCTCCCGACCGGGTTGAGCAGCCCCGGTTCCGGCCCGGGGCAGCCACCGTCGGCTCCGGCCGGGCGGGAGCGCTCGATCAGCTCGGTCAATTGGGCAGCCGGGCAGCCGGGCAGCCGGGCAGGCAGGCAGGGCTGGTCGGCCGGGTGGGTCCGCGCAAGCAGCCCGACGGGGAGGCTCGGTCGACCCGATGGGCACGCTCGGTCAGACGAGTGGGGCCGCCTCAGTTGCGGCCCGGCGAGAACCCTTCCGCCGTACGCGACACCAACTGGCCGCACAGGTCACGGAGCTTGATGTTCCGGTCCTGCGACACGCGGCGCAGCCGCTCCAGCGCGCGTTCGGCGTCGATCCGCTCGCGCGCCATGAGGATGCCGATCGCCTGGTCGATGACGCTGCGCGAGAGCAGGGCGGTGCGCACGTCCGCGGCGGTGTGCTCACGGTCCTCGATGTGCAGGGCGGTACTGACGGCGTCCGCCGCCCTGGCCGCGAAGACGCGGGCCCGGTCCCGCCCGCGTTCGAGCGCCCCGGGCTGCTCGGCGTAGAGGTTGAGCGCGGCGCCGCGGCCGTTCGTCACGTCCAGCGGCATGGCCAGCACACTCCGCACCCCGGCCGACAGCGCGTACCGGGTGTACTCGGGCCAGCGGGACTCCACGGTCAGGTCGGGGGAGTACTGCTCACGGCCCGTCTCGGCCGCTTCCACGCACGGGCCGGAGCCGTTCTCGTACTGACGCTGGTCCAGTCCGCTCGGCAGACCGTCGCTGCCCGCCAGGGTCAGCAGCCGGTCGGCCCGGCGCACCGTGATGCTGCATGCGGAGGTACCGCGTACCTCCTCCACCGCGCGGTCCGTGAGGTCGCGCAGCAGAGTGTCGAGACCGCTGCTGCGGGCCATCGCGTGGTCCAGCGTGTCGGGAGTCTCGGATGTCATGACCGTACGGATATCCCGTCGGCAGCCGTTGACGCCACCGGTTCCGGTCGACGGCCGTCCCGGGACCGGCCCGACGGCCGTTCCCAAGCAGGGTCGGCGGCCGTCCGCGAACAGGGCTGGCGGCCCCGGCTGGTCGGCTCTCCACCCCTTCCCGCACGGCGACGGCCGTCCCGGCGGGCGGGGATCAGCTGCCGTGGCGGGCGGGGCGGCGGTCCGTCGGGCGGGGGCCGGGCGCCGATGGAGCGGGCACGCCGCGTGCGAGGGCGCCATCCCCGGCGTGGTGTCGGGCGGATGTCCGGACGGGTGCCGGAGGATCCCCGGCGGAGCGGGCGAAGGGCGACGACCGTGAACGGCGCGCTCTTTCAGGGCGGCAGCGCCGGCCGCCCGCCCGGTCGGTGGCGGGTGGGGGACGGTGTGCGTGCCCACTCGGTGCGGGCGGGCGACGGTGTGCGTGCCCACTCGGTGCGGGCGGGCGACGGTGTGCGTGCCGACTCGGTGGCGCGGTGGCGGACGGTGTGCGGGCCGGCCGGGTCAGCGGCTGCCCTCAGGGCTGTTGAGCGAGTCGACGATACGGCGGGCGAGGTCGCGCAGCTTGGTGTTCTCCCGCTGCGATGCGCGCACCAGGCTGTCGAAGGCGGCGGACGCGTCCATGCCCATGCGTTCCATGAGGATGCCGGTGGCCTGGCCGATCAGGTCACGGGTGCGCATGGCCTCGGTGAGCTGCTCGCGCACGGTGGCGGAGTCGAGGGCGATGCCCACGTGGGCGGTGAGCAGCCGGCCCACCCGCCGGGTGGCCTCGTCGAAGGCGTGCGGCTTGCGGGCGTAGACGGTGAGCACGGTGAGCCGGCGGCGTTCGGCGCGCAGCCGCAGGGACAGCGCGGACCGCAGACCCAGGTCGGACAGGACGCGCCCGGACGCGTCCCGGGTGCTGTCGGTCACCTCTGCCACCGGGGCGTGCCACAGCCGGTCCCAGTGCGGCCGTCCCCGTTCCCCGGGGACCCCAACCTCGGGGACTTCGCCCTCGGGGAGGCCGTCGTCCTCCGAGAGCCCGGTGTCGGAGAGGCCGGTGTCCGGCTGTTCCTCGGCGAGCCGCACGATGTCGTCGGTCCGGGCGAGGGTGCGGCGCCGGCTGTCCCGTTCCATGTCGCAGATCCCCGCGTGCTCGGCACCGGGCATCAGCTCCACCGCGAGCCGGACCGCCGTGTCCAGGGCGCTGTGCGGGGTGGAGGTCTCGTGCAGTCGCCGAGCCGCGCCGGTGAGCGCCTCGGCCAGGTCGAAACCATCCGGAAATCGGGGCAATTCAGGAAACCGGGACGCAACCACCACGAACCTCTTCGGCATGCACGGCCACCGGCCGTGCGCAGGAGAGCTCCGCAGCACATTCCTGACTGCGAGCACAGGACGCAGGCAACTCTAACTGCTCGGTTGCCAGGAGGTGACTCCCGGACCTGCGCCCCGGAGCCGGAGGACAGCGGTGAACCACGGCTTCCGCCCCGCGCCCGGGGCATGGTGCAATGGACGTCCGGGTCAGGAAGTGGCCGTACGGAAAGCCGGACGAACGACTGCCAGGTGAGCACCGTGTCCTATTCCTCGCACCCTCCCGCCTCCACCGGACCTCCCGAGTACGTGCTCCTCCCCCTGCCCGAGGAGGTCGACGTCGCCAACGCCTTCGAACTCCTGCCGCTGATCATGGCAGGCGCCGGCACCCTCTCCCACGCGTCGCGAACCCTCGTCCTCGACCTCACGCGCACCCGCTTCATGGACTCGCAGGGCATCCGTCTCATCAACCAGGTCCGCCGCGGGCTGCCTCCCGGTGTCCGACTGCACCTCGTCGCCACCCCCGGCGGCGTGGTGGGCCGCCTCCTGGAGCTGACGGGGCTGCGGCGCGACGTGCCCGTGTACGACAACGCGGCGGAGGCCGTGGGAGCGGCGGTGCCGTCCTGAAGTCGGCCCATGGCACCCCAGGTGCCGACGAACACCCGTGTGTCCCCGGCCGAGTTGCTGCGATTCGTTCGTCCGTCCCCGGCACCGAGCGGTCCTGCTCACCCGCCGCGCCGACAGCGGCCCCCAGGGCTCGCCGCTGACCTGCGGGGTCGACGGCCCCGGCCGGATCGTGGTCTCCACGTACCCGGAGCGCGCCAGGACGCGCAACGCCAGGCGGGACCCGCGGGTCTCCCTGATCGTCCTCAGCGACGACTGGAACGGGCCGTGGGTGCAGGTCGGGCACGGCGCGGGCGGGAGGAGGCCCGGGCGGTCATCCCCGGCTGCGGGCCACCATCGCCTCGATCCCCGCGACCAGCAGATCCAGCGCGAAGGCGAAGTCCCGCTCCATCATCTCCTCGACCGTGTCGCCGCCCCGGGCGTCCATGATGCGCGTCGACTCCTGGATGACGTCGGGGACGTCCGACGACTCCGTGACCGCGCTGAGGGCGTTGCGGTGGTACTCGTCCGGGGTCATCCCCGTACCGGCGACCCGGTCGAGGAAGTGGCCCTCGATCGTGCCGAACCCGTACACGAACTGGAAGACGGCCGCGATCGCGCCGGTGACGCCGTCCGCGGGGAGCCCGGTCCTGCGGATGACCTGCTGGACCGCCCCGGAGAACGCCAGCGCGTTGGGCCCGATGTTGAGGAAGCTCCCGGCCAGTGGCGACAGCCAGGGGTGCCGGGCCAGCAGCCCGCGGTACTCCTTCGCCAGGGCGCGCAGTTGCTCGCGCCAGTCCTCGTCGGCCGCCGGGTCGGGCAGCACGAGTTCGCCGAAGGCGGCGTCCAGGGCGAGTTCGAGCAGATCGTCCTTGGTGTCCACGTACCAGTAGACGGACATCGCCGTCACGTTCAGCTCGGCGGCCAGGCGGCGCATGGAGAACTTGGCCAGGCCCTCGGCGTCCAGGAGCCGGACGGTGACCTCGGTGATCCGCTCCCGGTCGAGCCCGGACGGCTGCCCCCCGCCGCCGCGCCCGCTGCGGCGGGGCTCCCCGCCCGCCAGCCAGACGCTGGGGCGCGCCGCCCGCCCGGACCGCTGGGCTGCCCTCGCCATGGCGCACCTTTCTCGACGTACCGCTCCCCTCATGCTAGGCGGTGCCGGACACCCGACCGGCGGGCCCGCACCCGGCGACTGCCGTCGGGCTCGGGCGCCGGGCGCAGGCACCGGGCGCGGGGCGCCGCGTTCCGGGCCGCGGCCGGGGGGTGCGGTTCCGGCCCCCGGCCCCTGCGCGGCGCACCGCTGCCCCGCGGACCGGGGGGCGGCTCAGGGCGACTGCGTGGCGTCCGCCCGCTCCGCTCGCCGCAGCAAGGCCGCGGCGAGCAGCCCGCCGAGCAGGACGGCGACGGCGCCCACCAGTTGGCTGGTCTCCAGGCCCGAGGAGAACGCGTCGGTGATCCTCCCCCGTTCGCCCGGGGAGTCCGCCGCGGCCAGTGCCGCCGGGAGGGACGTCGCCGCCACCGGGATGAGCGCCGCGAAGCGCGCGTTGAGCACCGCGCCGAGAACGGCGACACCGAGCCCGTTGCCGAACTCGGCCAGCGTGCCGTTGATCCCGGCGCCCACACCCGCCTTCTCCCGGGGGATGGAACTCATGATGGCGTGCGCCATCGCCGGGTTGGCGATCGCACAGCCGAGGCCGATCAGGACGAGGCCGAGCAGCGTGCCGGCGTACCCGTGCCCGGTGAGGGTGGCGATGGACGCCAGCCCGGCGGCCATCATGACCATGCCCAGGGCGATCGAGACCGGCGTGCCCAGCTTCAGCGTCCACTTCGCGGACAGGCCGGTGAAGTTGAGGGCGACGACGGTCAGGGCCAGCGGCGCCGTGCGCAGCCCGGCCTCCAACGGCCCGTAGCCGAGCACGAATTGGAGGTGCTGGGTGAGCAGGAAGAGGGCACCGCCCATGCCGAAGGTGATCAGCACGGCTCCCGCCACCGCGCCCGTGAACCGGCGGTTGCGGAAGAACTGCGGATCGAGCATGGGATACGGGATCCGGCTCTCCCAGTAGGCGAAGACCCCCAGCACGAGCACCGCGGCCGTCGCCGTCGCGAGCACCCGGCCCGAGGACCAGCCGTACTCGGGTCCGGAGATGATCGCGTACACCAGGGCCGACATGCCGATGGTGGACAGCAGGGCCCCGAGCAGGTCGGGGCGGTCGCCCTGCCGGTTCCGGGACTCCGGCACCAGGGCGACCACGGCGACCAGGCCGAGGACCACGACCGGCAGGTTGATCAGGAAGATCGCCCCCCACCAGAAGTGGTCCAGCATGAAACCGCCGACCAGGGGCCCGGCCGCGAAGCCGAGGGCGTTCACGGCGCTCCAGACGCCGATCGCCCTCGGCTGCTCCTCGAGCGTGAAGATCTGCATCGCCACGGCCAGCGTCGTGGTCAGCAGCAGCGCCCCGCCGACGCCCATTCCGGCCCGCGCGGCGATCAGCCGGCCCGAGCTGTCCGCCAGTCCGGCCACGAGCGAGCCGACGCCGAACAGGGCGAGGCCCGCGATCAGCATCTTCTTCCGCCCGATGGGGGTCCCCCCGCGCCCTTCAGGCGTGGGGGAGGTCGGCGGCGTTGCCCGCGCTCAGCAGCAGGCCCGACTGCACCAGGGAGTACGCGTTGATCATCCACTGGATGTCCGAGGTCGACGCGTCCATCTCGCGGGTGAGCGAGGGGATCGCGACGTTCAGGACGGTGTTGTCGAGCAGCACGGTGAGCTGCGCCAGGCAGATGACCCCGAGGATCAGCCAGCGTTGCGGGTGCCCCCCGACGGAGACGGGGACAGCAGCCGGATCCGCGAGCCGACCGGGGGCCTCGTGGCCGGGTTCCCGGGAGGACGAAGTGGTCATGTTCTACACCGTAGAACACTCCCATACGGTGTACAAGACGAAGGTGAACAGAGAGGAGAGGAGGGAGGGGAGGGGGAGGAGGAGAGGACGTGGGCGTAGGAGGCGGGCAGGGCGTGACGAGCGAGCGAGTCGGGAAGGCGGCGGGGACGATCACAGAGCCAGGAGTGCGCCCGGGGGTGCTCAGGACGCTCGGGGCGTGGCCGGACGGAGCAGATACCCCGCGCCGCGGCGGGTGTGGATCATCGGCTCGCGGCCGGCGTCGATCTTCCGGCGCAGGTAGGAGATGTACAGCTCGACGATGTTGGCCTTCCCACCGAAGTCGTACGACCACACCCGGTCCAGGATCTGGGCCTTGCTGAGCACGCGCCGGGGGTTGCGCATCAGGTAGCGCAGCAGCTCGAACTCGGTCGCCGTGAGGTGGATGCTCTGGCCCGCCCGCGTGACCTCGTGACTGTCCTCGTCGAGGGTGAGGTCACCGACGACCAGCAGCGACTCCGCCCGTCCGTCGTCCCCCGCGGAGCGCCGGATCAGCCCGCGCAGCCGGGCGACGACGTCTTCCACCCCGAACGGCTTGGTGACGTGGTCGTCCCCGCCCGCGGTCAGTCCCGCGACCCGCCGGCCGGCCCCGTCCCCGGGGGTCAGGAACAGCACGGGGACGTCCGGCAGTTCCCGGCGCAGCCACCCGAGGACCTCCGGGCCGTCCATGTCCGGCAGCACCGTGTCCATCACGACGGCGTCCGGTCGGAACTCCCGCACGGCCCGCACGGCGTCCCGTCCGTCGGCCGCGCTGCGGATGTGCCAGCCCTCGCAGCGCAGGGCCGTGGAGAGCAACGTGGTGACCGACTGCTCGTCGTCCACCACGAGCACGCGGACGGGCGGCCCGTCCGTCGTCGGTGGTTCGATGGTGCGCCCCTGGGGCGAGGTCGTGGTCATACCGGACAGCGTGTCCGGGGCGTCTGAGAGCGCCCTTTCGGCCTTCTGTGTTTTTCCTGAGAAACCGCGCGGCTCGCCGCATCCATGCGGTGCCCGAGACTCCTCAACCGGCCGGCGGGGCGACCGGGTCCCCGCGGGGCGGCCATCCGAGCAGCCGCCTCCACCGTCCTCCACCGTCCCACGCCGTCCTCCACCGTCCCTCACGGCCTTCACCGGCCTGCCTGTCCGTCTGCCGACCGGCCCGACCTGCAGGCCCGACCGGCAGGCCCGACCGGCAGGCAGGCCACCAGGGCGACGCCACCCGGTGAGCCGTCGGAGGGCTATCCCGTCACCCCTCGGAGGGCGGCCCCGTCACCCCCCCCGGAGGGCGGCCCCGGCAGCCCGAACAACCGGGCCGCGTTGTCGTGGCAGACCGCCCTCAGCCAGTCCGGCCCGAGGTCCAGCCGTTCCAGCGCCCGCAACTGGTGGAGGTAGGGGTACGGGATGTTGGGGAAGTCCGTGCCGAGCAGCACCCGGTCACCGAGTCCGGCCAGCCGGGGCAGGGCCCGCCGAGGGAACGGTGCCAGCCGCTCACTGAAGTCGGTGAACGCCATGGTGGTGTCCAGGCGCACCTCGTCGTACCGCTCGGCCAGGTCGAGGAAGTCCTCGTACTCCGGCATCCCGAGGTGCGCCACGATCAGCCGCAGCCGGGGATGCCGGGCCAGTACCCGGGCGACGGGCTCCGGCCCCGTGTGTTTCCCCGGCGCCGGTCCGGAACCGCAGTGGATGACCACCGGCACCCCCGCCTCGGCGAGCAGGCCCCAGGCACCGTCGAGCGCGGCGTCGGCCGGGTCGTACGCCCCCACCTGCACGTGGGCCTTGAAGACCCGCGCCCCGGCCTCGACCGCCTCGCGGACGTAGCCTTCGACGCCCGGCTCGGGGAACAAGGTGGAGGTGTGCAGGCAGCCGGGCGTGCGGCGGGCGAAGCCGGCCGCCCAGCCGTTCAGCCACGCGGCCATGCCCGGCTTGTGCGGGTAGAGCATCGAGGTGAAGGCCCGCACCCCGAAGGCACCCAGCAGCGCGGCCCGTTCACCCTCCTCCTGGCGGTAGGTGATCGGCCACTCGACCCCGCCGGTCAGCGGACCGAGGGCGTCGAAGTAGGCCCACACCTTGGCCAGCACCCGCTCCGGCATGAAGTGCGTGTGCACGTCGACCAGCCCGGGCAGCCCCAGCCCTTCCCAGAATCGCCGGACGTTCGCGGCCTCGGCGGCGGTGGTGAGGTGATCGCTCATGCCGCCACGATCACCCGGGACCGCGCCCCGGGTCCACACCCCCGGCTCCCTCCGCACCCAGCCTCAGAACAACCCGTCCTGCATGCCCGCCCCTTCCCCCGTCCCGTTACCCCGCAGGTCCCGTACCGGTACGTCGAACGTCCTCCCTCCGCCCGGCACCAGCCCCCAGCCCGTCAGCAACCGGGTGTCCAGCACCACCGCGCCCGCCCCGTCGGCCGGCGCGAGGTGCAGGTCCGGCCCGGCAGCGGCCACCAGCGTCCCGGCCACCGCTCCCCCGGCGACCAGTTCCGTCACCTCGCCGACCGCACCCGGCGTACCCGGCAGCCCGAAGACCCCGGCGTGGTCGACCGGACGGAACGGCTCACGGTCGAGCGACTCCGGCCACCCGGCCAGACCGGACGCCCGCCCGTGCAGGTCGGCCAGCTCGGCCGCCCGCTCCTGCTCCGTGGCCGGGAGCGCACCTCGTACCGCCCGCTTGGCCGCGTAGGGGATGCGGTCCGGCACACGGAGCGCCGCACGCAGCAGTTCCTCGGTGCGCCGGGCCGCCATCAACGGGCCGGTGCCCAGCCAGCTGAAGCAGACCGCCCCCTGCTCCAGAAGACGCGCCGGTCCCCGCGCCGCAGCGGTGATCCCCACCTTGACCATGCCGGGCCCGAACCACGCCACGTAGACCCGGTACGGCCGCGGGTCGTCGGCCAGGGTGTCGGCGGCCACGGAGTGAGCCCGGTCCAGCCGCGCGCACTCCTCGCACCGCGCCCCCGTACTGCGCGCCGAAACCGCGGCACCCCGCGGACACCTGTGCCCCCGCGCCCCCACGCAGGTCCGCCCACCTCCTTCCGCGACCGCGAAGGCCACCCGTTTCCCCCAGGTCAGCGCACTGCGCCGACCTCCGTCCCAGACCAGCACGGGACCGTCCGCCGACCACCCCAGCCCCGCACATCTCCACGCCTGTGCCATCTCTGCCGAGACTAGAGGGCACCACTGACAACGCCCCGCGCCTGCCGCCCGGCCGTCGCCGCGCCGCGCTGTCTCCCCGCCTCCCTGTCCGTCCCTCCACCGTCCGGCCCTCGCGCAGATCCGTCCGCCCCCGGCGGTGCGGCCCCCTGATCACGCGTCCCCACGGTTCGCCCCCCGCCTGCTCCCCGGACCCCCGCTCCCGCTTCCCCGGTCACCCGGCACCCGGCCCTGGGCACGGCCCCGCTCCCCACCCGCTCCGTCCCCGTGCCCGCTCCGACCGTCACCGCAAGCCGGGAAGGACCGTTCGAGGTGCCGCGTCCGCCCCCTGGTGCCAACCTGAGTGAGGGGGGCGGACCGCTCGGGGCCCACTCGGGGACCATTCGGGAGACGGAAGGGCGAGCACATGGCCACCAACGTCGGCAACACGCAGCACCACCGGACCGCTTGGGAACCGGAGAGCGCCTGGGCAACCGGCTGGACCGCAGCAGCGGCGGTCCTGATGACCTTCGGCGGCATCATGGCGATCTTCCAGGGCGCCGCCGCCATCGCCAACGACGACGTCTTCGTGGTCACCGACAACTTCGCCTACGCCTTCAACCTCACCGGCTGGGGCTGGGTGCACCTCGTCCTCGGCGTCCTGGTGATGCTGGCCGGCATCTCGCTGTTCCGCGGGGCGACCTGGGCCCGCGTGGTGGGTGTCGCCCTCGCCGGACTGAGCATGGTCGCCAACTTCGTGTGGCTGCCCCATGCCCCGGTGTGGTCGATCGTCCTCATCGTGATCGACGGCTTCATCATCTGGGCCCTGTGCGCTCCGCGCCGCGAGGTCAGGGCATAGGGCCGGGCGCAAGGCCGGGTGCCGGGCACCCGCCGTCCCACCGCTCCGCACCGGCGGCCGGCATGCGGCACGAGCGCTCTCCGCGGCACACGGTGTGGCAGGCGCTCTGGCCGATGCTCGTCCAGCTCGTCGCCGTGACCGTCATGCTCACCGCCTTCTTCCTGCTCCCCCTCGACGGCCTCGGCCCGCGCCGCCCGGTGATCAGCTGGTTCCTCTTCGGCTTCGCCCTGGCGCTGGTGGCCGGCCTGCTGCTCAAACAGGTCGTCCACGTCCTGCTCGACCACCCCAGGGCCCGGCCGGGGCTCGTCATCCCCCTGCTGATCTGCCTGTCCATCCTGGTCTTCGCGACCGCCTACCAGGGCCTGGCGCAGCACCCGGGAGAGATCGAGGGCCTCGAAACCCGGCTCGACAGCCTCTACTTCACCCTCGTCACGCTGGCCACCATCGGCTACGGCGACATCACCCCGCACGGGCAGTCCGCCCGCCTGGTGACCATCCTCCAGATCCTCTACACCTTCATCTTCCTCACCGCCTCGGCCACCGCCCTGACCCGCTACCTGCGCACCCACCTCGAACACCGTCGGCCTCCGCGGGTGCCGGGCGACGGCTGAACCGCCGCACGGCACCCGCGCGAGGAGGGCCACCGGTCGCGGGGGGTTGCCGATCTTGGGCGCCGTACAGCAGCCTTCTCCGCATGGACGTCAGCGAGTTCCTGTCCCAGCCGCTGGTCGCCCGCGTGGCGACGAGGGGCCCGGAGGTCCGGCCCGTGTGGTTCCTCTGGGAGGACGGGGCCTTCTGGTGGCTCACCGGCTCCTACTCCCGCCTGGAGCGACTGCTCGCCGAGGACGCGCGCGTCGCGCTGGTCGTCGACACGTGCGACCTGGCGGCGGGAGCGGTGTTCTCCGTGACGTGCCGCGGCGAGGCCGAGGTCGTCCCCCTGGACCGGGCCAGGGCGATCCGGAAGCTGACCCGCTACCTCGGCCCCGAGGACCGGTGGCCGGCCCGCTTCTCGGCCCCGCTGGACGACCCCGAAACCTCGATGGTCCGCTTCACGCCGGACCGTCCTCCCCGACTGCACGACCGGTCGTGGTGACCAGCGCGCTGCCCCCGACAAGGTCTGCGTGCGCTGTTGTCCGGGCCCACCTCAGGCATCAGGCGGTCACGGCTCCACTCCACAGGTGGGGCCCGAGGCCGTCCAGGGCATCGAGCCGCCGCACCGCGAAGACCCCGCTCAGGTGCTCGGCCACCTCGGGGCGTGAGCCAGTCGGCGGCTGTCGAGTCCGAGGACGTCCGCGCAGCGCGTCCCGACGGCTTGCACCGGGACACCAGAGCGACGAAGCCGCGCGTCGTGTTCCGTGGGCCCCGATGAGCCCGTCGACCTCGGCGTGGATACCGGTCTCTTCGCAGACTTCACGGGCTGCGCGCGCCGTCCTCCGGGGAACCGAAGAGTCGCGGCCCCGGCCCGGGAGTTCCCGTGTTCGGTTCTCCGCGCGTCGGAGCGCCAGAGGTGTCCGTGCTCGCGCACCACGGCACCCGTCACGGACACCGAGTGCGACGGCGTTGACCGCGTATGCGGGTTCCTGGCTGAGCTACCGAGTGCTCGAGTTGGAGAGAATTGGCGGAGAATACGACTGGACCAGCGATGCGGCGACGACGGCTCTCCTGGCTGTGCCGCTGACCGGCATCCTGATCTACAACGTCTGGTGGGTCGTTGGCATGGTCACGGAGCCTGTCGTGGACTGGTGGGCCCTTCTCGGGCCGTGCGTCGGAAGAACCTGGTTCGCGCTCCTGGCCGCTCAGACCGCCCACCGGGCGATCACCCTCCGCAGGAAGATGCGAGCCGTAGGCGGTGAGACGTAGACGGTCAGACGTAGGCCGGCCACTGAGTCCGTGACAGTCAGGTAGGTAGGCAGGCAGGACTGCGCGGACTTCGCCCACGTTGTAAGCGGAAACGTCAGAGGCCCCGGATCTCTCCGGGGCCTCTCACCTGTGTGCACTCGGCAGGATTCGAACCTGCAACCTTCTGATCCGTAGTCAGATGCTCTATCCGTTAAGCTACGAGTGCGTGTGCGCTTCTTCAGTTTTCTCGCCGCTTCCGGGCTCTCCGGCCCGTCGCGGCGACAGGAAGAACATTACATGACTGCCGCCGCCATGTGAAATCCATTGACCCCACCCCTTGTGACGTGCGGAAACAGCACTTTGGGCCGGCCATCACGACGAAGCCCCGGCCGCTGGGGACCGGGGCTTCTCGATGGGGCGGAGGCGGAGGGATTTGAACCCTCGATGGGCTTTAAGGCCCAAACCGCATTAGCAGTGCGGCGCCATAGACCGGACTAGGCGACGCCTCCCCGCACAACCTTCCGCGCGCGAGCGCGAGCCGGTGGTGCGTGCCGATGATGACACAGCCGCGCGGGCTGCCACCAATCGAGGCCTACGGTACTAGGCAGGCAGGCCGCAGGGCAAAGCTCTTTCGGACGGCACGCCGCCGGGCGCAACGTCCCGCGCGCTCACGCGTTGGTCAGGGCATGTCGCAGGTCACCGTCGCCCGGGGCATCACCCCGCTCCCGTCCGCACCGGGCCCCTTCCCGGTCCCCGCCCCGGTCCCCGCCCCGGTCCCCGCCCCGGTCCCGGCCGCCGCGTCCTCGCCGGTACCCACTCCGCCCGCTCACGGGCAGGGGTGCGCCGCCGTCCCCGGCCCTCGCCCGGCCGGCCGTACCGCGCTGCGGGGACTCGCCACCGCCGCCGTCGTCGTCTCCGCCGTCCTCGCCACGGTGTCCGCGGCGCCTGCCGCTGCGTCTGCCACGTCCTCCGAGCACGCCACACCGGTCACACCCGTCACAGCCGTGGCATCCGTGGCGTCCGTGGCGTCCGTCGAGCACCCGGCGTCCGCGCGGCGGGGCGAGGACCGTCTCACCGTCACCGTGAGTGGTGCGGGCAGCGGCGTCGACGGCACGTACGAGGTGACCTGCCGACCGGGCCGCGGCAGCCACCCCGACCCGGAGGGGGCCTGTGCCGCCGTCGAGCGGAACGCCGACCGGGGGCGGGACGCCTTCGCCCCGCCGCGGCAGGACGCCCTGTGCACCATGCAGTACGGCGGCCCCGCCACCGCCCGCGTCACCGGCACCTGGGCCGGGCGTCCCGTCGACGCGACGTACGACCGGCGGGAACGGGTGCGCGATCGACCGGTGGGACGCCCTGGTGCCGCTGCTGCCCGCGGCGGGTCCCGCGGCCCGCCCCTGGGCGGCATCTGCGACGGGTTCCGCGACAGGTTCGGCGACAGGTTCGGCGACGGGTTCCGCGACACCTTGATAACGAAGCCGGGAAACCGGGGCGCACGGTACGTAAGGGGCCGGTGCGGGGCGTGGCGGCGTCGCCGCAGGCCGTCACGTGTTCTGCGCGATCCGGGCATCGGATCGCCGTCACTTCGTCGTGCGACCTCCCTCTCATCCGGCGCCGCGGCCGCAACCCCAGCCCTTAGACTCCCTCGCGTGACACGTTGCGGGCAGGTTGGCAAGATGGCCCGAACGGTCGGCACGTCGCGGTAACAGGGAGGAAGCGTCTCGTGAGCAGCAGGCCATCCCGAGGCGCTGCTCGCCTCGCAGCCATACTGGACGCGCTTCCGGACGCCCTCGTCCTGGTCAACGCCAACGGAACCGTCGTCAACGCGAACACCATCGCCCTGGAGGCGTTCGAGACGCCGGGCACGGCGCTGGTGGGGCGCGGACTGCTGGATCTGCTGCCGGAGTTCGACTCCAAGCTCATCCCCGGTTCCATGCGCCGCCCGGACCACATCGACCCGCGGGCCCGCACCAAGCCGACCCGGATGACGGCCCGGCGGACCGACGGGTCGGAGTTCCCCGTCGAGGTGACCAGCGCCAACCTGGAGACCGGTCAGCAGGCCTACGACACGTACGGCTACACAGGCGACGAACTGCTCATGCTCGTCGTGCGCGACCTGTCCGGCACCGTGGACACCGAGGCGGAGCTGGCGCGCTCGCAGCGGCAGACCGAGATGATCCTGCGGGCCGCCTCCGAGGGCGTCGTCGGTACCGACACCGACGGACGGATCGTCCTGGTCAACCCGGCCGCCGCCCAGATACTGGGCTACCGGGCCAGTGACCTCGGCGGACGCGAGCTGCACACCCTCGTCCTGCACTCGCGCGCCGACGGCTCCCCCTTCCCCTACGACGAGTCGCCGCTGGCCGACACCCTGCGCTCCGGACGCAAGCACCGGGTGCGCGGGCAGGTCCTGTACGCCAAGAACGGGGACCAGCTGCCGGTCGACCTGACGACCGCTCCCGTACGGGACGGCGACCAGCTGGTCGGCGCGGTGATGACGTTCACCGACCGGCGCCCGTACGACGCGCTCCTCACGGAGAAGGAGGACGCGGCGCAGCGGCACGCCGAGGAGCTGGAGCGGCTCGCCGAGGAACACGCCTCCGAGCTGACCGCCCTGCGCCAGAGCCACGTCACCGAGCTGGAGAAGCTCACCGAACGGCACGCCGAGGAGCTCGCCGCCAACGAGGAGCGGTACGCGGCGCTCGGTGAACGGGAGAAGGACCGCTACGAGGCGCTCACCGCCCGCTACGACCAGCTGCTCACCCTGCTCGGGCAGTCGCTCCGCGGCCCGTTGGACGAACTCCGCCGCGAGCTGTCCGCCCTGGCGGCGGACGACGCCGGGCAGTTGTGGCCCGAGGCGAACCAGGTGCTGCACCACCTGTCGGCCGGCTACGCGCGCATCACCACCCTCATCGACAACGTCCTCGGCTACCAGCGGCTCGACACGGGCACCGAGCAGGTGGCCCGCACCAAGGTGCTGCTGGACGCCGTCGTCGCGGCCGGCGTGGACGGGGCGGTGGAGCTCATCGGGCCGGGCCGGGTGCAGTTCGCCGTGCACGCGCCGCGCATCGAGGCCGAGGTCGATCCCCGACTGCTCGCCACCGCCCTCGCGCACCTCGTCGCCGACGTGGCCGGGGTGGACGCGACCGGCAACAGTCCCGTGGCGACCGGCGGTTACCTGGACAACACCGTGGTCGTCGCCGCCGCGCAGCGCGGCGAGGTCGTGCGCATCGAGGTCCGTGGCCCGTACAGCGGGGGCGACCCGGTGCACGAGCCGATCGTGCGGGGCATCGTGCGGGCGCACGGCGGTGTGCTGCAGACCCACGAGGTGCCCGGGATGAGCGGCAGCGCGTTCGTCCTGGAGGTGCCGATCGGAGCCGGTGCCGGGGCCGTCCCGGCCGCCGAGGTGGAGCTCGCCGGGCCGCCCCCGGCCGAGGCCGCCACCGGCCAGGACGTCGCGGGCCGGCGGCCGTCCGGCGGACGCCGGCGGGCGCGCCGGGCCTCCGTCGACGCCTTCCTGGAGAGCGGGACGCCGGAGTCCGACGTCCCGAACGGTGCGGCGGCCGGCGACGGCGGCCCGGGGCCGGAGAGCGCGCCGCCCACCGGTCGGCGCAGGCGACGGGCTGCGCCCGCCGAGGCCGCCCCGCTCCCGGCGCAGGCCACCGGCGAGGGCCCCGTCTCCACGGGGACAGGCCGGCGGCGCGGCCGTCCGGCCGAGGACACGGACACGGGCGCCGGCACGGGTGCCGTGGTCGCCAGGGCCGGGGACGCCGACGGCGTCTCCGAGGGCGCGGTGATGACGGCCGCCGAGCACGCGGCGGGTGCCGCCGCGGCGAACACCGGACTGGGCGGGACCGTGCCGCCCCAGGGCGTCCCCGCACCCTCCGGCCGCCGGGCCCGGCGTGCCGTCGGCGAGCAGCACGCGCTGCCCCCGGCGCTGCCCGCGCCGTCCGGCCCCCCTGCTCCGGACAGCCCGCACGGCGCCCACGGCTCCACCGGCCCGGACGGCGCCACCGCCGACGGCCAGGCGGGACCGCAGCAGCCACAGCAGCCGCAGCAGCAGCCGACGGGGCGCCGTCGGCGCGCGCTGGCGGCCGCGACCGAGCGGGCCGCGGCCCAGCAGGCGGCGCCCCGCACGGTGTTCGCGCTTCCGCCGGCCGACGGCGACCAGGCGGCCGAGGCCGGCACGGCCACCGCTGCCGGTGCGCACCAGGCCGAGGTGGTCGGGCAGGCCGCTCCCGACGGGCAGCCGCAGCCGTCCCCGGTGAGCGCCACGGCGGCGCTGCCTGCCCCGGCGGCTCCGGCGGCTCCAGGGGCTCCGGCGGCTCCAGGGGCTCCGGCTCCGGCTCCGGCTCCGGCTCCGGCTCCGGGGATGGTGCCTGCTGACGAGGGCCGCCACGACGCCGTTCCCCACGACCAGTCCGGCGACCACACCCCGCCGCAGCCGCACCCCACCAGCGCACCCACCGGCCGCCGCAGGCGCGTCGCCGCACCGCCGGCCGACCCCGCGGCCCTGCCGGCCGACGCCGGGCAGGTCGCCGCGCAGACGGTGCCGCCCCAGGCAGTGGCGCAGCACGGAGGCGCACCCCAGGGAGCGGTTCCGCCGGGTGCTCCGGTGCCGCCCCAGCCCGCCGCCGGACAGCCGATGCCGGTGACCGGCGCCGGACCGCAGGCCGTCGCCGGGGGGCAGCTGCCCGGACCCGCCGGAACGCCGCAGCAAGCTGCCCCGGTGCCGCCGCAGGGCGCCGCTCCGGTGCCGGCCGCGCCGCCGCACGGCGGCCCGGTGGACCCGACGAGCGGCACGGTCGCCTCCCAGGGCGCTCCGCTGCCCTCCCCCCAGGTTCCGGTGCCGGCCCGGAGTGGGCCGGTGCCCGTCCAGGGAGCAGTTCCCACGGCTGACCCGGGCGGCCCCGTCCCGCCCCAGGGGATGCCGGTCACGGCGCAGGGTGCGCCCCCGGTGCCCCCGCAGATGGCCGCCCCGGTGGCCCAGCACCCGCAACCGCAGGTGCAGCCGCAGGCCGTCGGTCAGCCTCTGCCTCCCCCGGACGACGCCACCGCCCAGGCCGCCGGGACACCGCAGCGGGCCGAGATGCCGCAAGCCGCCGCTCAGCCTGCCCCGCCTGCCTTCGCACCGCCTGCCGTTGCACCGGCTGCCGTTGCACCGGCTTCCGCGGCCTCGCCTTCCGTTGTTCCGCCCGCCGCCGCGCCGCAGCAGCCGCAGGCCGCTGCGCCTCCGGCCGCGCCGCAGCAGGCAGTCCCGGCACAGGCAGGTCCGGCACAGGCAGGTCCGGCGCAAGTAGGTCCGGCACAGGCTGGTCCGGCGCAGCCTGCCGCCGCCCAGCCGCTGCCCGCCGAAGCCGCCCCGGGGCAGCCCACCCCGGCGGAGGGCACACCGGCCGCCCAGATGTGGCCCGCCGTCGGTGACACCGGCGCCGTCGGCACTCCCGCCGCGCCGGCTTCCGTCCCGGTCGGTCAGGCCCCCGTACCGCCCGGCCAAGCACCCGTACCGCCCGACCAGGCCGGTGGGCAGACCGGGCAGGTCGCCGCCGAGGGCGCGACGACCGGACAGCGGGCCGCCCAGCCGCTGCCCGCGGAGGCCGCCGCGCCCGTGGACCCGCATTCCACCCAGGGGCGGTCCATCAGCGTGCGCACGCTGGGGCAGGGCGTGCCGTTCACCCGGCAGGCCGCCCAGGTGCAGCAGCCGCTGCCGACGGCCACCCCGCCTCCCCACCAGCCCGGCGGTTCGGGCCGCCGGCGCAAGCTGGGAACGCGCAACGACCTCGCCGCCGACGTCGATGAGCAGGCCGCCCGCCCGCACCCGCCGCAGGCGGAACCGACCGCTGCCCGGCCGCAGCCGCCCGCGCCGGGGCAGCCGCAGGCCGCCCAGCCTCAGCACTCGCTCGCCGGTCAGTCGCGCCTCGCGCCGGCCGCGGAGGGCACCGGACGCTCGTACGCGATAGGCGCGCCGGACGCGGACGCCGCCGAGGGCCCGGAGCCGCTGGACGGTCCGGGCGGGGCCGTCGAGGTGGCCGATCCGCCCCGGCCGCAGCCGATGGACGACGAGATGCCGCCGGAGCCGCTGGACAACCCCCGTCGGCTGCTGGTGTGGCCGGCGCCGGACGTCTCCACCCAGCAGGCGCTCAGCGACCGCGGCTACCGCCCGGTGATCGTGAACTCCCGCGAGGAGGTCGACGCCCAGATCGCCGCCTTCCCGGCGGCCCTGTTCGTGGACCCGCTGACCGGGCCGATCACCCGCACGGCGCTGCAGTCGCTGCGGCAGGCAGCCGTGGCGGCGGAGGTTCCCGTCCTCGTCACCGCCGGACTGGGGCAGGCGTCGCGCGACGCCGCATACGGTGCCGACCCGGCCGTGCTGTTGAAGGCGCTCGCGCCACGCGACAGCGAGCAGCACCCGCCGCGGGTGCTGCTGATCGAGGAGCACGCGGAGATCGCGCTGGCCCTGACGGGCACGCTGGAGCGGCGCGGGATGCAGGTGGCGCGGGCCGCGAGCGACGCCGACGCGGTGTCGCTGGCGGGCCAGTTCCGGCCCAACCTGGTGGTGATGGACCTGATGCAGGTCCACCGGCGCCAGGCCGGGATCGTGGACTGGCTGCGCGCGAACGGCCTGCTGAACCGCACCCCGCTCGTCGTCTACACCGCCGCCGTGGAGCCGGCGGACCTGCCCCGGCTGGCCTCCGGTGAGACCGTGCTGTTCCTCGCCGAGCGGTCCACCAGCTCCGAGGTGCAGGAACGCATCGTCGACCTGCTCGCCCGCGTCGGCACGAACTGACCGCCGAACCGGCCGACAGGCCGGACGCAGCGGGTGCCTGACGGGAGCGCCGAGCACCCTGAGCACTCCGGGCACTTCGGGCACTTCGGGCACTTCGGGCATGCGAGGGCCGGATGGCGGCCCGGGTGCGGTACAGGGCGCTGCTCTCTGCGCATGAGCCATGCCCGGCCGCCCGCCAGCCCGCCCCGGGGCAGAAACCCCGGATGCGGCCGGGCCCACCGGACCGACTGCCCCAGGGGCCCGGCCGCGCCCCTCGGTTGGTCGCACACGCCCCCGGACAACGGCCGACAACGGCCGCGCCGGGCAAGGAAACCGTTCTCCGGTCCCCTGCCCGGCGCGGCCGGCCCACGGTCGATTCCCCGCCGGGACTCAGACTACCGGAGGGGGACGGACGCCCCGGGAGGCGGACTCTCCCCGCGGGAATCGGACTCCCCCCGCGGGCCTGGGACTGCCCGCGGGACTCGGCGGATCCCCCACAGAACGGGGGGTGTGTCACTCGGGCGTCAGATCTGCGTGACGTCCAGCGAGCCCTCGGCGTACTGCTTGCGCAGCACCTTCTTGTCGAACTTGCCGACACTCGTCTTCGGCACCGTCTCGATCACCGACCAGCGCTCCGGGAGCTGCCACTTGGCGATCCCGCCCTCCTCCTGGAGGAAGGCGCGCAGGGTGGTGAAGTCGGCGGTGGCCCCCTCCTTGAGGACGACGGTGGCCAGCGGGCGCTCGCCCCACTTGTCGTCCGGTACGGCGACCACGGCGGCCTCGGCCACGTCCGGGTGGGCCATGAGGGCGTTCTCCAGCTCCACGGAGGAGATCCACTCGCCGCCGGACTTGATGACGTCCTTGGCCCGGTCGGTCAGGGTGAGGAAACCGTCGGGGCTGATGATGCCGACGTCGCCGGTCTTGAGCCAGCCGTCCTCGCTGAACTTGTCGGCGGGGCGCAGCGGTTCCTCGCCCGGTCCGTTGTAGTAGGCGCCGGCGATCCACGGGCCGCGCACCTCCAGCTCACCCGCGGACTCGCCGTCCCAAGGGAGGCGCTCGCCGCCGGGGCCGGTCAGCCGGGCCTCGACACCGGCCGGGAAGCGGCCCTGGGTCAGCCGGTACGCGAACTCCTCGTCGGTGCCCACGGCGTGCGCCGGCGGGCGGGCGACCGTGCCGAGCGGTGAGGTCTCCGTCATTCCCCAGGCGTGGCAGACCCGCATGCCGAGCTGGTCGAACGCCTCCATCAGGGAGGGCGGGCAGGCCGAACCGCCGATGGTGACCTGGGTGAGGGCCGACACGTCCCGCGGGTTGGCGGTGAGTTCGGCGAGCAGGCCCTGCCAGATGGTGGGCACGGCCGCCGCGTGGGTCGGCCGCACGCTCTCGATCATCCGGGCGAGCGGTGCGGGCTGGAGGAAACGGTCCGGCATCAGCATGTTGACGCCGGTCATGAAGGTGGCGTGCGGCAGGCCCCACGCGTTGACGTGGAACTGGGGGACGACGACGAGGGAGGTGTCCTCGTCGGTCAGGCCCATCGACTGGGCCATGTTGACCTGCATCGAGTGCAGGTAGATCGAACGGTGGCTGTACACCACGCCCTTGGGGTCGCCGGTGGTGCCGGAGGTGTAGCACATGGCCGCGGCGGAGCGCTCGTCCAGCTCGGGCCAGTCGTAGGCGACGGGCTTCCCGGCGAGCAGGTCCTCGTACTCGTGCACCTGCACGGAGACGTCCGCCAGCGGGGAACGGTCACCGGGGCCGGAGACGACGACGTGCTCCACGGTCTTCAGGTGGGGCAGCAACGGGGCGAGGAGCGGAATCAGCGAACCGTTGACGACGACCACCCGGTCCGCGGCGTGGTTGACGATCCAGGCGAGCTGCTCCGGGGGGAGACGGAGGTTGAGCGTGTGCAGCACGGCGCCCATCGACGGGATCGCGAAGTACGCCTCCACGTGCTCCGCGTTGTTCCACATCAGGGTCGCGACGCGTTCGTCGCCGGTGACCCCGAGATCGTCGCGCAGGGCATGCGCCAGCTGGGCCGCACGGGCGCCGATCTCCGCGTAGGAGCGGCGCTGCGGCTCGCCCTCGCCCGTCCAGGTGATGACCTGCGATGTGCCGTGGATCGTCGACCCGTGGGCGAGGATCCTCGAGATCAGCAGCGGTACGTCCTGCATGGTGCTCAGCACGGAGTCCTCCTGGCGACATTGCCTACGCGCGGGTAAGAGTTGCGCTGATTCTGCGCACATACCACGCGGTATGTCACTAGGGGAGCGGTGATCGATCACCCCACAGCACCCGACACTTCGTCTCAGAAGCGAACAAACCCCAGCTCAGGATCGTCGCGCAGCTTCCCGAGCGCCCGCGAGACGGCCGACTTCACGGTCCCCACCGACACACCCAGCACCTCGGCCGTCTGCACCTCGCTGAGGTCCTCGTAGTACCGCAGGACGACCATCGCCCGCTGCCGGGCCGGCAGCCGCATGATCGCCCGCCACATGGCGTCGCGCAGTGCCTGCCGTTCGGCCGGATCGTCGCCACCGGTCACCGGGTCCGGCTCGGGCAGCTCGTCGCAGGCGAACTCGTCGACCTTGCGCTTGCGCCACTGGGACGTCCGGGTGTTCAGCAGCGCTCTGCGTACGTATCCGTCGAGCGCGCGGTGGTCCTCGATCCGCTCCCACGCCACGTACGTCTTGGCGAGGGCGGTCTGCAGCAGGTCCTCCGCATCGCTCGGATTGCCGGTCAGCGACCGGGCGGTCCGCAGCAGTGCCGGCTGGCGAGCCCTCATGTACGACGAGAACGACGGATACACGAGGGTCTGCGCCGGCGGAGCAGCGGCGTTCGAAGCGCGGGTGCAGACGGGTGTGGTCATGGCTCAACGCTATGAGCGACGGCCGCCCGGCGGATCGCCCGGAGGTCCCGAAGCCGCGTCCCCCTCAGGTTGTAGGGGTGGGGACTGCCCCACCTCCTGTAGGTGGACGTGAGGAGGAGAGCCCCTGAGGGTTCTTCCCGGAGGGCCCTGCCCCGGCGGGGCCCCTCCACACGGGTCCGGGCGAGGGTCGAGGACAGCTCCCGGGTCGGCCGGCGGTCGCGCCCGACGGCCACTGGGCGCGGGCCGGGCGGGCAGCCGTGATGCGCCGGCTGCAGGGACCGGACTGCGGCCTGGCGGGCCCCCGATGATCGGGAGGGGGCGGTCACGGGCGCCCGGGCCGGAGGACGGGCAGAGCCGAGAGGGCCGAGAGGGCCGAGAGGGCTCCTCCCGCACGTGCCGCGCCGGGTTCATCTCCTGCGCCGGGTTCATCCGACCTCCTCGTGTTCCGTGCCCGTCCTGCCCTGACACTTCTGATACACCGCTCGCGCCGAACGGGTTCCCCTTTCCCTCCTCCCACTTTCCTGAGGAGACGTCGGCCTCGTCCCGGCAGTTGACCGCACAGGCCGGCCCCGTCCCGGCAGTCGACCACCACGACCGGCTCCGACCGCCCTCCGACTCCGACGCCGGTCCCGACCCCGTCCACCCCGAAAGCCCCGAGCCCCCGGCCCCGTTCGCCCCGATCACCCCATGCTGCCGCCCCGGCCCCCGCCCCCCGGCCCCCAGCCTCCGATGTGGGCACCCGCGCTCACCCGCACCCGAAGCCCCGTCCCCCCGATTCCCCATGCCCCGCCCCCGTCGCCCCGTCCGGACACCCCGCACACGTCTGCGCGACGGCACCGGAGCACCGTCACGCAGACGCCTCGCACCCTTGGAAGCACACCCCCACGTCCGGGGCCGCGGCCGGCCCCGTCACCTCACCGCCAGAGCGGTGTGAAGCCGATGGCCACGTTGTCGTTGCCCTGGTTCAGCGCCGTGAAGGCGGATCCGTTGACCTGCGCGGTGTTGCTCTGGTTCGAGGCCCCGGAGCCCACGGCCTGCTGCTGCGTGGTGGCGGAGTTGCCGAAGTTGTCGCCGCCCACACCGCTCCCCACGACCCCGGCCGCGGCACTCGCCGCCGTCGCGCTCGATCCGTTGTCCGCGACGGCGCCGTTGTCCGCCGCCGCGACGCCGGTGAAGAGGGCGGCCGCGAGCGGCAGGGCGGAGACCGCGGCGATGACGCGGGCGGTACGGATGCTTGCCATGTTGTGTTCCCTCCAGAACCAAGGACGCACCGGCCGAAGATGGCCTCCGTGCGTGATGTACGTCTTCCGTCGGGGAGGCCGGCCGACCGCCCTGATCCGCTGTGCACGACGTCGCGTGATCACAGTTGCCCATCACCTCGGCCGGAACCACCCCGTAGACCCTCATTCGCACGCAAGCGTGAGGACATGTCGATAAACCCTTTTCCCTGACACACCTGCCATCTCTTCTCCGACCGGGCACATCACCCCAAGCCCCGCAAGAGCCGAAGCGTTACGGCATGACCGCGGCAACCCCCTCGCGGACGACGGACCGCACCCACACCCTCTTTCCTTTTTCGAACACGCATACGAAAATAGCTCCATGGCCACCACCGACCGGCAGGCCACGACCCTGGCCCTCGCACACGCCCTGTCAGCCGCCGAACGCGGACTGGCCGTCATCCCCCTGTCCCGGACGAAGCTCCCGGCCCTGCGATCCCCCCACCGCGACGACCCCGCCACCCCCACGCGCTGCCACGGCGCCTGCGGACGCTTCGGCCACGGGGTCCACGACGCGTCCACCGATCCCGTCCGCATCCGCCGGATGTTCGCCGCCGCGCCCCGCGCCACCGGCTACGGCATCGCCTGCGGCCTGCCCCCGCACCACCTCATCGGCGTCGACCTGGACACCAAGACCGGGACCGACGCCCCGGCCGCCCTGCGCGAGCTGGCACTGCGCCACCTGTTCACCATCCCCGCCACCGTGGTGGTCCTGACCCCCAGCGGCGGACGCCACCTGTGGCTGAGCGGCCCGCCCGACGTCGTCGTCCCCAACTCCGCGGGCCGGCTCGCCCCCGGCATCGACATCCGGGGCGCCGGCGGTTACCTCGTGGGCCCCGGCTCCCGTACCGACCGCGGCACCTACACCGCCGCACCCGGCACCGCACACCTGCCTCCGGCGGCCTGCCCGCCGGCCCTCCTCCGGATCCTCGTGCCACCGCCCAGGGCGCACCACCCCACGCCCCCGTCGGCCGGCGGACACGGCCAGGGACTCGTGCAGTTCGTCCTCGCCGCACACCAGGGGCAGCGCAACACCCGCCTGTTCTGGGCGGCCTGCCGCGCCTACGAGGACGGCATCGGCCCCGCACTCGTCGACCCCCTGGTCCGCGCCGCCACCGGCACGGGCCTGACCGAACGGGAGGCCCGCGCGACCATCGCCTCGGCGGCCCGCATGACCGGCCACCTCCCCTGACCCCCACCGACCGCCGGCACCGGCCGCCCGAAAACCGGAAGAGCCCGATGCACCACCGCTCTAGAGTGCCGACCATGTCGCTCGCCCGTGTCGCCCTCACCTCCGGCCGCACCGTGGAACTGTCCGAGCTGCACCTGTCGTCGACGTACGGCGGAGTGCTCGAGGGCTACCCCTGCAAACCGCTCAACGACATGCGGATCGAGAGGTTGGTGCGCTCCGCCGCCCAGTCCTTCCCCGGCGCCCCGGTCCACCTGATCACGCCACCGCGCGACCGTCCCGACCAGTACGCGGGAGCCTTCGGCCCGGTCGAGGTGCTCCCCGCCGTCAGCTGCGTCGGTGCCTTCAGCTCCGAGGCGATCGCCCCGGACCGCGTCCTCCACCGCTCACGCCTCACCGTCGTCTGGTTCCAGCCGACGTCACTCGTGCCCTCGGGCTGCGAGGCGGAGTCCGGCCTGCGGGAGATGGCGTGGGAGCAGCTGGCGCAGGACGAGGAACTCTGAAGCCACAGAAGGGAGCGGCACGCAGGACCTGGGAGGCCCCGGACCAGCCCTCTCCCGCGCCCCGCCCCGCCCCGCCCCGCCCCGCCCCCACAGAAAGCCGAAACCCCCTCATGAACGCCACCGTCCCCGGCGCCGCCCACCCCGCTCCCTCTCGTCGCGACCTGCTGACAGGGCAGTTCGAGCTCACCTGGTCCCTGTTCGAGTACCACCTGGAACGGCTGGAGCCGGAGGACTTCTTGTGGGAGCCTGCCGCCCCCAGCTGGACCCTGCACCGCACGGCCGACGGAACCTGGGTGCCCGACTGGGCGGAGACCGAGCCCGACCCGGTCCCGGTACCCACCATCGCCTGGCTGACCTGGCACCTCGGATGGTGGTGGAGCGTCACCCTCGACCACCTCGACGGCCGCCCGCCCCGCGAGCGGGCCGACATCGTCTGGCCCGGCGAGGGCGCCCCGACCCTCCAGTGGCTCCGCACCCTGCGCACGGAATGGCTGACCGCCCTCGCCCGCCTCACCGACACCGACCTCGACGCCACGGCCCCGTTCCCCTGGCCGGACGACCCGGCCCACAGCGTGGCCGACATGCTCGCCTGGGCCAACGCGGAGCTGATGAAGAACGTCGCGGAAATCGGCCAACTGCGGCTGTTCCGCGCCGTTTCGCGGCCCGGGTGAGCGGCGGGCGCAGCAGCCGCACGGCGCCGGGTGGCCGGGTAGCCCAGCCGGCGCCCGCCTCGGAGCCCGGCAGGGCCCCTGAAACACGCCGGCTCCACGGTGTACGGGCCGACGGCAGACGGGAGGGGAGCTGGGGTGAATGGCGGGTAAGGCCAAGTGGCTACCGGAGCCGTTTACAACCAGAGGATGAGGGCGACGAGCACGACGAGAAGGAGAAATGGAATGGCAATCGCTTTACGGAGTTCTCGTTCACCCTTTCCGGGAAACATTGGGTCATCGCCCGCGTGTGTGAATTGGGTCACCAAGTGTGTCTTCCCGGACAGGATGTCACTCGCATCCCGCACAAGCGCGGCAGCCGCCTTCGCGTCACCCGATTCCTTCAGCATTTCATCGATCTTGGCCAGCATCTGAGGGGAGGCAACCGCCAGTTTTCTTACGTTTTGCTTCGTCGCCTCGTCGATCGACTCATTGTTGATGATCGTCTGAAAAACGCTGCCATTGTTGGTCTGAATATACTGATCAATTGCCGTCCCGGTCACGCTTCCCCACCTCACACGTCGTTTTACTGACCAGCGAAGGAGCGCTGTCCAGGCTCAGCTGGAAGGATGAGGAGCACTGCCCTTCGCTTTTGGACTGACCGAGCGGTCCAGCCAGTATGAGTGCGATCAAGACCGCAGCAACAGCCGAGACTGTGGCCACTCCAATTCGCGCCAACGGGTTTAGCGCCTGACCGACCGTCTTGACCAAGGTGGGCCACTTGTGTGTGACCCACAAGACGAAGACCGCACCAATTGCGGCGAATACAAGTAGCCGATCCCGCACGAATGCCCCGACGTAATCGTCGGAGGATAGTTGGACCAGCCGCCCGAGAAACCATTCAAGAGTCGGCAACACATAGGGGAAGTATTCATTGATCGCTTCGATGCCCGCCAACGTAAGCAGGACGGCCAGGACAGCACCGAACGCGTAATAAGCTATCCCCAGCCATCCCACATCATTGACGGAGGGAAGCTTCACTGCTTTCCATCTCGGTAGTTGTTCTGCGACACGGTGCCATTGTTCGTGTCAATGTATTGCCCGTTGACGGTGATGCTGCCTCCCCCCGCACTGCGAGGAGGGTGGGAAGCGTTGGTGCCACCGTCCGGCTGCGGGTTGCTCCCGGGAGGCAAAGAGACAGAGTCCTGGTTTGCGGTGGATCGAGCGCGTGTCCATCGAGCAGTGATCGCAGCACCGCCGAGCAGGCAAACCCCGCCGATTAAGGCGGCAGCAATCTCGATCATGGAGCCCCCCTGAGGTCAGCAAACGTGGATAAAACCCTACCTGAGAAGGGTAGTTGAGGGTGCCCGAACATCGGTCAACGAGGCAGACAGAAGCCACGTATGGCAACGCCCCTCCTTGCCGCGCTCGCCGAGCTGCGGCGCCGTCGGCACCCGGCCCAAGACCTGAGGGCCGTGCCCTATCCGTGCCCGATCGGGCGGGAAACAGAGGGGAACACCAGGAAGTCGCGGCAGCCGGATGCAGAAGCGGCCCCCGACCATCAACCCAGGTCAGGGGCCGTTCTCACTGCTCATCAAGCGGAGGCGGTGGGATTTGAACCCACGGTGACATCGCTGCCACGACGGTTTTCAAGACCGTTCCCTTCGGCCGCTCGGGCACACCTCCCCGCGCCGGCCGGTGATCGGCGGCGCGGGGACCAGGGTAACGGGTCGGTGCGGGCGGGGTGAGGTCAGCTGTCGCCGACGCGGGCGCCCAGGGTGAGTTCGGTGGTGCGTTCCTTGCCGTCCCGCTCGTAGGTGAGGGTGACCTCGTCGCCGGGCTTGTGGGTCCAGATCTCGCCGATGAGGGTGGGGCCGGAGTCGATGACGCGGTCGTCCAGCTTGGTGATGACGTCACCGGGTTCGAGGCCGGCCTTGTCGGCGGGGCCGCCCGGATCGACGGCCTCGGAGCCGCCCGCGCCCGTCTCGGTGATCTTGGCGCCGCCCGAGCCCTCCTCCAGGGAGACCGAGGCGCCGATCTTGGCGTACACCGGCTTGCCGGTCTTGATGAGTTCCTGGGCGACGTACTTGGCCTGGTTGATCGGGATGGCGAAGCCGAGGCCGATGGAGCCGGCCTGGCCGGTGCCGAAGCCGCCGTTGCTGGTGGACTGGATGGCGGAGTTGATGCCGATGACGTTGCCCTGGGCGTCCAGCAGCGGGCCGCCCGAGTTGCCGGGGTTGATGGAGGCGTCGGTCTGCAGGGCGCTCATGTAGGAGGCCTGGCTGCCGGTGCCGTCGCTGGAGGCGACGGGGCGGTTCTTGGCGCTGATGATGCCGGTGGTGACCGTGTCGGACAGGCCGAAGGGGGCGCCGATCGCGATCGTCGAGTCGCCGACGACGACCTCGTCGGAGTTGCCGAGGGGGAGGGGCTTCAGGTTCGACGGGGCGTCGTCGAGCTTGATGACGGCGACGTCGTAGCCCTGGGCGTGGCCGACGACCTGGGCGGCGTACTTCTTGCCGTCCGGGAAGGTCGCGGAGACCTTGCCGCCGTCGACCGCGTCCGCCACCACGTGGTTGTTGGTGACGATGTGGCCCTGGGTGTCGAAGACGAAGCCGGTGCCGGTGCCGCCCTCGCCGCCGCGGCCCTCGGCCTCGATGGTGACCGTGCTGGGCAGCGCCTTGGCGGCCACCGCCGCGACCGTGCCCGGGTCGCGCTTGACGTTGCCGCCGCTGGTCGACGCGGAGACGGTGGTGGAGTCGCCGTCGTCGTTGTTCTTGGCCAGCGTGTAGCCGAGCCCGCCGCCCAGGCCGCCGGCGAGCAGCGCGGCGACGCCGATCGCGGCGAGCAGACGACCGAGGCCGCCCTCCTTCTTCTTGGGCGCCGGGGGCGGGTACGAGGAGCCCCAGCCACCGCCGCCTCCCTGGCCGCCGCCCGGGCCGCCGTCACCGAACGGACCGTAGGCGCCGCCTCCGCCGCCCTGCGCCGGGGTGCCGGGCGGCGGAGGCGGGGGCCACGAGGCGTCGGGCGCCGAGCCGTGCGCGCCGCCGTGTCCGGGCTGGTCGGGGGTGCCCGGGGTGCCGTGGGCGGCGGTCGCCGCGCCGGGCGCCGGGGCTCCGTAGGCAGCGTGCTCCGGTGCGGTCGGCGGGACCGGGGGCAGGGGCGTCGTGGGGTTGCCGCCCGCGTCGGGGGCGGGGCGCTCCTGAGGTGCCGGAGCAGCGGGGGCATCCGTCCGCGTGGGCGGGGCGGACGGCGCCGGGGGGACCGCGGTGCCCTCGTTCTCGGTGCTCACAGCTTCTCTCCTCGATCCACGCTTCGTCTCGGTCGCATACGGAGTCGCGTACGGACACGCGCGTTCACAGTCGTCGTCCGGTCCGACATGATGCGGTCCGGCAGACCTTCTTTGTATGACGTCAGCTTTTCCCACGGGCCGTCAGGGCACGATAAGCCGTTCCTGTGGGTCCGGAGTCATTCTTTATATAGGGCATTCTTCACTTAAGGCGCGCCATTCCGATGCCTCCGACCGAACGTCCGCACCGCTCCTCGCGCACCGACCGCACGTGTACCCGCGCGCGGTGGCACCATGACGCGGTGACCCACGCACGCCAGCACCTCACCCAAGTCGTCGCACACCGCGGGGCATCCGAGGACGCCCCCGAACACACCCTGGCCGCGTATCGCAAAGCGATCGAGGACGGTGCGGACGCGCTCGAATGTGACGTACGTCTGACCGCCGACGGCCATCTGGTGTGCGTTCACGACCGTCGGGTCAACCGTACGTCCAATGGCCGCGGCGCCGTGTCGGCGCTGGAGCTCTCCGATCTCGCCGCCCTGGACTTCGGATCCTGGAAGGCCCGCGACTCCTTCGCCGGACGCGCCGAGGAACCCGACTGGGAGCACCGCCCCGAGGACCGGGAGGCCACCTCCGTGCTCACCCTGGAGCGACTGCTGGAACTGGTCGCCGACGCGGGGCGCCGAGTGGAACTCGCCATCGAGACCAAGCACCCCACCCGCTGGGCGGGCCAGGTCGAGGAACGACTGCTGATCCTGCTGAAGCGGTTCGGGCTGGACGCACCGGCCGACCCCGCCGATTCCCCGGTCCGCGTCATGAGCTTCTCGGCACGGTCGCTGCACCGCGTCCGGGCGGCCTCCCCGACGCTGCCGACGGTGTACCTCATGCAGTTCGCCTCCCCCCGGCTGCGCGACGGGCGGCTGCCGGCGGGCGTCGCCATCGCGGGCCCCTCGATCCGGATCCTGCGCAGCCACCCCACCTACATCGAGCGGCTGAAACAGTCCGGTCACCAGGTGCACACCTGGACCGTCAACGAACCCGATGACGTGGACCTCTGCGTCGGCCTCGGTGTGGACGCGATCATCACCAACCGCCCGCGCGCGGTGCTCGACCAGCTCGGTCGCTGAATCCGCACACCCGGCACAACCCCCGCCGCCTGCACACTCCGGCACCACACCGGAGGACGTCACCGAAGCGAAACGTCACGGATGCACCAGGATGACGCGCACCTCTTGACCACACCCTTACCTCCGGAGCATCCTCACGTCTCGGCCACACCGAAGAAATCCAGCCATACGATGACGGGGAGTGCTCCGGCGCGTTCGGTGCGTGTTCACTCGTTTCGAGTGCGTCACCGCACACGGATCGGCCGGTTTCCGGTTCAGGCCAATGGGGCATCCACACCGTGGCGTGGGGCGAAGGAGGTCTCGGGGGTGGCGTTGGTGGTGGCACAGGAGGTGCCCGCGTCGTCGTGCATGGCCGTACCCCACGGCCCTGCGGGCGTGGGGGAAGCGCGGCACCGCATGCGCACGCAACTGCGTGCGAGCGGCGTCGCGGACACGGTCATCGACGACGCCGTCCTGATCCTTTCGGAACTGCTGAGCAATGCCTGCAAGCACGGCAGACCCCTCGGCGACGCCCTGGCGGGCGACGGGGACGTGCGCGCCGCCTGGCGGACGGATCCGTGCGGCCGGCTCGTCGTCGAGGTCACGGACGGCGGCGGCCCGACCCGCCCGGCCCCGTCCACCCCTTCGGTGACCGCGCGCGGCGGCCGGGGGCTGAACATCATCAGCGCGCTCGCCGACGACTGGGGCGTACGCGACGAGGTCCCCGGCGAGGTGACGGTCTGGGTGATCCTCCTGGACGCCGTCCGCGACCCCGCCGCCCGGCACCGGCGGGCCGATTTCGCCGCACAGGTGGCGGCTCCCTCGGTGGCCGACATCCCCGGGCTCGGCTTCGCGGACGCCTTCGACGACCTCGACTGAGCGCCGCGGTCCGCACGAACGGGCGGCGCAGGGTGCAGGGCAAGGACTCGGCGGCACGCGGCCGACCCCTCCGGCGAGGGGCGGGCGCCCCCGTCGCCTTCGCCCTCCACGGCGCTGGTCCGCTTCGCCGTCCCTCCCCCATAGCCGTCATCGCTCATCACCCGCGTCTCCCGCGACCCCGCCCGTGGCCTGTCCGCGGTCTGCCCGTGGCTCCGCTCGGCCCGGCCGTCGCGCCCCGTGGTCCTGCCGGCTGCGTGCCCCGCGGCGCACCGCCGGCTCGCGGCCCGACCCCGCGCGCGGTTCCACCGACCTGCGGCCCGACCGGCACGCGGTACGCCCGACCCACGGCCCGACCGGCGCGCGGTGCGCCCGGCCCGCGGCTGGACCGGCGACCGCTCCGGCGGCTCGGTGCCCCGTCCAGCGCGCCGCGACTCCCCTCCCGGGTACGGCCCGACTCCCGCCCCACTCCCGCCCCACTCCCGCGCGCACGGATACCGACCGGCGCCGGGCGAACGGCTAGGCTCGCGCCCGTACGAGACGAGCCGTAACCGGGAGACACCCACGATGGCCAAGAAGCGCCCCCAGACGAAGGCGGCCAAGCGCCCGCAGCTCACGGACGGGGAGATCCCGGTCGTCGGCGCGCGGGAGCCCTGCCCGTGCGGCAGCGGCCGCCGCTACAAGGCCTGTCACGGTCGGGCTGCCGCGCACGCCGTGACCGAGCTGGTGCACCGCCCCTTCGAGGGCCTGGCGGGCGAGTGCGACTGGGTGGCGCTGCGGGAGCTGGTGCCCGCGGCCACCGTCGAGCTGACGCTCAAGGACGGCCTGCCCGAGGGCGTCCCCTCGGTCACCCTGGCGACGGTGTTGCCGATGGCCTGGCCCGCGCTGCGCCGTGACGACGGTTCCGTCCTGCTCGGCCTCCAGAACGACACCTCGTCCGGCGACATCAGCCGCGACCTGGCCGACACCCTGCAGCGCGCCCTGGAAGCAGCTCCCGGCAACCCGGTCCAGGGCCGGCGTGCCCCGGCGGACGCTCCCCGGCTGCAGGACCTGCTCGACCCCGAGGCCGCGTTCGAACCGGTCGTGCACAGCGGCTTCGAGTTCTGGGTGCCGGACTCCGAGAACGCCACCCCGGATGTGACCGCCTCGCTGGAACGCGCCAACGCCGCCGCCATCCCCACGGTCAAGCTGACGGGTGTGGACGCGGCCTACTGGTGCGAGACGCCGGAGAAGAACCACCTGCGGTGGGTCATGCCGCACCTGGAGGAGCAGCTTCTGGACGCGCTGGCGCGGCTGCACGCGGCCGGGCGCTCCTCGCTCGGGGAGGGCACCCGCCTGGTCGGTTCCTTCCGCGCCCACGGACTCACCGTGCCGGTCTGGGACCTGCCCCGTGAGGTCCGCGCCGAGGACGTGGAGAAGCCGGCGGCCGAGTTCGCCGAGCGGCTCGCCGAGGCACTCGCCTCCCAGGCACCGCTGAGCGCCGACGAGCGCCGGGCGCGCGGCGGTCTGACCAACCGCCAGGTCACGCTGAGCTGACGTCCGTCCCGGGGTCCGGTTGTGCTGATGTGCTGACCGACCGATCAGCACAACCGCCCCGGCGGAACCACCCGCTCCATGCGCAACTCCCGGTCACCGCAAGCAAGTCGGTGTCCGGAAAAGCTGAGATCGAATTTGCGAACAGCCGATCTCTTGTTACCGTTCCAGTAGCCCGGTTGCTGGTGCATCCCCCGTCGCCAGCAACCGGGTCTTTCCGTGCGGCGGGTTGTTGACAGAACGCGGTCGGGTGCCAACCGACAGTCCGCGCGAGCGAGTTGCCGGTGCCGAACGCCCACCCGAGCGGTCCGTACGTCTTCGCGCTTCTCCGCACCCCCACGTTTCCGTCGGCGCGCCCCCACGTCCCGGCCGATGCACCACCACGTCTCCCCCGGTGCGCCGCCACGTCCCGGCGGACGCACCACCACGTCTCCCCCGGTGCGCCGCGCCCGTCTCCTCGGTGCGCTGCGCCCGCCTCCACGGTGCGTCATGCTGTCGCCGCCGGTGCGTCTCGCGTCAACGTGACCGGGTCCGGGAGGCATCCATGGCGGTCCGGCCGTCCCCCAGCCGGGGCATCCCTCACAACGCCCCCGCCCCGCATCCCCGCCGGTACGCCCGCCGGAACCCCCTGCCGGAACACCGTCCGGTCAGCACGACCCGCCCCACCCCCACCCCCCGCCCGCCGTCTCCGCCGCCCGCCTCAGTCGCCGGGCGGATTGCTCCCCGACCGCAGCAGCAGGGGCCCCGGTCCGGCCCGGCCCGCGAACTCCGTGACCGCCTCGTGGTCACCGGGGGCTCCCCGTCGCGCGCGGCGCGGTGTCTCGCAGACAGCCGGTTCGTCGCCGGGCTCCACCGCGCAGTGCACGCGCACGCTGCTCCCGCCGGGTGCCAGGAGGACGAGAATCGCGGACAGCACCGTGCCGGTGGCGTTGCGGTAGTAGGCGCGCCCCCAGATCTCCTCGCCCCGCGCGACGACGCAGGTCTGCGCCTCGATGCCCTCGGGGGAGGAGACTTCGGGACCGCAGCGCAGGACCGCGGGTGCCGAAGCGCCGGTCGATGTGCTGCCGGCACGGCCTCCCGGACCGTGCACCACCCCGGACGACACGGTGTCCCGGTCGCCCGCCGACCCGTCGTCGACGCCCTGTCCGGCGCGCGGTCCACCGTCCGGGGACCGCGCGCCACCCCACGCGTTCCACGCACCCGGCGCCACCCGCACGCCGTGTGCCGACCTACCGGCCACGACGTCACCCGCCGAGCCCCTGTCGCTTCCCGCGCCCCGCGCCCCGGCGGCATCACCGGCCCCGCCGGTCTCACCGCCGCCAGGCGCTTCCCTCGCGTCAGCCGTCCCGGGCACGCCCCGTGACGCCGCCGGTGCGTCCGGCGAGACCTGTGCCGGGATTGCCGGGACAGGCCGGCCCCACGGTCCCGCCCCGCCCGACGGGCCGGACGGTCCGCCGGATGCCGGGAGCACCGTCGGCGGCAGGGCGGCCACCGCGCAGGCCGCGGCGGCGCCCACGAGGGCGAGCAGACGAGCCGGAGTTCGGGCTGTTCGGGGGTCGGTGGCGCGCCCCTCGGCATGACGCGGCATGGCTCCGCAACCTAACGCCCCCGGGCCGCCGCGGTGGGCGCCGCGCCGGGGCGTCTACAGCTCCGGCGCGCTCACACCCGTACGAGTGAGGGTGTCGACGACGGCGTCCACCACGGCCTCGACGTCGGGCACCCAGGGAGAGGCCGAGCCGGGCAGCGGCGCACGCTCCCAGGTGATGTCGCCCTGGCCGGTCCCGGACGGCGGCAGGGCGAGGTAGCCGCCCTCGCCGTGGAAGCGGAGGGACCCGGGGACGAAGTCCTTCGCGTGGAGCAGTTCGCCGAGCTGTTCCAGGGAGTACGGCTTGACCAGGATCGACCAGCGGGTGGGCGAGGCGACGACCGGGCCGAGGCGCATGCCGAGCCGGTCCAGGGCCGTCAGCGCGCGGGCTGCCGGTTCCGCCGGCAGGGACACCGCGCAGGGGGCCCGGCCGCCGGTGGCCAGGATGACGGGAGCGGTCGGCCGGTTGCCCCACCACCAGCGCACCATGCGCGCGTCGGTGGTGGCCGCGAGCAGGCCGGGGTCGAAGGGGTGAGCGCCCGGCACCGTGCAGTCCGGGTCGGGGCAGGCGCAGCGGGACCGGCTGTCCGGGTCCGCCGCCACGCCCGGCAGCACCGGCCACTTCCATTCGGTGGCGAAGGTCAGGGCCGCGCCGATCAGCTCAGACGTTCCGTCGCCTCGCCGGGACAGGAACCTGCGACGCCTTCCGGGGATCTCGCGCATGAGCGCTCGTTCCTTTCCGTTGCACGCCTGGCAACACCGTGGTCCACATCACAACATGTGTCGATCGCTTCACTGTGCGTACCTGTTGGCGCATCACACCCCTGCTCCGGGCAAGGGGAACCCCTGGGGGCCGAGCTTGGGCTGCCTCCGCGGCCGTTCCACCCATACTGCGTCCATCAAGAGCGTGGGTACGGCATGGGGGTGGCGAAGTCTGGCATTTGCCGTCGCGCGTATTTCTCTCCGCCTCCGCCACGGGAGGATGGGGCACGGTCGTCGGTGGTTAAGACGCTCGGGTCCGCCGCCAGGTTCCCGAGTGATTCCCGACCACCCCTGGCCTTCTCCGAGTACGTACCCATCACGACCGCTGTGACGCTCCGTCGAGCAAGGCCAGTCGACCGCAATAAGCCTCCCCTTGAGGCAGTTTCAGGCCAATTCCATCCCCCGGCAAGGGGCCGGGGGGAATTTCCTCTCACGCCCCACAGACACCAGGAATCCCAGCAGGACAATGCTGGACATCTCCTCACGAGTACGTGTACATGTGGAGACACTGCCGGCGACGCAGAATGACATGGGGGTTTGCGATGCTTTTGAGCAGTACGTACCGGTCGGAAAGCCGGACGCCATGAACGCCCCGCACCCTCCGAAAGTGGCCGGAATCGATTCAACGGTTCCCGCGCCCGCACACACTGTCGCGTCCGTTTCGACGAGTACCTCCCCGGGCGCCCCGCAAAACACGCCTCACCCACCCGGCGCACTGCTGCAGGACCGTCTCGCCGGCTGGGTGTCGGACCTCACCACCCTCCACGAGCTCACCGAGCGCCTGGTGCGCACCGACACGCTCGACGCCGCCCTCCGGGAACTGCTGCGCGCGGGGGCCGCCCTGGTCGGTGCGCGCCGGGGCCTGGTGGCCCTGGAGCCCGCCGACGGTCTCGGTCCGGACACCACCGTCGGTCTCGGCCTGGGCCGCGCCGACCTCGGGCACCTCGAGACGGTGCCGCGCCGCTCCCTGCCCCTCGGCAGGATCCTGGACGGCCTGCCCGGCACCGACGACGGCGTCGTCGAGGCGGACCTGTTCGCCGAGAAGGGACTGGACCCCCGCCACCGGGACGTCGCCGCCCGGCTCGGCTACGCCGCCAGCTACGCCCTGCCCCTGACCGCCGGTGCCGCCACCGACGACGCGCGGCGGCTGGGTGCCGCGGTGTGGCTCTACGACGAGCCGGCCGAGCCGTCGGAGCACCGCCGCCACCTGGTGGGCCTGTACACCCGGTACGCCGCCGAGCACCTCGCCCGGCTCGCGGAGCTGGAGCGCACCCGCGCCTCCATGGCGACCATCGCCGACGAGCTGCTGCCCTCCCGCCTGCCCCGGGTCCCCGGCGTCCAGCTGGCCGCCCGGCACCGCACCAGCGCCCACGGCGGCGGCGACTGGTACGACGCGCTGCCGCTGCCGGACGCCGCGCTCGGCCTGGCCGTCGGCTCCGTCACCGGTTCCGGCCCCAGCGCGGTCGCCGCCATGGGCCGGCTGCGGGCCTCCCTGCGCGCGTACGCCGTGATGGAGGGCGAGGACCCGGTCGCCGTCCTGTCCGACCTGGAGCTGCTGCTGCGGCTCACCGAACCGGCCCGGTCGGCCACCGCCCTGTTCGGCTACTGCGAACCCGCGCTGCGGAAGATCACCCTGGCCGGGGCCGGGCACAGCCCTCCCCTGCTGCTGGGTGAGCACCGCACCGAGTTCGTGGAGACGTCGGTGTCCGCCCCCCTGGGCATGCTCGCCTGCTGGGAGGCGCCGAGCGTGGAGATCCACGCGGAGCGGGGCGAGACCGTGCTGCTCTACACCGACGGGCTGCTGCACCGCACCGGCGACCCCACCGACCGGGCCTTCGCACGGCTGCACGCGGCGGCCGCCGGCGTCCCGACGGCGCTGCGCGGCGACCCGGAGGCGGTCGCCGACCACGTGCTGCGCACCGTGCTGCCCGACGCGGCGGGCCCGGCGGACTCCACGGAGGACGTCGTCCTGCTGGCGGCGCGCTTCGAGTAGCGGGCACGAGCGGCGGTCCCGTGTCTCCCGTGCGCCCGTAACAGGTCTTCGCCCCCGGTGACCGTTTCACCCGGCCGTACGATGGAGGCTGGTCCAGTGCCGTATCGAGGAGGATGACCACCGTGGCAGAAGAGCTCCCGGAGACCCCGGAGACCGCCGGCCCGGAGACTGCCGAAGAGGAGCCCGTCAAGCAGCGCAAGAACGGCCTGTACCCGGGTGTGTCCGACGAGCTCGCCGAGAACATGCGCAGCGGCTGGGCCGACACGGAGCTGCACGACCTGGAGCCGGTCCCGCAGGCCGACCGGACCGCCGCCCGCCGTGCCGCGCTGTCCGCCCGCTTCCCCGGCGAGCGCCTGGTCGTCCCCGCGGGCAACCTCAAGACCCGCTCCAACGACACCGAGTACGCCTTCCGCGCCTCCGTCGAGTACGCGTACCTCACCGGCAACCAGACCGAGGACGGCGTCCTCGTCATGGAGCCCACCACCGACGGCCACCGGGCCACGCTCTACCTGCTGCCGCGCTCCGACCGGGAGAACGGCGAGTTCTGGCTGGATGGCCAGGGCGAGCTGTGGGTGGGCCGCCGCCACTCCCTCACCGAGGCCGAGAAGCTGTACGGCATCCCCGCCTCCGACGTCCGTGAGCTGGCCGGCGCGCTGCGCGAGGCCACCGGCCCGGTCCGGGTCGTGCGCGGCCACGACGCCGGGATCGAGGCGGCGCTCACCGACAAGGTCACCGCCGAGCGCGACGAGGAGCTGCGGGTCTTCCTCTCCGAGATGCGCCTGGTCAAGGACGACTTCGAGATCGGCGAGCTGCAGAAGGCCGTCGACTCCACCGTGCGCGGCTTCGAGGACGTCGTGAAGGTCCTCGACAAGGCGCAGGCCACCTCCGAGCGCTACATCGAGGGCACGTTCTTCCTGCGCGCCCGCGTGGAGGGCAACGACGTCGGCTACGGCTCGATCTGCGCGGCCGGCCCGCACGCCACCACCCTGCACTGGGTGCGCAACGACGGCCCCGTCCGCTCCGGCGACCTGCTGCTGCTCGACGCCGGCGTGGAGACGCACACCTACTACACGGCCGACGTCACGCGCACCCTGCCGGTCAACGGCCGCTACAGCGAGCTGCAGAAGAAGATCTACGACGCCGTGTACGACGCCCAGGAGGCCGGCATCGCGGCCGTGAAGCCGGGCGCCAAGTACCGGGACTTCCACGACGCCGCGCAGCGGGTGCTGACCGAGCGGCTCGTCGAGTGGGGCCTGGTCGAGGGCCCGGTGGAGCGGGTGCTGGAGCTGGGCCTGCAGCGCCGCTGGACGCTGCACGGCACCGGGCACATGCTCGGCATGGACGTCCACGACTGCGCCGCCGCGCGGACCGAGACGTACGTCGACGGCACGCTGGAGCCCGGCATGGTGCTCACCGTGGAGCCCGGCCTGTACTTCCAGGCCGACGACCTGACGGTGCCCGAGGAGTACCGCGGCATCGGCGTCCGCATCGAGGACGACATCCTCGTCACCGAGGACGGCAACCGGAACCTCTCCGCGGCCCTCCCGCGCCGCTCGGACGAGGTCGAGCAGTGGATGGCCGGCCTGAAGGGCTGACACGGGCCGCCGGGGCCTCGAACCGGGAACGGCCGGGCACGCGTGTGCCCGGCCGTTCCGCTGCTTCCGTGCCTCCGCCACCGGGGCGCGCTGGACGCCCGGTGCCCGGGGGTGGGGCGGCCCGCATCTATACGGCGACGAGCGGGGCGTCCTCGCGCCATTTGAGGATCTTGTCGAAACTCACCACGGCGCCGCTGCGGTCCGGCTTGTTGCCGATGTGGACGTGGTCGGCGAGTTCCCGGATGAGGCAGAGACCGCGCCCGTGCTCCGCGTCCGACGGGGCCGGGCGGGCCGGAGGGCGGGAGCGTCCGCCCGCGGCGGGGAAGCCGGGCCCCGCGTCGGCCACCTCGATGCGGCACTTCTCACCGTCGAGGTAGGCGGTCACCCGGTAGGCCTCGGATCCGCCGTCCCGGGTGCCGCTCCCGCCGTGCTCGACGGCGTTGGCGCAGGCCTCGCTGAGGGCGACGGACAGGTCGTAGGAGATGTCGGGGTCGACGCCCGCGGTCTCCATCGCGCCGAGCAGCAGGCGCCGGGCGAGGGGCACGCTCGCAGCGTCGCGCCGCAGATGGAGTGACCACCAGATGCTCATGCTCCAGCCTCCCGGCCGCGGCTCGACATACCGTTACGTATTGCCCTGAGTACCCACTCGTAAGCGCCCAGTCGACGTGATGCCGCCCATATGGCGGGTGCGCCGGAGAGCCGATCGGTGTATGCGGGACAGGCCGTGGCGAAGGTGATCTTCCGGTCGTAGCGCATCTTGCGGACCTGCCGTACGGGGGCCGGGGGGCCAGTGCGATGATGAGGCGGCCATGACTGCCCCCCACCCGCGCACGGCGCGCACCGGACGAGGCCTCCGGGTCCTGCGGGCCGCGGTGTTCGCCGCGGTCTGTGTCGTGCTGGCCGGGGCAGGTCACACACTCGCCGCCCACGACGCCGTCCCTCCGTGGACCCTCGTCGCGGGCTTCCTGGGCACGGCCGCCGTCGCGGTGCCGCTGGCCGGACGCGCCCGGTCCGTGCCGGGCATCACCGCCCTGCTGGCGCTCTGCCAGACCGTGCTGCACACGCTGTTCGGTCTCGGACAGCACGGCGCGTCCGCGGCCTCGTCCGCGGGGCCGGCGCCGGCCGCGTCCGACGCCTCCCTCATCGCCCAGGCCGCGCGGCTGGTGTGCGGGACCACGGCCGCGGCCATCAGTCCCGCGCAGGCCCAGCAGATCCTCACCGACGCGCGGATCCCGCCGAGCCCGGGCGGCGGCCACACGGCACACGCCCAGGGGGACGCCGCGGCCTCCGCCGCGGGCTTCTGGGTGACGCTGCTGCCGTCCCTGCCGATGCTGCTCGGACACCTCCTCGCGGCCCTGGCCACGGGCTGGGTGCTGCGCCGCGGGGACCAGGCCCTGCTGCGGCTGGCCGAACTGTCCGCGCACGGCGTCGCCGAGGGCGCCCTCGTCCGGGCGCTCCGGGCGGCGCTCGCCCTGGTGCGGGCCCTGCGCGCCGGGCTCCCGGGGGCACCGCAAGCGGCCCCCCGCGCGCCGCGCACCCCGCTGCTCGCGCCCCCCGTGCCCCACACCACCGCACTCCAGCACACGGTGATCCGCCGCGGCCCGCCGATCGCCCGCGCCGCCTTCGCGCTCGCCGCCTGACGCGCCACGTCCCGATCCACCACTCCGCGACCGTCACCGGTCCCACGGCACCCCCGGTCCCAGGACCCGGCCCCCGGTTCCTCCGGCCCGGTCCCGGTCCACCCGGGCAGCCGCCGGGCCCGGGAGGGCCGGTTCGCGGGTGAGGGCGGGGTGCCCGCGTGCGGCCTGCGCGCGAGCGGTCCGTGCACGTGCGCGCCGCGCCGCGGCCCCCGGGAGCACCGGCACCCGGTCGGCGCCACGTGTCCCTCACCCTCAGCGAACTCCACGAGTTCCACGAGCTCCACGAACCCGACGAGCTCCACGAACCCGACGAACCTCAACGAAGCGGAGTGCTTCTGCCATGAAGGCTTCCCGTCTCACCACCGTCGGCGCCGTCGCCGGCATCGCCGTGCTCGCCCTGTCCGGCCCCGCCCTCGCGCACGTCAGCGTGCAGCCCGAGGGCGAGGCCGCCAAGGGCGGCTACGCGGTCCTCAACTTCAAGGTGCCGAACGAGCGCGACAACGCCTCCACCACCAAGCTGGAGGTGACCTTCCCGACCGAGCACCCGCTGGCGTCGGTGATGCCGCAGCCCGTCGACGGCTGGGACGTCAAGGTGACCAAGTCCAAGCTGGACAAGCCGCTGGAGATGCACGGCAAAAAGATCGACGAGGCCGTCACCAAGGTCACCTGGACCGCCGACGACGACGGCATCGAGCCGGGCTTCTTCCAGAAGTTCCCGGTGTCCGTCGGCACGCTGCCCGAGGACGCCGACGACCTCGTCTTCAAGGCCCTGCAGACGTACTCCAACAAGGAGGTCGTCCGCTGGATCGAGGTGCCGCAGGAAGGGCAGGACGAGCCCGACTTCCCGGCCCCCGTGCTGACCCTGGCGGAGGCGTCCGGTGACGGCCACCACGGCGCGTCGGACGACAAGGCGGCCGACGACGCCGACTCCGCCGAGAAGGCGTCCGCCGAGACCTCGGCGGCCTCCGACTCCGACGGCTCGGACACCACGGCCCGCGTGCTGGGCGTCGTCGGCATCGTGGTCGGCGCCATCGGCGTCGCCTACGGCGTACTCGCCGGGCGCAGGCGCACCACCGCCTGAGCCCGCCCCACCTGAAGGCGGCCACCGGGAGGCCCGCGATTGCTCCACGGCCTCCCGGTGCCCGCCGGAACACTCACCCACCGGGACACCCATCTCATGCGCAAGAACACCTTCGCCGCGGCCGCGCTGCTCGCCGCCGCATCCCTGACCCTGACCGCCTGCGGCGCCAACGACGACAACGGGGACAAGCCGGTCGCCGTGGTCTCCGAAGCGACCGGCGCCGAGAAGGCGGCCACCCTCCTGGACAAGCCGTTCGAGAAGCCCGACCTCGTCCTCACCGACACGAACGGCAAGAAGTACGACTTCCGCGAGGAGACCGCGGGCAGGCCGACGCTGATCTACTTCGGCTACACGCACTGCCCCGACGTCTGCCCGCTGACGATGAACAACATCGCCGTGGCGAAGAAGCAGCTGCCCCAGGAGCAGCAGGACCAGCTGCGCGTCGTGTTCGTCACCACCGATCCCGAACGCGACACCTCCGCCGCCCTGGGCAAGTGGCTGAAGGGCATCGACCCCCAGGTCGTGGGGCTGACCGGAGACTTCTCCACCATCCAGGCCGGCGCGCGCACCCTGGGCATCTCCATCAACCCGCCGCGCAAGGACGACAAGGGCAAGACGGTCTCCGACCACGGCACGCAGGTCATCGCGTTCTCCCCGAAGACCGACGCCGGCTACCTGCTCTACGACGACGAGGCCTCCGTCGACGACTACACGGAGGACCTGCCCGCGATCATCAAGGGTGAGGCACCGTGAGGCGCTTCGCGGCAGCCGCCCTCGCCCTGACGGGCGCGCTGGTCCTGGCCGGCTGCTCGGGCTCGAACGCGGACGGCGAGGACTCCGGCGGCGCCCCGGAGCTGTCGGTCGGCTCCGCCTACATGCCGCAGCCGGTGTCGGACATGGCGGCCGGCTTCCTCGTCATCACCAACAAGGGCGACGCGGCCGACCGGCTGACCTCGGTGGACAGCGACGTCGCCGCCTCGGTCACCGTGCACGAGACGGTGGACGGGTCCATGCGGGAGGTGGACGGCCTCGACATCCCGGCAGGCGGTCGCCTCGTCCTGGAGAGCGGCGGCAACCACCTGATGTTCGAGGACCTCAAGCGCAAGCCGGAGGAGGGCCAGAAGGTCTCCGTCGAACTGCGGTTCGCCGAGTCCGACCCCGTCACCGTCGACATCCCGGTCAAGGCCGCCACCCACACGCCGAAGCACGGACACTAGGGAGATCCCCCCGTGACCCAGACCATCGCGCCCCGCGTCCGGATCCTGGTGCTGCTGTTCCTGGCCGTCACCGGTGCGCTGCTCGCCGGGGCCTCCCCCGTCTCCGCGCACGCCGCGCTGACGGACAGCGACCCCCGGCAGGGCACGGTGGTCGACACGGCCCCGGCCCAGGTGTCGCTCACCTTCTCCGAACCCGTCGCGATCAGTGACGACGCCCTGCGCGTGCTCGACCCCAAGGGCCAGCGCGTCGACCGGGGCGACCCGGACAACCCCGAAGGCACGACGTACACCGTGCGCCTGCACAGCGGGCTGCCCGACGGCACGTACACGGTGACGTACCAGGTGGTGTCGGCGGACAGCCATCCGGTCGCCGGTGCCTTCAGCTTCTCCGTCGGCGCCCCCTCCGAGACCACGGTCTCCGTCTCCGACCAGGCGTCCGACGGCGGCGTCGTCGGCCTGCTGTACGGCGTCGGGCGCTATGTGGCGTACGCCGGGTTCGTGGTGCTGGTCGGCGGGGCCGCCTTCGTCCTCGCCTGCTGGAGCCGCGGGTCCGGGGTGCGGGCCGTGCAGCGGCTGGTGGTCGGCGGGTGGCTCGCGCTCACCGCGTCCACGCTGGGCATGCTGCTCCTGCGGGGTTCCTACACCACGTCGGGGTCCGTCGGTGACGTCTTCGACCTGTCGCTGCTCGGCCAGGTGCTGCAGACGAAGACGGGTGCGGCCCTGGTCTCCCGGCTGCTGCTGCTCGCGGCGGCGGCGCTGTTCATCGCCGTGCTGTTCGGTGCCTACGCCCGTCCGGCGGGCGTAGGCACCGACGGAAGCGAGCACGACGGAGACGGCGGAGACGACGCGAACCACCGAGGTCATGGGGACGGCGGGGACCGTGGGGACGGCCGGGACGGCGGGGACGACCGGGACGGCGGGGACACGATCGCCGGGAGCGGCGACGCGGGCAGGGAGTCCCGCGGCGGGTCCGGCCCGGACGCCGACGGGGACGACCGGCAGCGGGACCTGACGTTCGGCCTCGCCATCGGCGGAACCGTGGTGGCGGCCGGGCTCGCGGCGACGTGGGCCCTGTCGGAGCACGCGTCCACCGGGATCCAGACGGGCATCGCCATGCCCCTCGACGTGATCCACCTGCTGGCCGTCGCCGCCTGGCTCGGAGGGCTCACCACCCTCCTCGTGGCGCTCTACCGGGCGCCCGCACAGACCCCGGTCGGCCCGGAGGCGGTCCGGCGGTTCTCGAGGATGGCCTTCGGCAGCGTGGTCGCGCTGGTGCTGACCGGGATCTACCAGAGCTGGCGGCAGCTCGGCTCCTGGTCGGCGTTCACCGACACCCGGTACGGGCAGCTGCTGCTCGCCAAGATCGTGCTGGTCGCCGTGCTGGTCGGGATCGCCTATCTCTCCCGCCGGTGGACGGCACGGCTCGCGGAACCGGCGGCATCGACGGCCCAGGTGCCGGCCGCGCGCCGGGAGCAGGACGCGGAGAAGGGCTCGGAAAGGGGCTCGGAGAAGAGCGCGGAGAAGGGCGGGGAGAACGACCGGGACCAGGGCCGGGCGGAGGACCGGGCGAAGGTCCCGGTCACCGCGCCGGCCGGCACGACTGCGACGGCCACGGCGGCTGGCCCGGACGGTGACGGCGAGAACGACGATGCCGGAAGCGGCCGCTCCGGCGACGGCGACAGCGACAGCGGACGAAGCGACAGCGAAAGCGGACGGGGCGACGGGGACGGCAACAGCGACCGCCGCGGCGGCGGAGCCGCAGCCGCGACCGGCGGCCGGGGGGACGAGCCCGGCGAGCCCGGCGAGGGCGGCGAGGGCGGCGAGCCCGGCGAGGGCGGCGAGCCCGGCGAGGGCGGCGAGCCCGGCGAGGGCGGCGAGGGCGGCGAGGCCGGGGCTGCCGCGACTGCACGCCAGGCCGACGCCGTGCGGGCCGCGCAGCTGGCCCGGCAACGGGCCGCGGTGGAACGGGCCCGGGAGAAGCGGGTGCGGGACTCCGACCCGAACCGGTTCGGGCTGCGCCGTTCGGTGCTCGCCGAGGCCGGCGTCGCCGTGGTGCTGCTCGCCGTCACCACCGTGCTCACCCAGACCGAGCCGGGCCGTACGGAGCAGGCGGCCCGGGCCGCCGCCTCGGCCTCGGACGTGCCGTCGGCCGCCACCGGGCAGGGATCCGGCGCGGTGACCCTGAACATGCCGTTCGACACCGGGAGCGCGCAGGGCAAGGGCGTCGTCACGGTCGACCTCGACCCCGCCCGGGTGGGCGACAACGCGGTGCACGTGTACGTGGAGCGGACCGACGGTACGCCGTTCGACATCCCCGAGGTGAAGATCGCCTTCACTCTCGCCGCGAAGGACGTCGGGCCGCTGCCCGTGGTCCCCGACCGTGTCTCCGCCGGACACTGGTCGGCGAGCGGGGTGCAGATCCCGTTTGCCGGAGACTGGAAGGTCGAGGTGACCGTGCGCACCTCCGACATCGACCAGGTGACCGTTTCCAAGAACGCGCAGATCGGCTGAACGACCATGCCCGACCAGTCCCTTCCCGAGACCCGTACCCCGGAGGCACCCGAGGCGGCGAGCACCGCGGGCGCCGCCCCGGACGGCTTCTCCCGGCGCCGCCTGCTCGGCACGGCGGGTGCCGCGGGGATCGTGTTCGGTGCGGCGGGCGGCGCCGTGGGGTACGCGACGGCGCCGGCCGGTGCGTCCACCCCGCTCGCCTCGGTGGGCGAACGCCGGCTGATGTTTCACGGGAAACATCAGCCCGGCATCACCGAGGGGCTCCGTGCGCGAGGCCATCTCGTCGCCTTCGACCTCATGCCCGGGGCCGGGCGCAAGGAGGCCGCGGCGCTGCTGCGGCGCTGGTCCGAGACGGCACGCCGGCTGATGGCGGGCGAGCCGGCCGGGCGGGACGACACCGACGTGGCCCGTGACGCCGGGCCCTCGTCCCTCACCGTCACCTTCGGTTTCGGGCACGGCTTCTTCGCGCGCACGGGCCTGGAGAAGCAGCGGCCGGTCGCCCTGGACCCGCTGCCGGACTTCTCCTCCGACCGGCTCGACAAGAAGCGCAGCGACGGCGACCTGTGGGTGCAGATCGCGGCCGACGACGCCCTGGTCGCCTTCCACGCGCTGCGGGCCGTGCAGAAGGACGCGGGGTCGGCGGCACGGGTGCGCTGGCAGATGAACGGCTTCAACCGGACCCCGGGCGCCACCGCCCGCCCGATGACGGCCCGCAACCTGATGGGCCAGATCGACGGGACCCGCAACCCCAAGCCCTCCGACGCCGACTTCGACCAGCGGATCTTCGTCCCGGAGGGGGGCGAGCCGGCCTGGATGGCCAACGGCTCCTACGTCGTCGTCCGCCGGATCCGCATGCTGCTGGACGACTGGGAGAAGCTGCCGGTCACGGAGCAGGAGGCGGTCATCGGGCGCCGCAAGTCGGACGGCGCGCCGCTGTCCGGAGGCACCGAGACCTCCGACATGGACCTGGAGAAGACCGACTCCCGGGGCAACCTGGTCGTCCCTTTCAACGCGCACGCGCGCATCACCCGCCCCGACCAGAACGGCGGCGCGGCGATGCTCCGGCGCCCGTTCTCGTACCACGACGGCATCGACGCCGACGGGGTACCGGACGCGGGACTGCTGTTCATCTGCTGGCAGGCGGACCCGTTGCGCGGCTTCGTGCCGGTGCAGCGCAAGCTGGACCGGGGTGACGCCCTGACCCCCTTCGTCCGGCACGAGGCCAGCGGGCTGTACGCGGTGCCGGGCGGCGCGGCGGAGGGAGAGTACGTGGGTCAGCGGCTCCTGGAGGGGTGAAGTCCCCTCCGTCACTCCTCGGTGGCGCTTGCGGAGAGCGCGCGGGTGCGGGCCCATTAGGGTGAAGGCATGCCAGCGAGCTACGCGTACCTCGGTCCCGAGGGCACCTTCACCGAAGTCGCCCTGCGCACCCTGCCGGAGACGGCCACCCGGGAGCTCGTCCCGTACGTGTCCGTGCAGTCCGCGCTCGACGCCGTGCGGGCCGGCGAGGCGGAGGCCGCGTTCGTGCCGATCGAGAACTCGGTCGAGGGCGGGATCACCACCACCCTCGACGAGCTGGTCGCGGGCAGCCCGCTGATGATCTACCGCGAGGTGCTGCTGTCGATCACCTTCGCCCTGCTGGTCCGTCCCGGCACGAAGATGTCGGACATCAAGACGGTCACCGCGCATCCGGCGGCCCAGCCGCAGGTCCGCAACTGGATGAAGGCGCACCTGCCGGACGTGCACTGGGAGTCGGCCGCCTCGAACGCAGACGGCGCGCGGCTGGTCCAGGAGGGCCGGTACGACGCCGCCTTCGCCGGGGAGTTCGCGGCGGCCCGGTACGGCCTCGTGCCGCTGGAGACCGGGATCCACGACGCGGAGAACGCCCAGACCCGGTTCGTGCTGGTGGGCCGTCCGGCCCGGCCGGCGGCACCGACCGGGGCCGACAAGACGTCCGTGGTGCTGTGGCAGCGCGACGACCATCCCGGTGGGCTGCGCGACCTGCTGGGAGAGTTCGCCACGCGCGGCATCAACCTGATGCTGCTGCAGTCCCGGCCGACCGGGGCGGGCATCGGCAACTACTGCTTCTGCATCGACGCCGAGGGGCACATCTCCGACCGCCGGGTCGCCGAGGCCCTGATGGGTCTCAAGCGGATCTGCCTCCAGGTGCGCTTCCTCGGTTCCTATCCCCGGGCCGACGACGGTCCGCGAGCGGGGCGGCCGACCCTGCCGGGGACCTCGGACGAGGAGTTCGCGGCGGCGGCGGACTGGGTGGCGCGCTGCCAGGACGGCCGTTACTGACGCCTGACGGGTGGTCCGAACGCCCCGGACGGATGGTCTGACCCGGACGGATGGTTCGACCTCCGTCGGACGGTCGGGGCGAGTGGGCCCGTCGGCCCGGTGAGTCACGTGAGTCCGGTGAGTCCGGTGAGTCCAGTGGGTACGTGGGTTCGGGACCTCCGGTGGGCCGGAGGGGGCGACGGCTCGGGTGCGTCCGGCGGTTGAGGGTGTCCGGTGGGCCGGGTGCTCGCGGGCTGACCGGGCCGGTCCGACCGGTCCGACCAGTCCGACCTGCTGATTTTCGCCATCCACAGAAGTTATCCACAGGTCCGCTTCTCGACCTGGGGACAAGTCGACACCAAGGGGTCGCACAGTCGACAAATCACCCTTCGCGTCATGATCACCCCCACTCTTCGACCTCTCACCCTTCGTCCACGCTTTTCCCTCGATCAACCCTTCAGGGTGATGCCTTTCCCCTCGAAAGTGGGGATAAAAGGAGGTCGCGCCGGGAATCCTCGACGTCGCCCGAGCCTTACGGAGTGATCAATTCCAATGTCCACAGATCTTCCCCACAGCCTGTGGAAAACTTTTCGGGAACCGGGTATCACTGTGGACAACCAGCGCTCAAGTCCCGTACTCCGCAAGGGAATCCAGTCAACCACCACGTGTCCCGCTCCCCCGTTCCAGGGATACAACCCTGCGAATTGACCTGCGGAACACTCCGCGCAATTACCCCGTAACGGCATGTATGGGGCCCCGACCGCAATAGTGGGTCGTGGCCCGTGACCGCACACCGGTAGCCTTGACCGCGTGATTGACCTTCGCCTGCTCCGTGAGGACCCCGACCGTGTGCGTGCGTCGCAGCGCGCCCGTGGAGAGGACGTCGCGCTCGTCGACTCCCTCCTGTCCGCCGACGAACGGCGCAGGTCGTCCGGCGTCCGCTTCGACGAGCTGCGCGCCGAACAGAAGGCGCTCGGCAAGCTGATCCCGAAGGCGTCCGGTGACGAGAAGGCCGAGCTGCTGCAGAAGGCCGGCCGGCTCGCCGCCGACGTGAAGGCCGCCGACGCCGAACGCGACGCGGCCGACGCCGAGACCCAGGAACTGCTGCTCCGGCTGAGCAACCTCGTCCACCCCGACGTGCCCGTCGGCGGCGAGGAGGACTTCGTCACGCTGGAGACGCACGGCACCGCCCGCGACTTCGGCGCCGAGGGCTTCGAGCCCAGGGACCACCTGGAGCTCGGCCAGATCCTCGGCGCCATCGACGTCGAGCGCGGGGCGAAGGTCTCCGGCTCCCGCTTCTACTTCCTCACCGGTGTCGGCGCCCTGCTGGAGCTGGCGCTGGTGAACGCGGCGATCGCGCAGGCCACCGCCGCGGGATTCACCCCGATGCTGACCCCGGCCCTGGTGCGCCCCGAGTCCATGGCGGGCACCGGTTTCCTCGGCCAGGCCGCGCAGGACGTCTACCACCTCGAGAAGGACGACCTCTACCTGGTCGGCACGTCCGAGGTGCCGCTGGCGGCCTACCACATGAACGAGATCATCGAGGCGGACCGTCTGCCGCTGCGCTACACGGGCTTCTCGCCCTGCTTCCGCCGGGAGGCCGGTTCGCACGGCAAGGACACCCGCGGCATCTTCCGCGTGCACCAGTTCGACAAGGTCGAGATGTTCTCGTACGTGGCCCCCGAGGACGCGCAGGCGGAGCACCGGCGGCTGCTGGAGTGGGAGAAGCAGTGGCTGACGTCGCTGGAACTGCCGTTCCGCGTGATCGACGTCGCCTCGGCCGACCTGGGCTCCTCGGCGGCGCGTAAGTACGACTGCGAGGCCTGGATCCCCACCCAGGGCAAGTACCGCGAGCTGACCTCCACCTCGGACTGCACCGAGTTCCAGTCCCGGCGGTTGCAGATCCGGATGCGCGAGGACAAGAAGGTGCGCCCGCTCGCGACGCTCAACGGCACCCTGTGCGCCGTGCCGCGCACCATCGTGGCGATCCTGGAGAACCACCAGCAGGCCGACGGGTCGGTGCGCGTGCCCGAGGTGCTGCGCCCCTACCTGGGCGGCCGTGAACTGCTGGAGCCGATCAAGAAGTGAGTACCGCCCCGCCGCCCTTCCCGTACCGGCTCGTCGCGACCGACCTGGACGGAACGCTGCTGCGTGACGACCACTCGGTGTCGCAGCGCACCCGGGACGCGCTCGCCGCGGCCACCGCGGCCGGCGCCGCCCACATCGTCGTCACCGGTCGCGCGGTGCCGTGGACCATGCCCATCCTCGACGACCTCGGGTACCGGGGCCTCGCGGTGTGCGGGCAGGGCGCGCAGGTGTACCACGCGGGCGAGCACCGGCTGCTCACGTCGGTCACGCTGGACCGGCAGCTGGCCGGCGTCGCGCTGGCCAAGATCGAGGCCGAGACCGGCCCGCTGCACCTGGCGGCGAGCCGCGACGGACTGGACGGCGAGGTGCTGGTGGGGCCCGGTTACGAGGTCGTGGGCGGGCTGCCCGCCACCCCGTTCACCGACGCGTCCGACCTGTGGACGGCGCCCCTGAACAAGCTGTACATCCAGCACCCGTCGCTCACCTCGGACGAACTCGCCGACGTCGCCCGGCGCACCGCGGGCGGCTTCGTCACCGTCACCATGGCGGGCGAGGGCATCGTCGAGCTGCTTCCGCTCGGACTGTCCAAGGCCACGGGGCTGTCGCTCGCGGCCCGCAGGTTGGGCGTCAAGGCCGCCGAGACCATCGCGTTCGGCGACATGCCGAACGACGTCCCGATGTTCGCCTGGGCCACCCACGGCGTGGCCATGGCCAACGCCCATGCGGAGCTGCGGGCGGTGGCGGACGAGGTGACGGCCTCCAACGAGGCGGACGGCATCGCCCTCGTCGTGGAACGTCTCCTGGCCTGACGCACAGCGGGACAGGGACAGGCCCCCGGAACAGGGACCAAGGAACAAGGGACAAGGGACCGGCGCCGGAACCGGCACGGCTACCGCCGGTCTCCGGCAGACCCCACTGTCCCCACGCACCCACCGGACCCACCGGACCCATGCGCCGGGCCTCAACGGTCCGGGATCCCGGGCCCTGGGGCCCCGGCGCCCCGGCGCCCCAGCGCCCCAGCGCCCCAGCGCCCCAGCGCCCCAGCGCCCCAGCGCCCTGCGGAAGGATGCACGGATCGAACGTGCGCGGGCTCCCGCCCGACCGCGGTCCGCCGGTGCCCGGAACGGTGCTTCCGGACCCCGTGCGAACCGGTGCCTTGCCTCTCGGCCAATCCTCCGGGTGGGCGGCCCACGCGCTGTGCGGGCGCGTGCTCGAAGCGGCCGCCCCGGGCAGCTCCCGCGTGGGGGCGGACTCGACGGAGCGCTGGGACCGCTTCCGGAGTCCGCCGCGGGCTGCCCCGAAGGGAGTGGGACCGGCCGCCGTGCAGGCGCCCTCCCGCTCCTCTCCCGGACCATGACACCGGACCTTCCCGGCGTTGCGGACACCCCCACTGTGCCCAGCCGGCCAGGCCGGACGCCACCGAATAATCCGCGCGGGGACCGGGCGGGGACCGGGCGGGGACCAGGCAGAGACCAGGCAGAGACCAGGCAGAGACCAGGCGGCGGACCGGGCGAGCCGGACGGACCCGCGGCCCCGGACAGCGGCCCACGCGGACGCGGGCGGGGCCGTCGGCGGGCCCGGACAGCACGGGGCGGGCGGTGTGTCCGGCACCTGCCGGAACGTCACCGCCCGCCGTCGCGGACGAGTCAGGGACAACCGCCGTCCCGGACGGTCACTCCTCCCCGGCCAGGGTCAGCGCGCGCAGCTTCTGCCCCGCGTACCAGGTGGCCAGCACGGTGACCACGACCAGCAGGACGGTCGCCGTCGTCAGACCGACGTCCGAGGTGACCAGCGTGCCGTCGTTGACCCGCTCGGCGACGGCCAGCGCCCACTGCTGGACGCTCAGGGTGCGCGCCCCGGACACCAGGGAGCCGAACAGCGCCTCCCAGACCAGCGCGTACACCAGGCCGAACACCACGGCGTGCCGCGAGACCGTGCCCAGCAGCAGGAAGATCGCCGCGTAGGCGATGGAGGCGACCAGCGCCGCGACCGTGTACGCGACGGCGATCTGCTGGCCGTTGCCGTTGAGGATGAAACCGGCGATCAGCGTCGGCACGGCCGAGAAGACCATGGTGACGGCGATCGCGACGATGAGCTTGGTGAAGATGATGGTGGGCCGCTTGATCGGCTTCGACAGCAGGTACACCACCGAGCCGTCGTCGATCTCCGGACCGATGGCACCGGTGCCCGCGATGACGCCGATGATCGGCACCATGGTGGCGAGCGCGAGCCCGCCGAGGACGTCGGCGGCCGTCTGGTCGTCCACCCCGGCGAGTGCGCGCACCGCCAGGGAGATCACGATCAGCAGCAGCGGCAGGGCGCCGAGGATGAGGGCCCGGCGCCGGCCGAGCAGGGCCCGATAGGTGAGCCGGGCGACAGTGGGGTCGTACATCAGGGCCTCCTACGCCGCGACCAGGTACGAGAAGACGGACTCGAGGGACTCGTCCGACGGCGAGACCGTGAGCAGGCGGATGCCGTGCTCCTTGGCGACCCGGGGCAGCAGGGCCGTGAACCGGCCGAAGTCGACGGCCTGGATGAGCAGTGCGCCCTCGCCGTGGTCGACCTCGATGCCGGACGTGGACGGGTCGGCGATCAGCGCGGCGGCCAGGGCGCGGTCGTCGCTGGAGCGCACCAGGTAGCGGTGCGGCCGGTCCGTCATCAGGCGCCGGATCTTGCGGAAGTCGCCGCTGGCCGCGTGCCGCCCGGCGACGACGACCTCGATGTGCCAGGCCAGCTGCTCGACCTCCTCGAGGATGTGGGAGGAGAACAGCACCGTGCGGCCCTCGTCGCCCATCCGCCGCAGCAGGTCCATCAGCTGCATCCGCTGGCGCGGGTCCATGCCGTTGAAGGGCTCGTCCAGCAGGAGCAGGGACGGCTCGTGCACCAGGGCGGAGGCCATCTTCACGCGCTGCCGCATGCCCTTGGAGTACGTGGCGATCTTGCGGTCCTGCGCGTACTCCATCTCGACCGTGGCGAGCGCCTTCTGCGCCGCCTGGGCGCCCAGTCCGTGCAGCTCCGCGTTGGCGAGGACGAACTCCCGGCCGGTGAGGAAGTCGTACATCGCCTCGCGCTCGGGAACGACGCCGATGTGCCGGTAGATCTGCTCGTTGCGCCACACCGGCTGCCCGTCGAGGGTGACGGTGCCGGTGGAGGGGGCCAGGAAGCCGCCCATCATGTTGATGAGGGTGGACTTCCCCGCGCCGTTGGGGCCGAGCAGACCGGTGACGCCCGGGCCGATGGTCATGGTGACGTCGTTGACGGCGACCACGTTGCCGAACCAGCGGGAGACGTGGTCGATGGAAAGAGTGCTCATGAGCGCAGCCCATTCCTTGGAAGGGTGGTGGCGGGTGACGGGCTGGGCGGGGTCACGTTCCCACCTTCTTGTAGCGGCGCACCAGGAGGCCGTAGCAGCCGGCGATCAGCCCCAGCGCGACCAGGACGTACACCACGCCCTCGGCGGTGCCGGGTCCGCTGCCGCCCGGGAAGGTGGACGTGGCGCCCAGGAAGGCGGACTGCACGCCGTCGAGGACGGTGATCGGGGAGAACAGGCCGATCCAGGCCACGGTGGCGCTGCCGCTGCCCTGGTAGTCGGCGATCGCCTGGAGCGTGGAGACGGCGCCGTAGGAGATGGTCAGGACGGCGATCACGGCGGCGATGCCGAAGCCGCGGCGCGGGGTGACCGACGCGATGACCAGGCCGATGCCGGCGAAGAGCAGCGAGAGCAGTGCCACGGAGACGAGTCCCTGGGCGAATCCCTTGGTCTGGTCGGCGAAGTCGAGCTTGGCGAGCAGCGCGCCGACGTACAGCACCAGCAGCGGGGCCGCGGTGAGGATGAACAGCGCGGAGGCGAGCGCCGCATACTTGGCCCGCACGTAGTCGGACGTCTCGATCGGCCGTGAGAAGTACAGCGGCACGGTCTTGAAGCGCAGGTCGCGCGAGACGGACTGGGGCGCCTGCGAGGCGACGTACAGGCTGATGACGGCCTGCATGATGATCGCGTAGCGGGTGTACTCGACGGGCAGGTCGTTGGCCTTGGTGGTGACGGCGACGGCGACCATGATGGCGGCCGGCACGCACATCACCACGAACAGCAGCATCGGCAGCACCTTGGACTTCACCGACCGGCCGAGGCCGTAGGAGCCGCGCAGCGACTGCGAGTACAGCGACAGCCTCGCGTACGCACGGCCGAGACGGGGGCCGTCGTAGGAGCGGTAGCCGATGTTGTGGATACGGGTGTCACCCGATGCGGTGGCGGGTGTGCCCACGGACTGCTCAGCTGCCATGACCGACCGCCTCCTTCCGCGTCTCGTCGCTGTTCTGGAAGACCTCGGAGATGTGGTGGCGGCGCTGCTCCATGCGCACCAGGCCGAGCCCGAGGTCGGCGATGACGTCGCGGACCAGGTCGTACGTCTCCTCGCCCCGCGCGGTGAGCAGCAGCACGTGTCCGGCGCCCGGCAGTCCGCTGCCGTCCTGCACGCTCACCCCGCGGGCGAGCAGGGCCTCACGGACGGCGCGGGTGCCGTCCGGGTGCTCGTCGGTGTCGGTGACCTCGATGGCGAGGGTCGTGGTGGTCTGGGTGAAGTCCCGCGTGGAACTGGAGCGCAGGAGCCGGCCGCCGTCCACGATGACGACGTGGTCGCAGGTGCGTTCCAGCTCGCCGAGCAGGTGCGAGGTGACCAGGACCGAGATGCCGAAGTCGGTGTGGATGCGGCGGATCAGACCGAGCATCTCGTCGCGGCCGACCGGGTCGAGGCCGTTGGTCGGCTCGTCGAGGAAGACCAGCTGCGGGTCGTGCACCAAGGCCTGCGCGAGCTTCACCCGCTGCTTCATGCCGGTCGAGTAGCCGCCCATGGGGCGGTACCGCTCCTCGTAGAGGCCGACGTGGCGCAGGGTGTCCGCGGTGCGTTCCCGGGCGGCGGTCGCCGGCAGCCCCGACATGCGGGCCATGTGGACCACGAACTCGGTCGCCGAGACGTCCGGCGGCAGGCAGTCGTGCTCCGGCATGTAGCCGACCCGCTCGCGGATGGCGGACCCCTTGGTGGCGACGTCGAGGCCGAGCACTTCGGCGCGGCCCTCCGTGGCGGGGGACAGACCCAGCAGGATCTTGATCAGTGTGGACTTGCCGGCCCCGTTGGATCCGACGAGTCCGGTCACACCGGGCCCGACGTCCACGGAGAGCCGGTCAAGCGCGGTCACCCGGGGGAACCGCTTGCTCAGGCTTTCGGTCGCGATCACAGTCACGACGTAGACGGTAGTGACCCGTGGCACCCCGGTCGTCAGACCGCAGAGCCGTCTTGGTGTCCCCCTGGAGTCGTACGGGCCCGTAGGGGAAGCCCTGCCTGAGGCGCATACGGCCCGCCCGGCGCGGCCCGACGGGCGGGGCGGGGGAGGCCGGGAGACGCTGTTGACGGATGCTCCGACGACTGCGAGATTCGCCGCCATGACGGGGATCGAGGGGGCGCGTGAGCGCCGGGTGCACGCGGGTGACGTCGAGCTGTGCGTGGCCGAGCTGGGCGCCCCCGGGCGTCCCACGGTCGTCCTGGTGCACGGCTACCCCGACAGCAAGGAGGTGTGGGGGCGGCTCGCTCCGCGCCTCGCCGAGCACTTCCACGTCGTCGCCTACGACGTCCGGGGCCACGGGCGGTCCACGGCGCCGTCGCCCCTCCGCGGCGGGTTCACCCTGGAGAAGCTGACCGACGACTTCCTGGCCGTGGCGGACGCGGTCAGTCCGGGCCGCCCGGTGCACCTGGTGGGGCACGACTGGGGCTCGGTGCAGGCCTGGGAGTTCGTCACCGTGGCCCGCACCGAGGGCCGGATCGCGTCCTTCACCTCGATGTCCGGGCCGTCGCTGGACCACTTCGGCCACTGGCTCGACCGCCGTCTGTCCCGGCCCACCCCGCGCCGGGTCGGACAGCTCCTCGGGCAGGGCGCCAGGTCCTGGTACATCTACCTGCTGCACACCCCGGTCGTCCCGGAACTGGCCTGGCGCGGCCCCCTCGGCAAGCGCTGGCCGCGCATCCTCGAACGCGTCGAGAAGGTGCCCGGCGGCGACTACCCCACCGCCTCCCTGCCGGACGACGCGGCCCACGGGGCCTGGCTGTACCGGGACAACGTCCGGCCCCGGCTCCGGTCCCCGCGCCCCGACGCGTACGCCCACGTGCCCGTCCAGCTGATCACCCCGCTGGGCGACCGTTTCCTGTCGGAGCAGCTCTACGACCGGCTGGAGCGGTGGGCGCCGGACCTGACCCGGCGGACGCTGCCCGCCGGGCACTGGGTGCCGCGCACCCACCCGGACCAGCTGGCAACCTGGGTCACCGACTTCGTCGGCTCCGTCGAGGACGGCCGCACGCGGGCGGCGGCGCCCGCCCCCCACGCCGACCGGTTCGGCGGACGGCTCGTGCTCGTCACCGGGGCGGGCAGCGGCATCGGACGGGCGACCGCGCTGGCGTTCGCCGCGGCGGGCGCCCGGGTGATCGCGGCCGACCGGAACGCGGAGGCCGCGCAGCGCACCGCGCGGGAGGCCCGGCACGGGGGCGCGGCCGGGGCGTGGGCGGAGACGGTGGACGTCTCCGACGAGGGCGCCATGGAGAAGTTCGCCGAGCGGGTGGCCACCGAGTACGGCGTGGTGGACGTCCTGGTCAACAACGCCGGCGTGGGCCTCGGCGGCTCCTTCCTCGACACCACGCCGGAGGACTGGAGGACGGTCCTCGACGTCAATCTGTGGGGTGTCATCCACGGCTGCCGCCTCTTCGGCCGGCAGATGGCGGAGCGCGCCCAGGGGGGCCACATCGTGAACGTCGCCTCGGCGGCGGCGTTCCTGCCGTCCCGCGCGTTGCCCGCCTACAGCACGTCCAAGGCGGCCGTGCTGATGCTGAGCGCCTGCCTGCGCGCGGAGCTGGCGGAACGGGACATCGGGGTGACCGCCGTCTGCCCGGGCTTCGTCAACACCGCCATCACCTCCACCGCGCGGTTCGCGGGCGTGTCGGCGCAGGAGGAGCAGCGGCTGCGGAAACGGGCGTCCGCGCTCTACGCCCGGCGCGGCTATCCACCGGAGAAGGTCGCCCGGGCGGTCCTGCGGGCGGTGGTGCGCGACGAGGCAGTGGTCCCGGTGACTCCCGAGGCCCGGGGCGGGTACGCGCTGTCGCGGTGGATGCCGGGGATGCTGCGGCGGATCGCCCGGGTGAAGCCGCGCATGTGACGGCCGACGGGGGAGCGTGGCACCAGGACGGGGTACGGGGCGGCACCGGGACGCGGTGCGGGGCGGCACCGGGGACGCGGTGCGGGGCGGGCGCGTCCGGAAGGGGTCCCGGGTGTTCCGTCCGCAGAGGGCTCCGCTCGCCGGACAAGGGCTCAGGGACACTGGCGGATCCGGCTCCTCCGGGCACCGGACACGGCACCGGACACGGCGCGGGAACCCGCACGGGCACGGTCCACGACCGCCGACCGCAGGGCCGAATCGCCCGTTCCGGTGACGTCGGCCGTGACTGTCCACAGGATTTTCACTTTTCCTTGTGGATAACTACCCCTGGCTGTGGATCAAACCTCCATTCGGAAACCCTTGGCGTGATCCTGGTTACGTCCGGCAGTCTGGAGCCATGAACCCGCAGCGGACCGTGAAGGTGTCGAAGTACCTCTCCCGGCATCTGCGCCATCGGCCCGAGCGCATCGGCCTCACCCTCGACGAGGGCGGCTGGGTCGAGATCGACACCTTGCTCGCGGCAGCGGCCGCCCACGGTTTCCGGATCAGCCCGGACGAGCTGGAGCACGTCGTCGTCGCGGACGACAAGCGCCGCTTCGCCGTCGACGGCACCCGGATCCGTGCCAGTCAGGGTCACAGCGTCGAGGTCGACCTGGGGCTGGCACCGGCCGTCCCGCCGCGGTACCTCTACCACGGCACGGTCACCCGTTTCCTGGACGCGATCCGCGCCGAGGGCCTGCGGCCCATGACCCGGCACGACGTCCACCTCTCCGCCGACCGGGAGACGGCGGCCCGGGTCGGAGCCCGCCGTGGTCGCCCCGTCGTGCTCACGGTGGATGCCGGACCCCTGCACGACGCCGGCCACGTCTTCCGGGTGAGCGCGAACGGCGTGTGGCTGACCTCCTGCGTACCCTCCAGCCACCTGGGGTTTCCCCCCGACGCCGGGGAAGCGTCATGATCGGTTGCATGAACCAGTTGCCCACGACTCAGGCCGCGGTGACCGCCCTGCGCGCGCTCGCGGAGACGTACGCGCGCGAGATCGAGGTGTCCCACGACATCGGCGCGGACCAGACCTCGCGTCGCACCGCGGCAGGAGTCGGCGTCACCACCGACGCGGACGGCTCCCTCCCGCACGAGGCCCACGTCGAGTTCGGGGGGCGTCCGCGGGTACGGGTGCGGCTCTACCCGGAGGACGACGCCCTGATCGACGTCGAGGGCGTCGAATGCCCCGACGTCCCCCGGGACGATGTCCCGGCCTTCCTCCGCTCCGTCTTCGAGGACCGGGCGTGGGTCAAGGCCCGGCGGTTCCCCCCGGGTTACTTCCTGATCGTGCCGATGCCCGGGGACCGGACGCACAAGGAGTTCATCCCCAGGCTCCTGCTGACGCCCTGGCTCAGTGCGCGGGTGCGCTGACGACCGAGGGCTCGCGGCCGTGCGGCTCGCTGCCCCGTGTCGCCCGCCCGCCGGGCGCGGTGCCCGAGGCCGGTGACGGTTTCACGTGAAACACCGGACGGCACAGAGGCTCGGCGGCATGGGTCTACACCTGAGCACCGTGATCCTCCCCCACCGCCGCCGGCACGAGGGTGGCCGCGCGGTCCGGGAGCACGCCGAAGAGGCCGTGCCTCCGCGTAGCGGCGCAGCTCCTCGCCGAGCAGCTGGTGCCTGATCCGGTGGGCGACGGCCTCCGCGACATAGCCGGAGACGTTGTCCGTGAGCCTCTTCAGCTCCGCCACCTGCTCGGTGGGCAGAGTGACCGTGATGCGGGTCGTATCAGCCATGGAGCCGGCATCTGCGGTATGCGCGCTGTCTGTCAGGGCGCATCGCGACGTCGGCGTGGCTTCCCGCATCTGTTCCGTCGGCACACCCGTGGCGGCGAGAGGCCCGCGTATCGTCGGGGTCATGCGTCTGAGCACGGTAATCCTCCCCATCCACCGATGGGCCGAAGGGCAGAAGATCTGGCGGCGGGCCGAGGACCTCGGATTCCATGCCGCGTACACGTACGACCACCTGTCGTGGAGGTCGTTCCGGGATGGGCCGTGGTTCGGTGCCCTGCCCACGCTCACAGCCGCGGCTTCGCTCACCCGGAGCATGCGACTGGGCACCCTGGTGACGTCGCCGAACTTCCGGCATCCGGTCACCCTCGCGAAGGAACTCATCTCCCTCGACGACATCTCCGGCGGCCGGGTCACGCTCGGTATCGGTGCGGGCGGTACCGGGTTCGACGCCACCGCGCTGGGCCAGGAACCGTGGACCCAGCGGGAGCGGGCCGACCGCTTCGCCGAGTTCGTCCCGCTGCTCGACCGGCTGCTGACCGAGGACTCCGTCTCCTACGAGGGCGACTTCTACGCGGCGCACGAGGCGCGGAACATCCCCGGCTGCGTGCAGCGACCCCGGCTGCCCTTCGCCGTGGCCGCCACCGGCCCCCGCGGCCTGCGGCTCGCGGCCCGGCACGGGCAGGCCTGGGTGACCACGGGCGACCCGAGGCTGTTCGAGACCGGAACCCCGGAGCAGTCGGTCCAAGCCCTGCGCGATCAGTCGGAGAGGCTGGCGGACGCGTGCGCCGAGCTGGGGCGGAACCCGGACGACCTCGACCGGGTCCTGCTCACCGGGTTCACCCCGGACCGCGGCCGGCCCCTGCAGTCGCTCGACGCGTTCGTCGACTTCGCGGGCCGCCACGCGGAGCTGGGGTTCACCGAGATCGTGGTCCACTGGCCCATCCCGGACTCGGACTTCGCCGCGGACGAGAAGGTCTTCGAGCAGATCGCCATGGAGGCACCGGCCCAACTGCGCTGACGGCAGAAAGGACCCGTCACCGCCGTCCCGTCGGGGTGGCCCGTGCCCGGGAGCGGGCGCTCCGGGCGTCCCCCGCCGGGCGGCCCCGCGGCGGTGAGGGCCCCTGGCATGCGGGGCGACACCGGCGTCGGCACCTTGTCGGCGCAGGTGGGGAGGGTCGTCACTCAGATGTGCGGAGTGCCGCACGCCCGTGCGGGCATATGCGGGACAATGGACGCGTGACCTCAGCGACCCGCCGGCCCGAGACTCCGGCCTTCCCCCTCACCCCACCCCGGCTCATCGCCACCGACCTCGACGGCACCCTGCTGCGCGACGACAAGTCGGTGTCCCCCCGCACGGTCGCCGCGCTGGCCGCCGCCGAGGAGGCCGGTATCGAGGTCTTCTTCGTCACGGGCCGCCCCGCCCGCTGGATGGACGTGGTCAGTGACCACGTCCACGGCCACGGCCTCGCCATCTGCGGCAACGGCGCGGCCGTCGTCGACCTGCACGGCGGGCCGGGCGCCCACCGCTTCGTCAAGGTGCGCGAACTCGCCCGGGACAACGCGCTGGACGCCGTGTGCCGCCTGCGCGAGGCCGCTCCCGGCACGATGTACGCCGTCGAGCAGACCTACGGCTTCCACCAGGAGCCCGAGTACCCGAAGTTGCACATGGAGATCCCGGACACCCTGGCCCCCGCGGAGGAGTTGCTGGCGCCGGACGCCCGGACCGCCGACGAGCCGGTGCTCAAGATCCTCGCCCACCACCCCTCGCTCGACCCGGACGCCTTCCTCGCCCTGGCCCGGCTCGCGATCGCCGACCGCGCCAACGTCACCCGCTCCAGCCCCAGCGCCCTGCTGGAGATCAGTGGCCCCGAGGTCTCCAAGGCCAGCACGCTCGCCCTGTGCTGCGCCGAACGCGGCATCTCCCACGAGGAGGTCGTCGCCTTCGGCGACATGCCCAACGACGTCGAGATGCTCACCTGGGCCGGGCGGTCCTACGCGATGGGCAACGCCCACCCGGACGCCCTCGCCGCCGCCTCGGGACGCACCGTGGCCAACAACGACGACGGTGTGGCCGTCGTCATCGAGCGGATCCTGGAGGAGCACTACACGTAGGGCGCCCCGCACCCGTGGGGCGGGACGAGGAGCACAGCGCCCGGGGCCGGACACCGGCCGTCCCTGGCCGGGCGCCGCCCCCGCTCCCGGTCCCCCGCCCGCCGGACCCGGGAGCGGCTCACAGCGGCACGTCGCGACGGGCCAGCCACGACACCGGGTCCACCGCCGACCCCGTCTCGGCGGTGACCCGGACTTCGAAGTGCAGGTGCGGGCCGGTGGAGTTGCCGCTGGTGCCGGACTGGCCGATCCACTGACCGGTCCGCACCCGCTCGCCCTGGTCGACCGCGGCGGCGGCGAGGTGGGCGTACTGGGTGAAGTACCCGCCCGCGTGCTCGATCACGACCTCGATGCCGAAGGCCCCGTGGCAGGACACCTTCACCACCTTGCCCGCCCCCACGGCCCGCACCGGAGTGCCGATCGGCACCGCGAAGTCCTGACCGGTGTGCCGGTTCGCCCACCGGGCCCCGCCGGCGCCGTACGAGGCGGACAGCCCGTAGGCCTCCACCGGCGCCACCCAGGGGGTGTCGTACCGCGTCTCCGGCTGGTCGAGCCGGACCGCGCCCCGGCACGCACCCGCCGCGACCGAGGCGTCGGCCTGGCCCTGGAGGTGCCGGCGGGCCGCCTCCAGCTTCCGCTCGATGCCGTTCTTCACCCGGGAGAGCTGCTTGTTCCGCCGCTCCAGCCGCTGCCATGCCGCGGCGGCCTCCGCCTCGTCCCGGGCCAGCCGCTGCTCCGCCCGCCGGCTCTTCTCGATCGCGTGGTCGAGGGCCAGGTCCGCCTTCCACAGGGCGCGCTGACCCCGCATCACCCCCTCGGGGTCCTCGGCGAGGATCAGGTGCGCGGTGAGCGGCAGCCCGCCGCCGCTGCGGTACTGCGACCGCGCGATCCGGCCCAGGTCCTCGTTCAGGTCGTCGACCTTGCGCCGTTCCCGGTCGAGCAGCTTCTCCAGCCGCCGCGCCTGTGCCCGCTGCTTCTCGGCCGCGCGTCGCCCCTCCTCGTACGTCCGGGTCGCCGCCGCGGCCTCCTCGTACAGCCGCACCACCTCCGCGCCGACACCGGACGCGGTGCCGTGACCGGGCACGTGCGCCCCGCCGTCACCGCCGCCACCGCCGTCGGAGGGCCGGGCGGCGAGCACGGCCAGCGCGCACAACGACACGGCGGCGAACAGCGGGTGACGGCGGATGAGGCGCATGACTGCCACCCTCTGCCCGTCCCGGCCGCGCCGTCCTGTTCACCGCGTACGCCCGGGGGAACGGGACGCCCCGGATGGCCCAGTGGGCCTGCCCCGACAACGAGTTGACGCGCCCTCACCGCGCCACCGGGAGCTGTCCCCCGGTGGCGCGGTGACCTGTCAGTGGGCGCCGACCAGCAGGTCCGCCTCCTGCTCCCGGAGCACCATCGCGCGCAGTGGCCCGTCGGTCCCGGCCAGTTCCGCGTACGTCCCGCGCTGCACCACGTGCCCCTCGTCCAGCACGATCACCTCGTCCACCGCCTCGAGACCGGCCAGCCGGTGGGTGATGAGGAGCGTCGTGCGCCCCTCGGTCGCGGCCAGCAGGTCGGTGGTGAGCGCGTCGGCCGTCGCCAGGTCGAGGTGCTCGGCCGGCTCGTCCAGCACCAGGACGGGGAAGTCGGCGAGCAGCGCCCGGGCTAGGGCCAGGCGCTGGCGCTGGCCGCCGGACAACCGTGCGCCGTGTTCGCCGACCAGGGTGTCGAGCCCGTCCGGCAGGCTCCGCGTCCACTCCAGCAGCCGGGCCCGGCCCAGGGCGTCGTACAGGTCCTCCTCGGTCGCGTCCCGCTTCGCCAGCAGCAGGTTCTCGCGCAGCGAGCTGTCGAAGAGGTGCGCGTCCTGCGCACACAGCCCCACCAGGCGCCGCACGTCGTCCCCGTCCAGGGCGAACGCGTCCACACCGGCCAGCGTGTACCGGCCGGCCCGGGGGTCCAGGAACCGCAGCAGCACCTGCGCGAGGGTGGTCTTGCCGGAGCCGGACGGACCGACGACGGCGATCCGCCGGCCCTGTTCCAGCGTCAGGTCGAGGCCGGTCAGGGCGTCCCGCTCCTGCCCCGCGTACCGGGCGGACAGCCCACCGAGGACGAGCGGGAACGGTGAGGCGGGCGCCTGGCGCGGCCGCTCCGGCTCACGCACCGGCACCGGAGCGTCCAGCACGTCGAGGACGCGCTCCGCGCTCGTGCGCACCCGCTGCCGGTACTGCACGGCGAGCGGCATCCCGAGGACGGCCTCGAACGCGGCGAGGGGCGTGAGCACGACGACGGCCAGGGCCACCCCCTGCAGCCGGCCGGCGGCCACCGCCTGGACGCCGACCAGGGCGGCGGCGACGACGGTCAGTCCCTGGATCAGCGCGGTGAGACCGTCCCCGAGGGCGGTGGCGGTCGCGGCCCGCGAGGCGATCCGGGTGAGCGCGCCGTCGGCCCGCCGGGCCGCGGCGGTCCGCCCGGGCAGGGCACCGGCGACGGCGAGTTCCGCGGTCCCGGTGAGCAGATCGGTCACCCGGGTGGCGAGGACGCCCCGCGCGGGCGCCAGCCGCAGCTCGGCCCGGCGGGCGACGGCCCCGGTGAGCAGCGGCACGCCGGCCCCCGCCGCCAGCAGACCGGCCGCCAGGACGGCTCCGGCCTCGGGCAGCAGCCAGGCCGTGAAGCCGACGGACAGGGCCGAGACCAGGACGGCGGCACCGGCCGGCAGCAGCCAGCGCAGCCAGTAGTCCTGCAGCGCGTCCACGTCGGCGACCAGCCGGGACAGGAGGTCCCCGCGCCGTGCGCGGCGCAGCCCGGCCGGGGCCAGCCGTTCCAGCCGCCGGTACACGGCGACCCGGGTGTCGGCCAGCATGCGCAGCACGGCGTCGTGCGACACGAGCCGCTCCGCGTAGCGGAACACGGCACGTCCGATGCCGAAGGCGCGGGTGGCGGTCACCGCCACCATCAGATACAGCACCGGCGGCTGCTCCGAGGCACGGGAGATCAGCCAGCCGGACGTCGCCATGAGGCCGACCGCGCTGCCCAGCGCCAGGCTGCCCAGCAGCAGCGCCAGGGCGAGGCGTCCCCGCCGGGCGCCGGACAGCTCACGGACCCTCGCGAGCACCCCTCCGGCACCGGCGCCGGAGGGGGCCGGTGTGCCGGCCGGCGCCGTTGCGGCCGGCTCGGGTTCCACCGCGGCCGGGGTGGTGACGACACCGGAAGGTTCCCGTGCGGGCTCCGCGGACCCCCCGTCCGCCGTGGTGTGCCCGGTGGACGGGGTGGCTGCGGGCTCCGCCAGCCGCACCACACGGTCCGCGACGGAGAGCAGCGCGGGGCGGTGCACCACCAGCAGCACGGTCCGGCCGGCCGCCAGCCGCCGGACCGCCGCCACCACCTCGGCCTCGGTGGCACCGTCCAGGGCGGCTGTCGGCTCGTCCAGCAGCAGCACGGGCCGGTCCGCGAGGAACGCCCGCGCCAGCGCCAGTCGCTGCCGCTGCCCGGCGGACAGTCCCGCCCCGTCCTCGCCCAGCGGTGTGGCGGTGCCTTCGGGGAGGGCGTCCACGAAGTCCAGGGCGCCGGCGTCCCGCAGGGCCTGCCGCACGGCGTCCTCGTCCGCGTCCGGGCGGGCCAGCCGGACGTTGTCGGCCACCGTCCCGGCGAAGAGGTGCGGCCGCTGCGGCACCCAGGCGATCCGGCTGTGCCAGTCGGCACGGTCGAGCCCCGCGAGGTCCGCTCCCCCGACCAGGACGCGCCCGCCACTGGGCCGTACGAAGCCGAGCAGCACGTTCAGCAGGGTGGACTTGCCCGAGCCGCTGGGTCCGACCAGGGCGACGGTCTCTCCGGGACGGACGGTGAACGACACGTCGGTCACCGCGGACGAGGAGCGCCCGGGGTAGCGGACCGACACGTCGTCGAACGTCAGGTCACCGGCCGGTGCGGGCGCCGTCCCGGGCTCCGGAACGGCCGTCTCCAGCACCTCGAAGATCTCCTCGGCCGCGGCGAGTCCTTCGGCGGCGGCGTGGTACTGGGCCCCGACCTGCCGGAGCGGCAGGTACGCCTCCGGAGCGAGGATCAGGATGACCAGTCCGGTGTACAGGTCCCCCTCGCCGTGCACCAGCCGCATGCCGATGGTCACGGCGACCAGGGCCACCGAGAGCGTGGCGAGGAGTTCCAGTGCGAAGGAGGAGATGAAGGCGATCCGCAGGGTCCGCATGGTCGCCCGGCGGTAGTCGGCGGTGATCCGCCGGATCGACTCGGCTTGCGCCTTGGCGCGGCCGAACACCTTGAGCGTCGGAAGCCCCGCGACCACGTCGAGGAAGTGCCCGGACAGCCGTGACAGCAGCTGCCATTGACGGTCCATCCGGGACTGCGTCGCCCAGCCGATCAGCACCATGAAGAGGGGGATGAGCGGCAGGGTGCCGACGATGATCGCCGCCGAGACCCAGTCCTCGGTGACGATGCGCGCCAGCACCGCCACCGGGACGACGACCGCGAGCCCCAGCTGCGGCAGGTAACGGGAGAAGTAGTCGTCCAGGGCGTCGACGCCCCGGGTGGCCAGTGCCACCAGCGACCCGGTCCGCTGCCCGCCGGGCCAGGACGGGCCGAGGGCGGTCGCCCGCTCCAGCAGCCGGCCCCGCAGCTCGGACTTGACCGCGGCGCTCGCCCGGTGGGCGGCCAGTTCGGTGAGCCAGCCGACCAGCGCCCGGCCCACCCCGACCGCGGCCAGGAGCAGCAGGGGAGTGGCGAGACCCGCCACGTCCAGGCCGCCCTCGAAGGCGCCCACCACCACCTCGGCGATGAGCATGGCCTGTCCGATGACGAGCCCCGCGCCGACGGCCCCCAGGGCGACGACCGCCAGCAGGAAGAACCGGGTGGCGCGGGCGTACCGGAGCAGTCGCGGGTCGATCGGTTTCACGTGAAACACACCTCAGTGCACGGGATCGGCGATGTGCTGGGTGCCGATCCGCTTGCGGAACACCCAGTACGTCCAGCCCTGGTAGAGGATGACGACCGGCGTGGCGATCACCGCGAGCCAGGTCATGATCTTCAGGGTGTAGGGGCTGGACGAGGCGTTGGTGACGGTCAGGCTCCAGTCCGGGTCCAGCGTGGACGGCATGACGTTCGGGAAGAGCGTCAGGAAGAGCATCGCCACGGCGGCCACGATCGTGACGCCGGACAGCGTGAACGACCAGCCCTCCCGGCCGGCCCGGTTGGCCGCCAGGGCGGCGACCAGCGAGGCGACCGCCACGACCAGGGCGACCAGGCTGCCGCCGTCCCCGTCGCGCACCTGCGTCCACAGCAGGAATCCCAGCGCCAGGGCGGCCGTGACCAGCCCCACGCGCTCCGCCAGGCGGCGGGCCCGTTCCCGGATGTCGCCCAGGGTCTTCAGCGCCGCGAACACCGCGCCGTGGAAGGTGAACAGCGACAGGGTGACCAGCCCGCCCAGCAGGGCGTACGGGTTGAGCAGTTCCCAGACGTGCCCGACGTACTCGAACTCGGAGTCGATCTTCACGCCTCGCACGATGTTGCCGAACGCCACGCCCCACAGGAAGGCCGGCAGGAGCGAGGTCCAGAAGATCGCGGTCTCCCAGTTGCGCTGCCACGCCTCCTCCGGCCGCTTGGCCCGGTACTCGAAGGCGACGCCCCGGATGATGAGGCAGACCAGGATCATCAGCAGCGGCAGGTAGAAGCCGGAGAACAGCGTTGCGTACCACTCGGGGAAGGCGGCGAAGGTCGCGCCGCCGGCCGTGAGCAGCCACACCTCGTTGCCGTCCCAGACCGGGCCGATGGTGTTGATCAGAACCCGCTTCTCGGCCCGGTCACGGGCGAGCAGCCGGGTGAGGATCCCGATGCCGAAGTCGAAGCCCTCCAGGAAGAAGTAGCCGATCCACAGGACGGCGATGAGGACGAACCAGACGTTGTGCAGTTCCATGACGGTGGTGCCTCCCTCGGCCTAGTACGAGAAGGCCATCGGCTTGTCGGCGTCCCGGAGGTCGCCGCCGAGCTTCGTGGGCGGGTTCAGGTCGGACTCGGTGAGTTCCGGCGGTCCCGCCTTCACGTACTTGGCGAGCAGCCTGACCTCGATGACGGCCAGGGCGGCGTACAGGGCGGTGAAGACCGACATGGAGATGATGACCTCGGCCTGGGACACCCCGGGGGAGACCGCGTGCCGGGTCTGCATCAGCCCGTAGACGACCCAGGGCTGACGGCCCATCTCGGTGAAGATCCATCCCCAGGCGTTGGCGATCAGCGGGAAGGCCATCGTCCACAGGGCCAGGCGCCAGTAGAGCCGGGTCAGGCGGTCTCCGAGCGGCTTCTTCAGGAGCACCAGGTGCGGCACCTCGTCCTCCCCGGTACGCAGTGCGGGCGGCAGCATGAACCGCTTCCGGGTGAGCCACAGACCCAGCAGGGCGAGCGAGAAGGAGGCCATGCCGAAGCCGATCATCCATCGGAAGCTCCAGTAGGCGACCGGGATGATGGGCCGGTAGTCGCCGGGGCCGAACTCCTCCTGCAGGGCCTCGTTGGTGTCGTTGATGCCCGGCACCTCGGAGTCGAAGTCGCCGTGCGCGAGGAAGGACAGGAGGCCGGGGATCTCCAGCGCGACCTTGTTGTGCCCCTCGTCGACGTCCCCGTAGGCGAAGACGGAGAAGGGGGCGGGGCCCTCGGTCTCCCAGAGCGCCTCGGCCGCGGCCATCTTCATCGGCTGCTGCTCGTACATGACCTTGCCCAGGGTGTCGCCGCTGACGGCGGTGAGCAGGCCGCCGACGGCCATGGTGACGAGACCGAGCCGGAGCGAGGTCCGCATCACGCTGATGTGCTTCTTGCGCATCAGGTGGAAGGCGGCGATGCCGACCATGAAGGCACCGCCCGTCAGGAACGCCGCCGCGAAGCTGTGGAAGACCTGGTTGACGGTGGTGTTCTGGGTGAGCACCAGCCAGAAGTCGGTGAGCTCGGCGCGGCCCTTCTCCTCGTTGATCCGGTAGCCCACCGGGTGCTGCATCCAGGAGTTGGCGGCGAGGATGAACCAGGCCGACAGCAGCGTGCCGATGGAGACCATCCAGATGCAGGCCAGGTGGATCTTCTTGGGCAGCTTGTCCCAGCCGAAGATCCACAGGCCGATGAAGGTGGACTCGAAGAAGAAGGCGATCAGGGCCTCGAAGGCGAGGGGGGCACCGAAGACGTCACCGACGAACCGTGAGTAGTCGGACCAGTTCATGCCGAACTGGAACTCCTGCACGATGCCGGTGACCACGCCCATCGCGATGTTGATCAGGAAGAGCTTCCCCCAGAACTTGGTCGCCCTGAGGTACTTCTCCTTCTCCGTGCGCACCCAGGCGGTCTGCAGCCCGGCGGTGAGGGCGGCCAGCGAGATCGTCAGGGGGACGAAGAGGAAGTGGTAGACGGTGGTGATACCGAACTGCCAGCGCGCCAGGGTCTCCGGGGCCAGAGCCAGTTCCACGTCGTGCTCCTTACGTCGCCGTGGTCATTACGGCCGCTTGCTGCCGCTTGCTCCCGTTCACACCGGAACATCTCGGGACAACAAGCCTGCGCTTGTGAACGCGTTCACATTCACAAGCAATTATGACGTACTGCTTTTCGTATCCGGAAGGGGGGTCCCCTGTGATGTCAACCCCTCCGCGGCACCGGGGACGCCGGTCCGCCCCGACGACCGTCCGCGCGGGGCGGACCGGACCGGCTCCCCGCACACACGCGGGCGGCCGGCGGGATCACCCGCCGGCCGCCCGGACACCGTGGCGTCGTGGAGGTCAGGCCTCCCTGCGGAAGGCCTCCGCCGTCTTGAGGAAGATGTCGTTCGCCTCGTCCTCCCCGACCGTCACCCGCACGCCCTCGCCCGGGAACGGCCGGACCACGACACCCGCCTGCTCACACGCCTGCGCGAACGCGGCCGTGCGCTCTCCCAGCCGCAGCCAGACGAAGTTCGCCTGGGTCTCGGGCACCGTCCAGCCCTGCCCGCGCAACCCGTCGACCACGCGGTTCCGCTCGCACACCAGCGATCCCACCCGGCCGATGAGCTCGTCCTCGGCCCTCAGCGAGGCGATCGCCGCCTCCTGCGCGATCTGGCTCACCCCGAAGGGCACCGCCGTCTTGCGCAGCGCCGCGGCCACCGGCTCGTGGGCGATCGCGAAACCGACCCGCAGCCCGGCCAGCCCGTAGGCCTTGGAGAAGGTCCGCAGGACGCAGACGTTGGGCCGGTCCCGGTAGATCTCGACGCCGTCGGGCACCTCAGGATCACGGATGAACTCGCGGTACGCCTCGTCCAGCACCACCAGGACGTCCTTCGGCACCCGGTCCAGGAAGCGTTCCAGCTCGGCCCGCCGGACCACGGTGCCGGTCGGGTTGTTGGGGTTGCAGACGAAGATCAGACGGGTGCGGTCGGTGATCGCGTCGGCCATGGCGTCCAGGTCGTGCACGTCACCCGGCGTCAGCGGCACCTGGACGGACGTGGCCCCGCTGATCTGCGTGATGATCGGATAGGCCTCGAAGGACCGCCAGGCGTAGATCACCTCGTCGCCGGGGCCCGAGGTGGCCTGCAGCAGCTGCTGGGCCACACCCACCGAACCGGTCCCGGTGGCCAGGTGCGACGCGGGCACCGCGAACCGCTCGGACAGCTCGGCCATCAGGGACGTGCACGCCATGTCCGGGTACCGGTTGAAGGACGAGGCCGCTGCCGCCACGGTCTCCATCACGCCCGGCAGCGGCGGGTAGGGGTTCTCGTTGGAGGACAGCTTGTACGCCGCGGGACCGCCCTCGGCGGCCGGCCGGCCCGGCTTGTAGGTGGGGATCCCCTCCAGCTCGGCGCGCAGCTTGGGGCTCGTCTCGCTCACCGCAGTCCTCCTCGCGAAGACCGGCGGCCCATGACCGCCGCCGACATCCAATACTGCTCACCTTATGAGGATTCCCCTCCGCTGCGTAGGGCCGCAGCGGGGCGGGATGCCGGCGCCCCGGCCGACGCCGTGACCGCCCCGGGGCCCTCGACGCCACAGCAAAGGGGCAAGATCACCCGAAGGCAGACGAAGCGCGCGGGAACAGGGGGCGCGCCTCACATATATCTATGCGCCGGTGGTTCACGCCGTGGCGCGCATCCCTCGTGCAGGTGAGTTGAGACCTCTTCGCAACATCGCACCCTTGGCAGGCACGTGCGCGCCGACACGTCACTTCCGTGAATTGGACGCTTCAACTACCTTGGTTTCCCAGGGGGTTGGACATTTATGATCATGCAGAAACGTGCCTGTCAACGCGTGCATATGCGTCCGCCCTACCCCACCGCATGAGCCCTACTATCGGCTCGCCATGACAGCAGCAGGGAAGCACCAGGTGAGCCGCGCGGAAACCTCACGTCGAGGCAGCCGGCCGGGTCGAGCGGGCATCAGGGACGTGGCCGCCGCCGCCGGAGTCTCCATCACGACCGTCTCCGACGCCCTCAACGGAAAGGGCAGGCTCCCGGACGCCACCCGGCGTCATGTACGCGAGGTCGCCGACAGACTGGGCTACCGTCCCTCGGCCGCGGCCCGCACGCTCCGCACCGGCAAGTCGGGACTCATCGGCCTGACCGTCACCACGTACGGGGATGAACCTTTCACCTTCACGGAGTTCGCGTACTTCGCGGAGATGGCGCGCGCCGCCACCTCCGCCGCGCTCGACCGCGGCTACGCCCTCGTGATCCTTCCGGCGACCTCCCGGCACGACGTGTGGTCCAACGTCGCCCTGGACGGCACCGTGGTGATCGATCCGTCCGACCACGACCCGGTCGTCAGCGAACTCGTCCGGCAGGGATTACCGGTGGTCTCCGACGGCCGCCCGGCCGGCTCCCTGCCGGTCACCGCCTGGGTCGACAACGACCACGAGGCCGCCGTCCTCGGCATCCTGGACCACCTCGCCGACGCCGGCGCCCGCCGCATCGGCCTGCTGACCGGAACCACCACCGACACCTACACCCACCTGTCCACCACCGCCTACCTGCGCTGGTGCGAGCGGGTGGGACAGGATCCGGTCTACGAGTCCTACCCCGCGCACGATCCGTGTGCGGGGGCCGTCGCCGCCGACCGGCTCCTCGCCCGGCCCGACCGCCCGGACGCCGTCTACGGCCTGTTCGACCCCAACGGCACCGACCTGCTCGCCGCCGCCCGCCGATACGGCCTGCGCGTCCCGGAGGACCTGCTGCTGGTCTGCTGCAGCGAGTCCGCCGTCTACGCCAACACCGAGCCCCCGATCACCACCCTCTCCCTCAAGCCGCGCCGCATCGGCACGGCCGTGGTGCAGCTGCTCATCGACGCGATCGAGGGGGTCGCCTCGGACCAGCCGGTGGAGCAGGTGATACCGACGGAGCTGATCGTGCGCACCTCCTCACAACGCCGGCCGCCGCGCACGACGGTCAGTCCGCCCAGGTCCCCCGAGGGGTCCTGACACCCGCACGACGGTCAGCATCCGGGCATCCCGAGCGGACCTGACAATACGGCCGCACCACTGGGTGCGGCGGGAAACGGGGACGTCCGCCGGGACGTCAGGGCCCCGGGGCGCCGGGACGCCTGGGCACGGGGCGCCGGGGGAGGACCGCGCGGCGCCACCGGAAGGCGCGGGACGGCGGGGCGCTTGGCGGAAGGTGAAGGCAGGGACGGCGGAGGCGCCTCGCGGCGGGTGAAGGGCGGGCCACTCCACGCCCACTCCTCCGGGGGAATCGGGCCGCCGTCCGGTGAAACGGCAGCCCTGTCCCGCCTACCGATCTCCCGCGCCGAGCCGATCCGGGGACGGCGAAATCGGGCACAACCCGGACAGAACGCACGGCCGGGCGGAGCGTTGCCCTGATTCACCACCCCTGGGTCATCACATGGCGGGATTCGCATTCCTATGATGGGCCCACGACACCGCGGACCGCTGCGACCAGGCAGTCCGATGCGGTGCAGACGCGGCGCGATGGTGGTGGAGGGGTCGATGACTCAGGGGGCCGGTCAGGGACCCGAGGTGCAGCGCACGGCGACGTTGCGCGACTTCCGGGTGCCCGCGTACGTCCACGAGACCGGCCCGTACGTCCACAGCACGCATCCCGGCGACGTCGCCCCGCCGACCGCGGAGCCCCACCCCGACGGATACACCCCCACCCAGCGGGACCTCCCCGTCATCAATCGGGGGGACACTGTCCAGGTGACCGTCGAACCCGAGTCCGCCCCCGCCCCGCAGTCCGTCACCGGCCCCGGGCCGCTGTACGTGGTCGGGGACGTCCACGGCTACCTCGACGAGCTCGTGGCCGCCCTCCAGGAACAGGGCCTGATCGACGCCGCGGGCCAGTGGTGCGCCGGCACCGCCCGCCTGTGGTTCCTCGGCGACTTCACCGACCGCGGCCCGGACGGCATCGGCGTCATCGACCTCGTGATGCGGCTGTCCGCCGAGGCCGCTGCCGCCGGCGGCTACTGCAAGGCCCTGCTGGGCAACCACGAGCTGCTGCTGCTCGGCGCCAAGCGGTTCGGCGACACCCCCGTCAACTCCGGGGCCGGCACCGCCACCTTCCAGGCCGCCTGGCTCCTCAACGGCGGCCAGAAGACCGACATGGACCGCCTGCAGGACCACCACCTGCAGTGGATGTCCCGCCTGGACGCCGTCGAGCAGGTCGACGGCCACCTGCTGCTGCACTCCGACACCACCGCCTACCTCGACTACGGCCGCTCCATCGAGGAGGTCAACGACACCGTCCGCGAGACGATCACCCGCAACGACGCGGACGAGGTCTGGGACCTGTTCCGCAAGTTCACCAAGCGCTTCTCCTTCCGGGACGAGGGCGGGGCCGACGCGGTGCGCTCCCTGCTGGATACGTACGGGGGCACCCGGGTCGTTCACGGGCACAGCCCCATTCCGTACCTCCTGGGCGAAGTCGGCTCCGAGGACGGCGAGGACGACCGCGGGCCGGTCATCGAGGGGCCGCACGTCTACGCCGACGGACTCGCCATCGCGATGGACGGCGGCGTGACGATGGCGGGAAAGCTGCTGGTCCGGCAACTGCCGCTGCACATCTGAGGCCTCACCGGACCGCCCGGCGCCGGCCCCGGCGCTCGGCGGTCCGTCGTCAATTTCGGTAAACCCCCTGTCACCGCGCGCCGTCACCGCTCTACCATCGGCTTATCCGTAGCAGGCTCCCCTCCGTTTCTGCCCGACGGCTCGTCAGCATGCCGAGCCCCAAGCCCTACGGAGCATCGGGGGATGCACATGAACAGCGTTCCGCAGTACCTGATGAGCGAGGACCGCCAGGAGTACGAGCGGGTTCTCGATGAGGCGCTGCGCACCGCACCACACCGTCCCGAACTGAGCGCCGCCGGACAGCGGCTCAACATCGAACAGTTGCGCACCATGGCGCTCGACGCCACCGCGATCATCGCGGCGGCCGCGGCGACCGAGTACCAGCACTACGTCAAGGTCCGTGAGGAACTGCGCCACCCGCCGTCCCGGCCCGCCCCGGCCGCCCGGGACGCGGGCGCCGAGGAGTCCGGCGGCGCGATGGGGCTCGCCGCCACCGTGGGCGAGGTCGCCGAGACCGCCGGCGCGGGCGCCGTCGCCGTGATGGCGGTCCTGGCCCCCGTCCTGGCCGGAACCGCGGCCGTGATCTTCCTGCTCGTCGGCTACGTCCTGCGGGCCGTCGACCCGGACGCCGCCTTCGCCCGGACCATGCTCACCACCGGATGGGTGTTCGGCGCGGTGACCGCGGTCGCCATCCTGCTCGCCGCGGTGGGTCTGCTGCTCACGGCACTGCGCAACAAGCCCTCGGCGCGCGGCGGCTCCTACGCGGAAGCCGACGGAGAGCTGGCCCGGGCCCGGGAGGCGTGGCGGGAAGCCCTGCTGGAGCGGGGCATCGTGCCGTTCCTACGAGACGCCCTGTCCGATCCGGGCACCGCCGCCGCACTGCACCCGTCGGCACCCGGCACCCCGGCCGGCCGCATGCCGCAGCTGGGCTACGACCGGCCGGGTTTCACCAGCCCGGGCGAGGGGCGGGCGCGCGGCTCACGGCCCAGCTACTCGAGCCCGGACTACAGCAGCCCGGACTTCGGCGGCCCGGAACACCAGCCGGAGTGAGCGGCCCCCGACCGCTTGCTCCACCTCGGACCGGGGCGAGCCCGGAGCCACGGCCGAGTGCGCCGTGAACACCGCGCCGGTCCAGGTCCTGGGCAGGCGCTCGCCGGGAACGAACGCCGGCCGGCACTCCCCGCTCACGATCGGGTTGCGGCGCCCCCTGCGGCGCGCCCGCGACCTGACCGTCTGCCCGGACGGGCGGTACGGCGCGCCGGGCGGGCCACGACGTCCGACCGCGCCACGCTTGCCCGCGCGGGTCGGGCCCCACGGTGCGCGCCCGCGGCGCCGCACCGCACCTCTCCGGCGCGCCGATGCTCGGGAGCCGCGTGCGACCGTTCCCGGGGCCGGCGGTGCCCGAGGACGCCCCGGAGGTGCCTGCGGTCGTACGTGGACACGTCGGGGGGCGGGGAGGTGGGTCCGTCGTCCGGTGGTCCTTGCGCCCGTCGGGCGGTCAGAGGATGCCCGCCCTGCCCGCGGCCGTGATCCATGACGGGAACTCGGACAGCAGACGGTCGTACAGCTCGGGGTCGGGCACCGTGCTGATGTCGTCGACGGCGAAGAAGCCGACGTTGTCGACGCGTCGGCCGGGCAGCGTGTCGAACCGCTCCAGGACGCCGTAGTCGGCCCGACCGAGCCCCACGAACTGCCAGAAGATCGGCTCCTCCACCGCCTCGCGGAGCTCCCGTTCGATGTCCCCGTTGCGGTAGACGCCACCGTCGGAGAAGAACAGCACCAGGGTGGGTGCCGCCGCGGGGTGGGACCGCACGAAGGACCGCACCTCGGCGATGACCTTCTGCTCCTCGTTCTGGATGCCGACCTCGCGCATGTCGACCTGGCTCGGGTCCAGTCCCTTCTTGCGGCCGCGCCGGAAGAGGCTCATCTCCCCCACCCGCACGTGGAGCCGCAGCCAGTCGGGCAGTTCACCGAGGGTCAGGTCGGGCAGCCGGGCCGGACGGGAGGCGAACGTCCACGCCTGCATCTCTCCGTCGTCGTCCAGTTGTGCCGCCACCGCCGCCATGCGCTCCACGACGTCGGCCACGATGCCCTTGGAGTACAGGAAGGACATCGACCCGGAGGCGTCCAGGACGAGCACCACACGGGCGGTGATCCCGGCCGCCCCGTGCTTGCGCAGGCTGACCGCCACCTGCTCCTTGCGCAGCGACAGCCGCTTGCGCATGTCCACCGGCAGCCGTTCCTCCCCCTTGGTGAGCCGGGGAGCCACCGGGCCGGGCGACGGTGCGGACGCGGTGACCGGTTCGGGCGGGGATGCGGGTGCGGGCGGGGGCGCGGGGTGGGGCGGGGGCACCGCGGTCGGCGGCACCGGCGCCGAGGGGTACGGCGCCTGCGCGGCCGGGGCCGGGGGAGCGGCGGGCGGGACCTGCGGCGGCGCCGCGGTGGCGGGCGCGGCCGGGGCGTCGTCGTCCACCGAGATGCCGAAGTCGGTGGCGAGTCCGGCCAGTCCGGAGGCGTAGCCCTGCCCCACGGCCCGGAACTTCCAGGCCCCCTGCCGCCGGTACAGCTCACCGCCGATGAAGGCCGTTTCCGTCCCGGCCGCCATGTCGAAGCGGGCCAGTTCGGCTCCGGTCCCGGCGTCCAGCAGCCGCAGCACGAGTCCCGGTACCTGGCCGAAGGTGCCCCCGTCCGCCGACGCGCACAGCACGATGCGCTCGACGGCGGGTTCCAGCGAGCGGAGGTCGACCTCCAGGGTGTCGGTCGTGCCCCCGGCGGCGGGATGCTTCCCGCGGTGCGTCACGGCGTTGGACGAGTGGCGCGGCTGGTTGTAGAAGACGAAGTCGCCGTCGTCCCGCACCCGGCCGGCCTCGGTGAGGAGCAGGGCCGAGGCGTCGACATCGGGCACCCCGGGACCGGTCCCCCAGGCCAGTTCGACGCGCACCACGGGGGCATCGACCGGGAGGTTGGAACCCTTGCTCATCGGTGTCGCAGTCATGCGGCCAGTCTGCCTCCCCGCGTGTCCGAAACCCACCGTGCCGGGTACGGGGAGCACCCGGTCGTACCCACCGGCCGGCCCGGGCGCAGCGGATCCTCCGCCCGTGGGGCGGCGCCACCTCCGGACGTACGGACTCGCGTCCTCGGACCGGGCGCCGGGACCCGATGAGCACCTGCGCACCTCGCCCGGGGCGAAGGCACCCATGCGTCGCCCGGCGGTCCTCACCGCGAAGTGGTCGTCCCGGCAGCACCTCCCGCGCACACCCCTGGTAACTTCCCGCTCACGCACACGGCACCGCTCTCTCATCCACATCCGTCCGGGGGGACCCACTCATGCGACCGCGCACGAGAGGACCGGGAAGAGCCGCCGCGGCGGCGGTCATCGGTCTGTGCCTCACCTCGGGGTGCGCCCCGGCACAGGAGACGCAAGCCGCGCCCGAGGCATCGTCCTCGGCGTCTGCGGCCCGGCCCCCCGTGCAGCCCTTGACAACCGCCCGGCTCAAGGCGCTCGCCTTCCAACCCGGTGAAGTGCCCGAGGTCCACGAGCCCTTGACGGTGCAGGAACCCGAGCCCGAGGACAGCGGACGTTCGTTTCCTCCCCCGTCCGATCCTGCCTGCCGACCGCTGCCCGACGTCCGGAACGGCAAGGGGTCGGCCGCCCACGTCTTCCAGCACTTCAACTGGAAGAAGAACCTCATGGGCGGCAGCTCCACACTGGCTTCCTACGCGGAGGGCGAGGCCGCACGTATCTTCGCCGAACTCGAGCGGGCACTCGCCACCTGCCGTTCGTACGAGGGAGAAGGCTGGGTCGGGCCGTACACGGTGCGGGTGAGGACGGAGACCGCCCCGCGGGTCGGTGACGAAGCCGTGGCCTACCGGGAGACAGACCCCTCCGGGCCGGAAGGCGACCGCCACAACCAGCAGTACGTCGTGGTCCGCACGGGGAACACCATCGCCACGTTCAGCGAGCTCAGCACAGGCGAGGACCTCTCGTTCCCCACCGAGCTGATCAGCCGCCAGGTCGAACGCCTGCGGAACGCCCAGCGACCTTGACCACGGCTCGCCGACAGGGGCACCCCCGGTCGGCGGCCACTGCCTGCCCGTCGGTCCGGTCCGAGTTCCGAGGGCGGCCCCGGTCACCCCGCACGTCCCCCGCTGTCCACGGCCCACTCACCGCCGTGACTGGCGAGAAGAGCGGCGCACGGCGCCGACTGCCCCGCAGAACAGCCGGCGCCGTGCCGTGCACGCGCGTCAGTCAGCGATCGGCAGGTACACCCGGTTACCGCTCGCCGCGAACTCCTTCGACTTCTGCAGCATGCCCTCGGCGACCTCTTCGGCGGAGGCACCGTCGGCCGCCGTGCCTCCGAACCGCTCGGTGATGTCGTGGCTGATCTTCATCGAGCAGAACTTCGGCCCGCACATCGAGCAGAAGTGAGCCGTCTTGGCCGGCTCCGCCGGGAGGGTCTCGTCGTGGAACTCCCGCGCCGTGTCCGGGTCGAGGGCCAGGTTGAACTGGTCCTCCCACCGGAACTCGAAGCGGGCGTCGGACAGGGCGTCGTCCCACTCCTGCGCTCCCGGGTGTCCCTTGGCCAGGTCAGCGGCATGCGCGGCGATCTTGTACGTGATCACGCCGGTCTTGACGTCGTCGCGGTTGGGCAGACCCAGGTGTTCCTTCGGGGTGACGTAGCAGAGCATCGCCGTGCCCCACCAGGCGATCATGGCGGCGCCGATGCCGGAGGTGATGTGGTCGTAGGCCGGCGCGACGTCCGTCGTCAGCGGGCCGAGCGTATAGAACGGAGCTTCATCGCAGATCTCCTGTTGAAGGTCGATGTTCTCCTTGATCTTGTGCATCGGGACGTGGCCCGGGCCCTCGATCATGGTCTGTACGTCGAAACGCTTGGCGATCCGGTTGAGTTCCCCGAGCGTGCGCAACTCCGCGAACTGGGCCTCGTCGTTGGCGTCGGCGATCGAGCCGGGCCGGAGGCCGTCCCCCAGCGAGTACGTGACGTCGTAGGCCGCGAGGATCTCGCAGAGCTCCTCGAAGTTCTCGTAGAGGAACGACTCCTTGTGGTGCGCCAGGCACCACGCGGCCATGATCGAACCGCCCCGCGAGACGATGCCGGTCTTGCGGCGGGCGGTGAGCGGCACATACGCCAGGCGCACGCCCGCGTGGACCGTCATGTAGTCCACGCCCTGTTCGGCCTGCTCGATGACCGTGTCCTTGTAGATGTCCCAGGTCAGCTCCTCGGCCCGGCCGTCCACCTTCTCCAGGGCCTGGTAGAGCGGGACGGTCCCGATCGGCACGGGTGAGTTGCGCAGCACCCACTCCCGCGTGGTGTGGATGTTGCGGCCGGTGGACAGGTCCATCACCGTGTCCGCGCCCCAGCGCGTCGCCCAGGTCATCTTCTCCACCTCCTCCTCGATGGAGGAGGTGACTGCCGAGTTGCCGATGTTGGCGTTCACCTTGACCAGGAACCGCTTGCCGATGATCATCGGCTCGGTCTCCGGGTGGTTGACGTTGGCCGGCAGCACGGCGCGCCCCGCCGCGATCTCCTCGCGCACCACCTCGGGGGTGACGTTCTCCCTGATGGCGACGTACTCCATCTCCGGTGTGATCTCGCCGCGTCGCGCGTAGGCGAGCTGCGTGACCGGCCGACCCGGGCGTCCCCTGCGTGGCTGACGCGGCCTGCCGGGGAAGACCGCGTCGAGGTTGCGCAGGCCGCCCCGGGGTGAGGTGTGCCTGATTCCGTCGTCCTCGGGGCGCACCGGCCGTCCCGCGTACTCCTCGGTGTCGCCCCGGGCGACGATCCAGTGCTCCCGCAGAGGCGCCAGCCCCCTGCGCACGTCCGTGTCGACGTGCGGATCGGTGTACGGGCCCGAGGTGTCGTACAGGGTGACCGACTGCCCGTTGGTGAGATGCACCTGTCGGACCGGCACCCGCAGATCCGGGCGGGTGCCTTCGACGTACGCCTTGTGCCAGCCGATGGACGGTGGGGTCTCCCCGTTCTCGCTCACCGACGCATCCGTCGGGTTCTGCGTGGAGACAGGCGTGCGTGCGTCCTTGTTGGTCATGAGACCTACTCCCTACGCCGGCATTACCCGGTAACAGGTTCGGCGGTCGACGCAGCGGCTTCCGTCGGTCGGCGTTTCGTGTGCAACATCACTCGGACTCGGTGATGTTTCATGTGAAACGTCGCTGGAACGGAGGTCAGCGCCCTCTCAGCCCGGTGCTCCGAGCTCCCGCGTGTACAAAGTTGCCCCCACGCTAGCCTCCGTTCTGGCGCGGTGACCAGAGGGCCCTCCCCGTTCTTGCGATGATCGGGCGGTGACCTCGACGCACCATCCTCCGTACCCCCCGCCCGAACCACCCCACGGATCCGGCGCCGGAAACGGCGGTGTCCCCGGCCAAGGACCCGGAACCGGCACCGAGCCGGGCCACGGGCATGCGGGGCCGGGCGGTGGCCACGCCCACAGCCACAGCCACGGTCCGGCGGCTCCCGTCTCGCGACACCTGCGCAAGGTCATCGCGGCGATCCTGATCCCGTTCGCCGTGGCCGTGCTGGCCGGCCTGGTGGTGCTGTGGCCGGGCGGTACCCCCGGGCACGAACGCACCGGTGTCGGCTTCGACCGGCAGACCCAGCAGGCGACGGTCACCGACGTGGTCGAGGTGAGCTGCAGGTCGGTCAACGCCTCCGGGGGCGTGCCGACCGGCGACACGTCCACGGCGGAGGGCTCGTCGGCCCAGCAACAGGCGGACGGCACCTGCAAGAAGGCCACGATCCGCGTGGACTCCGGCAAGGACAAGGGCCGTACGTTCACCGAGATCGTGCAGCCCGACCAGTCCCGCCAGCTGAGCCGCGATCAGGAAGTCGTCGTCGCCTACGAGCCGTCCGCGCCGAAGGACCTGCAGTATTCGGTCACCGACGTGAACCGGCGCTTCCCCCTGGCGCTGCTGGCCGGCGTCTTCGCGCTCGCGGTCGTGGCCGTGGGACGGCTGCGCGGGGTCATGGCGCTGGTCGCCCTGGCCATGAGCTTCGTGGTGCTCAACTTCTTCATCCTGCCCGCGATCCTGCAGGGGTCGAACCCCCTGGCGGTCGCCGTGGTCGGGGCGAGCGCCATCATGCTGATCGCGCTGTACCTCTGTCACGGACTGTCCGCCCGCACGTCGGTCGCCGTCCTGGGCACCCTGATCTCCCTGCTGCTGATCGGCATCCTCGGCTCGGTGTTCATCGGCTGGGCGGCGCTGACCGGGAACACGGACGACAACACCGGTCTGATCCACGGGCTGTATCCGGGGATCGACATGAGCGGTCTGCTGCTGGCCGGAGTGATCATCGGCTCGCTGGGTGTGCTGGACGACGTCACCGTCACGCAGACGTCCGCGGTGTGGGAACTGCACGAGGCCAATCCGCTGATGAGCCGGCGTGCGCTGTACCGCGCGGGGATCAGGATCGGCCGTGACCACATCGCCTCGGTGGTCAACACGCTCGTTCTCGCCTACGCGGGTGCCGCCCTGCCGCTGCTGCTGCTGTTCTCCATCGCGCAGAGCGGCGTCGGAACGGTGGCCAACAGCGAACTGGTGGCGGAGGAGATCGTGCGGACCCTCATCGGGTCGATCGGACTGGTCGCCTCCGTGCCGGTGACCACGGCGCTGGCCGCCCTGGTCGTCTCGGCGGACCGTCCGACGGACGGCAGTCGGCCGAAGGCAGCCGCGAAGGCCGGGGGCGGCGGGACGGTCCCGCAAGCCCGGCCGGCCTCCCCGCGCGGAGGGCGGGGGAGGCGGCGCAAGCGCTGAGCCTCGGCGGCCCCGGCCGGACGGCCCGGTCTTCCGTCGCGGAACGCCCCGCGTCGAGGTGTTGCGCCGGCCGACGGGCCTCCCCCAGGGCCGGCGAACCCCGGCGCCCCACCGGCTGCCCGGCACTGCGGCACCCGTGGTGCCCCGCTGTGACCCTCGCGTTCCACCGCGGGGGAAGCGGTCGTCCACCGCGGTGACGCGGGCTGACCGCCGGAGGTGGCCACCAGGAGGTGGCCGCCGGAAGCTGACGGAGCGTTTCTGCGCATCGTGGGTGGAACGCTCAGGAGCGTTCCACCCACCCGGGCGGCCCGCGCGGGCGTCAGCCGGCGCTCTGTTCCGCCAGGATCCGGTCCAGTGCGTCGTCCAGGTGGGCGTCGAAGTCCGCGAGCGCGCCTTCCTGGCCCAGCGGGACCAGCTTGTCCGTGCGGTCGAGGAACGCCACCAGCGGAGCCGTCGAGGAGCGGAACAGCGCCTGGTCGCTGCCGACCTGGAGCCGGATCATCACCTCGCCCAGGGCGTCCGGTTCCACGGGAGAGACCCGTACGTCGCCCTCACCGCACGGGCGCCCCACACCGTCGACCAGGAGCTCCCGCCCGAACGCCCAGGTCACCGGCGCATCACCCGGAAGATGGAACGTCAGCCGCACGGCATAGGGATCACAGGTGTCGTAGCGGAGTTCCACCGGGATGCGGAAGGACAGCTCCTCCGACACGAGAAAGCTCATCATGACCTCTGCCTGCACGGATTCGCGCATCGCCTACCCCGTCATTTGCCGTCGACTGGCCGGGAATGGACCACCTGACACCTGATGGAATCTTGCTGAAAGTACACAGCAGATCACAAGGAGTAAGTTTTCAGATACTGATAGAGAGTGCGAGCGACCCGACGAGACGCGCCCCCTCTGTCTGCAGACGCTGCGCCGCGGGGACCAGGCGGTCGGCCTGGTGTGCGGGCAGCGAAATGGCGATCGCCGCGGCCGTACTGCCGACCGTGACCGGGATCGCCGCACAGACCGTCCCCACGGCGTACTCCTGGCGCTCCGTCACCACATCCGTCCGGCGGGAACGTTCGAGGCGCCGGAGCAGACTGTGCCCGTCGCGCACCGTGTACGGCGTGACGGGCCGGACCGGGTGGCGGGCGAGGTGGTCACGGCGGTCCTCCTCGCCCAGTTGGGAGAGCAGGCACTGCCCGATGGCGTGGGCGTGACCGGTCTCACGGAACGCGGCCCACTCCTCGACGGCGGGGTTGCCGGGGGTGTCCGAGACGCACAGGACGTCGATCTCGCCCTCGCGGTACACCGCGTAGTACACGGGCGTGCCGAGAGCGTCCCTCCAGTGGGCGAGGGTCTCGAGGAACGTGGTGCGACGTTTCTGCCGCGCTCCGCTGCTGCTCAGCCGCTCGGCGGCCTCTCCGAGGAAGAACAGTCCCTTGTCCCGGCGCAGATAACCCTCGTGGACCAGGGTCCGCAGCAGGTGGTACGTCGTGGGAAGGGCGAGACCGGTCTCCCGGGCCAGCTGCTTGGCCGGAGCCCCGTACATGTGTCCCGCCACGCACTCCAGCAGCCGCAGCGCACGCTGTACCGAGCCGATGAGTGTCGCGGTCGGCAGGGCCGCGGCGGACTCCGGTGCGCCGGGCTGCGAGGGGACGGAGGCCACGTGGGCAGGGGCGGTGTCGGCCGGGGCCAAGGATCACTCCCGAGGGCGAGGGGCGGCCCGTGCGGGGAACACGGGTGGGCGTGCGGGCCGCTCGCGGGGATGCGCCGTCCCCACGCCGCGTGTCGGACTCTAACCGTCCGTCACCGTCCATGGGCCGGTCCACCGGCGAAGTTCCCTCGGCCGAGGGAACCGGTGACGTGCCGTGCTGCCGCCCCGGTTCCCGGCGGGCTCACCAGTCGCTGCGCGAGGTGGAGCCGGCCATGAACTTCCGTACGACGTAGATGAGTCCGCCGACCAGGGCGACGAACACCAGCAGCTTGAAGAGGAGGCTGATCACGAAGCCGACCACACTCGCTATCAGGCCGCCGAACACGACCAGGGCGATGACCGGCACCGCGATCCACTTCACCCACCACGGCAGTCCCGTGAAGATCTCTCGCATGGCCCTCGTCCTTACCTCTCCGCCCGCCGGATACGGGTCGTGTCGATGATGTCCTGCACTCGATGCTAGGACGGCCGGAGGTTCCGCGGGGGTCGCGGACCCCTTGTCCTCCCCTGAGCGAACCCCTAGGGAACCCCGAGACCCCGGCTCAGCTCTCGGGCGGAGAGAAGACGACCAGAACCCGCAGGTCCTCGCTGATGTGATGGAACTTGTGCGGGACGCCCGCCGGTACGTACACGACGCTGCCGCGCGCCACCTGCGTGGTCTCCGTGCCCACGGTGATCGACGCACGGCCGCTGACGACGAAGTACACCTCGTCCTGCCGGTGCGGCTGCTGCGGGTCCTGGACCCCTGCATCGAGCGCGTACAGGCCGACCGACATGTTCCGTTCCCGCAGGAACTGCAGGTACGCACCGTCGTTGGCGGCCCGCTCGGCCTCCAGTTCGTCCAGTCGGAATGCCTTCATGGCGATGCCCGCCCCCACCTCACTGCCCAGGTCCGATCGTGTCTGCCACGATCAGACACATGATGAATTTCCTAGTCAAGACGATCGCCAACGCGGGCGCCCTCGCCGTCGCGGTGTGGCTGGTCGACAACATCACCCTCACCGGGGACAGCACGGGCAAGAAGGCCGGCACCCTGATCCTCGTCGCGTTGATCTTCGGCGTGGTGAACGTCCTGGTCAAGCCGGTCGTGCAGCTCCTCAGCCTGCCCCTGCTCATCCTGACGCTCGGGCTGTTCACCCTGGTGGTGAACGCGCTGATGCTGCTGCTGACCTCCTGGCTCGCCGAGGTGGTCGACCTGAGCTTCCACGTGGAGGGCTTCTGGACCGCGGTGCTCGGCGGACTGATCATCTCGGTCGTCTCGTGGGCGCTCAACCTCGTCCTGCCCGACGGGGACTGAACACATGAGCTACCGCGTCTGCTTCGTCTGCACCGGCAACATCTGCCGCTCGCCGATGGCCGAGTCCGTCTTCCGCGCCCGCGTGGCGGAGGCCGGGCTCGAGGGCCTGATCGAGGTCGACAGCGCCGGCACGGGCGGCTGGCACGAGGGGGACGGCGCCGACTCCCGGGCGGTGTCCGTCCTCCGTGAGAACGGCTACGACTGCGACCACACGGCCCGGCAGTTCGATCCGTCGTGGTTCCCCCGCCTCGACCTCGTCGTCGCGCTCGACACCGGCCACCTGCGGGCCCTGCGCCGGCTCGCCCCCACCGAGCAGGACGCGGCCAAGGTGCGTCTGCTGCGGTCGTACGATCCCGGCGCGGCCGACGACCCCGATGTGCCGGACCCCTACTACGGCGAGCGGGACGGGTTCGAGACATGTCTGGCCATGGTGGAGGCGGCGAGCGACGGACTGCTCGCCGCGGTGCGCGCACAGGTGGAAGGACGGGCGGCATGAGCGGTCCCACGACGAACGGTCACCCCGCTGCTCCCGGCCCCGGGGACGGCACGCGCGCGGTGCGGGCCGGGCTCCCCGAGCCGGTCAAGCACGAGCCGACCCTGCCCGGGCCGGTGTTCGCGGCCCATTTCCACCTTTCCGGAGACCCCACCGGCCCATACACCTACGGCCGGGACGAGAACCCGACCTGGACCTTGCTGGAACGGGCCATCGGCGAGCTGGAGGCACCCGGCCAGGACGGCGTCGAGACATTGGTGTTCGCCTCCGGCATGGCGGCGATCTCCGCGGTGCTCTTCTCCCAGCTCGGCTCCGGGGACGTGGCGGTCCTGCCGGACGACGGCTACCAGGCGCTGCCGCTGGCACGCGCCCAGCTGGAGGCATTCGGCATCGAGGTGCGCACCGCGCCGACGGGCGGTGACGCCCAGCTCGACGTGCTCGACGGAGCGAACCTGCTGTGGATCGAGACACCGTCCAATCCCGGTCTGGACGTGTGCGACATCCGCCGGCTCGTCGCCGAGGCCCATGCCCGCGGCGCCCGGGTCGCCGTCGACAACACACTGGCGACCCCGCTCGGGCAGCGCCCCCTGGAACTCGGCGCCGACTTCACGGTGGCGAGCGGAACCAAGCAGCTCACCGGGCACGGTGACCTCCTCCTCGGCTACGTCGCCGGGCGGGACGGCCGGGCCATGGCGGCCGTGCGGCGCTGGCGGAAGATCACCGGCGCGATCCCGGGCCCCATGGAGGCATGGCTGGCACACCGTTCGCTCGCCACGCTGCAGCTGCGCGTGGAACGGCAGAACGCGACCGCGCTCGTTCTCGCCGGTGCGCTGCGGCAGCGTCCCGAGGTGACGGGGCTGCGCTACCCCGGACTCGCCGGCGACCCGTCGTACCCGGTCGCCTCGCGGCAGATGCGCGGGTACGGGTGCGTGGTGTCCTTCACGCTGCCGACGCGCGCCCACGCGGAACGCTTCCTCGACGCGCTGCGTCTCGTGGACGACGCGACCAGCTTCGGCGGTGTCCGCTCCACGGCCGAGCGACGGGGGCGGTGGGGCGGGGACGCCGTGCCGGAGGGTTTCATCCGCCTCTCGGTCGGTGCCGAGGACGCCGAGGACCTGGTGGCGGACGTCCTGCACGCCCTGGACGTGTCGGCCGACTGACCCACGGGCCGGGCCGGCGCCCCCGTCGGCCCGGCGACAGGACGGTCCGGCGACAGGACGGTCCGAGCCTCCCCCCTCGTGGCTCGGACCGTCCTCGGTTCTGCGCGCGAAGAACCGCGTGACCAAGGCTAGTTGACTCACTGTCAGTGTCCAATCACACAAACGACAGCGACCTATCGACTTATTTATAGTGGGACGCCGCCGGGGGCGTCAGCCGGTGCCGACGAGGGGGAGTGCCTGCCGTGGATCTGGCCTTGCTGCGGACGTTCGTCACCGTGCACCGGGCCGGTTCCTTCACCCGCGCCGCCGCGTTGCTCGGCCTCTCCCAGCCCGCCGTCACCTCGCAGATCCGGACGCTGGAGCGTCAGATCGGGCGGCCCCTGTTCCTGCGACAGGCCCGCGGTGTGACACCGACCCCCGTCGGGGACGAACTCGCCCACAAGGCCGCACCGCACCTCGACGCCCTGGTGGAGATCGCCGGGACCGGCCTGGAGGAGTCCTCCGCGTCGCGCACCCTGCACCTGGCCGGACCCGCGGAATTCGTCGCCGAGCGGGTCCTTCCCGCCCTCACCGGTCTGACGACGGAGGACGGACGGAGCCTGGACCTGCGCGCCTCCTTCGGTACCGCGGAGGATGTCCTGGACGGGCTGGCCGCCGGGCATCACGATCTGGCCATCAGCACGGTGCGGCCCCGCGGAGCCCTGCTGTCCGCGACCGCCCTCTGCGACGAGGAGCACGTCCTGGTCGCCGCACCGCGCTGGGCCGAACGCGTCGGCGACGGCGTACCGCTCCACACCGGAACCTCCGTCCTGGAGCGGGTGCCGGTGATCGAGGTGCACGAGTCGCTGCCGTTCGTCGCCCGCTATTGGGCCTCCGTCTTCGACTCCCGCCCGCCCTCGCCGGGCTCCGTCGTCGTCCCCGATCTGCGCGCGGTGCTGGCCTGCACCGTCGCCGGTGCCGGGCTGGCGGTGCTCCCCCGCTATCTGTGCGCCTCGGCTCTGGAGAAGGGCGCGGTGCGGGTCCTGTACGAGCCGGCGGTCCCGCCCCTGCGCACCTACTTCCTGGTGGTGCGCACGGGCACTCTGGCGCTGCCGTACGTGGCGCGAGCGCACGACTGGTTGCAGCGGACGGCAACCGACTGGTGCTGACCGACCCGGACAGGGCGCCGGTTCCGCCGCACCGGCCCGGCGGCGACGTGGTCGGCGCAGAGGGCCGCAGCGCCGACGCAGATGCCGCGCGGGCTGGGCGAGCGCCAGCTCGCGTCCCGCGACGGGGTGAGCCGGGTGGCGTGCCGGGTGGAGAGCACCGCGGCGCCCGACGGAGCGCCGAGGGCCACCGTCGATGTTTCACGTGGAACCAACCGGGCCACATTTCCACCATGACCGTCCGCCCCGTGGTCAAGCGCACCGCCCGTGCGGTTCTGCTGGACGACGACCATCTGATCCTGATCAAGCGCACGAAGCCCGGCGTCGATCCCTACTGGGTGACGCCCGGAGGCGGGGTCGAGCCGGGAGATTCGACCGTGGTCGACGCCCTGCACCGGGAGGTCCACGAAGAACTCGGAGCGAAGATCTCGGACGTCGTGCCGTGCTTCGTGGACACTGTGGAACACATCGGGGAGGACGGCGGCGCCACCGGCGTGAAGGTGCAGCACTTCTTCGTGTGCCGTCTCGAGTCCATGGACCCCTCCCTGCGACACGGCCCGGAGGTCGAGGAACCCGCCGGCGAGTACGAGATCGTCCGTGTGCCGTTCACCCGGGTCGGAATCGCCTCCGTCCACCTCGTGCCGCTCTCCCTCCGCCACTTCCTGGACGGCAACATCGAAGGGGTACGCGCCCTGCACGCATCCGACCTCGGCTGACCTGGGGTCAAGCGGCGCGCACGAGCTCGTAGGCGTCCCAGAGGTCCCGCCCGGTGTAACAGTGGGTCGCCAGCCCGTCCACGTGGTGGTCCGCGTTCACCGCGACGGAGACAGGAACCGCACCGAACAGGTCGAGGTCCGAGCGCGAATCGCCATAGGCCACGCAGTGTGCCCGCGTCACACCGAACTCGGCGCACAGCCGGTCGGCGATCCTGACCTTGGCCGCCGCACTGAGAACACCCGTCGGATCGACCGGCTCGGTGAACGGCACGGCCGGGAAGACGGAGCCGTGCGCGGCATGGGCTCCCCAGTCGCGGAGCCGCTCCACGAAGAAGGACGGCGACAGCGAGATCACCGCGCAGTACTCGCCGCGCCGCGTGATCTCTGCCCAGACCTCACGGATGCGAGTCAGCCAGGCTGCCGCGTCGAAAGCCGCTGTCACATGCGCCTCGGTGAGGCCCGCCCAGAGCGCGTGCACCTGAGTCGCGTACTCCGGGGGGCCGATCAGGCCCGTCGAGATCGCCCGGTCCAGCGCCACTGTCTCGGCCTCCAGACCGAGCTGGCGGGAGATCTCCACCGGAGCCGTGGTGCCGTGCAGCAACGTGCCGTCCAGATCGAACAGATGCAATCGAGTCATGGGGCATGAGGCTAGGGGGTGTTTCGAGAGTCCTCTGCGGTGCCCGCGGTGTCCGGTGCGTGCTCTCGACCCGCAGGACGGAAGCCCTCGTACTGGACGCAGAGTGGGCTTTCGGCCGGTGCAGCGAGAACGCGTGCTGGACGTCGCAACGGAGCAGGCATTGCCTGCCGCGGCACTGAGTCCTGTCGAGGACGTTTCACGTGAAACGTCCTCGACCGCGAACGAGAGGGGAACTCAGCCCTGCCTGCCCGAACGCCTGCCGGTCCCGCTTAACGAGTGGACGGCCGCGGCCGGGATCGGCCAGGGTGACCTCCGTGCCGACTCCTTCCCCACTGCCGATCCGCCGTCTGACGTTCCGTGATCTCACCGCATGCGCCGACCTGTCCGAGAACCGTGGCTGGCCGCGGGAGGAGCACAAGTGGGGACTCCTGCTCTCCGCCGGACAGGGATACGGCATCGACGACCCGGACGGCGGACTGATCTCCGCCTGCGTCGTCACCGCGTACGGCCACGGGCCCCGCCCCGAGCTGGGGGCCATCGGCATGGTCCTGGTCGCCGAGCGGTACGCCCGGCAGGGGATCGGACGCCGTTTGATGCGCCATGTCCTCTCCCTCATGGACACCACTCCGCTGACCCTGCACGCGACACCCCACGGCCGTCCGTTGTACGAGGAACTCGGCTTCAAGCTGGTCGGCAGGGCCGAGATGCTGCGCGGACGGTTCCGTCCGGACGGGGGCGAACCGGGGGCGGGGGTCGCCACCCGGCCGGCGACGGCCGACGATCTGCCCGCCCTTCTGCGACTGGACGAGGAGGTGTTCGGCGCGGACCGCACACCCCTGCTCACCCGCCTCCCCGCGTTCGCCGACCAGGTGCGCGTCGCCGAGGACGACGGACGGTTCACGGGGTACGCGGCTGCATGGCCCAACATGGACACACACGTCGTGGGTCCGCTGATCGCCCGGGACACACCGACCGCGCAGGCGCTCGTCAGCTCCCTGGCCGAGGGCACCGACCGCCCGCTGCGCACGGACATCGACGTGCGTCACGGGGCGCTCCTCGACTGGGCCAAAAAGCACGGTCTGGCTTCGGTCGCCTTCAACGCCGTGATGACGTACGGCGTCACGGACCTGCCCGGAGACTGGCGCCGCAGATTCGCGCCGTTGACGGTCGCTGCGGGCTGACCCCGGCCGATCAGCTGGACGGGCCTGCGGGCCTGACATGGCAGCCGTACCCGCAGGAGGGTCGGGCTCGCGGCCTCGCCGTCACGCGAGCACGGCCGCCGCGGTCGTAGCGAAGGCGTGGTCCTGCTCCGGCGCACCTCCCCCGACACCGATCGCACCGATCAGGCGCCCGTCGCGGTGGACGGGGACGCCCCCGGCGATGAAGAGAAGAGGGCGGTCGAGCGCGGTGGGCAGGGTGTGGAACGGGGCGCCGGGCTGCACGGCGGGGACCAGGTCGGCGGTGGGGGCGTTCAGTTGCAGGGCCGTGTAGGCCTTCCGGGTGCTGGTCTCGCCCGAGATCAGCACGGCGCGGTCGTCCCTGCGGAAGGCGAGCAGATGTCCTCCGGCGTCCAGCACGGTGATACTCACCGGGACACCCGAGGTGGCGGCGGCACGGTGTGCGGCGGCGACCAGGGCTTCGGCGTCCGACGTGGTCAGCGGGGTCACGGCAGTGGTGGTGCTCATGCGGGGTACTCCTGAAGCAGAGGAAATGGGTGGGGTGGGGTCGTGCGTGACCGGGTGCTCCTGCCGGTCGGGACGGCTCGTTCTTCGCGGCCGTCCGTTCGTGGGCGTCAGTGCCGCGCGGTGACCGGCTGCTCGGCGGGCACGTCCGGACCGGCGGCTGCCGGGACGTCCGTGTCACGGCGTTCCAGGGCGGCCGAGATGACGGCCAGGAGGAGGGCGCCGGCGGCGAGGAGGGCTCCGACCCAGTTGGGGGCGGTGTAGCCGAGACCGGCCGCGATCACCGCGCCACCGAGCCAGGCCGCGAGCGCGTTGCCGAGGTTGAAGGCACCGATGTTCACGGCCGAAGCCAGCGTGGGGGCGCCCTTGGCCTGGTCGAGCACCCGCTTCTGCAGCGGCGGCACCGTCGCGAAGCCGAGGGCACCGATCAAGGTGATCGTCACGGCGGACGCGATCTTGTGGTGGGCGGTCACGGTGAACAGGGCCAGCACGATGGCCAGCGCCCCCAGGGACACGTAGAGCATGGGCATCAGGGCACGGTCGGCGAACCGGCCGCCGAGGAGGTTGCCGCCCACCATGCCGAGGCCGAAAAGAACCAGGAGCCAGGTGACGGAGCCGGTGGCGAAGCCCGCGACGTGGGTCATCATCGGCGCGATGTAGGTGATGGCCGCGAAGACACCGCCGAAGCCCAGCACGGTCATCGCCATGGCCAGCAGGACCTGGACGTTCTTGAAGGCGGCCAGTTCGTGGCGCAACCGGACGCCTTCGGGCCTGCTCACCTCGGGAACCAGTACGGCGATACCCGCCAGACCGATGAGGCCCAGGGCCGCGACGATGCCGAACGTCACCCGCCAGCCGAGGGACTGACCGACGAGGGTGCCCAGCGGGACGCCGACCACGTTGGCAACGGTCAGTCCGGTGAACATCATGGCGATGGCGCCGGCCTTCCGGTCCGGGGCGACCAGATCCGCCGCGACCACGGAGCCGATGCCGAAGAAGGCACCGTGGGCCAAGGACGCGACGACCCGGCCGACCAGCATGAGGCCGAAGGCGGGGGCCAGGGCCGAGACGAGGTTCCCTACGACGAACAGGCCCATCAGGAGCATCAGCATCCGCTTGCGGGACACCCTGGTGCCGAGCACGGTCATCAGCGGGGCGCCGAGCACGACACCCAGCGCGTAGCCGGTCACGAGCAGACCGGCCGTGGGGATGGAGACCCCGAAGTCACCGGCGACCTCGGGCAGCAGGCCCATGATCACGAACTCCGTCGTCCCGATCCCGAAGGCTCCGATCGCCAGAGCGAGCAGGGCGAGAGGCATGGGGGACCTTCCAAATGATTGCAGCAGCGCTTTACGCCTCCGAACAATAATTGCAGACGCTGTCTACTTGCAAACGCGGGCTATTGCGTCAGTGCTCTACGCTGGGAGGAGCAGCTCCTGGACGGAGGACACCGCCTCATGACAGCCACGGACCCCAGCCTCACCGCCCTCGCCGAGGGCTGGTGGGCCCTCTCCCTGCTGCACGGGAGAATCGAGCCGCACGTCGAACGAGCCCTCCAGACGGACCACGGCCTCAGCGTGCGCGAGTACTCCCTGCTCAACGTGCTCAGCCGCCAGCACGACGGCGAGGGAGGTCATCTGCAGATGAAGCAGGTGGCCGACGCGGTCGTGCTCAGCCAGAGCGCCACCACCCGTCTGGTGACCCGGCTGGAGGACCGCGGCCTGCTCGAGCGCTATCTCTGCCCCACCGACCGACGCGGCATCTACACGAACGTCACCCGCGCCGGCCTGGCCCTCCTGGAAGAGGCACGTCCGACTCACGACCGGGCGCTTCGCCAGGCTCTCGACGAAGCGGCGGAGAACCCGGACCTGGCCCCCCTGGTCCGCGCGGTGGAGACACTCAAGGCACCGGTTCCGGCCTGACCGCCCTCTGGTTCGATCACGGGTTCGACCACCTCGGGCCGGATCACGCCACCTCCGCCCGCATAGGGTGCGGGCATGACAGATCTTGAGATACGCGCCGTGGTCGCCGACGACCTCCCCGCGATCGTCGGCATGCTCGCCGACGACCCGTTGGGCGCCCAGCGCGAATCGCCGGACGACCTCGGCCCGTACCTGACCGCACTGGAGCGGCTCCGTGCGGATCCGCATCAGCACCTGGTGGTGGCGGTGCGCGACGACCGGGTCGTCGGCACCCTCCAGCTCACCGTGATCCCAGGGCTCTCCCGACGCGGTGCCACCCGGTCCGTCATCGAGGGTGTCCGCGTGCATGCCGACGAGCGCGGCAGTGGACTGGGCACCCAGCTGATCGAGTGGGCGATCGACGAGTCCCGTCGGCAAGGGTGCCAACTGGTCCAGCTCACCTCGGACAACACACGCACCGACGCACACCGCTTCTACGAGCGTCTGGGCTTCACGGCCTCCCACGTCGGCTTCAAGCTGGCGTTGTAGCGGGACCCGACGGGGACGTTTCACGTGAAACACCCACGAGCCGCGAGTGAGGGTGGCGTGGGCTACCCGACCCCACGCCACCCTTCGGGATCCACCCCTCCGGGCACCGGCGCACCGGCGTCGTAGGGCTTGCGCGTGAACACGAAGGATCCGAGGTCCAGGTGCCCCACCACCCCGTCGGGCCGACGCACGGGCTTCAGGACCTCTCCCGCGTAGTAGCCCTCCAGTCCCGTCCAGGTTCCGTCGCCGTTCGGCCGGAAGCGTGAGCGGCGCCCGGCACCGGACAAGGGCTCCAGGGAGAGAAGACCGTCGGCCGAAAGACGCAGGGCACAGGACTGCGTCCCCCAGTACCAGGGGCCCACCAGCTCCAGCAGATCCGGACCGGTCTGCCGCATGGGCTTCCAGGGCGACGGAAGGCGGGGCTCCGCCTCGGCGGTGATCCGCACCAGGTCGGCGGCGAGGGAGAAAACCGGGATCCCGGACGTACAGTTCGCCAGCACCACCACGGACACGTCGTCCTCCACACCGATCGTGAGACAGGCGAGGAAGCCCGGCAGCGAGCCCGTGTGCCCGACCAGAGCGCGACCGTTCTGGTGCCGCAGCTCCAGGCCGAGGCCGTACGCGTACCCTCCGGCCACGTCCGCCGCCTCGGCCGGGGCCGCCGGAACCCTCATCCCGCTCACGGACGCGGCGCTCAGCACCTGCTCATCACCCTCGACGAGGAAGGCCGCGAAGCGCGCCAAGTCCCCCGCCGTGGACCACAACTGACCCGCCGGTGCCATGCGTCCGAGATCCGCGGCGGGTTCCGGCAGCAGCACGTCGGCCCAGGGGTGTACCGCCCAGCCCTGCGCATACGGAGTCTGTGGCAGCACACCGGTCCGCTCCAGTCCCAGCGGCTCGAGCACCTCCCGTCGCAGCACCTCCTCCCACGGTGCGCCCCGCACCTGTTCCACCAGGGCACCCAGCAGGGCGTATCCGGGGTTGGAGTAGTGGAACCGCCGCCCTGCCGGATGCACCGAGGGACGCTCCCCCAGCACGTCGGCCAGCTCCGGGCGCAGAGACCCTGGAGTCCGCTCCCACCAGGGGCCCGGTGTCTCGGCGGCCAGGCCCCCGGCATGGGCGAGCAGTTCGGCCACGGTCACCTTGCCCACGCCGGTGCCCGGCAGATGCTTCTCCAGTGGGTCCTGCAGGTCGAGCAGGCCCTCGTCCCGCAACCGGAGCGTCAGCACGGCGGTGAAGGTCTTGGTGATCGAACCGATGCGGTACTGCGTGTCCGCCCCCGGCACCGTTTCCTCGGAGGAGGCCCGCGCTCCGGTCCACACGACCCGCCCGCCCCGCGCCACGGTCGCCACCACCGACGGGGCCCGGCCTTCCGCCTGGGCGACGGCGACCCTGTGCAGCAGCGCCCTGCGCGTACCCGGCAGCAGTTCTTCCTGAGATGTCGTCATGCCCCCAGTTCAGCAGGTCCACAGGCCACGACCGTGCCGACCGGCGACGCCCGGCCGACGGTGCGTCGCGGGATCGTCCGAGGGGCCGCACTCCTCGTCCCCCTACCCGGTCGGGATACGGCGCCCCGGACGAGGACACGTGCACCAGCGGCGGGGTCATCCGGGTGACACGGTGATGTCAGGAGGGCGCACCTGGAGGACGACTGCGGTACCGGCCACGCTGCGGTCCTCATGCATGGTGATCCGCCGGCCGGGCTGGACATCCGTCCAGTGCGAGGGGGTGAGGGGCACCAGACGAATCGTGGCCCGCCCGCCGGGCTCCAGCACGGGCAGACCCTCGACCCACAGCGCGGCGATGCTGACCGCCCGTCCGCCGCTGGGTGAGACATGCCCGATGTCCCACATGGGCCTGAGAACTCCGGCGCCCGGCAGGGGCGTCGTACGTCGTACCCCGTGCCCGGAGCGCAGCGTCAGATCTGCCCTGATCACACCGTGGCGAAGCTCGGAGCATCGCCAGTGGCACCAGGCCGCACTCCGCTCCAGCCGAAGCCGATCAGCCGCTTCGGCAAGCTTCTCCCAGAAGACCGGGGGGAGTGGGCGAGCGTCCCCGAGTCCTTCCAGCAGACTCAGGGCGATCTCCCACTCGTCATGCACAAGGTGGTCCCAGACGTCCCGCACCGTTAGATCGTTCACCGTGGCCGTCTCTTCGGGTACCAGCAGAGAAGCCGATTCCAGCAACTCGATGACATCCACGCCCCATTGTCGCCCCCACGGGCGTGCCGGCCGGTCCGCGGTGTCCGACCCTCGACCTGGAGTGCGCCGTGGATGAGGCCGGTTCCGGGGCCGCCGGCACCGTAGAACGGCGTCCTCCCTGGTCTGCTCGGGGTGGTCCCGGCCCAACCGGCGTCCAGGCACCGTCGAGGGTCACGAGCGCAGCTTCGCCGGCCCGGGCCCCGTCCCTCAGCCACCGCGGATACCGCCCGCGCCCTCCTCGGCACCCGCCCCTCGCACCACCCCGAGGACGGCCGAAAGACCCGACGAAGCCCTATGAGGCCCCGCACCGGCCTCGCATCAGGTCTGGGCCATGTCCACGAAGCGCGAGTAGTGGCCCTGGAAAGCGACCGTGATGGTGGCGGTGGGGCCGTTCCGGTGCTTGGCCACGATCAGGTCGGCCTCGCCGGCGCGGGGGGACTCCTTCTCGTAGGCGTCCTCGCGGTGCAGCAGGATGACCATGTCCGCGTCCTGCTCGATGGAGCCGGACTCACGCAAGTCGGAGACCATCGGCTTCTTGTCCGTGCGTTGTTCGGGACCACGGTTCAGCTGGGAGAGCGCGATGACCGGAATCTCCAGCTCCTTGGCGAGCAGCTTCAGGTTCCGGGACATGTCCGAGACCTCCTGCTGACGGCTCTCGGCGCGCTTGGAGCCACCGGACTGCATCAGCTGGAGGTAGTCGATCACGACCAGTTTCAGGTCGTTGCGTTGCTTGAGCCGGCGGCACTTCGCGCGGATCTCCATCATCGACAGGTTCGGGGAGTCGTCGATGTAGAGCGGTGCCGCGGACACGTCCGGCATCCGGCGTGCCAGCCGGGTCCAGTCCTCGTCGGTCATCGTGCCGGACCTCATGTGGTGCAGGGCGACCCTGGCCTCGGCGGACAGCAAGCGCATCGCGATCTCGTTGCGTCCCATCTCGAGGGAGAAGACGACGCTCGGCAGGTTGTGCTTGATCGATGCCGCGCGCGCGAAGTCCAGCGCGAGGGTGGACTTTCCCATGGCGGGCCGGGCGGCGATGACGATCATCTGACCGGGATGCAGGCCGTTGGTGAGCGAGTCGAAGTCCGTGAACCCGGTGGGGACCCCCGTCATCTCCCCGCTGCGCGACCCGATGGCCTCGATCTCATCGAGGGCACCCTCCATGATGTCGCCCAGGGGCAGGTAGTCCTCGCTGGTGCGCTGTTCGGTCACCGCGTAGATCTCGGCCTGGGCGCGGTTGACGATCTCGTCGACGTCGTCGTCGCCCGCGTATCCCATCTGGGTGATGCGCGTGCCCGCCTCGACCAGGCGGCGGAGCACCGCGCGCTCGTGGACGATCTCCGCGTAGTAGGCCGCGTTGGCGGCGGTCGGCACCGTCTGGACGAGGGTGTGCAGGTACGACGCGCCGCCGACCTTGTTGATCTCACCGCGCTTGGTCAGTTCGGCGGCGATCGTGATGGGGTCGGCGGGCTCCCCCTTGGCGTAGACGTCGAGGATCGCCGTGTAGATGGTCTCGTGCGCCGGCTTGTAGAAGTCGTGGCCCTTGAGGAGTTCCACCACGTCGGCGATGGCGTCCTTGGACAGCAGCATGCCGCCGAGGACGGACTGCTCGGCCTCCAGGTCCTGGGGCGGTACGCGCTCGAACGGCGAGCCGCCGGCGTCCCACCCGTCGGCGTCCCGGCCGCGGTCGTGGCGCTCGTCGCGGCCGCGACCACCCTCGTCCCGGCGGCGGGAGGCGGGCAGACGATCGCTGGGACCGCTGTCGGCCCACGGATCGTCCAAGGGCTCGGAAATGCTCACCGAGCCACCTCCTCCCGTCCGCGAGCGGACCTCACCGTGCCCCTCTTTCTACGGCACGGCACTGACAAATAAGAGGCCCAACTCCGGTAGTCGCACGCCGGATATGTGGCGATTCCGGAATCGGCGGAAGGAGCGGGACGCCGGACCACCGTAGGCCCGTCGGCACCGTCAGCCAATCTGGTTATCCACAGGCCATGTGGACGACCGGCCCAATGCTGTGGAGAACTCCGCCAAACCTGTGCACGACACCGTGGACAGCGCTGTGAACAAGCTCCACCAGCACCGCCATGAAGCGGCTTGAGCTGCAGGTTTACCGTCCACCGGCTGTGCAGAAGAAAAACTTCCCCAGTCGGCCCAAGATCACGTCGAGCGGTGTACGCAACCACACACTCTGTGGGAGAGAGTAAGGGACGCAAGGGCTTTGCATCTCTTACCTGTGGACGATTAGATTGGTGCACATGACACAGGCCCCTCCGAGCCCCCGAACCAGTCGGCGTCGGCACGACCGTGAGATCGTCCTGCTGGCCGTCCCGGCGTTCGGCGCACTCGTCGCTGAGCCTCTCTTCGTCATGGCCGACAGTGCCATCGTCGGCCATCTGGGCACGGCGCAACTGGCCGGACTGGGAGTCGCCTCGGCCCTGCTGATGACCGCCGTCAGCGTCTTCGTCTTCCTGGCCTACGCCACCACGGCCGCCGTTGCCCGTCGCGTCGGGGCAGGAGACCTTCCGGCGGCCATCCGACAGGGCATGGACGGTATCTGGCTCGCTCTGCTGCTGGGTGCGGGCGTCATCGCCGTCGTCCTGCCCACAGCACCCGCGCTCATCGATCTGTTCGGGGCCTCCAGCACGGCAGCCCCCTACGCCGTCACGTACCTGCGGATCTCGGCCCTCGGCATTCCGGCCATGCTGGTGGTCCTGGCGGCCACCGGAGTCCTGCGCGGACTCCAGGACACCAAGACCCCTCTCTACGTGGCCACGGGAGGGTTCCTCGCCAACGGCGTCCTGAACGTCGCCCTCGTCTACGGAGCCGGCTTCGGCATCGCGGGCTCCGCCTGGGGCACCGTCATCGCCCAATGCGGCATGGCCGCGATCTACCTCCTCGTCGTGGTGCGGGGAGCCCGCAAGCACGGCGCCTCCCTGCGCCCGGATGCGGCCGGTATCAGGGCCTCGGCACAGGCCGGTGCGCCCTTGCTGGTGCGTACGCTCTCCCTGCGGGCCATTCTCATGATCACCACGGCCATCGCCGCCCGTCTCGGGGATGCCGACATGGCGGCCCACCAGATCATCCTCTCCGTGTGGAGCCTGCTCGCCTTCGCTCTCGATGCCATCGCCATCGCGGGGCAGGCCATCATCGGCCGCTATCTCGGAGCCGGTGACGCCCAGGGGGCCCGGGAGGCATGCCGCCGCATGGTCGAGTGGGGCGTCGCGGTCGGTGTGGTTCTCGGCGCTCTCGTCGTGATCTCGCGGCCCCTCCTCCTGCCCCTCTTCACCAGCGACTCCACGGTCACGGACGCCGCACTGCCCGCACTCGTGATCGTGGCCCTGTCGCAGCCGATCTCGGGAGTCGTCTTCGTCCTGGACGGGATCCTCATGGGAGCGGGTGACGGCCCCTACCTGGCCTGGGCCATGCTGGCGACACTGGCGGTGTTCACCCCTGTGGCCCTTCTGGTACCGGTGGTGGGCGGCGGACTGACCGCCCTGTGGGCCACGATGACGCTGATGATGAGCGTGCGTCTGCTCACTCTCGCCGTCCGCACCCGCTCCGGCCGTTGGGTCGTCACCGGAGCGACCCGCTGACGAGTGCCTGTTTCACGTGAAACGGACCGGCTCCGCGGGTCGGACGACTCGGCGCGCCACCGGGGACATGAGAGGGGCCGCACCCTGGAGGGTGCGGCCCCTGCTCACTGCTTCAGCCAGCGCGTCGATTACGCCGCGACGACCTCGATGTTGACCTTGGCGTCAACCTCGGGGTGCAGACGCACGGACGTCTCGTGAGCGCCCAACGTCTTGATCGGCGCACCGAGCTCGATGCGGCGCTTGTCCACCTCGGGACCACCGGCGGCCTTGATCGCGGAGGCGATGTCGGCCGGGGTGACGGAACCGAAGAGACGGCCGGCGTCGCCGGAGCGGACAGCCAGACGGACCTTGACGCCCTCGAGCTGGGCCTTCACCTGGTTGGCCTGCTCGATGGTCTGGATCTCGTGGATCTTGCGAGCACGACGGATCTGCTCGACGTCCTTCTCGCCACCCTTGGTCCAGCGGATCGCGAGCTTCCGCGGCACCAGGTAGTTGCGAGCGTAGCCGTCCTTGACGTCGACGACGTCGCCCGCGGCACCGAGGCCGGAGACCTCGTGGGTGAGGATGATCTTCATGAGTCGGTCACCCTTCCCTTATCGCGCGGTGGAGGTGTAGGGCAGCAGCGCCATCTCACGGCTGTTCTTGACGGCCGTGGCGACGTCACGCTGGTGCTGCGTGCAGTTGCCGGTCACGCGGCGGGCACGGATCTTGCCGCGGTCGGAAATGAACTTCCGCAGCATGTTCGTGTCCTTGTAGTCCACGTACGTGACCTTGTCCTTGCAGAACGCGCAGACCTTCTTCTTAGGCTTGCGCACAGGCGGCTTCGCCATGGTGTTTCTCCTGTGTGATCAAGAAGTGTGGTGCGGCCCCGCCTAGAAGGGGGGCTCGTCCGAGTAGCCGCCACCGCCGCCGGAGCCACCGCCCCAGCCGCCGCCACCGCCGCCACCCTGCTGGCCACCGGCGGGAGCACCGGTCGCCCACGGGTCGTCGGCGGGAGCACCGCCGCCCTGCTGGCCGCCGCCGGGGCCACCGCCCCAGCCGCCGCCACCCTGGCCGCCACCGCCGCTGTAGCCACCCTGACCGCCTCGGCCGGTGGTCTTGGTGACCTTGGCCGTGGCGTTGCGCAGGCTGGCGCCGACCTCGTCGACGTCCAGTTCGTAGACCGTGCGCTTGACGCCCTCACGGTCCTCGTAGGACCGCTGCTTCAGCCGGCCCTGCACGATCACGCGCATGCCTCGCTGAAGCGACTCGGCGACGTTCTCCGCCGCCTGACGCCAGACCGAGCACGTCAGGAACAGGCTCTCGCCGTCCTTCCACTCATTGGTCTGACGGTCGAAGGTGCGGGGGGTCGACGCGACACGGAACTTCGCGACGGCCGCACCGGACGGGGTGAAGCGCAGCTCGGGGTCATCGACAAGGTTGCCGACGACCGTGATGACGGTCTCGCCTGCCATGGGGGAACCTCTCGGCGGGTGTGCTGCTGGCTGCTTGTGCTGCTACTCGAATCCCGGAACAGCTGAGCGGTAGCTCAGTGGTTCTCGGGACGGAGGACCTTGGTCCGGAGGACCGACTCGTTCAGGTTCATCTGGCGGTCGAGCTCCTTGACGACCGCAGGCTCGGCCTGCAGGTCGATGACCGAGTAGATGCCCTCGGGCTTCTTCTTGATCTCGTACGAGAGACGACGACGGCCCCAGGTGTCGACCTTCTCGACCTTTCCGCCGCCGTCACGGACGACAGAAAGGAAGTTCTCGATCAGCGGGGAGACAGAGCGCTCCTCGAGATCGGGGTCGAGGATGACCATCACCTCGTAGTGACGCATGTGGAACCCACCTCCTTTGGACTCAGCGGCCACGGTCGTTCCGTGGCAGGAGGGTCGTGATGCGTTGCGCAACGATGCCTGTCAGTAAAACAGCCGCCACTGACAACGGAGGTCGGGCGGCGGCCCCGGGCCGGCAGCGGCGGACCGTGGTCCGTTCCGCGCCGTCCTGTTTCTGTCCGGACAGACACCGGTGCAGACGGTACAGGGTACCCGGACAGTGGCTTCCGGTTGAAATCAGGCCGGGAACCCCGTCAGTCTGTACACATCGGGTGTGTATGGCGCTACGATGCGCCGCCTTTCGCAGGAGGTGCCCCATGGCACAGGCAATGCGACCCAACACCGCCGGAGGGCTGTTCGCCACGGACGGAAAACCCCACCCAGTCCAGGACACCCTGATGGTGGTGACCCTGGTGCTGGGTATCACGTCCTTCGTCACAGCGATGTTCCATCATCTGCACCTGCTCAGCTCCTGGACCGGCCTGGTGGGCATCCTCACCGGCGCGTACGGCCAGTGGATCTCCGAGACGACGCGGCAACGCTTCGGTCTCATCCTCGGGCTCGGCGCCTCGGCGCTCGGCTTCTTCCTGGGCATGGCACACGGTGGCCTGTTCGGCGGCGTCTTCGACTGACGTCCGGCGCCCCCGTTCCCGTACGGCGGTCCGCCCCGGCCGGTGACCGGTGGGGGTGGACCGCCCGTGCGCCCCACCGGGCCGCTCCCCGGGCGCAGTAGGCTTCGCGCGAGAGCCGGAGCCCCTGACCCATGGGGACACACCAGCCCGAGGAGCGCCCCGAATGAGCCTGACCCTGAGGACCATCAGTCGAGAGCAGCATCTGGCATACATCCAGAGCCTGCCGTCGGCGAGTCACATGCAGGTCCCGGCCTGGGCGGACGTCAAGGCGGAATGGCGCGCGGAGAACCTCGGCTGGTTCGACGAGCGGACCGGTGAGATGGTCGGGGCCGGGCTGGTCCTGTACCGCCAGCTGCCGAAGATCAAGCGCTACCTCGCGTACCTGCCCGAGGGGCCGGTCATCAACTGGTTCTCGCCGAATCTGCAGGAATGGATCGAGCCGATGCTGGCGCATCTGAAGCAGCAGGGCGCCTTCTCGGTGAAGATGGGTCCGCCGGTGGTGATCCGGCGCTGGGAGGCGCCGACGATCAAGAAGGGCATCCAGGACCCGGACGTGAAGCGTCTGCGCGACCTGGAGGCCGACTTCATCGAGCCGCGCGCCTTCGAGGTCGCCGACAAGCTGCGTCGCATGGGCTGGCAGCAGGGCGAGGACGGCGGCGCCGGCTTCGGTGACGTCCAGCCCCGGTACGTCTACCAGGTGCCCCTGGCGAACCGGTCCCTCGAAGAGGTCCACAAGAACTTCAACCAGCTGTGGCGCCGCAACATCAAGAAGGCCGAGAAGGCGGGTGTCGAGGTCGTCCAGGGCGGTTACGAGGATCTGGCCGAGTGGCAGCGCCTGTACGAGATCACGGCCGTGCGCGACCACTTCCGGCCCCGCCCGCTGTCGTACTTCCAGCGCATGTGGACGGCCCTCAACTCCGAGGACCCCAACCGCATGCGGCTGTACTTCGCCCGCCACAACGGCGTGAACCTGTCCGCCGCGACCATGCTCATCGTGGGCGGGCACGTCTGGTACTCCTACGGGGCCTCCGACAACATCGGGCGCGAGGTCCGGCCCTCGAACGCGATGCAGTGGCGGATGCTGCGCGACGCCTACGCGCTCGGGGCCACCGTCTACGACCTGCGGGGCATCTCCGACTCGCTGGACGAGACGGACCACCTCTTCGGCCTGATCCAGTTCAAGGTCGGCACCGGCGGCCAGGCCGCCGAGTACCTCGGCGAATGGGACTTCCCCCTCAACAAGCTGCTCCACAAGGCGCTCGACATGTACATGTCGCGCCGCTGACTCCTCGGCCGTCCTCGCGACGGCATCACTTCCTTCCACACCTCTGATACACCGCAGCCACGAGAAAGGTTCCGGTCCGGCCATGGCGCTCACCCTCTACGTCGACACCGCGCGCTGGCGGGCGCACCACAAGCACGTGCAGGAGCAGTTCCCCGGGCTCGTCCCGGTCTGCAAGGGCAACGGCTACGGCTTCGGCCACGAGCGGCTGGCCGAGGAGGCCACCCGGCTGGGCTCCGACGTCCTCGCCGTCGGCACCACGTACGAGGCCGCCCGGATCAAGGACTGGTTCGGCGGCGACCTGCTGGTGCTGACCCCGTACCGTCGGGGCGAGGAGCCGGTCCCGCTGCCCGACCGGGTCATCCGCTCGGTCTCGTCGGTCGACGGCGTCTACGGCCTCGTCGGCGCCCGTGTGGTCATCGAGGTGATGTCCTCGATGAAGCGGCACGGCGTCAGCGAGCAGGACCTGCCCCAGCTGCACTCCGCCATAGAGAACGTCCGCCTGGAGGGCTTCGCCATCCACCTGCCGCTCGACCGCACCGACGGCTCGGACGCCGTCGAGGAGGTCATCGGCTGGATGGACCGGCTGCGCGCCGCGCGCCTGCCCCTGCACACGATGTTCGTCAGCCACCTCAAGGCCGACGAACTGGTCCGGCTGCAGCAGCAGTTCCCGCAGACCCGGTTCCGCGCCCGGATCGGCACGCGGCTGTGGCTCGGGGACCACGAGGCCACCGAGTACCGCGGAGCGGTCCTGGACGTCACGCGCGTGGCCAAGGGGGAACGGTTCGGCTACCGCCAGCAGAAGGCCGCCTCCGACGGCTTCCTGGTCGTCGTGGCGGGCGGAACGTCGCACGGGGTGGGGCTGGAGGCCCCCAAGGCTCTGCACGGCGTCATGCCACGGGCCAAGGGCGTGGCCCGAGCGGGTCTCGCCACCGTCAACCGCAACCTCTCCCCGTTCGTCTGGGGCGGCAAGCAGCGTTGGTTCGCCGAGCCCCCGCACATGCAGGTGTCGATCCTCTTCGTGCCCTCTGACTCACCGGAGCCGAAGGTCGGCGAGGAGCTGGTGGCCCATCTGCGCCACACCACCACGCAGTTCGACCGCCTCCTGGACCGCTGAGCGGTCCCCGACCGGGCGGCCTGCTGGGGCCGTCGGGAGGTACTGCCGTCGCCGCACAACGCTTTCGGGGCCGTGCGCGGAGCTTCTCCGTGCACGGCCCCGCCGTCCGTCCCGAGGCGGTGAGGGCTCGGCCGGCGCCGACCGCGCGCGTGTTCGCTCAGAGAGAACGCCCGGCGGCACCCGCGGCCCTGCCCCACTCCACCGTCACTCTCTCCACGGCCGCGACGTGCCGCGCCGGACGGGCGGCCGGCCCGAAGACCGAGACGTCCTCGGCTCCGTCCAGCACACCGCCCGACGGATCGTCCCCACCCGATCTGCGGACCGGGTCGCGCTCGGGCTGCAGGATGTCGCGCACGACCATGACGCACAGGTAGAGGGTCCCGAGCAGGTGGAGCGCGATGGCCCAGTGGTAGCCGTCGGCGGGCAGTCCCTTGTGCGCGTCCCCGCTGGTGGTGTACGCGAGGTACATCCAGATGCCCAGGAAGTACGCCACCTCGCACGCCTGCCAGATGAGGAAGTCCCGCCACCTCGGCCGGGCCAGCGCGGCCAACGGCACCAGCCACAGGACGTACTGGGGTGAGTAGACCTTGTTGGTGAGGATGAACGCCGCGACGATCAGGAAGGCGAGCTGGGCGTACCGCGGCCGTCGGGGCGCCATGAGGGCGAGCGCCGCCACTCCCAGGCAGCACACCAGCATCAGCAGGGTGGCCAGTGTGTTGACGGTCTCCGTACTCAGCGGGTCGGACGAGTTCTGCGCCAGGATCAGCCAGAAGGAGCCGAAGTCGACGCCCCGTTCCTGGCTGAACGTGTAGAACTTCGACCACCCGTCGAACGCGAACAGCATCACCGGCCCGTTCACCACCGCCCAGGCCACGGCGGCCCCGCCCAGAGCCTTTCCGTACTCCCGCCAGCGCCCCGCGCGCCAGCACAGCACCAGCAGGGGGCCGAGGAGCAGGAAGGGGTACAGCTTGGCGGCCGTGGCGAGCCCCAGGAGGACCCCGAAGGCCAGGGCCCGCCCCCGCGACCACATGAGCATCGCCGCGGCCGTCAGAGCGACGGCCAGCAGGTCCCAGTTGATCGTCGCGGTCAGGGCGAAGGCCGGCGCCAGCGCGACCAGCAGGCCGTCCCAGGGCCGGCGGGCGTGGGTGCGCGTCACACAGACGGCGATGACCGCGGCGCAGGCCATGAGCATCCCGGCGTTGACCATCCAGTACCACTGTTCCTGGTGCTGGATACTGCCGCCGTCCGTGGTGAGCCAGGCCGCGACCTGCATGAACACACCGGTGAGCACCGGGTACTCGAGATACTGCATGTCACCGGGCAACTGGTCGAAGTACGGCACGAGCCCGTCGGCGAAGCCGCGCCCCTGGTAGAGGTGCGGGATGTCGGAGTAGCAGGCGTGCGTGTACTGGGCGCTGGCCCCGAAGAACCAGCCCCCGTTGAAGCACGGCGCCTTCTGGACCATGCCGAGGGCGAACATGCCGATCGCCACCAGCGCGATCACCCTGACCGGGGTCCACCACGAGGTTCCCGACAGGACACGGCGTCCGAGCGGACCGCCGATCAGCTCACTGCCGGCGGCAGCGACCTCGTCCTCCCTCGTCGGCCCCACCGCGTCCGGTTCGTGAACGCTCGCGCGCGTCGATTCTCCACTGGGCATGGCGCACATCCTGCCGTACGCCGCCGTGAAGGGCCGAGGGCCGCCGCACCGGAGAGGTGCGGCGGCCCATGTTTCACGTGAAACGCCCGGAACGGGCAGGAGTCGGACTAACCGGCAGGACCTCCGAAGAAGCCAGGACCTCCGTTGTTCCCGTTGCCTCTGTTGTTGCCGACGCCGTCGGACTGTGTCGGCGTGGGCGAGGTGGGCACTCCACCGTCTGTTCCGCCGTCGTCCGTACCGCCCGGCCCGTTGCCGCCCGAGTCGTCCTCGTCGTCACAGGTGAAGTCGAACGGCCGGCAGGTGTTGCTCGGCTGCGGGGGCGTCGGAGTGGTCTGGGACGGCGTCGGATCGGGCGACGCGGAAGGCGTCTCCGACTCCGTCTCGGTGGGCGTGGGCGTCGGAGTCGGCTCGGGGTCGTCGTTCACGACCGTGCCGATCGGCTGCGGGGTCGGGAACGGCTGGGGCGCCTTCCCCTTGAGCGCGTCCTCCATGTAGTCCGCCCAGATCTGCGACGGGAAGGACGCGCCGTGGATCTTCTTCTCGCCACCGGTTCCGAACATCTCCAGGAACTGGCGGTTCTTGATGGACTCGTCATCCGGATACCGGAACATGCTGATCGCGGTCGACAGCTGCGGGGTGTACCCGACGAACCAGGCGGACTTGTTGCCGTCCGTCGTACCCGTCTTCCCGGCCACCTGACGGCCCGGAAGCTGCGCGTTGGTACCGGTGCCCTCCTCCACCACGGTCTTCAGGATGTCCGTGACGTTGTCGGCGACCTGGGCGGTGAACGCCTGCTTGGTCTCGGTCTTGTGAGTGAAGACCGTGCCGTCCTTGCTCGTCACCTTCTTGACGGAGAACGGCTCACGCTGCTTCCCGCTGGCCGCGAAGGTGGCGTACGAGCCCGCCATGCGGATCGCACTGGGGCTGGAGGTGCCGATGGAGAACGACGGGTAGTCGGTACCGGCCAGGCTGGACTTCAGGATGCCGGTGTCGATCGCGGCCTCCTTCACCTTGTCCAGACCGACGTCCATGCCGAGCTGGACGAAGGAGGAGTTGATGGACTCGCGCATGGCCTCGCGGAGGTCGACCTTGTAGTCGGGCGGAGTGCCGTAGGACTGGTCACCGTCGTTGACCTGCAGCCACTCCTCCCCCTCCTCGTTCCGCCAGATCGAACCGTCGTAGTTCTTGATCTTGAGCTTGTTCTTGCCGTTGTACAGGCTCTTCGGCGAGACGATGGTGCGCTCGTCCTGAGCCTGGCTCGCGTCCCGCTCCGGGTCGCGCACGCCCCACTTCATGGCCGCCGCCAGCACATAGGGCTTGAAGGTGGAGCCGACCTGGGCCCCGGTCGCGTCGGCGTTGTTGGTGAAGTGCTTGGTCGCGTCCTCACCGCCGTAGATGGCCTCGATCGCGCCGGTGGCCGGGTTCACCGAGGCACCACCGAACTGCACATGGGTGTCCGTCTCCGGGCGTTCCTTGGGCCTGATCTTCGCCTTGTAGACCTTCTGGACCGACTTCTCGAGCTCCTTGACCTTCTTCTTGTCGAAGGTCGTGTAGATCGAGTAACCACCCTGCTCCAGCTTGCTGGCGGTGATGCCGGTCTCGTCGCTGTTGTTGACGATGTACGCCTTGGCGAGGTCCACCAGGTAACCGATCTGGCCGCTCAGCGCGGTGTTCGACCGGGGGTTCTGCACCTTGGGCAGCTTCGGGTACTTGGCCCTGGTCTCCGGGTCGAGCAGGTCGTACTCGACCATCTTGTCGAGCGTGTCCTGCATCTGGGTCAGGGCACGCTTCTTGTTCGCCGCGGCGGTGGCGTTGACCGGGTCGATGGACGGGGAGCCGTTCGGGTCGTAGTAGGTGGCTCCCTTGAGCACGGCGGCGAGGAGGGCGCACTCGCCCTCGTCCATGTCGATGGCTTCCTTGTTGAAGTAGGCGCGGGCGGCCGCCTGGATGCCGTACGCGCCCCGCCCGTAGTACGCGGAGTTCAGGTAGCCCTCGAGGATGGTGTCCTTGTCCTCGGTCGTGCCCACCTTGACGGCGACGAAGATCTCCTTGAACTTGCGGGAGAGCGTCTGAGACTGGTCGTCCAGCATCGCGTTCTTGACGTACTGCTGGGTGATGGTGGACCCGCCCTGCGTCTCGCCACCGCGCGCCATGTTGAACACGGCACGGGCGATGCCCTTGGGGTCGATGCCGCTGTCGTCGCGGAACGTCTTGTTCTCCTGGGCGATGACCGCGTTCTGCATCGCCTTGGGGATCTGCGAGAGATTGACGATCTGGCGGTTGCGTTCACCACCCGTGGCGACCATCTGCGAGCCGTCGGACCAGTAGTAGACGTTGTTCTGGGCCTTGGCCGTCAACGCGATGTTGGGCACGTCGACCAGGGCGTATCCGACTCCGGCGACGGCCACCAGACCACCGAAGAAGGCGATGCACAGACCGGTCACCAGCCGCCACGACGGCATCCACCGGCGCCAGCCGTACTTGTCGTGACGGGGGTAGTCGATGATCCGATTCTTGGCGGGCGGCGCCGCGCGTCCCCTGCCCCGGCCGGGCCCGGCGGCCGGGGCGGCCCGGCGCCGGCTGCCTCCACCTCGTTGTGCCGCACGCCGCGCCTCGGCGCGGCTGCCGTACGTACGCTCCTCACCGTGTCCGCCCGACCCATGGGAATCGGACGGAGACCCGGTGGCGCCTCGCGGAGCCGCGCGGCGGCCGGAGGACGAGCCGGACTGGCCGCGTCGGGCCGCGGCACGTCCGCCTCCCTGCGGCTGCGGCGGTTTGCGACGGTGCTCGCTCATCGAACGACTACTCCTAGGGCAGGCGCACCTGTGCGCCTGGAAACGGCGGCTGGTTTCCGGTCCCCCCGAAGTACGGATGTGACGCGCAGCGCATTCACCCGTACTGCACCGGGGACGACGACGCTCACGGACGTCACTCGGTTCCCGGTGGTGTGCATGGCGCACAGACTACGCATCGCCAAACCGTGCCGAGGACAGAAGTTCACCTCAAACCAGGCAACTTGCTCCTCCCGAAGCGGGGATGTGATCCCGTTCACGCCACCCCCTCTTGTCGCGACCCGGAGGCCGTTCTATCGTCGTGATGTATCGAGTCGATACATCAGCTCGGCATAAGGTGTCGCTGAGCCGGACCCCGGTCCGGCGCCAGGCGACCGTGGAAAGGGAGGAGGCGACGATGAGCCGGCGTTCCGGGATCCTCGAGTTCGCTGTCCTCGGTCTGCTCCGCGAATCACCCATGCACGGCTATGAGCTGCGCAAACGACTCAATACATCACTGGGTGTGTTCCGTGCGTTCAGCTACGGGACGCTCTACCCGTGCCTCAAGACGCTGGTCGCGAACGGCTGGTTGATCGAGGAACCGGGGCATACCACCGAGGACGCCCTCGCCGCTCCGCTCACGGGCCGTCGCGCCAAGATCGTCTACCGGTTGACGGCGGAGGGGAAGGAGCACTTCGAGCAGCTCCTCTCCCAGACGGGACCCGACGCGTACGAGGACGAGACCTTCGCCGCGCGCTTCGCGTTCTTCGGGCAGACGTCGCGTGACGTGCGCATGCGGGTGCTCGAGGGCCGCCGCAGCCGGCTGGAGGAGCGCCTGGAGAAGATGCGCGTCTCTCTGGCGCGGACCAGGGAACGCCTCGACGACTACACACTCGAGCTCCAGCGCCACGGGATGGAGTCCGTGGAGCGCGAAGTGCGCTGGCTGAACGAGCTCATCGAGAGTGAGCGTGCCGGACGGGACCTCAAGGGTTCCGTCTCCGGGGGGACCGCTCAGCAGGACACCACATCTGGAGCGACGGGCGGCCTGCCCCGGCCGGAGGACGACCTCCGGCCGGATTCGCCCGACGACACCGCCACGTGAGTCCCAGTCAGGGCCTCACTCGTACTACACAGGGAGCAACCGGAATGGGTTCGGTTCGCGTAGCCATCGTTGGCGTGGGCAACTGCGCCGCATCGCTGGTGCAGGGAGTCGAGTACTACAAGGACGCCGACCCGGCGTCCAAGGTGCCGGGCCTGATGCACGTCCAGTTCGGCGACTACCACGTCCGCGACGTCGAGTTCGTCGCCGCCTTCGACGTGGACGCCAAGAAGGTCGGCCTCGACCTCGCGGACGCCATCGGCGCATCCGAGAACAACACCATCAAGATCTGCGACGTCCCCCGCACCGGTGTGACGGTCCAGCGCGGCCACACCCTCGACGGCCTCGGCAAGTACTACCGCGAGACGATCGAGGAGTCCGCCGACGAGCCCGTCGACGTCGTGCAGGTCCTCAAGGACCAGCAGGTCGACGTCCTCGTCTGCTACCTGCCGGTCGGCTCCGAGGACGCCGCGAAGTTCTACGCGCAGTGCGCCATCGACGCCAAGGTCGCCTTCGTCAACGCGCTCCCGGTCTTCATCGCCGGCACCAAGGAGTGGGCGGACAAGTTCACCGAGGCGGGCGTCCCGATCGTCGGTGACGACATCAAGTCGCAGGTCGGCGCGACGATCACGCACCGCGTGATGGCGAAGCTGTTCGAGGACCGGGGCGTCATCCTGGACCGCACGATGCAGCTGAACGTCGGCGGCAACATGGACTTCAAGAACATGCTCGAGCGGGACCGCCTCGAGTCCAAGAAGATCTCCAAGACGCAGGCCGTCACCTCGCAGATCCGCGACCGGGAGCTCGGCGAGGGCAACGTCCACATCGGCCCGTCCGACTACGTGGCCTGGCTGGACGACCGCAAGTGGGCCTACGTCCGCCTGGAGGGCCGCGCCTTCGGCGACGTCCCGCTGAGCCTCGAGTACAAGCTGGAGGTCTGGGACTCCCCGAACTCCGCGGGTGTCATCATCGATGCCCTGCGTGCCGCGAAGATCGCCAAGGACCGGGGCATCGGCGGCCCGATCCTCTCGGCGTCCTCGTACTTCATGAAGTCGCCGCCGGTGCAGTACTTCGACGACGAGGCCCGTGAGAACGTCGAGAAGTTCATCCAGGGCGAGGTCGAGCGCTGATCACGCTCGCCCAGGGCAGGTGAGGGGTCTCCGGGTCGCACGACCCGGAGACCCTTCTTCTGTGTGAGGCTGTCCCCCATGGCCGTCGTCCGTGACCTGCGCGTACTCCTGCGCTTCCAGGGTTTCCGACGTCTGCTCGCGGTCCGGCTCCTCTCCCAGGGCGCCGACGGCGTCTTCCAGGTGGCGCTCGCCGCCTATGTCGTGTTCTCGCCCGAGCGGCAGACGTCGGCCGCGGCGATCGCCTCGGCGATGGCGGTGCTGTTGCTGCCGTACTCCCTGGTGGGACCGTTTGCCGGGGCGTTCCTGGACCGGTGGCGCCGACGGCAGGTCTTCCTGCACGGCAACCTCCTGCGCGCGCTGATGGCCTGCGCGACCGCTCTCCTCATCCTCGGCCGGGTCCCGGACGGTTTCCTCTTCGCCGCCGCGCTGTGCGTCACGGCCGTGAACCGGTTCGTCCTGGCCGGGCTGTCGGCGGCTCTCCCGCGGGTGGTCGACGCCGAGCGGCTGGTCGTCGCCAACTCCCTCTCCCCGACCGCGGGGACCCTGGCCGCGACCGCCGGCGGTGGGCTGGCCTTCCTGGTCCGCCTGCTCGTCGCCGACTCGGACGCCGCGGTGGTCCTGGTGGGCGCCGCGCTCTACCTCTGTGCGGCTCTGGCCTCACTGCGGATCGCCAAGGACCTGCTGGGCCCGGATCGTGCCGCCGCTCCCTCGCGGCTCGGCACCGCCCTCCGGGAGTGCGCCCGCGACCTGGTGGCGGGCGTCCGCCACCTCGCCGCCCCGGAGCGCAGGGAGGCGGCCCGCGCTCTGACGGCGATGGCACTGATGCGGTTCTGCTACGGCGCCATGCTCGTCATGGTGCTGATGCTCTGCCGGTACGCCCTGACCTCGTCCACGGACGATGGGCTGGCGCTGCTCGGGACGGCTCTGGGTGTCTCCGGCGCCGGCTTCTTCGCGGCGGCGGTGCTGACTCCATGGGCCGCGGGGCGCCTCGGGCCGGGGCGATGGATCCTGGTGTGCTCCGCGGTGGCCGCGGTCCTGGTGCCCGCCCTCGGCCTTCCCTTCGCCACGGGCCCCCTGCTGGCGGGAGCGTTCGTCCTGGGACTGACCACCCAGGGAGCGAAGATCGCCACGGACACCATCGTGCAGTCGACGGTCGAGGACGCGTTCCGTGGCCGGATCTTCTCGGTCTACGACGTGCTTTTCAATGTCGCGTTCGTCGGAGCCGCCGGCGTGGCCGCCCTGATGCTCCCGCCGGACGGCAGGTCGGTCCCGCTGGTGGTAACGATCGCCGTTATCTACGGCACAGTTGCGGCGGCTATCACCCGTTTTGACCGTCAGTAAGTGTCACATCAGTGCCACAGAGCCCCACGGGACCCTTGGGATGTCAGTGGGGCCAGGTAGCTTACGGGCGTCTTGACTCGCGCGCAGTTCACGCCGCGCGAGGCTTTTTCGAGTTCGAGGGGGACCCCCAAGTGACCACTCCGCCGCCCCAGGGCAACCCGTTCGCCCAGGGCCAGCCGCCGCAGGGCCAGGCTCCGCAGCCGCCCCAGGGTGGATTCCCGCAGCAGGCCGGTCAGCCGGGGTTCCCTCAGGCCGGTCAGCCCGGGTTCCCGCCGCCGGGAGCACCCGTTCCGCCGCCGCCCTCGGGCGGACGCTTCAACAAGAAGCTGCTGCGCGTCGTCGCGGTCATAGCCATCGCCATCGTCATCGGCGTGGTCAAGTGGCAGTGGAACAAGTCCGACGCCGAGACGACCTCGGTGGGCAGCTGCATGCAGAACGAGGGCACCCAGTTCAAGCCGGACCTCAAGTCCGTCGACTGCTCCTCCGGTGACGCCGAGTACAAGGTCGTCGAGAAGTTCGACGGCACCAGCGACAGTGACAAGTGCAAGACGGTTCCTGACGCGCCCATCGCCTACTACCAGACCGGCGGCGGCCACGAGGTGGTCCTCTGCCTCAAGGACATCAAGTAAGGGCCTTGACGCCCTCCATGGGCGGTGATGTTTCACGTGAAACATCACCGCCCATGGAGACGAGACCCACCTGAAGGTGGTCGTGTTTCACGTGAAACACGACCACCTTTCACGTTCAGCCCTGCTGAGCGGCCCACCATTCCTTGAGAGCCGCGACGGCGGCCTCGTGCTCCATGGGCCCGTGCTCCAGGCGCAGCTCCAGCAGGTGCTTGTACGCCTGCCCCACCGCCGGCCCCGGCTTGAGGTCCAGGATCTGCATGATCTGGTTCCCGTCGAGATCCGGCCGGATCGCGTCCAACTCCTCCTGCTCCTGCAGTTGAGCGATCCGCTCCTCCAGTCCGTCGTAGGCCCGCGACAGCGCGGCGGCCTTGCGCCGGTTGCGCGTGGTGCAGTCGGAGCGCGTCAGCTTGTGCAGTCGGTCAAGCAACGGCCCGGCGTCGCGGACGTAGCGACGCACGGCGGAGTCGGTCCACTCTCCCGTGCCGTAGCCATGGAAGCGCAGGTGGAGTTCCACCAGCCGCGACACGTCCTTGACGAGCTCGTTGGAGTACTTGAGTGCCGTCATGCGCTTCTTGGTCATCTTCGCCCCGACCACCTCGTGGTGATGGAACGAGACCCTGCCGTCCTTCTCGAAACGGCGCGTGCGGGGTTTGCCGATGTCGTGCAGGAGAGCCGCCAGGCGGAGCGTCAGGTCGGGGCCGTCGTCCTCCAGCGCCATCGCCTGCTCCAGCACGATCAACGTGTGCTCGTAGACGTCCTTGTGCCGGTGGTGCTCATCACTCTCCAGGCGCAGAGCAGGCAGCTCGGGGAGGACATGGCCGGCCAGACCGGTGTCGACGAGCAGGGTCAGTCCCTTACGGGGGTGGGGGGAGAGGATCAGCTTGTTCAACTCGTCCCGCACCCGCTCGGCGGACACGATCCCGATGCGGTCGGCCATCTCCTTCATGGCCTCGATCACCTCGGGGGCCACATCGAAGTCGAGCTGGGCGGCGAACCGGGCGGCCCGCATCATCCGCAGCGGATCGTCCGAGAAGCTCTGCTCCGGGGTGCCCGGCGTCCTGAGCAGCCGCTGGGCGAGATCCCCCCGTCCGTCGTGCGGGTCGATGAAGGTCCGCTCCGGCAGAGCGAGTGCCATCGCGTTTACCGTGAAGTCACGGCGGACGAGATCGTCCTCGATGGAGTCGCCGTAGGACACCTCCGGCTTGCGTGAGGTCCGGTCGTACGCCTCGGAACGGTAGGTGGTGACCTCGATCTGGTAGCCGTCCTTCTGCGCGCCGACCGTGCCGAAGGCGATCCCCACCTCCCAGACCGCGTCCGCCCAGGGCCGGACGATCCTCAGCACGTCCTCGGGACGGGCATCGGTCGTGAAGTCCAGGTCGTTGCCGAGCCGTCCCAGCAAGGCGTCCCGGACCGATCCGCCGACCAGGGCCAGGGAGAATCCGGCCTCCTGGAAACGGCGGGCGAGGTCGTCGGCGACAGGGGCGACCTGCAACGGCTCGTCCGTCTCGGGGCGCTGCACCTGACTCAGGACACGGGTTTCTTCATTGGCGTTCGGCACAACAGAAAAGAGTACGTGGCCAGGACTGCCCGGGGCGCCCCCATCGCGTCCGTCCCCGGACATCCCGCACCCAACCCGCACAAGCATCGCTCCGGCGACGCCGGACCACACTCCGGCCATACGGCGGCACAGCGGACGACAGGGTACCGTCCGCGATCTTGGATGCCGATCCGCGGCACCTCCCCTCAGCGCGCATCGTTACCATGCGGGGACGCACATTCCGACGACCACTGACGACGACGAGGGACGGGCGAGCGCGTGGCCGAGGCGGCAGACTTCCAGGGGACCCCTCCCTCACCTGCCCGCCACCGGCGGCGGCGCACCGGGGTCCTCCTCGCCACCGTGCTCGCGCTGACCGGACTCCTGCAGTGGGCCTCACCGCCTTCCGCGGACGCCGCCGGCCAGGAGGCCCCACGGGCCGCCACGGACACCGGGTCGGTCGCGGTCGCCGTGGACGGGCTCACCCCCAGCGTGCCGGGGGAGGGCGACACCGTCACCGTGACGGGCACCGTGACCAACAAGGGCCGTCAGGCCGTCACCGACGCTCACGTGGGACTGCGGGTCGGCCCGATGCTCACCACCCGCTCGGGCATCGAGACAGTCGCCAGGAACAGCACAGACATCCTGAGCCCGGCCGGGCAGGAACTCGGCGGCAAGTACACCGCGAAGCTCTCCAGGCTCACGCCCGGTGTCTCGCAGCCGTTCCGCATCTCCGTCCCGGTCGACAAGCTCGACCTGGGAGAGGACGGCGTCTACCAGCTGGCCGTGTCGCTCACCGGCGAGACATCCGCGCAGCCCTGGCAGCGCATCCTCGGCATGCAGCGGACCTTCCTGCCCTGGCAGCCGGAGGAAACCGACCCCAGGACGCGGACGACCGTGCTGTGGCCGCTCATCTCGTCGACCCACATGACGGCGGAGACCGGGTCGGACGAACAGCAGACGCCCGTCTTCCGCGACGACAGGCTCGCCAAGGAGATCTCGCCCGGCGGCCGCCTCGACCGCATGGTGGCGCTGGGCAAGGACCTGGACGTCACCTGGGTCGTCGACCCCGACCTGCTGGCCTCGGTCGATGCCATGACCGAACGGTACGAAGTCCGGGGAGAGGGCGACACCACCGTGCCCGGCCGCAACCAGGCGGTCGCCAAGCGGTGGCTGGCCGCGGTGCAGAAGGCCGTGGCCGGTGACGAAGTGGTCGCACTGCCCTTCGGCGATCCGGACCTCGCCTCGCTCGCCCACAACGGCACCTCGGTCGGCGGCTCGCTGAAGCACCTCAAGGAAGCCACCGACGTCGTCGTGAACACGGTCGAGCCGATTCTGCACGTGAAGCCGACCACGGACTTCGCCTGGCCCGTCGACGGGGCCGTCGACCCCTCCGTCATCAAGGTGGCGACGTCGGCCGGCGCTGACAAGATCATCACCCGCAGCGACAGCCTCAAGGAGTCCGCAGGCCTGTCGTACACCCCCTCCGCGGCCCGCCCCATCGGCGGCGGCACCACCGCGGTCGTCGCGGACGCCACGCTGTCCACGGCCTTCCGGGGCGACCTGACCAAGGCTTCCGCCTCGACCCTCGCCACACAGCGCTTCCTGGCACAGACCCTGACGCTCGGCCTCCAGACCGGCAAGGACCGCAGCATCGTGGTCGCACCGCAGCGCACGCCGTCGGCGAGCCAGGCCCAGACCATGGCCGAGGCCCTGAAGGCGCTGCAGGAGGGCACCTGGACGCAGGCCCAGGACCTCACCACCGCTGCCCGGGCGAAGCCGGACCCGGCCGCCTCCACCCGGGTTCCCCCGGCCGGCGCGTACCCCTCCTCGCTGCGCAAGCAGGAGCTGCCGCGCGCCGCCTACGAACAGATCGCGCGGACACAGGGCAAACTCGACAAGTTCAACGTGATCCTGTCCGACCGCTCCAGGGTGGTGACTCCGTTCGGGCGTGCCCTGAACCGGGCCATGTCCGCGTCGTGGCGCGGCCGGGTCGCGGAGGCAGCGACGTACCGGAGCGGTGTCGAGGCGTACCTGGACGTCCTGATCGACCAGGTGAAACTGATCGACAAGTCGGAGACGAAGCTCTCCGGCCGCAGCGCCACCATCCCCGTGACCGTCCAGAACAACCTGGTGCAGGGCGTCGAGAACTTGGTGCTGCGGCTCAGCTCGACCAATCCGACGCGTCTGGAGATCGGCGGGGACGCCTACCAGGAGCAGCCCGTCACGGTCTCCGGGGGCCACAGCCAGTCGGTGAAGTTCACCACGTCCGCCAACGCCAACGGCCGGGCCACCGTGGTCGCCCAGCTGTACACCGAGGACGGCCGGCCGTACGGCGGGCCCGTCGTGTTCGATGTGAAGGTCACCGAGATCACCGCCACGGTGATGCTGGTCATCGGCGGCGGAGTGCTGCTCCTCGTCCTGGCCGGATTCCGCATGTACACCCAGCGCAAGCGGGCAGCCGCCCGCGGCCCCGAGGGTGGCGGAGCGGACGGCCCGCCCGAGGACGGGGACGATCCGCAGAACCCGACGGCACCCGACGCGCGTCTCACGGAGGAGGCGGACACCGGCCCGGGGGCAGACGCCCCGCAGGCGGGTGACCCCGCCCCGGACACCGCATCGGAAAGCCAGGACCCGTCCGGCACGGGTGAGAGAGTGGACCGTTGAGGATGTCGTGGCCGGTGGGCCCGGGACGATGAGGTGGGGTAACCATGAACGCGCCGTACGACGGTGACCGCGGCGGTGCCGCGGGCAGCTCGGGACATCCCGAGCCGGACCGCCCCGAGGGTCCGCCGCCCGGGCACGACCAGGTGACGCAGCCACCCGCGGACACCTACCTCCAGGACGCCTACGACCAGGACCCCTACCGGGCGCGGGACATGGCCGCGCAGGACCCGGTCGACGAGGCGCTCTACGACCGCGCCGCGCACCCGCCGCCGCCTCCGGGCAGCTACCCGCCGCCGCAGCCGCTGTACGGGCAGCCGCCGCAGCCGCCGCACGCGCCCGATCCCCGGGTGTGGGCGCGGACCCCGGCGCCCGAGCCGGACGGCCCCACCCAGTTCCTGCCGCACGGCGACGACCCGCGCACCACGCAGTACGTGGGCGTCGACGACCTGGTGGGCGGCGACCGGGAACGGGAGCAGGGGCCCGACGCGTTCGCGCACCTCTTCCGCGATCAGCAGCACAGCGGTTCCGTCCCCGGGCAGTATGGTGCCGCGTACCCGCAGGAGCCGCGGCACGACCACGCCGCCCACCCGGCGGAGAGCAGTCACCGCGTCGAGCAGCCCGCCGGAGTACCGGCCCCGGTCTCGACGCCGGGTCACTACGCCGGGGCCACCCCTCCGCCGGCCGCCGAAGCACCCCAGTCGTCCGAGACGCCCGAGCCCGCCCCGAAGAAGGCGGGCAAGGCGGGAGGACTGCTGAAGTCCAGCGCCGTGATGGCGGCGGGCACGATGGTGTCCCGGCTGACGGGCTTCGTCCGCTCGGCACTGATCGTCTCCGCGCTGGGACTGGGCCTCCTCGGTGACTCGTTCCAGGTCTCCTACCAGCTGCCGACGATGATCTACATCCTCACGGTCGGCGGTGGACTGAACTCCGTGTTCGTCCCGCAGCTCGTGCGGGCCATGAAGGACGACGAGGACGGTGGGGAGGCGTACGCCAACCGCCTGCTGACCCTGGTGATGGTGGCTCTGGCCGCACTGACCGCCCTCGCCTGGTTCGCCGCGCCCCTGCTGGTGCGCGCCCTGTCGAACCCGGTCGCGACGGACCCGGCGGCCAACGAGGTCGCCGTCACCTTCACCCGCTACTTCCTGCCCTCGATCTTCTTCATGGGCGTCCACGTGGTGATGGGTCAGATCCTCAACGCCCGCGGCCGGTTCGGCGCCATGATGTGGACCCCGGTCCTCAACAACATCGTCATCATCGTGACGCTCGGCGTCTTCATCTACGTCTACGGCACTGCCGCCGACTCCCGGATGAACGTCTCCAACATCCCCCCGGAGGGCCAGCGGCTCCTCGGCCTGGGCGTCCTGCTCGGACTCGTCGTCCAGGCCCTGGCCATGATCCCGTACCTGCGGGAGACCGGTTTCCGCATCCGTCCCCGGTTCGACTGGAAGGGCCACGGCCTCGGCAAGGCCGCCATGCTCGCCAAGTGGACCATCCTGTTCGTCCTGGCCAACCAGGCGGGCGCCCTGGTCGTCACGCAGCTGTCCACCGCGTCCGGTCTGGACTCCGGGGTCGAGGGAACCGGCTTCGCCGCCTACGCCAACGCCCAGCTCATCTGGGGTCTGCCGCAGGCCATCATCACCGTCTCCCTGATGGCCGCCCTGCTGCCCCGCATCTCCCGCTCGGCCGCCGAGGAGGACGGCGGCGCCGTCCGCGACGACATCTCCCAGGGACTGCGCACCACCGCGGTCGCCATCGTGCCGATCGCCTTCGGCTTCATCGCCCTCGGCATCCCGATGTGCACCCTGATGTTCGGGTCCTCGGGCACCTCCGAGGCCACCAACATGGGGTACATGCTGATGGCCTTCGGCCTCGGCCTGATCCCCTACTCCGTGCAGTACGTCGTCCTGCGTGCCTTCTACGCCTACGAGGACACCCGAACCCCCTTCTACAACACCGTGATCGTGGCCGCCGTGAACGCGGCCGCCGCGGTGGCGTGCTTCCTGGTGCTTCCGGCCCGCTGGGCCGTGGTCGGCATGGCCGCCTCCTACGGCGCCGCCTACGCGGTCGGTGTGGGAGTCGCCTGGCGACGGCTGCGCTCCCGGCTGGGCGGGGACCTGGACGGCGCCCGGGTGCTGCGCACCTACGCGCGCCTGTGCATCGCCTCGGTCCCGGCCGCCCTGCTCAGCGGTGCCGTCTGTTACGGCATCAGCCAGGCGATCGGCCAGGGAGCCGCGGGTTCGTTCGCCGCCATCCTGGTCGGCGGGGCCGTGCTGCTGGGAGTCTTCTTCGTCGCGGCCCGCCGGATGCGCATCGAGGAACTCAACTCGTTGGTCGGAATGGTCCGCGGACGCCTGGGACGCTGAAGCGGGGGGTAGGCGCACAACCATCGTCGTCCGCCGTGTGTCGTGCATAGCGGCGGACTGTGGGCACAATTGGTGTCGGCGTCGGATGCGCGCGACGGACGCCGACCGACGCGCAATGAATGGGGAGGCAGGGAACGACGGTGGCGGATCGGAGCACAGCTGCCGTCGACGTGGCAGACAACAGCGGCGAGGAGTCGCTGACCGCGCAGGCGGACCAGTCCACGGCCGACGGGGTGGCCAAGAACCGGGAGCAGGACACGGACAGCGACGAGGCACAGGAGAACACCGGGACCGACGGTTCCGGGAAGACCTCGCCGCCCGAACTGCACAGCGGTCACAAGCTGGCCAGACGCTACCGCCTCGAGGAGTGCGTCACCCGTCTGGACGGGTTCAGCAGTTGGCGCGCCGTCGACGAGAAGCTCCGCCGAGCCGTCGGCGTGCACATCCTGCCCGCCGACCATGCGCGAGCCCGCTCCGTCCTGGCCGCGGCCCGATCCTCCGCCCTGCTCGGTGACCCTCGCTTCGTGCAGGTCCTGGACGCCGTCGAGGAGAACGACGTCGTCTACGTCGTCCACGAATGGCTCCCCGACGCCACCGAGCTGACCACTCTGCTCGCCGCCGGCCCCCTGGAGGTGTACGACGCCTACCAGATGGTCAGCCAAGTCTCCTCCGCCATGGCCGCGGCCCACCGCGAGGGCCTGTCCCACCTCCGTCTCAACCCCAACTCCGTCCTGCGCACGTCCACCGGCCAGTGGCGCATCCGCGGCCTCGCCGTGAACGCGGCGCTGCGAGGTGTCTCCTCCGACACCCCGCAGCGCACCGACACCGAGTCCATCGGTGCCCTCCTCTACGCCTCGATCACCCAGCGCTGGCCGTACGAGAGCGATGCCTACGGCCTCACCGGACTGCCCAAGGACGTGGGCCTGCTCCCGCCCGACCAGGTGCGGGCCGGCGTGCATCGCGGCTTGTCCGAACTGGCCATGCGCGCGCTGGCCAACGACGGGGCCACCGCCTCCCGTCACGAAGCCGCCTGCACCACCCCCGAGGAGCTGGTGAAGGCGATCGGCGAGATGCCCCGCATCCGTCCCCCGGAGCCCGCGTTCACGACCCCTCCGGACTACCAGCGCACGACCTACCAGCAGGGCACCTACGGGCGCCCCGCTCCGCACCCCCATGTCGCGCCGCCCGTACCCACCCCTCCGCCCCCGCTGCAGAGCCGCACCGGCAAGGCGCTGAAGTGGGCCGTGTCGGCCCTGCTGATCGCCGCACTCGGGCTGGGCAGTTGGCAGTTGGCGGACGCCCTGATGGACCAGGGCAGCGCGTCCGACGATCCGAACAAGACCCAGACGACGGACGGCGACGAGAAGGGCGGTCAGCAGCCCCGGCCCGTCAAGCCGCTCGCCATCCAGGGGGCCCAGGAATACGTGGCCAAGGGCGCGGCCCAGGCGCCCGGAGATGTCGGCAACACCTACGACGGCGACAGGTCGACCTACTGGCGCACCAAGACCTACCGGGAGGGGCCGGACATGAATCCGGCCTACAAGCCCGGTGTCGGAATCGTCTACGACCTCGGATCCGAGCAGTCGGTGACGTCGTCCTCGATCGGCCTGCTGCACCAGGGCCCGCACACCACGATCACCCTCTACGCGACCGACTCCCCGGGCTCGTCCACCCCGATCAGCTCGATGAAGAAGCTGGGGACCGAGACGACGAGCGGCGGTGAGGCCACGGTGAAGGTCGACAAGCCGGTCAAGACCCGCTACGTGCTGGTCTGGCTGACCGCCCTGCCGTCGGCGCCCGGAGACGCCTACAGTGAGCCCGGTTACAAGCAGGCCATCACCGACCTGAAGTTCACCGGCTGACGTCTCACCGAGGGGGGAGGGGCCCGATGGCGGACGGCACCGCGAACCGCGAAGCGAGCGACCGGGACCTGCTCTCCCGCCACGTGAAAGGCGACCCCGACGCCTTCGGTGAGCTGGTGCGCCGGCACCGCGACCGGTTGTGGGCCGTGGCGCTGCGGACCCTGGGAGACCGTGAGGAAGCCGCGGATGCCGTCCAGGACGCCCTCGTCTCCGCCTATCGGGCCGCGCACTCCTTCCGGGGCCAGTCGGCGGTCACCACCTGGCTGCACCGGATCACGGTCAACGCCTGCCTCGACCGTGTCCGCAAGGCCGCCTCACGCAAGACCTCACCGGTCGAGGACACCGAGCGGCTGGAGCAGCTGCTGGAGCCGCACGAGTCCGCCTCGGCCCCCGCGGAACGCAACGACCTGCACCGCCAGCTCATCGAGGCGATGGCCACCCTCCCGCACGATCAGCGGGCGGCTCTCGTCCTCGTGGACATGCAGGGGTATCCGGTCGCCGAAGCCGCCCGCATCCTGGATGTCCCCGCCGGCACCGTGAAGAGCCGCTGCGCCAGGGGCCGGGCCAGGCTGCTGCCGCTGCTCACTCACCTCCGCTCCGACACGACCGGTGAAGCCGGCAGCGGGGCCGGCGGAGGGAACCGGACGCGAGGTCCGTCCGTCCCATCCTCGGCGGAGCCGCGGCAAGCGGTTCCGCGGGAGAGCGGACCGAATGACCCGGCTGCAGTGAAGGGCGGAGGTGGGCGAGCGTGACGTCGAGAGCGCACAGGACGGAGCACCCGGACGTCGCCGAGATCTCCGACCTCACCGAAGGCCTGCTTCCGCCGGACCGCACCACCACCGTGCAGCGACACCTGGACGAGTGCGAACTCTGCGCCGGCATGCACGCCTCCCTCGAGGAGGTCCGGGGTCTGCTCGGCGCGTTGCCCGAACCCCCTCGCATGCCCGATGACGTCGCCCAGCGCATCGATGCGGCGCTCGCTGTCGAAGCCCGGCTCAGTGCCACGGGCACGGAGCGCCGGACGCCCGCTGAAGAGGCCGGTGCTGCGCTCCCGTCGCCCGACGACCACGACGCTGAGGTGTCAGACGCTGATGTGTCCGACGCAGATGTTTCACGTGAAACATCGGCCGCACCGTCTGACCGGCCTGCCGGGAGGGCCCGGATCTCGACGACCGGGCCGGGTCGCGGCAGCCGTCGCCCCGGCACCACCCGCCGAGGACGGCGTCGAATCGCCGTACTGGGCACCGCGTTCACCGTCGCCGCTCTGGGCCTCGGCTCGGTCTTCCTGTCCTCACTCGACGACACCGGGAGCGCGGAAGGGGACCAGGGGGTGACCGCCGCCGACACCTTCGCCGCGGGGGAGCTGGAACAGCAGGTGACGGAGCTCCTGGGACGGCGTGCTCCCTCAGACGCCGGGTCCCGCTCTCCGAACACCTTCGGGCTCGAGTCCGAAGCGAACGGAGCGAGCCCTCGGACCCTCAGGCAGCCCGCCGTCCCGGAGTGCGTCCGTGAGGGCCTCGGCACGGACGACGACGCCCTCGCCACCGAGACCGGGGTCTTCCAGGGCAAGGAAGCTCTGCTCGTGGTGCTGCCCGATGCCGCCGACCAGCGCCGGGTCAGGGCCTACATCATGGAAGCGACCTGCGTGGACCGGCCATCGGCCGGCCCGGCCCAGGTCCTGCTCAAGGAGTCCTACACCCGGCGTTGAGCGCCGGCTGCGCCTTGTCGCCACCGAGGCCCCGCACCCCTGTGTCCACCTTCCGCGGACCCGCCCCCGGCGGCGCTTCCGTGTGCCCTGACACGGCGGGAATGCCCGCCCCGTAGGATCCGTTGGACGGGGTGAGAGTCCTGCGAGAAGCTCCCACCACCGGTCGACCGAAGCAGACAGAGACGAGGAAACACGCCGTGAGCGACGTCCGTAACGTGATCATCATCGGCTCGGGGCCCGCCGGCTACACGGCAGCGCTCTACACCGCCCGTGCGTCGCTGAAGCCCCTCGTGTTCGAGGGTGCCGTCACCGCCGGTGGTGCCCTGATGAACACCACCGATGTCGAGAACTTCCCCGGCTTCCAGGACGGCATCCTGGGTCCCGAGCTCATGGACAACATGCGGGCTCAGGCCGAGCGTTTCGGCGCCGAGCTCATTCCGGACGACGTGGTCGCCGTCGACCTGTCCGGTGACATCAAGACCGTCACCGACACGGCGGGCACGGTACACCGGGCGAAGGCCGTCATCGTCACGACCGGCTCCCAGCACCGGAAGCTGGGTCTGCCGAACGAGGACGCCCTCTCCGGCCGTGGTGTCTCCTGGTGTGCCACCTGTGACGGCTTCTTCTTCAAGGACCAGGACATCGCCGTGATCGGTGGTGGCGACACCGCGATGGAGGAGGCCACCTTCCTCTCGCGCTTCGCCAAGTCCGTGACGGTCGTCCACCGCCGGGACACCCTGCGCGCCTCCAAGGCGATGCAGGAGCGCGCCTTCGCCGACCCGAAGATCTCGTTCGTCTGGGACAGCGAGGTCGCCGAGGTCCAGGGCGACCAGAAGCTCTCCGGGCTGAAGCTGCGCAACGTCAAGACGGGCGAGCTGTCGGACCTGGCGGTGACCGGCCTGTTCATCGCCATCGGCCACGACCCGCGCACCGAGCTGTTCAAGGGCCAGCTGGAGCTCGACGGCGAGGGCTACCTCAAGGTCGAGGCGCCTTCCACGCACACGAGTCTTCGCGGTGTCTTCGGTGCCGGTGACGTGGTCGACCACACCTACCGCCAGGCGATCACGGCGGCCGGCACGGGCTGTGCCGCCGCCCTCGACGCCGAGCGCTACCTCGCCGCCCTCGCGGACGGCGAGAAGGCCGAACCCGAGAAGACCGCCGCCGTCTGATCACCCACCACGCATCAACCAGTTAAGGAGCCCGCCGTGGCAGGCACCCTGAAGAACGTGACCGACGCTTCCTTCGAGCAGGACGTCCTCAAGAGCGACAAGCCCGTCCTGGTGGACTTCTGGGCCGCCTGGTGCGGCCCCTGCCGCCAGATCGCTCCGTCCCTCGAGGCGATCGCCGCCGAGTACGGAGACAAGATCGAGGTCGTCAAGCTGAACATCGACGAGAACCCGGGGACGGCTGCCAAGTACGGCGTGATGTCCATCCCGACCCTGAACGTGTACCAGCGGGGCGAGGTCGCCAAGACCATCGTCGGCGCCAAGCCGAAGGCCGCGATCATCCGCGACCTGGAGGCCTTCATCTCCGCTTGACGGCGATCCGCCCCCGCGGCGGCATGTTTCACGTGAAACACGAAAGGGCCGACCCGTTTCGGGTCGGCCCTTTCGCACGAGTCGCTCAGCAAGGGAGACGTTGTCGGCTCAGAGCGGCCGAAGGACGGGTTCCTTCTGCACCGCACCCAGCAAACGGTCGAGCGCCATCTCCACATCTTCCTTCCAGGAGAGCGCCGTCCTCAGTTCAAGCCTCAGCCGCGGATGGCGCGGGTGCTGCCGTACCGTCTTGAACCCCACCGCCAGCAGATGGTCGGCCGGCAGGACACAGGCCGGCTCCGTCCAGCGGGCATCACCGAACGCCTCGATCGCCTTGAATCCCCGGCGCAGCAGATCCTTGGCCACGGTCTGCACGATCACCCGTCCCAACCCTTGCCCCTGGTAGCCCGGCACGATGATGGCGGTCATCAGCTGCACCGCGTCCGGTGACACAGGGCTCGTGGGGAACGCGGTGGAACGGGGAACGTACGCGGGCGGGGCATAGAGCACGAACCCCACGGGGACATCGTCCACGTAGACGACCCTGCCGCAGGAGCCCCACTCCAGGAGAACGGCCGAGATCCACGCCTCCTTCTCGAGCGCGGACTTACCCGCTTTTACGGCTGCCTCACCGCTGACGGGGTCGAGTTCCCAGAAGACACATGAGCGACAGCGCTGGGGGAGGTCCTGAAGGTTGTCCAGCGTGAGCGGTACGACCCGACGCCCCATGAAGGCTGTTCCTCGCTTTTCTCGCCTGCTGCCTCACAGGCGGCTGCCAAAGCGTTCCGTTCCCTGAGCAAGCTGCCGACGAATCCGCCTACGGCTCCCACCCCCAGCCAAGCGCTCACCATCCGGGTGCGGCTCGTCATGCGCATGGCTCCTGCCTTGGTCTCGGACGTGCTGCCGGGTGAGTGCGCCATATACGAATGCATCGTATCCATGATGCGTTTCCGTCGATACCGGCGGAAAGCAAAGGGCGGACCGTGTTCCGGTATACACCGGACAGGGTCCGCCCCAGTCGGCTACGTCACGGCAGCCGGTGGCTGCTCAGGACTCCGGTTCCACCGAGTCGTCGTCGACGAGACTCCTCTGCAGGACAGGTCCCTCCCCCGGTGCCAGCGTGCCGAGGATGCGTTCGAGGTCCTCCATGGAGGCGAACTCGACCGTGATCTTGCCCTTCTTCTGTCCCAGATCGACCTTTACCCGGGTCTCGAAACGATCCGAGAGACGCGTGGCCAGGTCGGTGAGCGCGGGTGAGACCCGCGTGCCGGCGCGCGGACCCTTGGCCTTCGTGGCCTTCTGGGGCCGCGAACCCATGAGGTTCACGATCTCCTCGACCGCCCGCACCGAAAGGCCCTCGGCCACGATGCGGTGAGCCAACCGGTCCTGCTCCTCGCTGTCCTCCACCGAGAGAAGAGCACGCGCGTGCCCTGCGGAGAGCACCCCGGCAGCCACCCGGTTCTGCACCCTGGGGGAGAGCTTCAGCAGCCGCAGCGTGTTGGAGACCTGCGGCCGGGAACGGCCGATGCGGTCAGCCAACTGGTCGTGGGTGCAGTTGAAGTCTCTCAGCAGCTGGTCGTAGGCGGCCGCCTCTTCCAGCGGGTTCAGCTGGGCACGGTGCAAGTTCTCCAGCAGCGCGTCCAGAAGGAGCTTCTCGTCCTCCGTGGCACGGACGATCGCCGGCACCTTCTCCAGGCCGGCCTCCCGACACGCCCGCCAACGCCGCTCACCCATGATGAGCTCGTACTGGCCGGGACCGGTCTGCCGCACGACGACCGGCTGGAGGAGCCCGACTTCCTTGATCGAGGTGACGAGCTCCGCGAGAGCGTCCGGGTCGAACACGGTCCGCGGCTGACGTGGGTTCGGCGTGACCGAATCCAGCGGGATCTCGGCGAAGTGCGCGCCGACGGGCGCTGCGAATCCTTCAGCGGCCGAGTGGGTCCGCGTCTCCTCCGTTTCACGTGAAACGGGGGACAGGGTGGCCACCTTTGCCGCTGCGACACCTCGCTCGTTCGGCAGCACGGCCGCTGCCCCGCCTGTCGCTCCCGATGCGCCGCCCCCCACCGCGGGCGGAGGCACGCTCCGCTCCGTCGGGGCAGCAGGAATCAGGGCACCGAGACCGCGGCCCAACCCCCTCCGTCGCTCGCTCACTGGACGCCCTCCACCATGTTCGGATCGTTCTGCTGTGCGCCGACGTGGGCATGCGACGCGTCATAACTGATGCCGACGCCCCTCAGCGCGATCTCGCGTGCCGCCTCGAGGTACGAGAGGGCACCGCTCGATCCAGGATCGTAGGTCAGCACCGTCTGCCCATAGCTCGGTGCCTCGGAGATGCGGACCGAACGCGGAATGCTGGTCCGGAGCACTTCCTCACCGAAGTGGCTGCGCACCTCGTCCGCGACCTGGGAGGCGAGCCGGGTCCGGCCGTCGTACATGGTGAGCAGGATCGTCGACACGTGCAGAGCGGGATTGAGATGTCCCCGCACCAGGTCGACGTTGCGCAACAACTGCCCCAGCCCTTCGAGCGCGTAGTACTCGCACTGGATGGGGATGAGGACTTCCTCCCCGGCCACCAGCGCGTTGACCGTGAGCAGTCCCAGGGACGGCGGGCAGTCGATGAGGACGTAGTCCAGCGGCTGCTCATAGGCCTGGATCGCCCGCTGCAGCCGGCTTTCCCGCGCGACCAGGGACACCAGCTCGATCTCTGCACCGGCGAGATCGATGGTGGCAGGAGCGCAGAAGAGTCCCTCGACGTCGGGGACGGGCTGAACGACGTCGGACAGGGGCTTGCTCTCCACCAGGACGTCGTAGATCGACGGAACCTCGGCATGGTGATCGATACCGAGCGCGGTGGACGCGTTGCCCTGCGGGTCGAGGTCCACCACCAGGACACGAGCACCATGCAGGGCGAGCGAGGCGGCCAGGTTGACGGTGGTCGTGGTCTTACCCACGCCGCCCTTCTGGTTGGCCACCACCATGACGCGGGTCTGCTCGGGCCGTGGCAAGCCCTCACCGGCGCGTCCCAGTGCCTCCACTGCCAGTTGAGCAGCACGACCGATGGGAGTGTCGTCCATAGGCGGCGGTGTTTCACGTGAAACATCCGCCCCCATCGACTCGGTACGGGGACCGGGGACCGGATCGGTCATCGGTCCCGCGATGTTGGCGTCGGACCGCAAGGATTCACTCTCCTCGACTTCAGGCTCGCAATGAACAGAGCCTCCCATGTCTTCGGGGTCGTGAACCAGTGAGGCCTGGCGTTCTGTGGAGAAATCCACCTCTGTGGACATGTCCGTGCCCCTCACGGGGGACGGAGCGGTCTCCGGAACAGGACCCTCTCCGAGTGAACCGAGAGGTTTGCGGTCGCGGGGTTCGGCCGCAGCGCGGCCGCGACTGATGATGCCGTGCAGCAGTGAGCGACGTTTCACGTGAAACACGATGCACAGCGCCATGAGCCGTATCGGCGCGACACTCCGGCGGACGCCGGTTCGGCAGTGTGGGTGGAGCCCTTCTGGCCCCGTGCGGCAGGGCTGTGTGTTTATCCGCGCCGACGACGGGTGCGACCCGTCCGGGCGGCCTTGGCGCGCTTCGCCGCGAACCGTACGCCCCCGGGGCTCTCCCCCACTTCCACCCGCACCACCGTCGACAGGGGGTCCACCAGGCCGTTACCCACGTGCACGATGGAGGTCGTCACGGCCCCCAACTTGTTCAGCGCACTCGCCGCGCTCTTCAGTTCCTCCTCGGCGGTGTCCCCCTTGAGGGCCAGCATCTCCCCGTACGGCCGCAACAAGGGGATCCCCCAGGTGGCCAGTCGGTCGAGGGGTGCCACGGCACGCGCAGTCACCACGTGCACGGGAGGGATCTTGCCCATGACCTCCTCCGCCCGGCCGCGCACGACCGTGACATGATCCAGCCCGAGCAGTTCCACCACCTCGGTGAGAAAGGTGGTGCGCCTCAGCAACGGCTCCAGCAGCGTGATCTTGAGGTCTTCCCGGACCAGCGCCAGGGGAATGCCGGGCAGGCCAGCGCCCGACCCGACGTCGCACACGGTCACTCCCTCGGGGACGACCTCGGAGAGCACGGCGCAGTTCAGCAGATGGCGCTCCCAGAGACGGGGCACCTCTCTCGGGCCGATCAGACCACGCTGAACACCCGCCTCGGCGAGCAGCTCCGCGTACCGGACCGCGTCCGCGAAGCGGGCACCGAACACCTCACGTGCCTGCTCGGGCGCGGGGGGAAGCTCCGCTGCCTCGGTCACGGGGAACCGTCCTTCCGTACCGTGCCGACATCGAGCGCCGACACCAGAACCACGAACTATCAGGCTGACAAAATCCGGCCCCGCCTGCGCTACAGACGGGGCCGGTGGAGCATGTATCCGATCAGGCGGGAAGCACGACGACGAAGCGCTGCGGCTCCTCGCCCTCGGACTCGCTGCGCAGTCCGGCGGCCTTGACCGCATCGTGCACGACCTTGCGCTCGAACGGCGTCATCGGGTCGAGTCGCACGGGCTCGCCGCTGCTCTTGGCGTCCGCCGCGGCCTTGGCACCGAGCTCGGACAGCTCGGCCCGCTTCCTGGCCCGGTACTCGGCGATGTCGAGCATCAGGCGGCTGCGGTCGCCGGTCTCCCGGTGCACGGCCAGCCGCGTCAGTTCCTGGAGTGCCTCCAGCACCTCACCGTCCCGGCCGACCAGCTTCTGCAGATCACGGCTGCCCGTGTCGCTGATGATCGATACGGAGGCGCGGTCGGCCTCGACGTCCATGTCGATGTCACCGTCGAGGTCGGCGATGTCGAGCAGACCCTCCAGGTAGTCCGCGGCAATTTCACCCTCCTGCTCCAGGCGGGTCAGGGTGTCTGTGCCCTCGGCAGCGGTGGAGATGGTGCCTTCCGTCACGGATGGACTCCTTCTTACTTCTTGGACGGGGACTTGGGCCGCTGTGGGCCCTTGCGCTGTCCGGACTGGGCCTTGCTGCGGGTACCGTTGCCGGGCTGCTTGCCCGTGCCCTTCTTGGCGCCGGCGGTGGACTTGGCGTTGCTCCCGGCCCGCGGTTCGTCGGACTTGGTCAACGAGGTGGGCTCGCCGGCGGCCTTGGCAGCGCCGGACTGGCGCTGCGACTTGCTCTGCCGCTTGGGCTGCTGCCGCCTGGGCGCCGTCCCACCCTGGGCACCGTCCTCGGCGTGTTCCGTGGCCTCGCCCTTGATCACGGAGCCGTCGGTCTGGGCCACCAGACCCGACTTGCCCAGACCGTTGATGAACCTGCGCTCGTGCTCGTTGCGGTCCCGGCCCTTGGCGACGATGGCCTTGACGATGGCGCGCTGGCGACGGTTGCGCGTGCCGCCGTGCTTCACGACGTGCTTGGCGAGGCGCTCCAGGTAGGCGGCCTGGGCCTTGGAACCCGGCGTCGGGTTGTTGTGGATGACGTACATCTGCTGGCCCATGGTCCACACGTTGGTGGTCAGCCAGTAGACCAGGACACCGACCGGGAAGTTGATGCCGAAGACGGCGAAGATGATGGGGAAGACGTACATCAGCATCTTCTGCTGCTGCATGAACGGCGTCTTCACCGTGGTGTCGACGTTCTTCGTCATCAGCTGGCGCTGCGTGTAGAACTGCGACAGCGACATCAGGACGATCATCAGCGCCGTGACGACGCGCACGTCCGTGAGCGAGGCGCTGAGCTCCTGGACCTTCTCCGCGCTGTCCGTGAACTTCGCGGCGAGCGGGGCGCCGAAGATGTGGGCCTTCTGCGCACTCCGGAGGAGGGTCTCGTCGATCACGCCGACGGTGTTGTTCGACGCGATGCTGTTCAGCACGTGGTACAGCGCGAAGAAGAACGGGGACTGCGCCAGGATGGGAAGACACGAGGACAGCGGGTTGGTGCCCGTGTCCTTGTAGAGCTTCATCATCTCTTCGGACTGGCGCTGCCGGTCGTTCTTGTAGCGCTCCTGGATCTTCTTCATCTCCGGCTGGAGCGTCTGCATCGCGCGCGTCGCCTTGATCTGCTTCACGAAGAGCGGGATCAGGCAGATGCGGATGAGGATCACCAGGGACACGATGGACAGGCCCCAGGCCCATCCGGTGTCGGGGCCGAAGATGGCGCCGTACACCGTGTGGAACTGGACGATGACCCAGGAGACGGGTGTCGTGATGAAGCTGAAGAAGCTGGCAATCGTGTCCACTAATCATGCTCCTTGGGCATGGGACGAGGTCTCAGCGGCCGGGCTCGAAGGACTCGTCGGACCTGTGGGGGAAGTCTGTCCCTCGGTGGCCGGTTCGGCGGCGGAGGGCCCGCCCTTGCGTGCACGCCAGGCGCTTCGCAGCATTTCGTGCCATCGCGGGCGCTTGCGTGGAGGGACATGGTCCACACCACCGAGCGACCACGGATTGCACCGCAGGATGCGCCAGGCCGTGAGTGCTGTGCCCTTGATGGCACCGTGCCGGTCGATGGCCGTGTAGCCGTAGTGGGAACACGATGGGTAGTACTTGCACACCGGGCCCAGCAGCGGACTGATCGTCCACTGGTAGAGCTTGATCAGGGCCAGCAGTGGGTACTTCATCGGGTGCCCCCTCCCAGGAGCCGCTGCAGGGCGGCGTCCAGGTCTCGGGCCAGTTCTGCGTGGTCGGCGTCGCCCGCCCCGGGCAACGCCCGTACGACTACCAGGCTACCGGGGGGCAGTCGGCCGATTCGCTCGCGCATCAGGTGGCGAAGCCTGCGCTTCACCGTGTTGCGCACCACCGCACCGCCCACGGCCTTGCTCACGACGAAACCCGCACGCGGCGGAGGAGCGCTCTCCCCAGGCGCGTGCGGGTCCGTGGCACCGCTACGAAGGTGTACGACGAGGTGCTGGCGCCCGGCCCGGCGTCCTCGTCGTACGGCGTTCGCGAAGTCCTCGCGCCGCCTCAGCCGGTGGTCGGTGGGCAGCACGACGTCATGACCTGATCGAAATCAGGCGGACAGGCGGGCGCGACCCTTGCTGCGGCGGGACGCGAGGATCGCGCGGCCGGCACGGGTGCGCATACGCAGCCGGAAGCCGTGGGTCTTCGCGCGACGACGGTTGTTCGGCTGGAAGGTGCGCTTGCTCACTCGGGGGCTCCAGAAAAGATCGGGGTCTGCGGGATGCCGTCCTGGCTGTCACCGTGCGCCCACGAGTAGCTCGCGTTACGCCCGAGTGCACCGCTGACCGATCACCTTGCGCGATCTGTGCCCATCGGAGGCAGGCGGCAGCAGCCATCGACAACTCGACCTCGTCACGGTACGCGCGGCTGCGCCATTCGGTCAAACCGCTGCTCGCCGGGAGACACTTGTCCACAGCCTGGGGACAACAACTTGAACCGTACCGGCCGCGCTGACTACCGTGACTGGACTTCGACTCGTTCCCTTGTGTCCCTTCACCACCCCTTGATCCACCGACCCGTCCCCGAATCACACGTTCGAGGGACCTGTGAGAGAGCGTGCCCTGTGGCTGACGTACCTGCCGATCTTGCCGCAGTGTGGCCACGCGTTCTGGAACAGCTTCTCGGCGAGGGCCGTGGTCACGGGGTCGAAGGGAAGGACGAGCACTGGATCAGGCGCTGCCAGCCCCTGGCCCTCGTCGCCGACACCGCACTGCTGGCCGTGCCGAACGAGTTCGCCAAGGGTGTGCTCGAGGGTCGCCTGGCACCCGTCGTCAGCGAGACCCTGAGCCGCGAGTGCGGCCGCCCCATCCGGATCGCCATCACCGTCGACGAGTCCGCCGGCGAACCTCCGGCCGCTCCGGCGCCCGCCCCGCCCCGTGCACAGCCCCGGTACGAGGAACCCGAACTCCCCACGGCCCGCCCGGAACGTCCGGAGCGCGACCAGTACGAGGGGGGATACGACGGGTACGAGGGGTACGGCCGCCGTCGCCCCGAGCAGCATCCCGGCCCTCCCGGCGACCAGCTCCCCACCGCCCGTCCCGCCTACCCCTCCGAGTACCAGCGTCCGGAGCCCGCCTCCTGGCCCCGGCCCACGCAGGACGAGTACGGCTGGCAGCAGCAGCGCCTCGGCTTCCCCGACCGGGACCCGTACGCCTCACCCTCGCAGGACGCCTACGGCGACCGGGAGGGCTACGGGGGCCAGGACGGCTACGGCGGTCCGCCTCCGCAGGACTACCGTCCGCAGCCGATGGAGCGCCCCTCCTACGAGCAGCCGCGTGCCGACTACGACCCGCCCCGCGGTGACTACGACCGCGGCGATTACGACCGGAGCGACTACGACCCGCGCGACTCCGGTCGGCGCGAGCGGCCCGAGCCCCCGGCCGGTTCCGGCCACGTCCACCGCGGCGGCCCGGTCGGCCCGAACCTGCCCACCACCGGCGCGCCCGGTCCGCTGGCCGCGCAGCCCGCGCCGGCCACCGGCCCCGGGGAACCGACCGCCCGGCTCAACCCCAAGTACCTCTTCGACACGTTCGTGATCGGCGCGTCCAACCGGTTCGCGCACGCGGCCGCGGTCGCCGTCGCCGAGGCACCCGCCAAGGCGTACAACCCCCTCTTCATCTACGGGGAGTCGGGGCTCGGCAAGACACACCTGCTGCACGCCATCGGGCACTACGCGCGCAGCCTCTACCCGGGCACCCGCGTGCGGTACGTCAGCTCGGAGGAGTTCACCAACGAGTTCATCAACTCCATCCGCGACGGCAAGGGCGACAGCTTCCGCAAGCGGTACCGCGAGATGGACATCCTCCTGGTCGACGACATCCAGTTCCTGGCGGACAAGGAGTCGACGCAGGAGGAGTTCTTCCACACCTTCAACACCCTGCACAACGCGAACAAGCAGATCGTGCTCTCCAGCGACCGGCCGCCCAAGCAGCTGGTGACGCTGGAGGACCGGCTGCGGAACCGTTTCGAGTGGGGCCTGATCACCGACGTCCAGCCGCCCGAGCTGGAGACCCGCATCGCGATCCTGCGCAAGAAGGCGGTGCAGGAGCAGCTCAACGCCCCGCCGGAGGTCCTGGAGTTCATCGCCTCGCGGATCTCCCGGAACATCCGTGAGCTGGAGGGCGCGCTGATCCGGGTGACGGCGTTCGCTTCGCTCAACCGCCAGCCGGTGGATCTGGGGCTGACGGAGATCGTCCTGAAGGACCTGATCCCCGGCGGCGACGACTCGGCACCGGAGATCACCTCGACGGCCATCATGGGCGCCACGGCCGACTACTTCGGGCTCACGGTCGAGGACCTGTGCGGCACGTCCCGGGGCCGGGCGCTGGTCACCGCACGGCAGATCGCGATGTACCTGTGCCGGGAGCTCACGGATCTGTCGCTGCCGAAGATCGGTGCGCTGTTCGGCGGGCGGGACCACACCACGGTGATGCACGCGGACCGCAAGATTCGCAATCTGATGGCCGAGCGGCGCTCCATCTACAACCAGGTCACCGAGCTCACCAACCGCATCAAGGCGGGCTGAGGCAGAGCGCCGGCCCGTCGAGGGCGCCTCCGGAACCCTCCTGGAGGCGCCCTTCGTCGTGCCCGGGGGCCGGGGCTCCGCAGCACACCCGGGCGGCGGGCGACGCGGTTGCCGCAGGCCCGGTTTCGCGCTCCCGGACACCTGCCGTGGCCGTTGCCCCGGCTCCCTTGCCGCTTGCGAACCGCTGTGTGCCGCCGGTACCGGCTGTATCGCCGTTGTGGCCCTACGGGCCGTACCGGCCCGAGCCGCTCGGCAGGGGAGTCTGCCGCTGCCACCCCGTCACACCGGGGGCTTTCGCCAGGGACGCCCGCGCGATGTGTACCGGTGATGCCAGGCATGCCGATCAGGGCGTCCCCTCGTCCGCCTTGTCCCGAGCCTCGGCACCCGCCCCTCCACGGCCGTCCGCGAAGTCCCGCGGGCCCGCAGGCCCGCCGACGGTACGCGCCTCGGAACACCGTCCGGTATCCCGCCCGCGCCACGCGGGGCGCGCCACGCACCGCACGGTGCCGCACGGCGGTCGACGCCGTGCGGCACCCGCTGTTCGATTAATGGCCGGGTTACGGCCGCGCTCCACAGATTCGACGACTTTTTCGCGTCCACATCCTGGGGACTGCGAAGTTGTCCCGACCTCGTCCACAGGTCACCCTGGTGAGGAGCGATCGAGCCAGGTCAGCGGGTTGGGGATTCGTGGACGAAGGATCTCCACAACCTGTGGACAACCTGGCGATCCCCAGCCTGTGCACAAAGTTGTCCACGGACAACCCACAGGCTGGAGCCCCTTGTCCCCAGCAAACGCCGTTTTCTCCACATGGCTGTCCACTGTTCGGCAACGCGACGCCCGCCCTCACTGGGTCGAGTGAAAGGCGTCACATCAAGGTGCCGCGAGGCCCTGTGGGAAAGACGCCGAAAGCTGGGGACGGCTCTGGGGAGAACTCGCCCCGCCCTGTGCACGGTGTGTGCAGAACTTTCTGTTCTCCACAGAAGCCCTTGGTTGTCCACTGCCGCCGCCCACAGGGGACGTGGACAAAATCTGGGTCTTGACCTGCGGAAACGAGGTTATCCACGGTATCCACAGGCCCTACTACTACTCCCAACTAGAGAGAGCGAGGAAATCGTTTCGAAGTGGGTCCTGTGCACAACTCGATGCTTCGACCCCGGCTGCCCCTCGTCACGACTTGACCCCGACCGGCACCTACTGTCAGTGCGGTGCGTCAGACTGGTCCCGGTGTCCTTCCCCGCACCGGGAGCGATGACACCGAGTCAGACGACGAAGCCAGGCAGGGCGAGAAGCGCCGGCAACAGCAGGAGGCGGCAACAGTGAAGATCCGGGTGGAACGCGACGTACTCGCGGAGGCAGTGGCCTGGGCGGCACGCAGCCTCCCGGCCCGTCCGCCGGCGCCTGTCCTCGCCGGCCTGCTGCTGAAGGCCGAGGACGGTCAGCTCAGCCTGTCCAGCTTCGACTACGAGGTCTCGGCGCGGGTCTCGGTGGAGGCGGAGATCGAGGAGGAGGGCACGGTGCTCGTCTCCGGCCGCCTGCTCGCCGACATCTCCCGCGCCCTCCCCAACCGGCCGGTGGAGATCTCCACGGACGGTGTACGGGCGACCGTGGTGTGCGGATCCTCGCGGTTCACCCTCCACACCCTGCCCGTGGAGGAGTACCCGGCCCTGCCGCAGATGCCGAACGCGACCGGCACGGTCCCGGGGGAGGTCTTCGCCTCCGCCGTGCAGCAGGTCGCCATCGCCGCGGGCCGCGACGACACGCTGCCCGTCCTGACGGGTGTGCGCATCGAGATCGAGGGCGACACCGTGACGCTCGCCTCCACCGACCGCTACCGCTTCGCGGTCCGCGAGTTCCTGTGGAAGCCGGAGAACCCGGAGGCGTCGGCGGTCGCCCTCGTGCCCGCCAAGACGCTGCTGGACACCGCCAAGGCCCTGACCAGCGGCGACCAGGTGATCCTGGCGCTGTCCGGCTCGGGCGCGGGCGAGGGCCTGATCGGTTTCGAGGGCGCCGGCCGCCGGACCACCACGCGACTGCTGGAGGGCGACCTCCCGAAGTACCGCACGCTCTTCCCGACCGAGTTCAACAGCATCGCCGTGATCGAGACCGCCCCCTTCGTGGAGGCCGTGAAGCGCGTGGCGCTGGTCGCCGAGCGCAACACCCCGGTGCGCCTCAGCTTCGAGCAGGGCGTACTGATCCTGGAGGCCGGTTCCAGCGACGACGCACAGGCTGTGGAAAGGGTCGACGCCCAGCTGGAGGGCGACGACATCTCCATCGCCTTCAACCCGACGTTCCTGCTCGACGGCCTGAGCGCGATCGACTCCCCGGTGGCGCAGCTGTCCTTCACCACGTCCACCAAGCCGGCCCTGCTCAGCGGGCGCCCGGCGGTCGACGCGGAGGCGGACGAGGCCTACAAGTACCTGATCATGCCGGTGCGGCTGAGCGGCTGAGCGGCCGCTCTGTCCACAGCTGTGCACAGTTCGTCCGGGGTCCGGTGGACCACCGGCTCCGCCGAGTCGGCCGGATCCCGGAAGCCCTGTGGAGGAAGCCGCAGGTGGGGGCGTACGCATGAGCGCATACGCCCACAGATGTGCGTGAGCGTCCGGGTTTAGGCTCAGGGCGGTACCTGGTACCCGGCACAGCCGTGCCGTCACGCCACGTCACGTCGCAACCTAAGGAACACAACTGATGGAGCTCGGTCTCGTCGGCCTCGGCAAGATGGGCGGCAACATGCGCGAGCGGATCCGTCGCGCGGGCCACACCGTCGTCGGATACGACCGCAATCCCGACCTCGCCGACGTCCACAGCCTTCACGATCTGGTGGGCAAGCTGACCGGCCCGCGCGTGGTGTGGGTGATGGTCCCGGCCGGTGAGGCCACCCAGGCCACCATCGACGCGCTCGCCGAACTGCTTGAGCCGGGCGATGTCGTGGTGGACGGCGGCAACTCCCGCTGGACGGACGACGAGAAGCACGCCGAGGAGCTGGCCGCCAAGGGCATAGGGTTCGTCGACTGCGGCGTCTCCGGCGGTGTCTGGGGCCTGGAGAACGGCTACGCCCTGATGTACGGCGGCGCCGCGGAGGACGTCGCCAAGGTGCAGCCGATCTTCGACGCGCTCAAGCCGGAGGGTGACTTCGGCTCGGTGCACGCCGGCAAGGTGGGCGCCGGCCACTTCGCGAAGATGGTCCACAACGGCATCGAGTACGCGATGATGCAGGCGTACGCCGAGGGCTGGGAGCTGCTGGAGAAGGCCGACTCCGTCACCGACGTCCGGGAGGTGTTCCGCTCCTGGCAGGAGGGCACGGTGATCCGCTCCTGGCTCCTGGACCTCGCGGTGAACGCCCTGGACGAGGACGAGCACCTGGACGCCCTCCGGGGTTATGCACAGGACTCGGGTGAGGGACGCTGGACGGTGGAGGCGGCCATCGACCACGCGGTGCCGCTGCCCGCGATCACCGCGTCGCTGTTCGCGCGGTTCTCCTCGCGTCAGGAGGACTCGCCGCAGATGAAGATGATCGCGGCCCTGCGCAACCAGTTCGGCGGGCACGCGGTCGAGAAGAAGTAATCCACAGGGGTCCACGAGGATCCACAGAACCCACAGGACATCCAGTCGTCCACAGGGCCGTACGGCGGCCCGCGGCGCCGGGGGAGGTCGGCGAAGGACCATGCACGTCACGCACCTGTCGTTGGCCGATTTCCGGTCCTACCCCCGGGTCGAGGTCCCGCTCGACCCGGGGGTGACGGCCTTCGTCGGTCCCAACGGCCAGGGCAAGACGAACCTGGTCGAGGCCGTCGGCTACCTGGCCACCCTCGGCAGCCACCGGGTCTCCTCCGACGCCCCGCTGGTCCGGATGGGAGCTGACCGCGCCGTCGTCCGGGCCCAGGTCCGCCAGGGGGAGCGGCAGCAGCTCATCGAGCTGGAGCTGAACCCCGGGCGCGCCAACCGGGCCCGTATCAACCGCTCCTCGCAGGTCAAGCCGCGGGACGTGTTGGGCATCGTCCGCACCGTGCTGTTCGCGCCCGAGGACCTGGCGCTGATCAAGGGCGACCCGGGCGAGCGGCGCCGCTTCCTCGACGAACTGATCACCGCCCGTTCCCCGCGTATGGCCGGGGTCCGCTCCGACTACGACCGGGTGCTCAAGCAGCGCAACACGCTGCTGAAGTCGGCCGCGCTGGCCCGCCGGCACGGCGGCCGCACGCTGGACCTGTCGACGCTGGACGTGTGGGACCAGCACCTCGCCCGCGCCGGGGCCGAACTGCTCGCGCGGCGCCTGGACCTGATCGCGGCGCTCCAGCCGCTGGCGGACAAGGCGTACGAGCAGCTCGCGCCGGGCGGAGGGCCGGTCGCGCTGGAGTACAAGCCGTCCGCGCCCGGCGAGGCGCACACCCGCGAGGACCTGTTCGAGCAGCTCATGGCCGCCCTGGCGGAGGCGCGCAAGCAGGAGATCGAGCGGGGCGTCACCCTGGTCGGTCCGCACCGGGACGATCTGCTGCTGCGGCTCGGCGAGCTGCCGGCGAAGGGGTACGCCTCCCACGGCGAGTCCTGGTCCTACGCGCTCGCCCTGCGGCTGGCGTCGTACGACCTGCTGCGGGCCGAGGGCAACGAGCCGGTGCTGGTCCTCGACGACGTCTTCGCGGAGCTGGACACCCGTCGCCGGGAACGGCTCGCCGAACTCGTCGCCCCCGGTGAGCAGGTACTGGTGACCGCGGCCGTGGACGACGACGTGCCGCATGTGCTCGCCGGGACGCGGTTCCGGGTGGCGGAGGGCACGGTGGAGCGCGCATGAGCGAGCCCGGTACGCCCGGGGGCGCCCCGGGGGGCGCTCCGCAGCCGTCCGGCGTGGATCTCGCCCGGGTGGCGCTGCGGGCGGCCCGGGACGCGGCCCGCGCGCGGGGTGACGCGGCGCAGCAGAGGAAGCAGACGCGCCGCGGCGGCCTGCGCTCCGGCGCGGGTGCCGACCGGCGGGATCCGATGGCGCTCGGTGCGGCGATCAACCGGCTGCTGACCGAGCGGGGCTGGGAGGCGCCGGCCGCCGTCGGCGGTGTGATGGGCCGCTGGCCGGAGATCGTGGGCGAGGACGTGGCCAACCACTGCGCGCCCGAGCGGTACGACGAGGACGAGCGGGTGCTGGTCGTGCGCTGCGACTCCTCGGCCTGGGCGACGAACCTGCGGCTGCTCGCGCCGACTCTGGTGGCCCGGCTGAACCAGGACCTCGGGCACGGCACGGTGAAGCAGATCAAGGTCCAGGGTCCGGGCGGTCCCGCACGCCGCTACGGCCCTCTGCGCGCGCCGGGAAGCACCGGTCCGGGGGACACGTACGGGTGACGGGACGCCGATTTCCGGCCTTCCCCCGCCACGTGATCGACATCACATCAGGGCTTCTCAACCCCTTGATCGGGGCACTGCCGCCCGGTGTGTCCACGCCTCGCACAGGGTTGCGAATCGGCACCTGACTCCCCAGTAGCCAAGGGTTGACGGTCCGAAGCGCTGAGTGCCCTCGTGGACCGCCTGGGGCCCCCATCCGCATATCGGGAGTCGCGAGCGGCCGGTTGAGGGCGGCACATGCGGATCCAGGTACCGGCAAACCCCCATCGATGTCAGCGCTACCGGTAGACTGGAGGCAATCCCGCCCCGATCGTGGGGACCGCCCGGGAAAAGCTGAGCAACGCTGATCAAGGCTTACCAACGCAACATGCCGCAGCCGCTCCGGCGACCCTCGCCCACAGGGGGTGCTCCCAGGAGTTCGGCTCGTGCTGTGCCAGAAAGGGCGCTTCGTGGCCGATTCCGGCAACCCCAACGAGATCATCCCGTCCACCGACGCCGGCGCCGAGGCCACCGCCTCGTACGACGCCAGCGCCATCACCGTCCTCGAGGGCCTGGACGCGGTCCGCAAGCGACCCGGCATGTACATCGGTTCGACCGGTGAGCGCGGTCTGCACCACCTGGTGCAGGAGGTCGTCGACAACTCCGTCGACGAGGCGCTGGCCGGCCACGCGGACACCATCGACGTCACGATCCTCGCCGACGGCGGCGTGCGCGTCGTCGACAACGGGCGCGGCATCCCGGTCGGCATCGTCCCCTCCGAGGGCAAGCCGGCCGTCGAGGTCGTGCTGACGGTGCTGCACGCGGGCGGAAAGTTCGGTGGCGGCGGCTACGCGGTCTCCGGCGGTCTGCACGGCGTGGGCGTCTCCGTCGTGAACGCCCTGTCGACCAAGGTGTCCGTCGAGATCAAGACCGACGGCCACCGCTGGACGCAGGACTACAAGCTCGGCGTCCCGACGGCTCCGCTGGCCAAGCACGAGGCCACGGACGAGCACGGCACCTCGGTCACCTTCTGGGCCGACCCCGACATCTTCGAGACCACCGACTACTCCTTCGAGACGCTGTCGCGGCGTTTCCAGGAGATGGCGTTCCTCAACAAGGGCCTGCGCATCAACCTCACCGACGAGCGCGAGTCGGCGAAGGCCACCGCCGGCGCGGACGAGGCGGGCGAGGACGAGAAGCACGAGGTCAAGCACGTCTCGTACCACTACGAGGGCGGCATCGTCGACTTCGTGAAGTACCTCAACTCCCGCAAGGGCGACGTGGTGCACCCCACCGTGATCGACCTGGAGGCCGAGGACAAGGACAAGAGCCTGTCCCTCGAGATCGCCATGCAGTGGAACGGCGGCTACACCGAGGGCGTCTACTCCTTCGCCAACATCATCCACACCCATGAGGGCGGTACGCACGAAGAGGGCTTCCGCGCCGCGCTGACCTCGCTGATCAACAAGTACGCGCGCGACCGCAAGCTGCTGCGCGAGAAGGACGACAACCTCACGGGCGACGACATCCGCGAGGGCCTGACGGCGATCATCTCGGTCAAGCTGAGCGAGCCCCAGTTCGAGGGCCAGACGAAGACCAAGCTGGGCAACACCGAGGTGAAGACCTTCGTGCAGAAGGTCGTCTACGAGCACCTGGCGGACTGGCTGGACCGCAACCCGAACGAGGCGGCGGACATCGTCCGCAAGGGCATCCAGGCCGCCACCGCGCGTGTGGCCGCCCGCAAGGCCCGTGACCTCACGCGGCGCAAGGGCCTGCTGGAGACGGCGTCCCTGCCGGGCAAGCTCTCCGACTGCCAGTCGAACGACCCCACCAAGTGCGAGATCTTCATCGTCGAGGGCGACTCCGCCGGCGGCTCGGCCAAGTCCGGCCGCAACCCGGAGTACCAGGCGATCCTCCCGATCCGCGGCAAGATCCTCAACGTCGAGAAGGCGCGGATCGACAAGATCCTGCAGAACCAGGAGATCCAGGCGCTGATCTCCGCCTTCGGCACGGGCGTGCACGAGGACTTCGACATCGAGAAGCTCCGCTACCACAAGATCATTCTCATGGCGGACGCCGACGTCGACGGCCAGCACATCAACACCCTGCTGCTGACCTTCCTGTTCCGCTTCATGCGTCCGCTGGTCGAGGCCGGGCACGTGTTCCTGTCCCGCCCCCCGCTGTACAAGATCAAGTGGGGCCGTGACGAGGTGGAGTACGCCTATTCCGACCGTGAGCGCGACGCGCTGATCGAGATCGGGCGGCAGCGGGGCAAGCGCATCCGTGAGGACTCCATCCAGCGCTTCAAGGGCCTCGGCGAGATGAACGCCGAGGAGCTGCGCGTCACGACCATGGACCAGGAGCACCGCGTCCTCGGCCAGGTCACGCTCGACGACGCCGCGCAGGCCGACGACCTGTTCTCCGTCCTGATGGGCGAGGACGTGGAGGCCCGCCGCCAGTTCATCCAGCGCAACGCCAAGGACGTCCGCTTCCTCGACATCTGAGTCGGTCTCAGCTGACCGCACCAGGAAGGATCTTCACCAGCAATGACCGACGAGAACACTCCCGTCACGCCCGAAGAGGACGGCCTCGCGCTGCGCGTCGAGCCGGTCGGGCTCGAGACGGAGATGCAGCGCTCCTACCTCGACTACGCGATGTCCGTCATCGTCTCGCGTGCGCTGCCCGACGTCCGTGACGGCCTCAAGCCCGTCCACCGCCGGGTGCTGTACGCGATGTACGACGGCGGCTACCGCCCCGAGCGCGGCTTCTACAAGTGCGCGCGCGTGGTCGGCGACGTCATGGGCAACTACCACCCGCACGGCGACTCCTCGATCTACGACGCGCTGGTCCGCCTCGCGCAGCCGTGGTCGATGCGCATGCCGCTGGTGGACTCCAACGGCAACTTCGGCTCCCCGGGCAACGACCCGGCGGCGGCGATGCGGTACACCGAGTGCAAGATGGCGCCGCTGTCGATGGAGATGGTCCGCGACATCGACGAGGAGACCGTCGACTCCACGGACAACTACGACGGCCGCTCCCAGGAGCCGACCGTCCTGCCCGCCCGCTTCCCGAACCTGCTGATCAACGGCTCGGCGGGCATCGCGGTCGGCATGGCGACCAACATCCCGCCGCACAACCTGCGCGAGGTCGCCTCCGGTGCCCAGTGGTACCTGGAGAACCCGGAGGCCTCCCAGGAGGACCTGCTCGACGCGCTGATGGAGCGCATCAAGGGCCCCGACTTCCCGACCGGCGCCCTGGTGGTGGGCCGCAAGGGCATCGAGGAGGCCTACCGCACCGGCCGCGGGTCGATCACCATGCGCGCGGTGGTCGAGGTCGAGGAGATCCAGAACCGCCAGTGCCTGGTGGTCACCGAGCTGCCCTACCAGGTCAACCCGGACAACCTCGCGCAGAAGATCGCCGACCTGGTGAAGGACGGCAAGATCGGCGGCATCGCCGACGTGCGTGACGAGACCTCCTCGCGCACCGGTCAGCGCCTGGTCATCGTGCTCAAGCGGGACGCGGTCGCCAAGGTCGTGCTGAACAACCTGTACAAGCACACCGACCTGCAGACGAACTTCGGCGCCAACATGCTGGCGCTGGTCGACGGCGTGCCGCGCACGCTCTCCCTCGACGCGTTCATCCGCCACTGGGTGACGCACCAGATCGAGGTCATCGTCCGCCGGACGCGCTTCCGCCTTCGCAAGGCCGAGGAGCGCGCCCACATCCTGCGCGGCCTGCTGAAGGCCCTGGACGCCATCGACGAGGTCATCGCGCTGATCCGGCGCAGCGACACCGTCGAGATCGCGCGCGGGGGCCTGATGGACCTCCTGGAGATCGACGAGATCCAGGCCAACGCGATCCTGGAGATGCAGCTGCGCCGGCTGGCCGCCCTGGAGCGCCAGAAGATCGTCCAGGAGCACGACGAACTGCAGGCGAAGATCGACGAGTACAACCAGATCCTCGCCTCCCCGGTGCGCCAGCGCGGCATCGTCAGCGAGGAGCTGGCCGCGATCGTCGAGAAGTACGGCGACGACCGCAAGACGAAGCTGATCCCCTACGAGGGCGACATGTCCATCGAGGACCTGATCGCCGAGGAGGACATCGTCGTCACGGTCACCCGCGGCGGCTACATCAAGCGCACCAAGACGCACGACTACCGGGCTCAGAAGCGCGGCGGCAAGGGCGTGCGCGGCACGAAGCTCAAGGAAGACGACATCGTCAACCACTTCTTCGTGTCCACGACGCACCACTGGCTGCTGTTCTTCACCAACAAGGGCCGGGTCTACCGCGCGAAGGCGTACGAACTGCCGGACGCCGGGCGGGAGGCGCGCGGTCAGCACGTGGCCAACCTGCTGGCCTTCCAGCCGGACGAGGTGATCGCCGAGATCCTCGCGATCCGCGACTACGAGGCCGCGCCGTACCTGGTGCTCGCCACCAAGGCCGGTCTGGTCAAGAAGACCGCGCTGAAGGACTACGATTCTCCGCGTTCGGGTGGTGTGATCGCGATCAACCTGCGCGAGCAGGAGGACGGTTCCGACGACGAACTGATCGGTGCCGAACTCGTGTCGTCCGACGACGACCTCCTGCTGATCAGCAAGAAGGCGCAGTCGATCAGGTTCACCGCCACGGACGACACGTTGCGTCCCATGGGCCGTGCGACCTCGGGCGTCAAGGGCATGAGTTTCCGTGAAGGGGACGAGCTGCTCTCGATGAATGTTGTTCGACCCGGTACGTTCGTGTTCACTGCTACGGACGGCGGGTACGCGAAGCGGACCGCCGTCGACGAGTACCGCGTCCAGGGTCGCGGCGGCCTCGGCATCAAGGCCGCCAAGATCGTCGAGGACCGCGGCACCCTCGTCGGCGCGCTGGTGGTGGAGGAGACCGACGAGATCCTCGCCATCACGCTGTCCGGCGGCGTGATTCGTACGCGAGTCAACGAGGTCAGGGAGACGGGCCGTGACACCATGGGCGTCCAACTGATCAATCTGGGCAAGCGCGATGCCGTGGTCGGCATCGCCCGTAACGCCGAGGCGGGACGCGAGGCGGAGGAAGTCGACGGCGACGTGGCCGTGGACGAGACCGACGAGAGTGCCGCGACCACCGGTGCGGCCGAGGGTGAGGCGCCCTCGGCCGAGTAGGACGAGGAGTGAGTCAGCGTGAGCGGAGCCACGGGCGCCGGACCGGCCGGTACCAGTACGGGGACGGACGGCGGTGCCCGTGGCTCGGCCGCGCCGGCGAACGATCCGCACACCACCAACCTCAAGCCGGTGAAGGACGACACCCGCGCGTCCGGCCCGCAGGGACCTTCCGGGGCAGGCGGGACGGACGGCCGCGGCGCACAGCGGGCCGCGTCGCGCGGCGCGGGCCAGTCGGCCTCGCCGCTGCCCGGGGAGCGGCAGTCGCAGCAGCAGGCGGGCCCCTACCACCCCCCGCAGGCCTATCCGGCGCAGGCCGGGGCGGCCGCCGGCCAGACCGGCGCGGTCCGTCGCCCGCGCACCGGGGCGCGCACCACCCCGCGCGTGCGCAAGGCGCGTCTGCGGGTGGCCAAGATGGACCCCTGGTCGGTGATGAAGGTCAGCTTCCTGCTCTCCATCGCCCTCGGGGTGTGCACCATCGTCGCGTCGGCGGTGCTGTGGATGGTCATGGACGCCATGGGCGTGTTCTCGACCGTGGGCGGCACCATCGCCGAGGCGACCGGCTCCAACGAGTCGAACGGCTTCGACCTGCAGTCGTTCCTGTCGCTGCCCAACGTCCTGCTCTTCACCACGGTCATCGCGGTCATCGACGTCGTCCTGGCGACGGCCCTCGCGACTCTCGGCGCCTTCATCTACAACCTGTCCGCGGGCTTCGTGGGCGGCGTCGAGCTGACGCTGGCCGAGGACGAGTGAGGGGTGCGCAGAGCCTTCCCGGCCTGCTCCGACGGCCCTCCGGCAACCGATTTTGGGACTGCCCCGGTCGTGCGCTAATCTTCAGGAGTCAGCGCGCGGGACGACCCCGCAGAGCGCGGCGGGGCTATAGCTCAGTTGGTTAGAGCGCATCCCTGATAAGGATGAGGTCACTGGTTCAAATCCAGTTAGCCCCACCAGCGAGAAGACCCCCAGTCGATACCGGCTGGGGGTCTTCGGCGTCCACGGCGTGGCAGCTTCGGGCCGAAGCCGCTCCGCCGACCGTTCGGACCACCAGCGGTCCGCCTCGCCCGAAGGCGTTGTAAGCCCAAGACGGTCCAGGCCGGCGCGGAGATGCCGGCGCACACGAGGAACACGGACGAGCCCTCTGCGTCGGGGCGATCGATGAGCCATACAACGGCTCCTGCCGCCCACCCCCACGCCGCGAACGAATGCCGCCGTGGGGCTGCTGTGTGCCCAGGTCAGGAACGGGCGCTTCGCCACGATGTCCCCTCTGTGTGGTGCGGCGCATCGCCGAGAAGTCCGGCGAGGTTTCCGGCGTCCCCGCCCTGGGCTCGGATGCCTCCTGTCCGCTGCTTCCCTGCGCACGGGCAGGGGAAGGGGTTACCGGCCGTCGCTCGAGCACCGAGGAAGGACCGGGGAGTCCGCTACGGATGTGCCGCGGCGCGGGCATGGGGAAGGCCCGGCAGCTGTGGGAGCTGCCGGGCCTGTGGCGTGCCGTGCGGTGCTGTACGCAAGTTCGCCAGGACTCGGGGGAGCGGAACGGCACGGGATGAGGTGTCCCCAGAGGGTTCAGCGCTGCAGCGGGATGCGATGGCCGGTGAGGGGGCCGGCCGGTGCCGTGGCGTCGTCCGGGGCGGTGGCGTCGTCCGGGGCGGTGGCGCCGTCGGAGCAGTCCGGGTCCGCCGGTGCGGCCACGGAGTCGGCGAACGGGTGCTGCCGGCAGCCGGGCGACGTGCCGTGGGCCTCGGCGCGGATGCGCTGCTTCATCGTGGGGGGCAGCGACCTGGCGTGCGGATGGACCCGGAGGGACGAAGCCGGTGCCGTCGTCTCGGAGGAGCTCTCGCTGTTGCGGCTCGTCTCGCTCTGCTGTACGGCGGCGGAGGCCGTCGTCGTGATCAGGCCGAGCGCCGTGCACAGCGCGAGGAAGGCGGTGACGATGACGGTCCAGAGCTTCATGACCTTGTTCCTGGCCACGGTCCCTCACTTTCGGGTTGGGCGATTTGCGTACTTTCCTCATGATGTGTATGAGTGCGACGAAGTGGTGGACCGACGCCCGTGGCGCGTCGATGTTCAGATGAACACCACTCGGATGGGTGCAAGAGGGGGAAAATGTGGGGAGCCGGGTGAGAAGCGGTCAAAATCACCGTCCGTGCGGGTGTCGTCACGCTCTGGTCGGATCGGCGAATTCCGCTTCTACTCAGCGAGGAAGAGGGCGAGTTGAGGCGCCCGGGCAGGTCACCGATTGGTATCGGCCGGTGTGTATAGTCGGGCGCCAGAAGTCCCCTACGTCAAGGAAAGACGAGGTAGCGCGGTGAAGAAGCTTCTCCTGGTCGCACTGGCCGCCATCGGCGGGCTCCTCGTGTACCGCCAGATCCAGGCGGATCGCGCCGAGCAGGATCTGTGGACGGAGGCGACTGACTCCGTGCCCACGGGTTCCTGAGTACCGACAGCCGAGCTGAACACGCCCCGACCGCCCCGGCGGTCGGGGTTTCGTGTGTCACGGGGTCCTGTCGCCGGACCCGGTCCGCGCGGCAGGATGGGCGCCTGATCGACGTCCGGGATACGACGAGGGGTGGCGCGTGAGGGGACGGCGGTGTAAGGCGAGGGAGCGCACACGAGCCGGGCGGGACGGCGCAGCCACGGCGTGGCGGACGGGCGTTCCGGTACTCGCCTCCGCGGTGATCCTCGCGGCGCTGGGCGCCCCGCCCGTGCAGGCGGCGCCCGGAGCCCCGGGAAGCTACGCCTTCGCCGAGGACGCCGTGCGCGCGGCGGGGGCGCAGAGCACCGCGGACGCGCAGCCGCTGGAGGCGGGACGTGCCTACCGCAGCACCCTTCCGGCCCGCGGCCCGGTCCACTACGGCCTGCGGCTCGACGACTCTTCCACCGCGTACGTCTCGGCGACCGCCGTTCCACCGGCCGACCTGCGCGCCTCCTCGGTCACCGACGGGATCAAGGTGAGTCTCCGGGACTCCCGGGGACGTTCCTGCGACGTCGACACCGCCGGCTTCGGGGCCGCGCGCAGCCCGCACCCGGTCACGGCGTCGGCCGTGCGCGACGTCTCCCGCCGCACGTCGCTGTGCAAGGAGGCCGGTACCTACTTCGTGACCGTCGAGCGCACCGACCCCGACGGCGAGGGGGCCTCCCCCCGTGACTGGGACCTGGAACTCGCCGTGGTGACGGAGCCGCCGCTGGAGCGGGAGGAAGCGACGCGCGCACCCCGGGAGTGGAATTCGGCGTCCCCCGAGCCCGTCGGCGGGGCGGCCGAACGGCGGGCGGGCGGCGCCGGGTTCGCGCGGGCGACCCCACTCGGCGAAGGGGTGTGGCGGGACGACGTGCACCCCGGCAGCACTCTCTTCTACACGGTGCCCGTGGACTGGGGCCAGCAGGTGTCCGTCACGGCCGAACTGGGCAGCACCGACGGCGACGGCAAGGGCTTCGTCGCCGCGGCTCTGGACCTCGACCTCTACAACCCCGTCCGCGGTCATGTCGCCGACGTGCGGGTGGCCTACGACGGGGGCCAGAAGGCGGGCACCCTGCCCGTCCTGCCTCCCGTCGCGCACGCCAACCGTCATGCGGCGACCGCCAGGATCGGGGCGGTGCGGACCGCCGGTACGTACTACCTCGTGGCCCACCTGGCGGCGGAGGTCGCCGACGACTTCGGCACCGGACCGGTACCGCTGACGCTGCGGGTGCGGGTGGAGGGGACGGCGCAGCACGGGCCCGCCTACGCGGGGCAGGCCGTCCCCCCGGGCGTCTTCACGGTGACCGAGGCCGACCGGCGTGCGGCGGACGAGGGCACCGAAGGGGGCGGCACCGCGATGCTGGCCCTGGCGGTCGGCGGTCTCGGTGCCGGTAGCGCGTTGCTGGCGGGGCTCGGCGTGTGGACGGTCGTGGCCCGCCGCAGAGCCACCCCTTAGCGCGGGTCGGGCAGAGCTGCTCCTTTACTGCCTGCGAGTAGACGCGCTCCCGCGTCCTCGCTTCCGCGTCCTCGCTTCCGAGCCCCGGCTCCCGCGTCCCCACTCCCGCCCCTCGTCGCCGTTGCCGCCCCTCGTCGGTCGGTGGCCCCTCCCCCGCGTTGGGGTTCCCGTGTGTCGCCCGTGCGCCGATGTAACGGCGAGGGTTGAGGGGCGCGGGCTGAGGGCAGAGGCTGAGGGCTGAGGCTGAGGGCTGAGGTGGTGGGGCGGCCGGTTGCTGCGTGCGGGGCGCTCAGAGGTGGCTGAGGGCCCAGAAGCCCACCGCGTAACAGAGGAGGGCCAGCAGCAGCAGCGGTACCGCCGCCTTCGCGGGCGGGCCGGGGCGTCTTGGACGGCGGTGGGCGGGGGGCGAACCGGTGGCCGGTGCCGATATTGCCTCGCCGAAAGGCGGAACCCGCGGGGCTTGGGCGGTGTATTCAGCAGTAGAGGCATCGGCGTACGGACGTCCGGCCGGGGCCTGATACGCCGGAGGACGAGGTTGCAGGGGGGTGTGCGGCGGATGCGTGGGGTCGTGCGGGGAAACGCCCGGGAAAGGGGCGGGGAGCGGTTGCCGGGGGAAGGCGTCCGGGGCCTGCTGCAGTGCCTCCTGCTCCGCCTGCTGGTGCCGCTCCTGTGGTTCGTAGGCCCGGCCGGGGTCCGGGCCGGGGCCGGGTGGCGGCCAGGGCGACGGGGGCGACGAGTGCGGTGGCGCCTGCGGTGCCGGGACCGGTGGGGACGGCTGCCGTGCGACGGGGGGAGACGGCGCCGGACTCGGAGTGGGGGGCGCGTCGGGTGGCGGAAGATGAAAGCTCCCGGTGTCCGACATGCTGGGCTGTGGCTGGTGTTGAGGTGCGGGCGGGGCCTCGGCGGGGGGTGTGGTGGGCGGGCCGACGGTGGCAGGTGTGGCCGGCGTGGCGGTAGAGCGGCGGGGATCGTCGGGTGGGGAGGCCATGGCCCTGTCGTGGCCGTATGCGGCGGGGGGTGCTGCCGGCTGCGCCTCCAGCGGGGCCATGTGCTCGGAGGGGGCCGGTCCGGGCGGTGTCTCGACTCCTCCGGGGACAGCCGGGGTGCGTACAGGGACCGGCGCGGACGGGTCCGTGCCGACCGGGTCCCCGTCGGCGTCGCCGTGCCGGCCGCCGACGCCTCTGTCGTGGGCGTTCAGCTCACCGTCGGCGGCCTCCGGCGAGGGGGCCTCGCCCCGTTCGTCGCCGGAGGGGGCGGAGGCGGCGCTCGCCCGGCCTCCGGCCGGCGAGCCGGGTCGCGCGTCCGCGTCCTCCGCGCCGGAGCCCTGTGCCGAGAGCCGGTGGGCCTCGGTGGTGGCCGTGGCCCCGCCGGTCCCGCCGAGCCGTACGCCCGACGCGCGTCTCTGCGGCCCGTCGGGCCCGAACCCGGGTGGGAGCGGACCGAGTTGGTCGAAGATCTCGATCTGCTCGTCGTCGGGGCCCGGCTCAGGAAGGAGTTCCGCTGCCGCGGCAAGCGCCTTGCGCGCCCCGGTGGCGGTACGGAAGCGGGCGTCGGGGTCCGGCTGCAGCAAGGTCGCCACGACCTGCCACAGGGGCTCGGGGATGCCCTGGGGTGCACCGGGCGTTCCGTGGGCGGCGAAGTGCTGGACGAGAGCCTTGGTGTCCGGTTTGGCGCCCTCCAGCAGATACAGGGCGACCAGGCCCACGGCGAAGAGGTCGGAGGGGAAGTCCGGCTCGGAGCCCATCATTTGCTCCGGTGCGAGGTAACCGGGCGTTCCCACCACCAGATTGGTCTCCGTCAGCCGGGGTTCGCCCAGGCGCATCGCGATGCCGAAGTCGGAGAGGCGCAGCCGCGGGCGCCGGGTACCGGTCGCTTCCAGGAGCACGTTGGCGGGCTTGATGTCGCGGTGGACGACCCCCTCCGCGTGGACGGCGGCCAGCCCGGCGAGCAGCTGGTCCAGCAAGGTGCACACGACATGGGGCGGCAGGGGGCCGTAGTCGCCGACCAGGTGGACCAGCGAGCCGCCGGCGACCAGGTCCATGGTGAAGAGGACCTTGTCGTCGTCGGCGGCCCAGCTGGTGGGGGCGAGCACATGGGGATGATCGATGCGCAGAGCCTGTTCGCGGACGAAGCGGAGGAGGGAGTGGGCATCGCTCTGCAGCAGCACCTTGGCCGCCACATAGCGGCGCCGTCGGTGGTCCCAGGCGCGCCAGACGGCGCCCACCCCTCCGCGTCCGATCGGGTCGGCCAGCTCATAGCGGCCGGCGAACACCTCACCCATGCCGTGCCCCGCCCCTCCCCCTGTGCCGTCGCCCTCCGCGTGCCGCGGCCGGGCGGGGATCAGTTCTGGTGCGACTGGTAGTGCGCCACCGCGTCCGAGGTGCGGCCTGCTCCGTAGACGCGGAGGAACTCGGCCAGTTCCGGGTGGGTGGGGGCGAGGGAGTCGGCGGCCTCGATGATGTCGCCGGCCGCTGCCACCGAACGCAGCAGGGACTGGATCTCGCGGACGACCCGCTTGACCGTGGGAGCGCCCGAAGTGCTCGTCGTCTGCGTGGTGTTGCTGAGCACCGACCCCCCTTGCGATTTCTTGATCTCCTCCATGCGCTCGGTTGCCTCGGCTGCGCTGACACTTCCGTCCGCGACCTGTCCCGCGAGGTCCTGCAACAGCTGGACCCGCTGGACGACCGCGGGATTGCCGATCTTGGCCCGCTGGCCGCTCATGAGCTGTGACAGCATCGGCGCGGACAGACCGAGCACTCCGGCGAGACGAGCCTGATTGAGGCCCAGGTCGTCTATGAGCCTACGGAAGAGCGCCCCCAGTGGCTCCCCGTACCAGTTCCGCTGCAGTTCCCGCGCTCTTGCGGTGGCTTCCTGCTGTGCGGCGTCCATTGCGTCTCCCCATCGCTTCCCCAAGAACCGCGGTTCGCTGTAGCGAACCACGTCCGAGCATCTTACGGAGAGTGGTTGGTCACGGGGACCCCCAATCCTTTTGCCGAATCCCGGGGGTGACCCGGTACTCTGGTGTGCGACGCCCGCCGGGATGCTCTTTCCGGGCGGATGCTTCGTTTCCGGGGCCTTAGCTCAGTTGGTAGAGCGCTGTCTTTGCATGGCAGATGTCAGGGGTTCGACTCCCCTAGGCTCCACAATCGGACCCCTCCGATCTGCGGAAAAGCGGACGGAGGGGTCCTTCGTTTCACGTGAAACAGCGCGGTGGGCCGGGAGATCGCTCGGATCTCCCGGCCCACCGCGCTGTCGGCGGCCGTCGCGCGTCAGGTCTGGTCGTCGCGCTTGGCGGCCTCCTCCTCGGCCTCCTTGGCCTGGACCTCCGGGTCCAGGGTGGCGCCGCTGCCGTCCACGGACGTCAGTGTGGCGCCCTCGGGGACGTCGGTCGCGGCCGGCGGTTCCACCAGCCAGTCCGGATTGGCCTGCTGGTCCCACCACTTCCAGGCCGCGTAGGCGCCACCAGCGAGGGCGCTGGCGATCAGGATCACCTTGGCGGCCCGGCCGGCCTTGGCCCGGCGCTGCTGCTTGCGGACCAGTTTCTGGATCTGCCGCGCGGTGACCTGACCGCGCAGCGCGGCCAGGGCCGCCGCGCTGCGGGCAGCGGCTTCCTCCGTGACCGGACCCGCGACGGCGATCGCCTGCTCGATCCGGGGACGGGAGTAGTCGGCCGCCTGCCGCGCCGCCTTGCGGGTGCGGACGGCGGCCTCCTGGGCGGCGTGGTCGACCTTCGGCGGCACGTGCGTCCGGGCCTGCTCCAGGTATGGCTGGATGTGAGCGCCGTACTGGACACGGGCCTGGCCTGCGGCCTGCGTCACCTTGGGCGCCAGCCGTACGCGCGCCTCCTGTGCGTAGTGCGCGGCCCTTTCCTTGGCCGTGTCGGCGTAGGGCGCCACCACTTCCGCGGCGTGCAGCACGCTGTCCTTCGCCGAACCGGTCGCGGCGCGCACGCTGTCGATGCGGGTCACGGGTTCCTCCTCCTCGGTGGCGTACGGTATTTCGACTTTCCACCCTTTTACGGATCATGCATCGCGCGCGGCCGTCGGGCATGCGCGGACGGGCATACGGGTGCCGGTGCGGTTGCCGGTGCAGTTGATCGAATGCGATAGAGGACGAAGCGGTCATTCAAGGGGCTTGTGGTCGACCATGCCACGGATCGCCGCCCTGCGCCCCTGTCGGGCGCACACTCGCCGGTCTCTCCGACGGGTGGACGGCACGGGTGTGGCATGTGAACGGGCGCCGGACGACTTACGGGACCCGGTCCGTGGGAGGATCGGGGGGTCACCGAAAGACAACGGAAGGCACATCGTGGCTGAGCAGCTCTACGCCACCCTGAAGACCAACCACGGCAACATCGAGGTTCGGCTCTTCCCGAACCAGGCGCCGAAGACGGTCAAGAACTTCGTCGAGCTCGCCAAGGGCGAGCGGGAGTGGACGCACCCCCAGACCGGTGCCAAGTCGACGGACAAGCTCTACGACGGCACGGTTTTCCACCGGGTGATCAGCGGATTCATGATTCAGGGCGGTGACCCGCTGGGCAACGGCACCGGCGGTCCCGGCTACCAGTTCGAGGACGAGTTCCACCCGGACCTCCGCTTCGACAAGCCCTACCTGCTGGCCATGGCCAACGCGGGGCCGGGCACGAACGGCTCGCAGTTCTTCATCACCGTCTCCCCGACGGCGTGGCTGACCCGCAAGCACACCATCTTCGGTGAGGTCACCGACGCGGCCAGCCAGAAGGTCGTGGACACCATCGCCGCCGTGCAGACCAACCCGCGGACGGACCGTCCGGTGAACGACGTGGTCATCGAGTCGGTCGAGATCCGCGAGGCCTGAACCGCCCGGCCCGGAGCCTCGGGCGAGCGAGATCGCCCGCAGGGAACCAATCGCCCCGCTCGTCCGTAAGGATGGGCGGGGCGGGGTTTTTTCGACGACCGAGGGGATTCCATGGACGACCAGGCTGCCGGCAGCCCGCGGGACGCCCACAGCGTCCCCTCCTGCTATCGCCACCCGGACCGTGAGACCGGCGTCCGCTGCACCCGTTGCGACCGGCCGATCTGTCCCGAGTGCATGGTCGACGCGGCGGTCGGTTTCCAGTGTCCCGAATGCGTCCGTGGGGGTTCGGGCACCGGACACGCCCCGAGCGCGTCGGTGCCGCGGACGCTCGCCGGGGGCACGGTCACGGCGGACCCCAGGCTGATCACCAAGATCCTCATCGGCATCTGTCTGGCGGCCTTCCTGGTCCAGATGTCGGTCGGGGACACCTTCACCGACCGCTTCGACCTCATCGGCCGGGCCTTCGTGCCCCACCTCGGCACGCTGGAGGGTGTGGCGGAGGGGCAGTACTACCGACTGCTGACCTCGATGTTCCTGCACGGCAGCTACATCCACATCATCTTCAACATGCTGAGTCTGTGGTGGATCGGCGGCCCGCTCGAAGCGGCGCTCGGCAGGGCCCGTTACCTGACCCTCTACCTGGTGTCCGGTCTCGCGGGCAGTGCGCTCAGCTATCTGATCGCCGCACCGAACCAGCCCTCGCTCGGTGCTTCCGGGGCGGTCTTCGGACTGTTCGGTGCGACCGCCGTGCTGATGCGCCGGCTGAACTACGACATGCGGCCGATCATCGCGCTGCTGGTGATCAACCTGATCATCACCTTCAGCCCCGGCTTCAACATCGCCTGGCAGGCCCACCTCGGCGGGCTCGTCGCCGGTGTGGTGATGGGGTACGCCATGATCCACGCCCCGCGCTCGAGGCGCACAGTGATCCAGTACGGCACCTGTGCGCTGGTACTGGCCGTTGTCGTCGTCATGACCCTCGTGAGAACGTCTCAGCTGATCTGATCGCTCGGGGCGGCTGCCCGGCCCTGGGCGGGGTCCTCCGACGCCGGCACCCGGCGAGGGGGCGTGGCGGCGAAAGGCGTGGTGGGCGGAGGCGCCACGGTACGTGGTGCGGTCCGGGGGGCGGCCGAGGTGGGCGAAGACGGTCGGGGCCGTGATCTGGTGCCTTGCGGCTGCCCCGGCCGGTGCCTCAGATCCACAGGTGGAGGTCAGCTGCCGGACGCCGAGCTGTGAGCCGGCGGTACCACTGGGAACGCGACTTGTCCGACGTTGTCCACAGTGGGTGGCGGATCTTGTGCACAGTGTGCGGGAACATCTGTGCTTTCTGTCACCGGACAGAGTTTCCGCAGGTCAGCGCCAGGGTGAACAGGTTTTCGATTGCCGGTGGTTCTGTCACACCGGCGTCAACGTCCGATGGGTTATCCACAGATCGTCGTTCTTTTCCCCACGCTGTGGAAAGGCCTGTGGATAACTCAGTGGATAGCCCTGCCCAGAGCTGCAGAGCGGTCCGGGCAGGCCTCCCCTCACGTGGCGGCGCGTGCTACTTCCACTGGGTCGAGACGCCGAATCCGGCGGCGATGAAGCCGAAGCCCACGACGATGTTGAAGTTGCCCAGGGACTCGATCGGAAGCCTGCTGTCCGTGACGTAGAAGACGACGATCCAGGCCAGACCGATGGCGAACAGGCTCAGCATCACGGGCGCGACCCAACCGCGGCTGTTCATCTTCAGCGCGGTCGTCTGCTTCGCGGGCGGCGGCGTGTAGTCGGCCTTCTTGCGGATACGTGACTTCGGCACGAGGGTCTCTCCTGTCGATGCGCTGCGTGGCCGCGCAGGGAACTGGGTCGGGCTCAAAGCAGCGTACAAGGGGACTCTGAGGGCTCCCCCGGGCGTCCGTTAGCGTAGTGCTTCCGCGGCGCCGAAGGAGATAAGGGTACGTTGAGCAATTCTGCCTACTCCCCGGGTTCGGAATCCAGTCCTGTCCGCCGACGACGCTTCCGGCCCGTGCGGGTGCTCACCGCGGGTGTCTTCGCCCTCGCCGGGCTCATCTTCTTCACCAGCTTCAACACGGCCAAGGGCACCAACATACGCACCGACGCCTCCCTGCTGAAGCTCTCCGACCTCGTGCACGAGCGCAGCCTCCGGAACGGGCAGCTGGACGATTCCAACGCCGCCCTGCGCAAGGACGTGGAGGCCCTCGCTGAGCGGGACGACGGCAGCACCAAGGCCGATGACGACCGCCTCACCGCCCTGGAGAAGCGGGCAGGCACGCAGAAGCTGAAGGGCGAGGCGATCACCGTCACGCTCAACGACGCCCCGCCGGACGCCACCGCCAAGCTCCCCGGCTACCCGGAGCCGCAGCCCGACTACCTGGTCATCCACCAGCAGGACCTCCAGGCCGTGGTGAACGCGATGTGGCAGGGCGGCGCCGAGGGCATCCAGGTCATGGACCAGCGGTTGATCTCCACCAGCGCCGTCCGTTGCGTGGGCAACACCCTGATCCTGCAGGGCCGGGTCTACTCACCCCCGTACACGATCACCGCGGTCGGTGACCCGGGGAAGCTCCGGGACGCCCTCACCGCCTCCCCGGCGATCCAGAACTACATGGTGTACGTCAACGTCTACGGGCTCGGCTGGAAGGTCGAGGACAAGGGCACGGTGACCCTCCCCGGCTACTCGGGCACGGTGGACCTGCACTACGCGAAGCCCGTGGAGTGAGCGTCGCGTGCCCTGTGACCTCCCCGTGGCGACCCGGGCAGCGGGTCACCGCCGGTGCGCGTGACCGTCGGGGACGTTGCGTGCGGTGCGCGTGACCGGCAGGGACGTTGGCGTGCGGGGCGCGTGACCCCTTAGTGGCGGGTGTCGTGTCGCCCGGCTCGCCCCTCTCCGCGTGCCGTGGTTTCACGTGAAACAGTCCGCGGTCGAGGTACTGGTCGAGTACCTGGTCGTGAGCACGGCCGCCGGCGGGCCGGTCGGAGAGGCCCAGGAGGCATGAGGCGGACGCCGCCCGACCCGCCGCGCAGCGCACCTTCTCCTCACGGACTCCCGCGAAAACCGGCTCCGGGAATCGAGGCAATCGCCCCCGCATCACGTATGTCCGGGTAACAGCAGCCGGGCCGCCGGCCGACACCGACGACGTGCACCGGGGACGGGGGCACGGCTCACTCCCCGGCCGCCGGGCGCAGTTGGACGCCGCTCCCCTTCCGGAGGCCGGGAAACCGGAGGGGTCGCGCCGTTAGTCTGGTGGCGTACGGCGTGAGCTTGGTGCCGTGGTACGACGGAAGGGACGGCATGTACAGCTGGATCTGGCGGCATCTGCCGGGGAACGGGTGGGTGCGCGCACTCATCTCGCTCCTGCTGATCATCGCCGTGGTCTACGTCCTCTTCGAGTACGTCTTCCCCTGGGCCGAGCCGCTGCTGCCCTTCAACGATGTGACGGTGGACAACCAGTGAGCGCGCGCATTCTCGTCGTCGACAACTACGACAGCTTCGTCTTCAACCTGGTCCAGTACCTGTACCAACTGGGCGCCGAGTGCGAGGTCCTGCGCAACGACGAGGTGTCGACCGCGGACGTGCGTGGGGGCACCTCCCGCTCGAGCGGAGCCGAGAGTGCGGGAGGGTTCGACGGCGTGTTGCTCTCGCCCGGCCCCGGCACCCCTGAGCGGGCCGGTGTCTGCGTCGAGATGGTGCGCCACTGCGCCGCGACCGGCGTGCCGGTGTTCGGCGTCTGCCTCGGCATGCAGTCGATGCAGGTGGCCTACGGGGGTGTCGTGAACCGAGCCCCCGAGTTGCTGCACGGCAAGACCTCGCCCGTCACGCACGAGGGGAAGGGCGTCTTCGCGGGACTGCCCTCCCCGTTCACGGCGACCCGGTACCACTCCCTGGCCGCGGAGCCGACCACGGTACCGGCGGAGCTGGAGGTGACGGCCAGGACACCCGACGGCATCGTGATGGGCCTGCGCCACCGTGAACTTCCGGTCGAGGGCGTGCAGTTCCACCCCGAGTCGGTGCTCACCGAGCACGGCCACCGGATGCTCGCCAACTGGCTGTCGGAATGCGGTGACCGGGACGCGGTGGCGAGGTCGGCGGGGCTCGCCCCCGTCGTGGGCAGGTCCACGGCGTGACCGCGCTGCGCCCCGAGCGCGAATCCGGTGCCGAGTACGGGGAGTCGTTCACCGACGGCTCCTCCTACGGCTCCGGCGGCGGGCAGGGGTCCCCGTACGGGCAGGAGCCGTACGGGGCACACGGCGTGGTCGGGGACGGCGGCTGGTACGGAGACGTCCCGCGGAACGTCCACGGCGGCACGTCCTACGGCGAGGGCACCTACACCGGGCCCGCCGCCCAGCACAACGGCTCCACTCCCCCTTACAACGCTTCCGCTCCCCAACCCGGGGACGCCTACAGCGGGGGCGCCTACCGGGACATGTACGGCGGCGGGGACGCGTACGGGGACGCGTACCAGGGGCAGCAGGCTCCCGGCGGTGCACCCCAGGGCGCGGGCGCGCTCGGTCACGGCGCGTACGGCCAGGCCCCGCCCGACGCGACGGCGGCCTACGCCCCTTCCCCTTCCCCGGGCGCTACGCCGTACGGCGGAGCACCTCATGACGCGGCACACCAGGACAGGGCGGCCTACGACGCGGCCTCCTACGGCAGTGCCGCCTACGACGGTCTTTCCCACGACGGCCCCTCCTCCGACGGAGCTTCCTACAACGGAGCTTCCTACAACGGGGCTTCTCACAACGGGGCGACGGCCTACGGGAGAGCGGCGTTCACCGGCGCTCCGGCCGGTGCCCCCGCGTACGCGGAGGCGTCCCGCGGCCGTACCGCCCACGGTGGTGCGCCGGCCGACGGGCCCGCCGCGGAGACGGCCTACCTGCCGCCGGCCGACGACGAGACGGTCGCCCTGCGCGTCCTCGACCCGCCGGCGCCCCGCGTGCGCGAGGAAGCCTCGAAGGCCGCGGAGCCCGCGGAGCCCGGGGGTGAGGAGGGCGGCGGCCGTGCGGCCCGCAGGAAGGCCGCCAAGCGGGGACAGGGGCGCCGCGGGGGGCCGCCCGGAGACGGCGAGACGCCGGCCGAGGACTCCCGGGGCTCAGGGGGGCGGCAGGCGCCCCTGTCGCGCGTCGAGGCGCGTCGGCGGGCGAAGGCGAACAGGCCCGGCCCGGCGGTGGTCGCGAGCCGGGCGATCGGCGAGGTGTTCATCACCTTCGGCGTGCTCATGCTGCTGTTCGTCACCTACCAGCTGTGGTGGACGAACGTGCAGGCGCAGGCCCAGGCGGGCAAGGAGGTCAGCGACCTCCAGAGCGACTGGGCGAACGGCAAACGGAGCCCGGGGGCCTTCGAGCCGGGGCAGGGCTTCGCGTTGCTGCACATGCCGAAGCTGGACGTGGTCGTCCCCATCGCCGAGGGCATCAACAGCAAGAAGGTGCTGGACCGGGGCATGGTCGGCCACTACGCCGAGGGTGCGCTGAAGACGGCGATGCCCGAGGACAAGACCGGCAACTTCGGGCTCGCCGGGCACCGGAACACCCACGGGGAGCCCTTCCGGTACATCAACCGGCTGGAGTCCGGCGACCCCATCGTCGTGGAGACGCAGGACACGTACTTCGTCTACGAGATGAAGTCGATCCTGCCGGTGACCTCACCGAGCAACATCAGTGTCCTGGAACCCGTCCCGAAGGGCTCCGGCTTCACCGAACCCGGCCGTTACATCACGCTGACCACCTGCACGCCCGAGTTCACCAGCAAGTACCGCATGATCGTCTGGGGCAAGATGGCCGAGGAACGGCCGCGCAGCAAGGGCAAGCCGGATGCGCTCGTCAACTAGGGGCAGAGGAAACGTGGCAGCGACCACCGACGACACCGAACAGCAGACCGCCGCCGTGTCCCGGTCTCGGCGGCGCCCGGCACGCCGCCGCATGGGCCCCTTCGCGACGGCGGTCAGCATCTTCGGGGAACTCCTCATCACCACCGGACTGGTGCTCGGCCTGTTCGTCGTCTACTCGCTGTGGTGGACGAACGTCGTCGCCGACCGGGCAGCGGGCGCGCAGGCCGACAAGGTGCGCGACACCTGGGCCCGGGAGGCCGGGGAGGGTGCCGGCGGCCCGGTCTCCTTCGACAGCAAGGCCGGCATCGGCTTCCTGCACGTGCCCGCGATGAGCGACGACGAGATCCTCGTCGAGAAGGGCACGTCGATGAAGGTCCTCAACGACGGCGTGGCCGGCTACTACACCGATCCGGTCAAGGCGACCCTGCCGACGTCCGGCAAGAAGGGCAACTTCTCGCTCGCCGCGCACCGCGACGGTCACGGGGCGAAGTTCCACGGGATCCACCGGATCGGCAAGGGTGACGCGATCGTCTTCGAGACGAAGGACACCTGGTACGTCTACAAGACCTATGCGGTGCTGCCCGAGACCTCGAAGTACAACGTCGAGGTCCTCGCCCCGGTCCCGAAGGAGTCCGGCGCCAAGAAGCCCGGCCACTACATCACCCTGACGACCTGCACGCCCGTGTACACGAGCAAGTACCGCTACGTGGTGTGGGGCGAACTGGTCCGCACGGAGAAGGTCGACGACCGGCGCACCCCGCCGGCGGAACTGCGCTGACGACGCACCGGCCCGGGCCGGTCAGGAGCGCCGGTGCCCTCACCCGGACCCCGGCCGGATGCTGCTAGGGCGCCGGGGCCCGGACACCGTGGCCGCCCCTCTCGCCGGACACCGTGACGCGTCCTCTCCCGCCCGTCGGGCACCGTGGCCGATCCTCCGCCGGGCCGGACACCGCGACGCGTTCCTCCCACCGGACACCGTGACGCGTCCCCTCCGCCGGGCACCGTCACGCACTCCCGCCGCCCACCTGGCGGCCACCGCGCAGTGGACCCCGCAGTCCCGCAGTGTGGTCCCCCGCAGGCGCACGGAGCCGCCCTGCCGCCGCCCCCTCCGCGGCCCTCGTCGTCCCCCGGCCCTGCCGCCCGCCGCCCGCCGCCTGCTGCCCGGGAGCCCCGGCCCCTGCCCCGGTCCCGCGCCCGCCGCCACGACCACCCCCGCGCCACGACCACCCCGTCACGACGCACCCCGCGCCGCGGGAACACCCGCCCATGACGGAGCCCCGGCCCCTTCCTGAGGAGGAAGCCGGGGCTCCGTCACACCGTTCGGTGCCGTGGCGGCGCGGACTCAGTCGTCCCGGGAACCGCCCGTGAGGCCGCCGAAGATGCCTCCGTTGTTGCCGCCGTTGTTCCCGCCCTGCTGGCCGCCGATGGCGATCAGCACGACCTTGTCGCCTCGCTTGACCTCCTGGCCCTCCTGCGGGTTGCTCCCGACGACCACGGCGTTGTCGTCGTCCGTGCCCTGGACCCGCTCCAGCTGGAGGCCGGCCTGGGCGAGGACCTGCTTGGCCTGGCCGACCGTCATCTGCGTGACGCGCGGCATGGCGAACTTGTCCTCCCCCTGCTTCGCCTTGCCGATGACGATGGAGACCTGGGAGCCCTTGTCGGCGGAGGAATTGGGACCCGGCGTGGTCGAGATGACCTTGCCCACCTGGTTCGGGTCGTCGGTCTCCTGCTCGGTGCAGTTGCCCACCAGGTCATTGGCCGACATCTGGGTCTTCGCCTCGTCACACGACTTGCCGAGGACGTCCGGAACGGTCGACTTCTCCTGCTCCTTGGCGACCACCAGGGTGATCGTCGAGCCCTTCTCCACCTCCTTGCCGGAGGTCGGATCCTGCTCGAGGACGCTGTTCGGCTCCTCCGAGGACACCCGCGACTTGGTCTCGATCTTGAACTGGTAGTCGTCGGCCTCCAGCTTGGAGGTGGCGTCCTCCAGGCTCAGGCCGATCACGCTCGGCACCGCCACCTTCGGCGCGCCGGTCGACACCACCAGATCGACGGTGGAGTCCTTCTCGACCTTGGTGCCCGGCTTCGGGGTCTGGTCGCAGATGTTTCCCTTGCTCTCGCTCTCGCAGGGCTTCGACGTGAAGCTGAGTTTCAGCTCGCCGTTCTCGGCCAGCCGCTCCGCGTTCTTCTTCGTCTCGCCTATGAAGTTCGGGACCTCGATGTTGTCGTTGCCCACCCCGCCGTCGCCGCCGAAGGCCAGGCGGCCGATCAGGATGGCGCCGATCAGGACCAGGACGCCCGCCGCGACCAGCAGGATCGTCGAGGTGTTGGTCTTCTTCGGCTGGCGGCGGCGCCCCTGGCGGTCGTCGTAGCCGTAGCCGCCGTCGTCCTGGTTCATGGGCGGCAGCATCGAGGTGGCCGCAGCGCTGCCGGCGTCCTGGCGCAGGGCCGTTGTCGGCTGGTCGTCCGGGTAGCCGCCGTAACCCGCGGAGCCGAGGGCCGCGGCGGCCGCGACCGGCTGGCCGTCCAGGCAGGCCTCGATGTCGGCGCGCATCTCGTCGGCCGACTGGTAACGGTAGTCCGGGTCCTTGACCAGGGCCTTCAGGACGATGGCGTCCATTTCGGGCGTGATCTCGGGGTCGAAGACGCTGGGCGCCTGCGGTTCCTCGCGCACGTGCTGGTAGGCCACCGCGACCGGGGAGTCGCCCACGAACGGCGGGCGGACGGTCAGCAGCTCGTACAGCAGGCAGCCGGTGGAGTAGAGGTCGGAGCGGGCGTCGACCTGTTCGCCTTTGGCCTGTTCCGGGGAGAGGTACTGGGCGGTGCCGATCACGGCGGAGGTCTGGGTCATCGTCATGCCGGAGTCGCCCATGGCGCGGGCGATGCCGAAGTCCATGACCTTGACCTGGCCGTTCCGCGTCAGCATGACGTTGGCCGGCTTGATGTCGCGGTGCACGATGCCCGCGCGGTGCGAGTACTCCAGGGCCTGGAGGATGCCGATCGTCATCTCCAGCGTCCGCTCCGGCAGCAGCTTGCGGCCACTGTGGAGGAGCTCACGCAGGGTGGAACCGTCGACGTACTCCATCACGATGTACGGGATGGAGACCCCGTCGATGTAGTCCTCACCCGTGTCGTAGACCGCGACGATCGCGGGATGGTTGAGCGAGGCGGCCGACTGGGCCTCCCGGCGGAACCGGGCCTGGAAGGACGGGTCGCGCGCGAGGTCCGCGCGCAGCGTCTTCACCGCCACGGTGCGGCCGAGGCGGGTGTCATGCGCGAGGTAGACCTCCGCCATGCCACCGCGGCCGAGCACCTGGCCCAGTTCGTACCGGCCGCCGAGGCGACGCGGCTCTTCCATAGCTACCTACCAGCCCTCTCCGTGGGTCCCGACCGGCACGTGGGTGCCGCCGGAGGCTGCGTTCCGGGCCTACCGTACCCGGCTCGTTTTGTGTGACCCGGCCAAGTGCGTCAGCCGATACAGGACCGGTACCGCAACGTGCACCGATGTGAAGCGGACGTGACCGGTGTCACTGCTTGCCCTTGATGACCGCCTCCATCACGTCCTTGGCGATCGGGGCAGCGAGTCCGCCACCGGAGATGTCGCCGCGCACGGCGTTGTCGTCCTCGATGACGACGGCCACCGCGACCGGGGAGCCGCCGTCACCGGTCTTGGCGTAGGAGATGAACCACGCGTAGGGGTTCTTGCTGTTGGCGACACCGTGCTGGGCGGTGCCGGTCTTGCCGCCGACGGTGACGTTCGGGATGCGGGCGTTGCCGCCGGTGCCGTTCTCGACGACCGTCTCCATCATCGACTGGAGGATCTGCGCGTTCTTCGCCGACATCGGCCGGCTCAGTTCCTCCGGCTTGGTCTTCTCGACCGTGTCCAGGCTCGGCGCCTGCAGCGCGTCGACCATGTAGGGCTGCATCATCGAGCCGTTGTTGGCGATGGCCGCGGTGACCATGGCCATCTGCAGCGGGGTGGTCGCGGTGTTGAACTGGCCGATGGAGGACAGCGCGACCTGCGAGGGCTCCATGTCGTCGGAGAAGACGGAGGCGTTGGCGCGGACCGGGGTGAACTGCTCCTCGTTGAAGCCGAACTTCTCGGCCGTCTCCAGCATCTTGTCGTTGCCGAGGTCGGCGCCGATCTTGCCGAAGACCGTGTTGCAGGAGACCCGGAGGGCCTCACGCAGGCTGGCGTCCTTGCAGGGCAGGTTGCCGTCGTTCTTCAGCTCGGTGCGGGTGCCAGTCATGACCCACGGCAGGGGCGTGTCCGTCTTCTCGTCGGCGTCCTTGTAGAGGTTGTGCTCCAGGGCGGCGGCGGCGGTGACGACCTTGAAGGTCGATCCGGGCGGGTAGACCTCGCGCAGGGCCCGGTTGAGCATCGGATCGTCGGGGTTGTTCTTCTTCTGCAGCTTCTGCCAGGCCTCGGTGTCCGTCGTGGTGGAGTTGCCGGCGAAGGACGACGGGTCGTACGACGGGTAGGAGGCGAGGGCGAGGATCTTGCCGGTGGACGGTTCGATGGCGGCGACGGCGCCCTTGCCGCCCTGCCGCTTCAGCCCCTCGTAGGCGGCCTTCTGCGCGGCGGAGCTGAGCGTGGTGACGACGTTGCCGCCCTGCTTCTTCTTGCCGGTCAGCATGTCGAGGGTGTTGCGGAAGAACAGCTGGTCGGCGTTGCCGGTGAGGATGCCGTCCTCGATGCTCTCCAGCTGGGTCGCGCCGAAGGCCTGCGAGGCGTAGCCGGTGACCGGCGCCCACATCGGGCCGTTCTTGTAGGTGCGCTTGTACTCGAAGTCGCTGCCCGAGGTCCGCTTCGAGCCGGTGATCGGCTTGCCGTCGACGATGATGTCGCCGCGCGGCTGCGCGTACCGCTCGATGGCGATGCGGCGGTTCTTCTCGTTCTTCTGCAGGGCGTCGGCCTGCACGTACTGGAGCCAGTTGTCACGGATCATCAGGGCGAGCATGAGGAGCCCACAGAAGATCGCGATCCGGCGCAGGGGCTTGTTCACGGTCGGACCACCTGGGTCATCTCGGCGTCTGGGTTGGTGGCGGGCGCGGGCGCCGGGCGTCGGGCGGTGTCACTGATGCGCAGCAGGATGCCGATCAGCGCCCAGTTGGCGATGACGGAGGAACCGCCGTAGGCGAGGAACGGCATGGTCATACCGGTCAGCGGGATGAGCCCCATCACACCGCCGGCGACCACGAAGACCTGGAGGGCGAAGGCACCGGACAGGCCGATCGCGAACAGCTTGCCGAACGGGTCGCGCGCGGCCAGCGAGGTCCGCACGCCGCGCTCGATGATCAGCGCGTACAGCAGCAGCATCGCCATGACGCCGGCCAGGCCCAGCTCCTCGCCGAAGGTGGCGAAGATGAAGTCGGAGTTGGCGGCGAAGCCGATCAGGTCGGAGTTGCCCTGGCCGAGGCCGGTGCCCATGACACCGCCCGACCCGAACGACATGATCGACTGGCCGATCTGCTCGCAGGCGCCGGAGGTCGCGTAGCAGCCGAACGGGTCCAGCCAGGCGTCCACACGCTGCTGGACGTGACCGGCGAAGGAGGCCACGCCCACGGCGCCCGCGGCGGACATCAGCAGACCGATGACGATCCAGCTGGTCCGCTCGGTGGCGACGTACAGCATGACGATGAACAGCCCGAAGAACAGCAGCGAGGTGCCGAGGTCGTTCTCGAAGATGAGGACGAGGAGGCTGACCGCCCAGATGGTGATGATCGGACCGAGGTCGCGGCCGCGCGGCAGGTACAGGCCCATGAACCGGCGGCTGGCGAGGGCCAGGGCGTCCCGCTTCACCATGAGGTAGCCGGAGAAGAAGATCGCGATGACGATCTTGGCGAACTCGCCTGGCTGGATGGAGAATCCGGCGACCCGGATCCAGATCTTGGCGCCGAACACGTCGGCGCCGAGGCCCGGCACCAGCGGCAGCAGCAGCAGGATCAGGGCGGCCACCATGGAGATGTAGGTGTACCGCTGCAGGATGCGGTGGTCCTTGAGGAAGATGAGCACAGCCACGAACAGGGCGACGCCGATGGCCGAGTACAGCAGCTGGTTCGGGGCGGACGGGCTGAACGCCCCGTAGGCCCGTTCGGCCAGCTGCTGCAGCCGCTCCGACTGGTCCAGCCGCCAGATGGCGACCAGGCCCAGGCCGTTCAGCAGGGTCGCCAGCGGCAGCAGCAGGGGGTCGGCGTACGCGGCGAACTTGCGCACCACGAGGTGGCCGACGCCCGCCAGCAGCCCGAGCCCCAGCCCGTAGGCGAGCAGCCCGGAGGGCACGGAGCCGTCGATGGCCAGGCCCACGTTGGCGTAGGCGAAGACCGGGATGACGACGGCGAACACCAGCAGGGCCAGCTCGGTGTTGCGCCGGCTCGGGGCGCCGATCGCGCCGATCGTGGACGTGTGCTGCGCCGACGGGTTGGTAGTACTGCTCATCGTGTGACAGGGCCTCTCACGGCTTGCCTACTGCTTACCGCACAGCGAGACGACCTTCTGCTCTTCCTCCGAGAGGCTGGGGCCGGGGCTGGGAGTAGGTGCGGTCGTGGACGGGGGCGTGGACTTCTCCGGTGCCTTCGTCGACCCCGAGGGGTCGGGCGTCGGCGTGACCTTGGACGGGAAGGAGGCGGGAGTGGTTCCCGTGGTGCCTCCGGCCTCGCCCTCGCCGGTCTTCGCGTTCTTCTCGCTCTCGGCGGCGCGCCGCTCGGCCGCCTTCCTGCAGGCGGAGGCCTGCACCGACAGCTCCTCGATCTTCGCCCGGGCGTCCGCCAGGTCGTTCTCGGGAATCGTGCCCTCGACCAGCTTCTGCTGGTAGGGCGGCAGGTACTTGAGTTCGATCTCGGGGTGGTCCTGCTGGACCTTCGAGAGCGACACCCACGCCAGGTCCTGGCTGATGCCCCGGTACAGCGCCACGTGGTCCTCGTTGGTGCCGACGTAGTACTGCGTCTGCGTCCAGCGCCAGCCGCCGTACAGGCCGCCGCCGACGACGGCGAGGGCGAGCAGGCCGAAGAAGGACCGCTTGAGCCACTTGCGGCCCTTGCGCGGCTTGGTGAAGTCGTCGTCGCCGTAGCCGAAGCCGTCGGTGGGGATGAAGCCGGTCACGTCGCCGCTGCCGGGCGGGCCGAACTCGCCGCCGCCCTGGGAGCGCCGGCGGCCCAGCCCGGAGGCGCGGCCGGCCGGGGTCTGCATGATGCCGTTGTCGTGCAGCTGGCTCTGGTTCTCGGCGACGGCACCGACCACGACGGGGGTGTCGGACAGCTGCCCGGCCAGGGTGTCCCCGGTGTCGAGGTCGAGGACGTCGGCGACGATCACCGTGATGTTGTCCGGGCCGCCGCCGCGCAGCGCCAGTTCGATCAGGTTCTGGACGGTCTCCTCGGGGCCCTGGTAGCTGGCCAGGGCGTCCTCGAGGGTCTGGTGGGAGACCACGCCGGACAGGCCGTCGGAGCAGATCAGGTACCGGTCGCCGGCCCGCACCTCGCGGATCGACAGGTCGGGTTCGACGTGCTCGCCGCTGCCCAGGGCCCGCATCAGCAGGGACCGCTGCGGGTGGGTGGTCGCCTCCTCCTCGGTGATCCGGCCCTCGTCGACCAGCCGCTGCACCCACGTGTGGTCCTGGGTGATCTGGGTGAGGACACCGTCGCGCAGCAGGTACGCGCGGGAGTCGCCGACGTGCACCATGCCGAGCCGCTGGCCGGTCCACAGCAGGGCGGTCAGGGTGGTGCCCATTCCCTCGAGCTGCGGGTCCTCCTCGACCATCATGCGCAGCTGGTCGTTGGCCCGCTGCACGGCCGTGCCGAGCGAGGTGAGCAGGTCGGAGCCGGGGACGTCGTCGTCGAGCGCGACGATGGTGGAGATCGCCTCGGAGGAGGCGACCTCGCCGGCCGCGGCGCCGCCCATGCCGTCGGCGATGGCGAGCAGGCGCGGACCGGCGTAACCGGAGTCCTCGTTGCCCTCCCGGATCATCCCCTTGTGCGATCCGGCGGCGAAGCGCAGGGAAAGGCTCATGCGCACCTCGCCAGTCGGCTCCGGGTACAGCCGGTCGTGTCGAGCCACACTGCCCACCCTCCGGTCGGGAGCGCGCCGCGGCCCTGGGTGGGGGCCGACGATGCGTGCTCGCTCCGCTCGCGCTCATTCATTGGTGTAGCACTACTTCCGCAGCTCGATGACGGTCTTGCCGATGCGGATCGGCGCACCCAGCGAAATCGGCGTGGGAGTCGTCAGCCGGTTCCGGTCCAGGTAGGTGCCGTTCGTGGAGCCGAGGTCCTCGACGATCCACTGGCCGTCGCGGTCCGGGTAGATCCTGGCATGACGGCTGGAGGCGTAGTCGTCGTCCAGCACGATGGTGCTGTCGTGCGCGCGGCCCAGGGTGATGGTCTGGCCCTGCAGCGCGACGGTGGTGCCGGTGAGGGTGCCCTCGGTCACCACCAGCTTGGTGGGGGCGTTCCGGCCGCCTCCCCGCCGGCCGCCGCCGGACTGCTGGCGCTGTTGCGGCGGCGCCTGCCGGCCGGCCTGCTGCGCGCGCCCGGCCTCCCGCCGCGCCCCGCGCTGGGTGACCCGCGTACCGAACAGGTCGCTCCGGATGACCTGCACGGCCACGATCACGAACAGCCACAGTACGGCCAGGAACCCCAGCCGCATGACCGTGAGGGTCAGCTCTGACATTGCCCCCGCTTCACCCTTCGGCTTGCCTATAGATAACGGTGGTGCTGCCCACGACGATCCGCGAGCCGTCGCGGAGCGTAGCGCGGGTGGTGTGCTGCCCGTCCACCACGATGCCGTTGGTGGAGCCGAGATCCTGGATCGTCGAGGGCGTTCCGGTCCGGATCTCGCAGTGCCGGCGGGAGACGCCGGGGTCGTCGATCCGCACGTCGGCCTCGGTGCTGCGGCCCAGGACGAGGGTGGCGCGGGAGATCTGGTGGCGGGTGCCGTTGATCTCGATCCAGTGGCGGGTGCGTCCGGCGGACGCGGGTGCGGCGGGGGGCCGCTGGCCGCCCGCGGGCTGCGGGTAGCCGTAGCCGCCGCCCGGTCCGCCGGGTGGCGGAGCGGCGGGCATGGGCGGGGCGCCCGCGGCCGGCGGGTAGCCGTAGCCGCCGGGGCGTCCGGCCGGGGCCGGCCCGGCGCCGGGGGCGCCAGGGGCGCCGGGGGCCTGGCTGGCGGAGGAGGCGAGGGTGCGGCTGCGCACCCGGTAGAGGCCGGTGTCGAGGTCGTCGGCCTTCTCCAGGTGCACCTTGATCGGGCCCATGAAGGTGTAGCGCTGCTGCTTGGCGTAGTCGCGCACCATGCCGGCCAACTCGTCGCCGAGCTGGCCCGAGTACGGGCTGAGCCGCTCGAAGTCCGGGGTGCTCAGCTCGACGATGAAGTCGTTGGGCACGACGGTGCGGTCGCGGTTCCAGATGGTGGCGTTGTTGTCGCACTCCCGCTGGAGCGCTCCCGCGATCTCCACGGGCTGCACCTCGGACTTGAACACCTTGGCGAAGGTGCCGTTGACCAGACCTTCGAGACGCTGCTCGAACTTCTTCAGGACTCCCATGGGGCACCTCCTCCGTCGCTGCCGTCCTGTGTACTGCCCCGTGCACCGTGCCGTGCACTGCTTACCCGGTACTGCTTACTGATCGTATCCACGCGCCGCCCGATCGGCTGGTTCCCCCTGGTACCCCCCGTCGACGGGTGTCGACGCCTGACGACGTTCCCTCCGGGACACCCCTTCGAACTCCTCCAGCCCTGCCGTCGCCCTCGTGCGCGCCGTTTCTGCCATGGATCGTAGAGGGGGCCGAAGACCAGTGTCCCGCACCGGGCTGTGGACTCCGCCCGGCTCCTGGGCAGACGAGGAGGACCGGTACGAGGTTGATACGTGAAACAGCCGCCGGTCCTCGGGCACGCGGCCGGTGTGCGGGGACGCCCGGCGGTCGGCGGGCGTCCCGGACCGGACGGGTGCCCTCCGGAGTGCCGGTGAGGGGTCCCGGACGTGGTGGTGCCGCTCACCGGACGCGGTGGTGCTGCTCAGCGGGGACCGGCGCCGGGGCAGCGAAAAGGGATGTGAATCCACCCCGGCCAGCGTGCTAATGTTCTCGTGTCGGAAGGCGCCGCACCCCCTACGGGAGGGCGGAGAGCCGGAAGGCAACACCCAATGCGCGGGTGGCGGAATAGGCAGACGCGCTGGATTCAGGTTCCAGTGCCCGCAAGGGCGTGGGGGTTCAACTCCCCCCTCGCGCACCACGAGAAACCGTTGAGACGGGTCTCGGCCGGAGACGGAAGTCCCGGCCGGGGCCCGTTTCGCGTTGCCGGGACGGTACGGGAGAGGTCCGGGGCCGGGCGGTCCACGTGAGCAATGTCACGGGTGGACGGGCGCCGCTGGCAGGGCGGATGCGCCCCGCGGGGGTCTCGCTCCGTGCGGGCCGCGCACTGCCGAGGGCGGCGGGCCGTCGTCGGGGCGGCCGGTCCGGGACCGGCTAGCCTCCCGGAATGGCTATCGACCTGAGTGATCCCGGCCCGGAGTTCCTCGCGTTCTGGCAGGAGCGGCACTTCCCCACCCTCACCACCATCCGGCCCGACGGCAGCCCTCACGTCGTCCCCGTCGGGGTGACGTACGACCCGGAGCACCGGCTCGCCCGGATCATCACCCGGCGCACGAGCAGGAAGGCGGCCCATGTCGGAGCGGCCGGGCCCGGTGGGGCCCGGGTCGCGGTGTGCCAGGTGGACGCCGGGCGCTGGTCGACGCTGGAAGGTGTGGCCCGGGTGCGCACCGAGCCGGAGCTGGTCGCCGACGCGGTCGCGCGCTACGCCGAGCGGTACGACCGCATGCCTGCCCCCAACCCGGAGCGCATCGCCATCGAGATCAGCGTGGAGCGGGCGATGGGGCGGGTCTGACGCCGGGACGTACACCGGACGGGGCCGGTCTGAGGCCGGGAGGTACCCGGCTGAGCCGGTCTGACGCCGGGACGTGCCCCGGTTCGACGCCGGGACGTGCCCTCCGGCCGTGGTGCTCGGTGCGCTCGACGTCCGGTCGCGCCGATCGACTCCGCTGACCGCGGCTGTGCTGGAGCGGTTTCTGTTGAACGGCTGCACCGATCGGCTGTGCCGCTGTGCCGCTGTGTCGCTGTTCGGTGGTGCCTGAGCGACCGGTGTGGCCGATGGGACGGCGGGGACGAGCACCCCGGCGAGGGACCGGCCGGGGCGGGGCCGGCCGCGGCCCCGGGTGCTGTCGTCGCGGTGCCCGTGGCGGGCACCCCGCCGTGGCGATCCGGGGCTGGGGTGGGTCCTCCTCCGGCCGGGCCGGTACCCGGTGGTCCTCAGAACCAGCCGCGTTCGCGTGCCAGCAGGGCGGCCTGGAAGCGGTTGGTGGCGTGCAGGCGGGTCATCAGGCTGGCCACGTGCTTGCGGTACGTCCGCACCGAGATGCCCAGGTCGCGGGCTCCGCTCTCGTCCTTGTCGGCGCTGTAGAGGGTCTTGAGGATCCGGCGCTCGATCTCGGTGGGCGGTTCGTCGTCGGGGGTGGGGAGTTCCTGGGCCATGGCCCACATCCGGTCGAAGAGGGTGACCAGGGTGGCCACCAGGCCCGGTTCGCGCGTGAGCAGGGCTCCCTTGGCGGTGTCCGAGGGGTCGAGCGGGGTGAGGGCCGCCGAGCGGTCGCAGATGATCATGCGCTCCAGCGGGGCGTGGGAGATGCGTATCTCCGCGCCCTTGGCGGCGAGTTCGCGCAGATAGGACAGGGTGTCGAGGTCGTCCAGGGCGGGTGCGGCCATCAACGTGCGCATGCGCACGCCCCGGCGCAGGATGCGCAGGTCGATGGGGCGGGAGAAGTCCGCCGACTCGGGGCTGATGATGCCCGTCGGGTTGGTGGTGAGGCTCTCGGTGCGGGCGAAGAAGGTGAGTTCGTCGATGACGGCCCGGACGGCTTCGAGTCCCTCGATCTGCTGCACGGTCGGGGCCTCCTCCGGCGGGCGCGGCGTCGGCGCGGTCTCCCGTTCCCGCTGGAGGGACTCCACGATGCCGTTGCCGCGCGCGGTCTGTTCCAGCTCGGCCTGCAGGGCGTCCAGCCGGTGGTCGATCAGGTGCTCCACGGCCCGGGCCGGGGCCACGGGGCGCAGGGCGCCGGTGTGGGTGCGGGTGGCCAGGCCGAGGGCGAGGAGCCGGTCGGCCGTCTCCGTGTGGGTCTCGGCGGCGACCTGGTCCGGTTCGTCACCGACGCCCTGGCGCAGGAGCCGGCGGTAGAGCGCTTCCTCATCTCTGGCGACGCCCAAGAAGTCCAGACGTGGTTGCGCCACGGATTCCCCCCTGTGTGCACGAACTGTGCCGATCTTTCCTCAAGAAATACCCCGGGTAGCGCCGACGGCGCCATGAGTAGAACGCCGCTGATGTGGCCCGGGGAGTGGTTCGTGCAGCAAACGGCACGCGTACGACGCAGCAAGTTGCACGCGAACCCTCTCGTTCGAGGGGTGCCCGGACGGCAGAGTTGTTCTCGCCAGGAGGAAACACCGCAAGGGAACGAACCACTCGATACTGGGGGAGATCGTGAAGCGCTCTGTTGCCGGAACCAGGAACGGTCTTGTTCGCGTCGGCGCCCGTGCCGCCGCCACCCTGCTGGCCGGGGGACTGCTGACGCTGGCGGGCCAGGGCATCGCCCAGGCCGCCGAGAACGGACCCGCCTCCGGGCAGGCGACCGCGCAGGCCCCGGCCGGCGCCGCCGGCTCGGCCGGCCTCCCGGGGGAGGCCGCGGGGGTGGCAGCCGACCTGGCACGGACCGTGGTCGACGGACTGCTGAACCACGACTGGGGCGTTCCGCCGGTCAAGGGCGTGCCGGGCAACCACGACTGGGGCGTTCCGCCGGTCAAGGACGTGCCGGGCAACCACGACTGGGGCGTTCCGCCGGTCAAGGACGTGCCGGGCAACCACGACTGGGGCGTGCCGCAGCCGACCGCGCCGGACAACCACGACTGGGGTGTCCCGCCGGTCGCGCCGAACCCCGGTCGCTGACCGACCCGCACACCGGCCGGGTGCTCCGCTCGTCGAGCCCCGCCCGTCGGGCGCCGGCGTTCACGGACCGCGGTCCTGAGTGATCGCATGCGGCCTCGGCGCCGTGCCGACAGCGCCTCCGGCGCCCGACACGGTCGGCCGTCAGCCGGCCCGGACGCCGCCCCGGCCCTGTGCCGGCGAGGCCCTGCGAGGCCCGCACTCCGCTCGGCCCACACGGCTCCGCCCGCACTCGGTTCCGCCCGTACATCCCGCCCGTTCGCTCCGCCGTCGTGCCCGCGCACCGCGCGACGGCCGGCCGCCCCGTGCCTCACGAGAGAGATATGTGTCGTCATGACGGATTATTCGGTTCTGATCCCGTTCGTGCCGCGTCGGCTTGAACAGACGCTGCCGTTCGCGGGCCTGGTGAACTGGACGCCCGCCGTGCGCCTGTGGCAGGGGCAGTCGATGATCCTCGAGCCGCACCAGACCTTCGTGGGGGCCGCCGGCGCTGGATTCCGCGTCCCGGTGGGATTCGGGGTCACGCTGATGCCGCTGCGGCACCCCTTCGAGGCCGCCAACCAGGCCCGTTCGGTCGCCCTGGCCACCGGCCACCCGGTGATCGCGGGGTTCGGGCCCGGCGCGCCGGCCTTCCAGCAGAACCTGCTCGGGGCGCCGTACGACAAACCCCTGGCCGTCGCCCGCCAGTACCTGACGGCCATGCGCGGACTGCTCGACGGCGAGGTGGTGGAGACGGACGGACCCGCCTTCACCTTCCGGGGGCAGCTGGCGCCGGCCGCCGCGCCCCGCGTGGACGTGGGACTGGGGGTCCTGAGGCCGGGCATGGCCCGGCTGGCCGGTGAGATCGCCGACGCGGTGATCACCTGGCTGACGCCGCCGTCCTACCTGCGCGAGGTCATCGTGCCCGCGGTCGAGGAGGGCATGGCGCGGGCCGGCCGCACCGAGCGGCCCCGCATCGTGGCCATGGTGCCCGTCGGCCTCGAACGCGAGGGCACCGCTCCCGAACGCCTCGCCCTGGCCTCCAACTTCGCCCACTTCCAGGCTCCGCACTACCTGGACATGCTCGGGCGGGCCGGGGTCGACACCGGGGGCGGGGACGTGCACGCCGTCGCCCGGGGAGCCGTCGACGTGGGCGCCGTCGTGACCGGTGATCCGGACACCGTCGTCAAACGGCTCGACGAGTACCGCCAGGCCGGTGTCGACGAGATCGTCCTCAACACCACCGGCGTCCACAAGATGTTCGGCGCCCAGGAGGCGATCGGCGACCTGACGGAGATCCTCCGCGGCGCCGTCTAGGGCCTCCCGTCCGGGGCCGCCGGGCCCGCCCCGGCCGCATCCGCCTCGGCCGCATCCGGCCCTGCCACCAGCCATCAGCCACCAGGCAACGAAGGACCAGACAGTCATGGACACACAGACGCGCAGACGCGCGAAGGAGCACATCATGTCGTGGGGTTCGGGCGGCCGACGGCCGGCCGGCGCCCCGGGGGACGCACCCGCCACCGTCGTCCTGGCCGATGCCCGCCACCTCGACGCGGTGCGCGCCAGTGGACTGACCGGTCCCGGCACCCTCGTCTTCATGCCGGGCTCCGGTGAACCCCGGGACGGTGTGGTGCCGTACGGCGGGTCCCTGAGCGAGCCCGGTGAGGACTTCGCCCTCGGCGAGGACTTCTTCCTCCAGACCCAGGACTACGCCTCCAGCGCCTTCATGTCGGTGCTCGGTCCGACCGTGCTGCGCATCTTCGGCCCCGCGGACTTCTCCGCCTTCCTCGCCGACGCGGACCGGGCGTTCACCGAGGGCGTCTTCCCCGAGTACCTGATCACGCCGGCCGTCCTGCTCGCCGACACCGCCGCCCTCGGCGGGGCGCCGGACGCCGACGGACCCGCCCTGCGGCTGTACGTCGACGCAGGGGGACGGATCTCCCTGTCGCCCACCGGCTCGCCGCTGGGCACGGTCGGCGACGACCTGACGACCCTGCTGACCCGCTACGAGCACACCAACGCGGCCAGCGAGGCTCCCTGCGCGGTGAGTCTGGCCGCCGCGGTGCCGGAGGAGGCGCGGACCGCGGCACTCCAGGTGCGTCCCTTCCTCGGCCGCTACCTCACCGCCGTCAAGGCCCTGCGGGCGATGACCGCCCAGGACATCGGCCACCTGACCGTCTCCGGGTTCGGCCACCGGCTCACCGAGGGCCTCGCCGTCTCCGGCGCCGAGGACGACCTGCTGGACCCGGCGCTCCCGCTGGTCCTGTGGAACACCGACCAGGCGTACGTCGTGGCCGGTGGGCGGGTGTTCGCCGTCGACCGGGCCTTCGCCGGCGCCGTGGAATGCCTGCTCGCCGCCGGCCCCGCCGCCTCCTCCTTCGTCCCCGACCACGTCCTCGACCAGGTCCGCGCGTTCTTCGCCGAGCGCGGCCTCGCCCTGGACACCCGTACCCCGGCAGGTGCCCGATGACCACCTTCACCCTGACCCGCCCGCCCGGCCTCGGCGGCGCCCGGATCGCCGGACTCGGCGACCGTGCCCGGCTCTGCGGCCTCTACGACGACCGGGGCGCTCCCCTCTACGACGACCTCGCCGCCGCCGACGGCTTCGAGATCCGGGACATCGTCGGCGCCGTGCGCGCCGCCGGTGACGGCCCGGTGCTCGACCTCGCCGCGGGTGCGGGCCGGTTCACCCTCCCGCTGCTGGCCACCGGACGCGAGGTCACCGCGCTGGACCTGTCCGAGGACATGCTCCAACTGCTGCGGGCCCGCCTGGCCCGCGCCCCCCGGGCGGTGCGCGAGCGGTGCACGGTGGTCCGGGGCGACATGGCCGACTTCGACCTGGGCCGGGAGTTCGCCCACATCGTCCTCGGCACCACCTCCCTCTCCCTGCTCGACGCCACGGGCCGGGCCGGCCTGTACCGGTCGGTGGCCGCACACCTGGCGCCCGGCGGACAGTTCCTGCTCTCGGTCATGGAGCGCGCCGACGACGACGTGCCGACCGAGGTGCACGCCCGGGTCAAGGGCGCGAGCGGCACGGCGTACGACCTCTACGAGTACTGGCCGGCGGGTTCCGACCACCGCTACGTCACCATCGCCCCGGCCGAGCCCGCCGACGGCCCGGTCACCGTGTGTGTGGACGAGGTCGGCACGATGAGCATCGCCTCCATCGAGGACGAACTGGCCGCGGCGGGACTCACCGTCGCCGGACGCCGGTCGCTCAGCGGGCCCGGCGACCGGCACCGGGTGTCGCTGCTCAAGGCGGTGGCCGCCCGATGAGCACCCACGCCCTGTGGCCCTACCTGATCGCCCCGAGCACCCACGGCAACGACAGCCAGTGCGCGGTGAGCGCCCGCGGGCACCGCATCAAATTCGCCGACGGCAGCGAGGTCCTCGACGCCGACAGCGGCTTGTGGAACGTCAACCTCGGCTACGGCAACGAGGCCATCGCCGCCGCCGTGGCGGAGGCCGCCGCCAACGGGTCCTACCTGCACTCCTTCCGCTTCGAGAACACCTACGCCCGCAAGGCCGCCGACGACCTGCTGGCGGTGTGCGGCACCGGGCACTACGCCCGGGTGCTGTTCTCCTCCGGCGGCGGCGTGGCCAACGACGCCGCGATGAAGCTGGTGCGCCACTACCACGCGCTGCGTGGCCGGCCCGAGCGGAACCTCGTGGTCGCCCTGCGGGGCAGCTTCCACGGACTGACCTTCGGCGGCTTCGCCCTCACCGGCGAGGACCTGGGGCAGCGCGCCTACGGCGTCGACCAGCGTCTCATCCGGCACATCACGCCCAACGACCTCGACGAACTGCGCACCCTCATCGCCCGCAGCGGCCGGCAGATCGCGGCCGTGGTGGTGGAACCGGTGCTCGGCACCGGCACCGTGCCGCTGACCGACGACTACCTGGCGGAGCTGGTGCGGCTGCGCGACGAGAGCGGGTACCTCCTGGTCGCCGACGAGGTCGCCACCGGCTTCGGGCGCACCGGCACCTTCTTCGCCTCGCAGACCTGGCCGGGCCAGCCCGATGTGCTGCTGTCCTCCAAGGGCCTGACCAACGGCACCGTTCCCGCCTCGGCCGTCGTCTTCTCGCACGAGATCGCCGACGCCTTCACCGGGCACGACGCGATCCTCACCCACGCCGAGACCCAGGGCGGCAGTTCCGTGCCCTGCGCGGCGATCAGTGCGGCCGTCGCGGAGATGCACCGCCTGGACGCGGTCGTCGCCGGCCGCCGGGTGGCCGCACGGCTGGACGCCGCCCTCGACGACCTGGTCGAGCGGCATCCGCTGGTCACCGGTGCGACCGGACGGGGCTGCTTCCGCACCCTGCAGGTCGGGGGGCCCGGCGGGCACCGCCTGTCACCCCCCGGGGTCGCCCACCTGGTGGGCGCGGTCCGCAGGGCTGGAGCCATCGTCCACCCGGGGCCCGCGGGCATCCAGCTCGTGCCCTCCCTGACGTACAGCGATGCCGAGGTCGACGAACTCATGACCTGCGTCGAGGCAGGACTCGACGCCCTGCTGCCCACCGCGCGGCCCGCCGGCCGCCGCTGACCCCGACACCCCGTACGCCCACACCGCCCGCCCCGCCCAACCGGAGGAACGACCGCCATGAACGAGCAGACGCCGCAGACCGAGGACTTCCCGACCGACGTCACCGAGCTGGAGATGCAGGAACTCGAGGCCCTGGAGTCACCGGGCTTCTGGACCGGCGTCTCGATCGGGACCGCCGTCAGCGTCTCGGTCGTGGTCGCGACCTGACCGCCGCACGAGCCGAGCGATCCCACGGCCTCAACCGCCCCCGGCGACCCGGGGGACGAAGACCGGCCGCAGGTCCTGCCTCGGCCCCGCTTCCGGCAAAGGAATGAGCTGGGCCGAGGCAGGTCCCCCACCGTATCCGATCCGACGAACCCGACACAGAGCACGCGACGACGTGGTCAGGAGCCCGCTGTGACTACTGCTGTGAGGACCGACACCGCCGCTTCCGGCGGCGACCGGCACGGCACCCGGCGGCCGGCGAAGGTCCGTAAGGGGGCCGTCCGGCCCGAGTTCATCCCGCCGGCACCGCCGCTGCGCGGCATCGACCGGCTCGCCGACTGGCTGCGCCGGGACGGCGCACCGGCCGTCACCGTCATCGCGGACCCCGCGGTCGCGGAACAGCCCGTCACCGCCGGGGTGCTGGCCCAGGTGCGGGCAGCCGGCCGCACGCCGCATCTGATCGTGCTGGACGGCCACACCGGGCTCGACGCGGTCGCGGAGACGGCCGCCGGGCTCGACCCCGACGGGATCGTCGTCGCCGTCGGCGGCGGCACCACCCTGGACTTCGCCAAACTGGCCGCGCTGTCCGCCCGCCACCCCCACTTCCACCGTTACCTCACCGCCCCGCAGCGCAGCGGCTTCCTGGTCCTGCCGCCGGCCCTCGGGCCGCACGTCCGGGTGCTGGCGGTGCCCACCACCCTGGGCACGGGCAGCGAACTGGGCACGGTCGCCTGCTTCTCCCGCGACGGCGGCAAGTTCCTCGCCACCGGCTCCTGCCTGCGGCCCGTGGCCGCCCTGTGGGCACCGGAGGCCACGGACACCCTGCCGCCCGCCCTCGTCGCCGACGGCGTCCTGGAGGCGCTGTTCCGCACGGTCAGCCCGTACACCGGGGACGCCACCGAACTACCCGACCAGGACGCCGCCGTGGAGGCGCTCGCCCGCCGGATCGTCGCCGACGGCTACGAGGTCGCCGCCCTGCGGGACCGGAACCTGCCGGTGCCGGCGGAACTGCGCCTGCGGATCGCCGAGTCGAGCGGCGAGAGCCAGATCGGACGGATCAACATCGGCCGCAGCCCCTACGCCGTGAAGTGCTGGGCGATGGCCAACGAACTGTCCACCACCCTGGACCTCGCCAAGATGCGCACGGTCGCCGCCCTGTGGCCGGTGCTGTGGCGGCACACCCTCGACGGGGACACCCGGCTGGGCAGCCCCGCCCGGATCACCCGGCTGTGGCGGGTGCTGCGCTCGGCCGCCCCCGCGTTGCCCGACGACCCCGCCGACGGGCTGCTGCGGCTGATGAGCGACTGGCGCGTCGACCGGACGGTGTGCGCCGATCCCGACCAACTGGCCCACGCCACCACGCGCATCATGCGCGGCTGGGGTGCCGGCCTTCCCATCCTCGACGAGTTGAGCGCCGCGGATGTGCGCGCGCTCCTCGGCGAGGCCACCGAGCCGGCCTCGGGCGGATCCCCCGCCGCCCGGGGCTCACACGACCACCACGGAGCCCGGCCGTCGGCCGACCGCCCGTGGGGCCACCGAACCGTCCCGGATCCGCCGGGACCCGACAGAAGGAGCACGTCATGAACGACAACACCATCGTCGAGACCGAGCTGCAGGACCTGGCCGTCTCCGAGCTGGAGATGCAGGAGCTGGAGACGCTGGAGGCCCCGGGCTGGGCGACCTCCGCGGGCGTGAGCGTCGGCATCTCGCTGGTCTCCGTGGCCTGGAGCCTCACCTGATCCACCGCCGGCCGCGCCTCTGCGGAACGGCAGTGCACCGCCAGAACCTCACCCGACCGTCAACGAACCGAGGGAGTACGTCATGAACGACAACACCATCGTCGAGACCGAGCTGCAGGACCTCGCGGCCACCGAGCTGGAGATGCAGGAGCTCGAGGCGCTGGAGGCCCCGGGCTGGGCGACCTCCGCGGGCGTGAGCGTCGGCATCTCGCTGGTCTCCGTCGCCTTCAGCCTCACCTGATCCACCGCGTACGTCCCCAACTGTCCGATCCGTTGGGTGTTTCACGTGAAACATCCGCTTCCGGTGAGAAGGGCTCACCGGTTCACACGAGAGGAATCTGTCATGGCTGAGATCAAGAACGACGCGCCGGTCGCCGCTGCCACCGCCGAGAACGTGGAGCTGGAGATGCAGGAGCTGGAGGCGCTGGAGGCCCCCGGTTTCTGGACCGGTGTCTCCATCGGGGCCACGGTCTCCTCGGCCGTCGCCACCTCGATCGCCCTCACCTGATCCACCGCGTACGTCCCCAACTGTCCGATCCGTTGGGTGTTTCACGTGAAACATCCGCTTCCGGTGAGAAGGGCTCACCGGTCCATACGAGAGGAACCTGTCATGGCTGAGATCAAGAACGACGCGCCGGTCGCCGCTGCCACCGCCGAGAACGTGGAGCTGGAGATGCAGGAGCTGGAGGCGCTGGAGGCCCC
>NZ_JBEZWE010000004.1:262964-399182 GCF_040637405.1 Streptomyces sp. NPDC029526
CCCCGGTTTCTGGACCGGTGTCTCCATCGGGGCCACGGTCTCCTCGGCCGTCGCCACCTCGATCGCCCTCACCTGATCGCGGCCCGCGACGAGGGACGCGACCCCCGGTGAGTAGCCCTCACTAGGTCTTCGGCACCACCGCAGATCCTGCCTCGGCCCTGCTTCCGGCAAACGAATGAGCTGGGCCGAGGCGGGGGGCGCCCCACCCACCGACCGAACCCCACCGCGTAAGGACACCATCGTGAGCGCCACCACCGCGTCACCCGCTGCGCCCGCCGCGCACACGCAGCGGCCGAACCGCGCACCGGGCACCGAGATCCACCCGCCCATGGGCGACGGCGGCACATGGGTGCTGCAGCGTGGCCCGCGCTACATCCGCGTCAGCCCCGATGTCGCCGCGCTCGCCGAGCACTTCGACGGCCGGCGCGACCACACGGAACTGGCCCGTCTGATGGGCGGCACTTGGAACGCCGAGATGGTCGGCTTCGCCGTCCGGCGCCTGGACGACCTCCAGTTGGTCGACAACGGCGAGATGCAGGCCCCCCGCCGCGAGGGCCGCTTCAAGATGGTCCCGCCGTTCACGTTCCAGTTCACGCTGCTGCGTCCGGGCCGGACGATGCAGTCCCTCCAGCCGCTCTTCGCCCGCCTGGGCAACCGGTACCTCATTGGCACCGCCCTGCTGATCGCCCTGACCGGCCTGCTCGCACTCGCCGTCCAGAGCGCCTACGTCACGACGTCGCTGTCGGGCCCGCTGTCACCGCTCACCTACCTCGGCATCCTCGCCGGACTCGTCATCGGCACCTCGATCCACGAACTCGGCCACGCCGCCACCCTCATCCGTTACGGCGGCAAGCCGTCCCGCATCGGGATCATGCTCTTCTACCTGATGCCGGCGTTCTTCTGCGACGTCTCCGACGCCTGGCGCCTGCCACAGCGCCGTCAGCGCGTCCACGTCGCCCTCGCTGGCCCCGCCGTCCAGACCTTCCTCGCCGGTGCCGCCGCACTCGCCGCCTGGCCGCTGGCCGACTCCGGGGCCAAGACCGCCCTGGTGTTCTTCGCCCTCGGCAGCTACATCACCGGCCTGCTGAACCTGCTGCCCTTCATCAAGCTGGACGGCTACATCGCGCTGATGAGCCACGTGGACGTCCCGTACCTGCGCGACCGGGCCATCACCGACGCCCGCCGCCTCATCGCCCGGCTGCTGTTCGGCGGTACCTACGAGCGCGAACTGAAGCACCGCTGGACCACCGCCTACGGGCTGGCCTGCATGGTCTTCCCGCTCTACCTGCTGTCGACCGCGCTCCAGCTCTGGATCGACCTGCTGCGCCGAGGCGGCGTCATCGGCATCTGCCTGGCGGCCTGCGGGGTCTCCTACGGGCTGTACTTCCTGGGCCGCGGGGTGCGCCGGCTCGCAGCGGAGGTCCACGCCTCCGGTGCCCGACGGCCCCGGATCGCCCTGGTCTCCACCGCTGTGGCCGCCGCCGCGGGAACCCTGATGTTCCTGCCCGTCCCGCACACCGTCTCGGCGGCCTACGTCAGCCGGCCCGGAGGCGGCGTGGACCTCGTGCTGCTCGACGGAGCCGACACCGACCGCATCGCGCCCGGACAGAAGGTCACGCTCACCACCAACGGCCCCGTGCTGAATCCCACCACCGGCACCGCGACCGTCGGCGACGCCCCGGCGGGGACGGGCGAGGCACCTCTGGACTCCTTCTTCCCCCTCGACCTGGACGGCGCCCTGACGATGCCGGTCACCCGCTACCGGCTCGACCCGGACGGGGCGCCGGACGAGCCCACCGGGGCGGCCCGGGTGGACACCGGCCGGCTGCCTCTGTGGGAGGTCGGCTACCGCACCTACATCAGCCCCTTCCTCCCGTCCTGATCCCCACCCGTCCCTTCCGCGCGGCCACCGCCGCCCACCCACCGAATCCACGGTCAGGAGACGTCTCGTGCTCGACTTCCGCTTCCTCGACTTCTGCCGCGAGGACTCCCTCTTCTACGACGCACCCGATCACGACGGGGCCACGGACCAGGACTTCCACGCGGGCCGCGTCCCCGGGACCGGCTGGACGGTGACCCGCGGCAGAGAGTGGACGTTCTGCACGCCACCGGATCTGGACGTGCCCGACCAGGGCTGGAAGATCCACGTGTCGGCCTCGCCGGACAACGCCGCCGAACTCCTCGACCGGGTCGTCCCGTACTGCGTCGAGCACGGGCTGATGTACAAGTACATCTCCAACCGCGAGATCCTCGGCCGGCGCGGCAGCAAGTACGGCGACCGCAGCGCCAGCGGCAAGTTCATCACCATCTACCCGCCCACCGAGGAGATCCTCGAACGCACCCTGCGCGAGCTGGACGACATCGTCGGCGGCACCCCCGCCCCGTACATCCTGAGCGACCTGCGCTGGAACGAGGGCCCGCTGTTCGTGCGCTACGGCGGCTTCGTGCTCAAGATGGCCCGCGCCGAGAACGGCGCCCTGGTCCCCGGCATCCGCAACCCCCAGGGCGAGATGGTGCCCGACGTGCGCCGCCCCGCGTTCCGCCCGCCGGAGTGGGTCACCCTGCCGCCGTTCCTCGCCGAGGCCCACGCCCGGCGCAAGGAAGGCACTCTGAAGAACTTCCCGTTCCGCGTCTACAAGGCCCTGCACTTCTCCAACGGCGGCGGCGTCTACCGCGCCGTCGACCACCGGACCGGCGCCGAGGTGCTGCTGAAGGAGGCCCGACCGCTGGCCGGCCTGGACGCCAGCGGGGCCGACGCGATCACCCGCATGGAGCGGGAGCACTGGGCGCTCACCACGCTGGCCGGACTGCCCACCGTGCCCGCCCTGGTCGACTACCGGGACGGTCACGAGCACCGCTTCCTGGCCCGCGAGTTCGTCGAGGGCGAGGCACTGATCGACGTGCTGCGCCGCCGCCACCCCTTCACCTCCGGCCAGGACACGCCCGAGTTCCGCGCCGCCTACACCGCGTGGGCGCTCGACATCCTCGACCAGGTCGCCCGCGGCGTGGCCGACATGCACGCGCGCGGCGTGGTCTTCGGTGACCTGCACCCGGGCAACATCCTGGTGAAGGCCGACAACACCGTCGCGTTCATCGACATGGAGACCTGCACCCCGGTCGAGGCCGGCTACCAGCAGGCGATGGGCGCCCTCGGCTTCCACGCCCCGCACCACCTCACCGGGCCCGCGGTCGACCTGTTCGCCCTCAACGTGCTGCGGCTGACGATGTTCATGCCGCTGCCACAGGTGGTGCCGTGGGGCGTCGCCAAGGTGCGCACCCTGCTGGAGGCGGCCACCGAGCACTTCGACCTGCCCGAGTCGCTGACCCGCGCCATCGCCGACGGCCTCGGCCCCGAAGTCCTCACCGGTGACCGCGACTTCCGGGCGGACTGGCCCGCGAACCCCGGGCCCGGCCTGCGCGAGGCGATCGCCCGGTCCATCGTCGAGGCGGCCTCGCCGGAGCGCGACGACCGCCTCTACCCCGGTGACGCCATGCAGTTCCTCGTCCCGGACGGCGGCACGACCTTCGCGTACGGCGCCGCGGGTGTGCTGTGGGCCCTGTCCCGGACCGGTCACCGGCCGCCGGACGCGCACGTGCAGTGGCTCGCCGACCACGCCCGGGACGCGGAGACCGACGGCCCCGGCTTCTACACCGGCCTGGCCGGACTCGCGTACACCCTCGACCACCTCGGCCGTCCCGACGAGGCGGACGCGGTGATGCGCCGCGCCTTCGCCACCCCGGTGGCGAACGTCAGCGACTCGCTGTGCAACGGCTGGTCGGGCCTCGGTCTGGTCGCCCTGCACCTCGCCGAGCGACGCGGCGACAACGGTTACCTGGAGATGGCCCGCACCCTCGCCGGCCGGCTGGGCGGCCCCGAGAGCGCCCCCGCGGGCCCCAAGCGGGTCGGCCTGGTCCACGGGCGCACCGGCCACGCGCTGTTCCTGCTGCGGCTGTTCGAACGCACCGGCGACCTGCGGCACCTGGACGCCGCCGAGGCGGAGCTGCTGGCCGACCTGGAGACCATCGACCTGGACCAGGAGGACAGCAGGCTGCGACTCGGCCCCGGCCTGATCGGCAGCGCCGGACTCGCCCTGGTGATCCGGGCGTTCCAGCGCTACCGCCCGAGCCCTCGCCTGGCCGCGGCCCGGGCCCGGCTGCTGGAGACCGTGCACACCCACTTCGCCATATCCTGCGGCCTGTTCACCGGCCGTGCGGGCGCCCTGTTCGCGCTGACCGGCGAGGACCGCGACCCGGCCCTGGTCCGCACCCACCTGGACGCGCTGGGCTGGGAGGCCATGGCGGCCGAACCGGGCCGCGTGGACTTCCTCGGCGACCACGGCTACCGGCTCTCCACCGACCTGGCGACCGGCTCGGCCGGTGTCCTGCTGGCCCTGGCCGCGCTGGACGACGACGGCACCACCGCCCTTCCCTTCCTGGGCGGCACCCCGGTCTCCGCCTACGTGGAGGCGGCGTGATGATCGACGTACCGCGCACCCTGGCCCCGTCCGCCGGCGTCGCCACCCGCTTCTCGCTGGTGCCGCCGCGGGACGGCAACCCGCTGTGGAGCAGTGCCGTCGCGCTGGCTCCGGTGGCCGGAGCGGACCGGGCCGAGGTTCCGCTGTCCGCGCTGGTCGCGGGCGCCAACGGGCACTCCCGCGCCGACGCGCTGCTGCGCGGCGCCGGCGAGGCCGTCGAACGCCGGGCCCTGCACCCCGACGGCCGGCTGGGCACGGTCCGCGGCACTGCCGCCGCACTCGGCCGTCCCACGCTCGCCGCCCACGACGCCCGCAACGGCCTGGCCCACCCGGACGCGGCCCGGGCCGAGCTCGACTGGTACCCGGCGACGCGGCTGAGCGACGCGGCCACCGTCCTCGTCCCGGCCCCGCTCGTCGACTGGCCGGCCACCGCGCCGGGCGCCCTGTTCGATCCGGGACCGTCCGGAGCGGCCTCCGGCGGCAGCGCCGACATGGCCCTGCGCTCGGCCCTGGTCGAGATCGTCGAACGGGACGCGTTCACCACGGCCTGGGGACGCCAACTGCGGCTGCCCTGCTGGACGGACCCGTTCGCGGCGGTCACGGGAACGCCGGACCGGCCCACCGGCGAGGCGCTCGGCGCCCTGTGGCGGCGCGCGGTCGACGGGGGAGTCCGGACGGTGTTCGCCCACATCCCCACCGCCGTCGACGGCCTGTGGTGCGTGGTGGCCTGCCTGCTCGAGCCCGAGCGGCCCGGCGCGCTGGTGACCGTGGGCATGAAGGCGTCGGACCGGGCACACGACGCCCTGCTCGGCGCCCTCCAGGAGGCCTGGCAGGTCCGGGCGGCCCTGGAGGCCACGCTGTTGGACGGCCCGGTCGCCGACGTGCCGGACCCGCTGGTCACCGAGCACGACCGGATCCGCTACATGCTCACCGCGCGGGCCCGCCGCGCCGTGCGGGACTGGACCGACGGCTTCGTGCCCGCCCCGGCGCCCATGGAGTCGTCGGCGGTGACCACCGGGGCGATCACCGCCGCTCTGCTCGCCGACGGCGCCGACCCGCACGTCGTCGACCTCACGCCCAGGCTGCCGGACACCGTGGCCGCGATGGGCTGGCACGCGGTGAAGGTCGTCCCGGCCGGCTACCAGCACCTGCGGATGGACGAGACCCACGAGTGGAGCTGGAACCGCTCCCGGCTGGCCTCCGCACCCGAGCGCACCGGCTGCCCGGCGCGCCTCACCGACCACCGGGCCGCGGCCCCCCACCCCCTGCCCTGACCAGGCGGCCCGCCCGGGCCCGCCCGACCCCCTCGAAACGGGAGGACACCGAACGATGCTGGAACTGGACAACGTCGTACGTCGCTTCGGCGACCACTGCGCGGTCGACCAGGTGTCGTTCCGCGTCGACGACGGCCGGATGACCGGCTTCGTCGGCGGGAACGGCGCGGGGAAGACCACCACGATGCGCATGATCATGGGCGTCCTGGCGCTCAACGGCGGTGAGATCCGCTGGAACGGCGCCCCGGTCACCGCCGACGACCGCCGCGGCTTCGGCTACATGCCGGAGGAACGCGGCCTCTACCCGAAGCAGACCGTGCTCAGCCAGCTGGTCTACCTGGGCCGGCTGCGCGGCCTGAGCGCCCGCGCCGCCCAGGACTCGGCCTCCGGGCTGCTCGACCGGCTCGACCTGGGCGGCAAGCGCGACGCCCGCCTGGAGTCGCTGTCGCTGGGCAACCAGCAGCGTGTGCAGATCGCCGCCGCGCTGATCGGCGAACCCCAGCTGCTGGTCCTCGACGAGCCCTTCTCCGGCCTCGACCCGCACGCGGTGGATTCCATGGCCGAGCTGCTGCGCGAGCACACCGCCCGCGGCGTGCCGGTCCTGTTCTCCTCCCACCAGCTGGAACTCGTCGAGCGGCTCTGCGACGACCTCGTCATCCAGTCCGCGGGGCGGGTCCTCGCCCAGGGCACCGCGGGCGACCTGCGCCGCCGGGGCCGGGTGCGCCACCGCCTGGTGACCACCGGGTCCACCGGCTGGCTGCACGACGTCGAGGGCGTCGACGTCGTCGAGCGGAGCGAGGGAACCGCCCTGCTCGAACTCGCCACCGAGGAGGTGGCCGACCGGCTCCTGGCGGAGGCACTGCGCCGGGGCCCGGTACGGGAGTTCGCCGAGATCGTCCCCAGTGTCGCCGACGTGTTCAGGGAGATGACGGCAGCATGACCACGCTCACCACCGAAACCACAGCGCGCACCGGAGAGAACGTGACCGGCACGGACACCGAGCCGGCGGGCGCCCCCACCGCTCCCGCACCCGCGCCGGCCGGGCAGCGCAAGGCGCCGAAGAAGCGGCAGCCGTCCGCCTGGCCGATCGTCGCCGCCCGGGAGATCGCGGTGAAGATCCGCGACCGGGGCTTCCTGCTCTCCACCGTCGCCACCCTCGCCGTCATCCTCGGCGCGGTCGGCCTGCAGGTCTACCTCGCCTCCACGGTCGGCAAGATCACGGTCGCGGCCGTCTCCACCGAAGCCGACCAGCTGGTGCGGCAGGCGGAGGTGCTGGCCGACCGGGCCGACCAGGACATCGAGATCAGCGTGCGCGCGCAGTCCTCCCCGGACGCGGTGCGCGACGCGGTCCGCTCGGGCGACGTGGACGCCGGGCTGCTGAGGACGCCGGAGGGCTGGACGCTGCTCGGCGACACCGGCAGCGACTCCACCGCCGCCACCTGGATCGGGGCGGCCGTGCAGACGGCCGCTCTGGAGGCCAACGCCGCCGCGGCGGGCACCGACATGGAGACCCTCGCCGAAGGCGCCGCGCTGCGGCACACGCTGCTCTCGCCCGACGAGACGCCCGAGACCGTGGTGCGGATGGCCACGTACTTCTTCGGCTTCCTGTTCTACCTGGCGGCGGTGCTGCTGGGCGTCTCGCTGGCCACCAGCATCGTGGAGGAGAAGCAGAACCGGATCGTCGAGATCATCGCCGGGTCCATCCGTTTGCGGGACCTGCTGGTGGGCAAGATCGTCGGCAGTACGACGCTGGCCCTGGCCCAGATGGTGGCGTTCACGGCGGCCGCGGTGATCGGTCTGGTCGCCGCCGGTGAGAGCGGCACCCTGGGGCAGGTCACGACGGGTCTGGGCTGGTTCCTGGTCTACTACGTGGTCGGGATCGCCGTCCTGGCCTGCGTGTTCGCCGCCGCTGGAGCCATCGCCACCCGCACGGAGGACATCCAGTCCACCACGACCCCGGTGAACGCCCTGGTAGCCGTCGTCTTCGTGGCCGGCATCACGGCCACCGGGACGGCTCAGAGCGTCCTGTCCTTCGCCCCCCTGACCTCGACCATCACCATGCCGGCCCGGATCATCGCCGGCGACACCGCCTGGTGGGAGCCCGCGGCCTCGCTGCTGGTCTCGCTGGCGGCGGCAGCCCTCGTCGTCCTGGCCGCCGAGCGGGTCTACCGCAGGGCCCTGATGCAGACGGGCCGCAAGCTGTCCTTCCGTCAGGCCTTCACGCTCGACGACTGAACCGGAGCCGGGCGGCCCCCGCCCGGCCTGGCCGGAACCACTCCGGCGGACGCGGACGCGTCCCTACCATCCAGACGCCGGCCGGCGGCAACCCGCCGGACACCGGCGGAGCAACCCGTTCCACCCGGTCCCACGGACCGGACCGACTCCCGAGGAGACATGTCATGAGCGACACCAACCGCCCCAACTCCACCGTCCTCTACGCCGCCCTCATCGCCATCCTGTGCGGCGCCGAGGTGGCGGTCATCACCAGCGACATGGACAACACGGTCCGGTACGGTCTGGGCGCCGTGCTGCTCCTGGCCCTGATCGCGTGCGTCTTCCAGCTGAGCCGCACCCGCCGCACCCGCTGACTCCACAGCACGGCGTTCGCCCCAGGCCGGGGCCGCCCCCGCCCCCCGAGCGGCCCCGGCCGGAACCATCCCCCTGGAGGCTTCCATGCCCATCGAGCACCCCGTCCGCATCAGCGGCCCGGACGGCGCCCCTCCGGAGACCGCGGCGATCCGCCTGATCGCCCTGCTGCCCACGGGGTGGAGGGCCACCCTCCACGACTGCCACGAGCGCACGGCGACGCTGACGCTCACCGTGCCGGACGGCGTCGAGCCCCCGGCGGTGGACGCAGCCCTCGACGACATCCTCGCCAACCCGGTGCTACGGGGCTGGTCCAGAAGCTGACGGCGCAGGTGCGGCGCCCTCACCTCGCGGAGGCGGAAACCGCGCGGTCGGTACGGGGACGCTGCCGAGGAGCGTCACTTACTCGCCATGAACGCCCGCTGCCCCGTCATGAACGTCCGGTACCAGGGCGCCGCCCGGGCGAAGGCCCGGGGAAAGCCCGGGCCCGGTGAGCAGTCCGCCTCCTGCCAGAAGGCATCGTCGTCGAACCAGTGGTCCGCGGTGAGCATGCCGAGGTGATGCAGCGCCCGTGGGGAACCCGCGGCCCGCTCCAGGGCGGTGGGCACGTCCACGGCCCCCGAGCCGTCCGCCGGCGGCCCCGGCGCCAAGGTGCCCACCGCGGCGAGGAGTTCCGGGACCGGAACCGGGGCGGGGTGGTTGACGTGGTGGACGCTGCCGGGTGCACAGGCACCGGACAGCGCCGCCGCCACCGTGGCCCGGCCCAGCGTGACGACGTCGATCATGGACTGGCGTGCGTCGCAGCCGGTGAGCGTCGTGGCCGACACCGCCCGCAGCAGCCCCAGCAGGCCGGGGACCACCCAGCGGTCACCCTTCCCGTAGACCAGGTGCGGACGCAGGACCACCCCGCCCGCGTCGAGTACGTGCCGTTCGGCCGCCGCGCGGCTGCGGCTGGTCGCGGAGACCGGGGCGACCGGGACCTCACCGGGCCGCACCCCGCGGAAGGGCCCGCGGCCGTGGACCGCGGCGGTGCTCACGTACACGATCCGGCGCACACCGCTGCGCACCGCCTCCGTCACCAGGGCCCGGGTACCGAGGTCGTTGACCGCCGCGACGGCGTCGGGGTCGCCGTCGACCCGCGCGGCGCAGTGGACGAGGACATCGGCCGAGGCGCAACAGCCGTGCAGCGTGGCGGGGTCGGCGAGATCACCGGGCACGTGCGCGGCGTCGGGAGCCGGGGGCGCGGCGCGGCGTGACAGCAGGCGCAGGCGCACGTCCGGCCGCTCCCGGGCCGCCGCGGCGACCCTGCTGCCGATGAAGCCGGTCGCCCCGGTGAGCAGGAGGTTCACCGTCACGACGGGGTCCGGAGCGGGGCGGCGGGAGCGGTGGTGAGGGTGGCGGTGAAGACGTGCTCCCCGCCCTGCCGGCCGGTGACCCGGACCGTCGCCTCGTCCTCGGTCTTGTCGAGCACCTCGGCCTCTATCAGGCAGGGGGAGTCCAGTTCGGCGTAGCGGCTGAAGGTGACGGCCATGGCGGACGGCAAGAAGGGCTGCCGGCCCGAGGCGGCGGTCGCGGCCTGCCGTGCCGCCTCGAACAGCACCATGCCGGGCACGTGGTCGTTGGGCCGGGGGAAGAGGACGGGGTGGCCGGTGTGCACGCGCAGCCGCCAGATGTGCGCGGGGCCGTCGGCGGGGGCCAGGACGACGTCGTCCTCGCGGCTGCGGCCGACCTGCGCGGGCGGTATCGCGGGGAGCAGGGGTATCGGGGCGCCGACCGCGGCCAACTGGCGGGCGCGCAGGCGACGGTAGGCGGCCGGTGAGGTGCAGCCGGTGCTGCCGGTGCCGCGGGCCACGAGCCGTCCCGCGCGGCGGAACTCCATGGTGGTGCGCATGCTGTGCAGCCCCCGGCCGCGTCGGCGGATCTCGGAGCAGACCACGTCGACGGTGACGGGCTCGGCGGCCTCGGACAGCGACAGCCCGGACGGGTCCGTCAAGACCTCCAGGTCACGCATGACGAAGTGGGTGTCCGCGGGGGCACCGAACTCGGCGTGGGCGAGGACCATGGACGTCTGCCGCAACGTTTCGCCGACGATCATCGGATCATGATGCCGGTCGTCCACGGGGGCGAAGAAGACGTGCTCGGCGGGCCAGCGGGCGGTGACGCGGAAGCGGTCGCCGGAGAGCCGGACCCATTCCACCGGGAAGACGTCCGACGGGCGTGGCCGGTGGGCGAGTCGGGGCGTGACCGGCGTGGGGCCGCCCGTGGGTGCCGCCGCGTCCGTACCCTCCTGCGAGGGACCGGCCGGACCCTCCGCGGACGCGCTTAAGTCACCTGTACGCGGCATTCGGACCCCCGTGGGCGACGGCCTGCTTCCGGTCAACTTCGCACTAAGATACGGACGAGCCGGTTTTTTTCAAAGTGATCGGCGTCGCAGACCGCCCCCCATCCCTGAAGATGTGCTCACGCGCCCGCACGACACGTCGGCCGCCGCGCGACCGCAGCCGACGGCCGGGGCGACCGCGCGGAAGACGGGGCGACCGCGCGGAAGACGGGGCGGTCACGAGATGCACGTCAGATCAGGAGGCACCCGATGGCGCGACAGGAGCGCGCGATCCGCACGCGGCGGACGATCCTGGAGGCGGCCGCGGCCGTCTTCGACGAACGCGGCTACACCTCGGCGACCATCGGGGAGATCCTGGAACGCGCCGGAGTGACCAAGGGCGCGCTGTACTTCCACTTCGGGTCCAAGGAGGAGCTGGCACTCGGCGTCTTCGAGGAACAGCTCGCGATGGCCCTCCCGCCGCAGGCCAGCAAACTGCAGGAACTCGTCGACTCGGGGCTGGTCCTGGCCCTGCGGCTGCGCACCGAACCCCTGGTCCGGGCGAGTGTCGGGCTGGCGCTGGACCAGGGCGCGCTGGGGCTGGACCGCACCCCGGCGTTCCGGATGTGGATCGACCAGACCACCCGCACCCTGGCCGAGGCGAAGGCCGGGGGCGAACTGCTGCCGCACGTCGACGCGACCGAGACCGCCGAACTGCTGGTGGCGAGCTTCTCCGGGGTGCAGCTGCTCTCCCAACTCCGTTGCCAGCGCCGGGACCTGGAGCACCGCGTGGTCGTGCTGCTGCACCACCTGCTCCCCGGTATCGCGGTGCCCGCGGTGCTGGCCCGGCTGGACATCTCGGCCGAGCGCGCGGAACGCGTCTTCGCCCAGGGACGCGCGGAGCCGATGGCGGAGGCGGGGTAGCGGCGTCGGGGGTTCGTGGCGGCGGTGAAGGGGCCGTCGCGTCCGTTCGCGTCCGGACACGCAGGGGGCCGGGACCGTTGTCCACAGGCGGGTGTCCACAGGCGGGTGTCCACAGGTAGGTGTCCACAGGCGCGCAGGTTGTCCACAGGTGTGACGTGTTTCGGCCACCGGTTGTAGCGTCTTCCTCGTTGAGGCCGTGCCTCGCGTCGCCGGGCGGACCCGTGCCGGTGCGGGGCGACGGAGGGACCGGTGCGCGGGCGGGCGCACCCTCGTGCGGGGGAGACGATTGCTGTGACGGACCAGAGCGCGCCGGGCGAAGGCGTGGCGGGACAGGACACCGGACAGGACACCCGACCGGGCGGGACCACGGAGCGCACACCGGGAACGGGCCCCGCGCGGGGTGCCGGAGGAGGCCCGCGGCTGCCGCGCGTGAAGGGCTTCGCGGGGTGGCCCGCCGAGGGTTCCGCCAAGGCGGACGGCAAGGCACTGCGCGGTCGCGTGCCGCGCGCCGAGCACGCCCGGCTCGACCTGGACGCCTCCCGGCCGGACGCGATCGCCGCCGTCGAGGAGTCCAGCCGTGGCCGGCTGCCGGAACTCGCACCGATCCGGGTGGGCCGGATGGCGGCCACCCCGTTCGCCTTCCTGCGGGGCTCGGCGGGCCTCATGGGGCACGACCTGGCCCGCACCCCGGTGACCGGGATACGGGCGCAGATATGCGGCGACGCCCACGCGGCCAACTTCGGTCTCTACGGTGACGCGCGAGGCGGACTGGTCATCGACCTGAACGACTTCGACGAGACGGCGCAGGGCCCCTGGGAGTGGGACCTCAAGCGGCTCGCCGCCTCCCTGGTCCTCGCGGGCCGGGAGGCCGGTGCCGACGAGGACACCTGCCGCGCCGCCGCCCGGGACGCGGCGGGCGCCTACCGCCGCACGATGCGCCTGCTGGCGAAGATGCCGGTCCTGGACGCCTGGAACGCCATCGCGGACGAGGAACTGGTCTCCCACACCGACGCCCACGACCTGCTGGGCACCCTGGAGCGGGTCTACGAGAAGGCGCGGGCCAACACCAGTGGCCGCTTCGCCGCCAAGTCGACCGAGGTCACGTCGGACGGCGGGCGCCGCTTCGTCGACGCGCCGCCCGTACTGAGCCGGGTGCCGGACGCCGAGGCCGTCGCGGTGGCCACGTCCCTCGAGCAGTACGTCACGACGCTCCCCGAGGACCGCCTGCCGCTGCTGGCCCGGTACGCCGTGCACGACGTGGCGTTCCGAGTCGTCGGCACCGGCAGCGTGGGCACCCGCTCGTACGTCGTCCTGCTCCTGGACCACCGGGGTGAGCCGTTGGTCCTCCAGGTGAAGGAGGCCCGCCCCTCGGCCCTCGCGCCGCACCTGCGGGCCGCCGGCTTCGAGCCCGCCGAGCCGCTCGCCGTTCCCGGCGGACACTCCACGGACGGGCACGCCACCGGCGGGCGTGCGGCCGGCGGGCGTGCGGTCGGCGGGCGTGCGGTCGGTGCTGCCGGGCACGAGGGGCGTCGTGTGGTGATGGGGCAGAAGCGCATGCAGGTGGTCAGCGACAACCTGCTGGGCTGGACGACGGTCGACGGACGCGACTACCAGGTGCGCCAGTTCCGCAACCGCAAGGGCAGCGTGGACCCGGCAGCCCTGGCCGCCGACCAGGTCGACGACTACGCCCGGATGACCGGCGCCCTGCTGGCCCGCGCCCACTCGCACAGTGCCGACCCCCGTCTGATCGCGGGCTACTGCGGCAAGAACGAGGAGCTGGACGAGGCCGTGGCCACCTTCGCCGTCCGCTACGCCGACCTTACGGAGGCCGATCACGCGGACCTGGTGACGGCTATCCGATCGGGCCGGATCGCGGCGGAAATGGGTGTCTGAGACACCGGCGACCGCCGGCGGCCGCCGTGGGCCCTGAGGTTCCGGGCGGGGAGGGTGGCTGCGGGGCCCCGGGTCTGAGGCGGGGAGGGTGACGGGGCCCTGGGTCGAGGCGGGGAGGCCGCCGGTCCCGGGGGTCTTGGGCAGGAGGGGCGGCTGTGGGGTCCGGCGTCTGGGCCGGCAAGGCAGCCGGCAGCAGCCGGCCGTGGAGCATGAGGTACAGAGGCCCCGGATGGGGCCGCCGGCGGCGCCCGGGGACCGGTCGGCGCCACTCTTCGGGCGGCCTCGTGTCGCGTCTCCGGTTCGTGCGGTCCGGAGTCCGTGGGCTCCTGGTCGAGTGCCGAGTGCCGAGTGCCGAGTGCCGTATGCCGGAGCCCGGGCCGGGGAACGCGGCGGCGTCCGTCCTCGCCCGGGCTCGTCCCCCCTGCCTTCACATGATCCGGCAACTGGGGGATGCCCTGAGGTGTCGGGAGGTGCCTTGGGACATGCCGAGAGGTGCCGAAGGGTGCCGGGGAGGTCCGTGAGGTGTCCGGGAGGTACCAGAGGTGCCCGGGAGGCGGCGTCCGTCCCCGGGCGGACCTCACAGGGACGGACGGCGCGGACGGCGCGGGCCCGGTGGGTGCCCTACGCTGTCCGGGTGACGACCTCGCAAGGTGATCAGGGTGGCGACGCCGACGCACGGCGGGAGCCGACGGATGGCGGCGCGCGCCGGCCCGAGGAGCGGCTGGAGCAGGCCGTACGGGCCGCCGAGCAGGCGTTGATCGAGTTCGAGATCGCCGTGGAGAGCTTCCGCGTCGAGGTGGAGAACTTCTCCCGGCTGCACGAACAGAAGCTCGGCCCGATGTACGCCCGGCTCGAGGAACTGGACGTCCGGATCCTGGAGGCGAAGGCCGAACGCAGCGGCGACCCCGACGACCGGCGCCGTGCGGACGAGGCCCGGGCCCAGATGGCTCCCATCCCCGGCGTCGAGGAACTGCTGAACGGCTGGATGGACAGCGACGGGCTCTTCCCCGAGGCCGTCGCGATGCTCACCGACCAGCAGGTCCGCCCCCCGCAGCGGGTACGCCCCGGGGAGGAGGCCCGGAAGCTGTACCGGGACCTCGCCCGCAAGGCTCACCCGGACCTCGCCCAGGAGGAGGCGGAACGCCGTCGCCGCGAGGAGTTCATCACCCGCGTCAACGCCGCCTACGCCCGCGGCGACGCCTCGGAACTGCGTGCGCTGGCCGAGGAGTGGGCGGCCGGACCGCAGCAGGAGCGGGTCGCGAGCCCGGCGGAGGAGCTCTACGCCCGGCTGGAATGGCTGGCCCAGAGGAAGGAAATGCTCACGGTGCTGGCCAAGGAGCTGGAGGACAGTGCCATCGGCGGCATGCTCCGGCTGGCGCCCGACGACCCGGACGGCCTGCTGGACGAGATCGCGGAGCAGTTGCGCACGCAGCTCGCCGCACGTGAGGCGGAGCTGGCCGCGCTGCTGGCCTGAGCTGTGCGCCCGGTCGGTCCGGTAGCGTCGGGGACATGAGTTTTGGAGCTGGTGTACCCACGGTCGGGGTCGCGGACCTCAAGGACGGCGACTTCCTGCTGGACGTCCGCGAGGACGACGAGTGGAAGGCCGGTCACGCCGAAGGTGCGCTGCACATCCCCATCAGTGAGTTCGTCGCCCGTTTCGGTGACCTGACCGAGGCGGCCCCGCAGGACGGGCGGGTGCACGTCATCTGCCGCTCGGGCGCCCGGTCGGCGCAGGTCACGATGTATCTGGCCCAGCAGGGGATCGACGCGGTGAACGTCGACGGCGGCATGCAGGCGTGGGAGCACAGCGGACGTCCCGTCGTGGCCGACGGCGGCGCTCCGGGGCACGTGCTGTAACCACGGTCCGGGCGGGGGTCGAGCAGCCGCAGTCCGTGTGACGGTCTCGACGACCGGCAGCCGCGGCGCGGCTCCAGCCCCGACGTCCCCGGCACGCGTCCCGGTACAGGTTCGACGCCACTCGCCGGGGCGACTGAGCATCGGTAGCCGCGGTCGGGCGAGGACCGTCGGGGGCGCTGCGAGGCGGGGAGAGGGAGACGGCCGTGGGAGCCGCGGAGGGGTGACCTCCGGCGTTACACCGGCGGTCGACCGTCGCCCCGTCGCGTCCCGTCCGGCGGGTGTCCGTCCCGTCTTGCGGGTGTCCGTGCCGTACGCCACACCTTCCGGCAGACGGGAGTCCCGCCTCTCCGGGACCCCGTGTCGGGAGCCTCCGCCTTTCCGGGGCCTCAGCTTCTCTGGGTTTTCAGCCTCTCCGCGCCCCCTGCTTCCGCTGCGCGAGCCCTCCGTCCCCCATCTGCCGTTCCCCACCTGCCGACCTCCACCTGCCGGATCCCTCTGCCGGATCCACCTGCCGGCCGACTCCTCCACCTGGCCGTTCACCCCGTGCCGTGCCGTGCCGAATGCAGCTGGGCGGAGCCGCGTGCTCGACGGGGACGCGGTTACCTGTCGAAGTCCAGCTCGACCCGCTCCGTCACCGCGCGCGACTGGCAGGCCAGGACGTAGCCCGCCTCGGTCTCCTCCGCCTCCAGCGCGTAGTTGCGGTCCATCCGCACCTCGCCCGTGACGAGGAAGGCGCGGCAGGTCCCGCACACGCCGCCCTTGCACGCGTAGGGGGCGTCCGGACGGTTCCGCAGGACCGTGTCCAGCAGGGACTCGCCGTCCTGCGCGGGCCAGGAGCCGCCGCGTCCGTCGAGCCGGGCGGTGACGGTGGTGTGGGCCGGAGCCGTGCCCCGGCTGCCCGCGGGTACCGGAGCGGCGTCCACGTGGAAGATCTCCTGGTGCACGCGGGACCGGTCGACGCCGAGGGCGCGCAGCGCCCGGTCGGCGCCGTCGACCAGTCCGTACGGGCCGCACAGGAACCAGCCGTCCACCCGGTCCACGGGAAGCAGGGCCGGCAGCAGCGCGGTCAGCCGCTCCCGGTCGAGCCGTCCGGACGGCAGCCCCGCCTGCTGCTCCTCCCGGGAGAGCACCGTGACCAACTGGAACCGCTCGGGATGGCGGTCCTTCAGGTCGGCGACCTCCTCGAGGAACATGGTCGAGGCGGAGGTCCGGTCACTGCGTATCAGGCAGAACCGGGCACGAGGCTCGCGCTCCAGCAGGGTCGAGACGATCGACAGCACCGGCGTGATGCCACTGCCGCCGACGACCGCCGCGTACAGCCCGGGTGCGGGCGGCAGCGTGAAGCGGCCCGCCGGAGTCATCACCTCCAGCTCGTCCCCGATGTCGATCTCCTTGAGCGCGTACGTCGAGAAGGCGCCGCCCTCGACGAGCCGCACGCCCACTCTCAGGGTGTCCGGGGCCCGGCCGTCGGGCGCGGGGGAGGAGATGGAGTACGTACGCCGGATCTCCTCGCCGTCGGCGATGCGCCGCACGGCCAGGTGCTGGCCGGGGACGTACCGGTACGCCTCGCGCAGGTCCGGGGGGACGGCGAGGGTGAGGGCGACGGAATCGTCGGTGAGGCGGTCGACCGCGGCCACCCGGAGCTTGTGGAAGCGGGCCATCACAGCTCCTTGAAGTGGTCGAACGGCTCGCGGCAGGCCAGGCAGCGGCGCAGCGCCTTGCACGCGGTGGAGGAGAAGCGGCTGAGTAGCTCGGTGTCGGCCGACCCGCAGTGCGGGCAGCGGATGGCCGCCAGCGGTTCCTCGGCGGCACCGTCCGAAGCTTCCGTGGGCCGGGAGGCGCGGCTGCGGGTCCGGCCGATCTCCACGCGGACCGGTCCGGACGCCCCCCGCACGCGCGGTGGGGCGATGCCGAACTCGCGCAGCTTGCGCCGGCCCTCGTCGGTTATGTCGTCCGTCGACCAGGCGGGCGCGAGCACGGTGCGGACCGTCACCTTCCGGACCCCGTGATCGCGCAGCGCCCGCTCTATGTCCAGGGACATGGCCTCGATGGCCGGGCAGCCGGTGTACGTCGGGGTCAGTTCCACCTCGACGGTGTCCGCTTCCCGGGCGTGCACCGCGCGCACCACGCCCAGTTCGCGCAGGGTCAGCACGGGGAGTTCCGGGTCGGGCACCGAACCGGCGATCTCCAGCAGCTCCGCCTCCAGGGGCGTGACGGTCACCATGTCGCCCCCGGGTGGCTGCGGTGCAGGTGCTGCATCTCGGCGAGCATGCGGCCGAACGGCTCGGTGTGGAGGCCCTGCCGGCCCGCGCCGGCCGTCCAGGCGCCGCTGCGGGGCGTGGACGGAACCGTGAGCGTGGCCCGTTCCAGGGTTGTGCCGATCTGTTCCAGCCAGACGGGTTCCAGGGCGGCCGGGTCGGCGTCGAGCCCGTCGACCGGGCGGAACATCTCGCCGGTGTACCGCCACAGCGCGTCCACCGCCCGCTGCATCCGCCCGTGGCTCTCCTCGGTGCCGTCGCCCAGGCGCAGGGTCCACTGCTCGGCGTGGTCGCGGTGGTAGGCCGTCTCCTTGACGGCCTTGGCGGCCAGCGGGGCGAACGGGCCGTCACCGGAGGCCAGCTCGGCGTACAGCTGGTGCTGGTAGGTGGAGAAGTACAGCTGGCGGGCGATGGTGTGGGCGAAGTCGCCGTTGGGCTGCTCCACCAGCTGGAGGTTGCGGAAGGCCCGCTCCTCACGGAGATACGCCAGCTCGTCCTCGTCCCCGGCCATCGACAGCAGGATCCGGGCCTGGCCGAGCAGGTCCAGCGCGATGTTGGCGAGGGCGACCTCCTCCTCCAGCACGGGGGCGTGACCGGCCCACTCGCCCAGCCGGTGGGACAGCACCAGGGCGTCGTCACCGAGGGCCAGGGCCGCCGCCGTGACGGAGGTGTCCGCCGCGGGTGCGGTGTCCTGCGGGGGAGGGGCGTCCTTCGCCGGTGTGGTGGTCACAGGTGCTGCACCCCCTCGGGGATGTCGTAGAAGGTGGGGTGCCGGTAGGCCTTGTCGGCGGCGGGCTCGAAGAAGGGGTCCTTCTCGTCGGGCGAGGAAGCGGTGATCGCCGAGGACGGTACGACCCAGAGGGAGACGCCCTCGCCGCGCCGGGTGTACAGATCACGGGCGTTGCGCAGGGCGAACTCCGCGTCCGGTGCGTGCAGGCTTCCGGCGTGGGTGTGGGACAGGCCCCGGCGTGAACGCACGAAGACCTCCCACAGGGGCCAGTCGGTGTGGGTCGTCATGCGCGGGCCGCTCCTGTCTCGCTGTACGTGCCTGTCTCGCTGTGGGTGTTCTCGCGGTTCTCGCTGGGGGCGCCGGCCACTGCGGGCGTCGTCGCCCCCGTCGTGGCAGCGGTGCCGGCTGCCGCGGTGGTGGCGCCTGCCGTGGGCGTCGCGGTGCGCTTGGCGGCGTAGGCCGCTGCCGCCTCCCGGACCCAGGCGCCCTCTTCGTGGGCCGTCCGGCGCTGGGACAACCGCTGCTCGTTGCACGGGCCGTTGCCCTTGAGGACGTCCCAGAACTCGGACCAGTCGATCGCGCCGAAGTCGTAGTGCCCCCGTTCCTCGTTCCACCGCAGGTCAGGGTCGGGGAGGGTGAGCCCGAGGGACTCGGCCTGGGGGACGCAGATGTCGACGAAGCGCTGGCGCAGTTCGTCGTTGGAGTGCCGCTTGATCTTCCAGGCCATCGACTGCGCGGAGTGCTGTGACTCGTCGTCGGGCGGGCCGAACATCATCAGCGACGGCCACCACCAGCGGTCCACGGCGTCCTGGGCCATGGCGTGCTGTTCCGGGGTGCCCTTGCTCAGGGCGAGCAGCAGCTCGTAGCCCTGCCGCTGGTGGAAGGACTCCTCCTTGCAGATGCGGACCATCGCGCGGGCGTAGGGGCCGTAGGAGCAGCGGCACAGGGGGACCTGATTGGTGATCGCGGCGCCGTCGACCAGCCAGCCGATCGCGCCGACGTCCGCCCAGGTCAACGTCGGGTAGTTGAAGATCGAGGAGTACTTCTGGCGACCGGAGTGCAGCTTGTCGAGGAGTTCGTCGCGGCTGGTGCCCAGGGTCTCGGCGGCGCTGTAGAGGTACAGGCCGTGCCCCGCCTCGTCCTGCACCTTGGCCATCAGGATGGCCTTGCGGCGCAGTGAGGGCGCCCGCGTGATCCAGTTGGCCTCCGGCTGCATGCCGATGATCTCGGAGTGGGCGTGCTGGGCGATCTGCCGCACGAGGGTGGCCCGATAGGCGTCCGGCATCCAGTCGCGCGGTTCGATCCGTTCCTCGGCGGCGACCGCAGCGTCGAAGACGCGCTGGAACTCGGTGGTGCCGTCGGCGCCGTCGATCGCGTCGTCCACCGGGCCCCGCGTCGTATCGCGGGCGGCTGCTGTCGCCATGGGTCCCCCTCGACCTGGTTCCTGACCTGACTGCTCGGCGGTCCCGGCCTCCGCTCCCGCTCCGGAGGCGCTCCCGACCGATCGTTCGGTTCGTGCGATTCCATGGTGAGACGGCCGTCGCGAGGTGTCAACCGCTGTGGACAACCCGCTCGCGGACATCCGGGCGGGCGGCGCATCGGACATCCACGAGCCGTCGTGTGCCGTGTGCCGTGCCCTTCCGCGGTGCGGCCCGGTCTGCTGTGCGGATCCGTTCGCTGTCGCACTCGTTCGGAGGCCGGCTCCGTTCGCGGTGCGCGCTCGTTCAGCGGGCGGTTCCGTTCGCTGTGCGGCTCCGGCCTGCCGTGTGCATTCGTCCGCTGTGCGGACTCGTTCGGCGTCCGTGCTTCCCGTTCGCTGGGCGGTCTCCCCGTCTCCGCGCCCCTCTCCTTGTTTCCGCCCCTCTCCTTGTTTCCGCGCGTCTGCCCGCCTTTGCGGATCTGCCCGTCCTCACGCGTCTGCCCGTCTTCGTGGCGTCGCAGGTGTGCGTGCCGGCTGCCGGCATTCGCGTCCGGCTTCCCGGTCCTTCGGTCGCCCGCCATCCGGTATGCGCACGGTCCGCGGTCGGCCCGTCCTGCGATGTGCGGATGTGGTGACGGCCACGGCAACCGGAGCCCGCCGGGGCTGTGCCAGTGCTACCCGTGCTGAGTACCGTTCCGTCCGGCGCACTGTGGTGGGCCGCGAGGCACCGCGAGGACCGCGAGGTGGCGGCGGTGCGCGGGGACGACCGGACCCGCGCACGGCGGAGCGGGGCTTGGGACATGAAGCGTGGAACGGGGCGGAATGGACGCGTACGACGACGGTTCCTCGGCCCGGCACGGGCGGCCGACGGAGCCGAGCGGCCCGGATCCGCTGGAGCGCACGGAGGCCACCGGAACCGGCTCCGCCGATTCCTCCGCTTCCCCGACCGGTCCCGCCTCGCCGACCGGTCCCGCCTCGCCGAGGGGTCCTGCGCCGAGGGGCCCTGCCCCGGCCGCGTCGCGGGGTGACGCCGGCCGTACGGCGTGGCCCCGGGTGCCTCGGCCCTCGACCGAGCAGGAACCTCGGCTGCCCGCCGATGAGCCCGAGCCCGAGCCCGAGCCCGAGCCCGAGGCCGTGTCCGGGAACGTCTCCGCGAACGTCTCCGGGGCCGCGGGGCCCGTGTCACCCGCCCGGTCCCCCGGGTCCGCCGGGCCTGTCGGGCCTGTCGCCCCTGGCCCTGACCCTGGCGCGCCCGCCGGGGCGACCGGGGCGGCCGGGGCGACCGGGTCGACCGGGTCGACGGGGTCGACCGGATCCACCGTGCCCGGTGGTGCCGTCGCGTCGGCTGCTGTGGGTTCCGGTGAACCGGGCCGACCCCGCTCAGGCGTGGCCGCGCTCTCGCTGCCGTACCGGATCGGTGCCGCGCTCGTGCTCGCCGTCGTGGCCGCCGGTGTGTGCGTGCACCTGGGGATGACGTTCCTGCACGTCGCTCCGGCCAACACCGTGAGCAAGAAGCACGGTGACGCGATCCAGCGGTGGATCTACCCGGAGTTCGAGCAGAACTGGAAGTTGTTCGCCCCCAACCCGTTGCAGCAGAACATCTCCCTCCAGGCGCGGGCCGACGTGCTCACCGCGGACGGCGGCGTGCGTACGACCCGCTGGTACGACCTGTCCGCCGAGGACGGGCGGGCCATCGACGGCAACCTGCTGCCCAGCCACACCCAGCAGAACGAGCTGCGCCGTGCCTGGGACTTCTTCGTGGCCACGCACGACGAGAAGAACCGTCCGGTGGGCGGACGGGGCGCACTGTCGGAGTCCTACCTCCGTCGCATCGTCGTGATGCGGCTCGACCGGGCGGACGCGGTCGGCGCCGGTGGAGTCGTCGACCGTGTGCAGGTCAGGTCGCGCACCACCAACGTGCCGCCGCCCGAGTGGAGCCGGGAGCAGGTGTCCACCGACCCGGTGGACCGCACACTGCCCTGGTGGCCGGTGCCCGAGGACGAGGCGCAGGGAGGCATCGGGTGAACCGCTTCTCGCTGGCGCTCTCCTCCGGCATCGTGCGCGTGACCGACGCCGCTCTCGGCCCGTACCAGACGGCCGTCCTGCGCATCGGCCTCGGCGTCACCTGGCTGCTGTTCCTGCTCCGTGAGTTCCCGCACCGGCAGGAGCTGTACGGGCCCGACAGCCCGTGGGCCTGGGACCTGGCCCAGCAGCTCGTCGCTACGAACGGTGCCTTCACCGCCCTGCTCTGGTCGGACGGGCAGGGCTGGTTCGAGATCTTCTATGTGCTCGCGGTGCTGTGGAGCGTGCTGCTCCTGTTGGGCTGGCGCACCCGCACCATGTCGGTGCTGTTCATGGTGGGCGTGCTGTCCCTGCAGAACCGCAGCGTCTTCATGGGCGACGGTGGCGACAACGTGCTGCACCTGATGGCCATCTACCTGGTGTTCACGCGCTGTGGACAGGTGTGGTCGCTGGACGCCCGGCGGGCCCGCCGGGCCGCCGGGGAAGGGTCACGAGGCGCGGCGCCACGGCACCGGGACCGGGTCGGGCCCGTCCTGTGGAGCGTGCTCGGGTTCCTGCTGCTCGTGGTGACGCTCGCAGGGTGGATGGACGGTGAGCTGTTCGTCCCCGTGCTGCTGTGGACCGTGTGGGTGGCCCAGGGGCTCTGGTGGCTGACCGGCCGCCGGGGGGAGCCCGGACAGCCACGGGTCCTGCTCGACGTGATGGCGAACATCGTGCACAACGGCGCGCTGCTCGTGATCATGGTCGAGGCGTGCCTGATCTACGCCACGGCGGGCTGGTACAAGGTCCAGGGCTCGCGCTGGCAGGACGGCACCGCCGTGTACTACCCGTTGCAGCTCGAGTACTTCTCGCCCTGGCCCGCGCTCGGTGACCTGCTCGCGTCCAGCGGCACCCTGGTGATGCTGGTGACGTACGGGACGGTGGCCGTGCAGGTGGCCTTCCCGTTCACGCTGCTCAACCGGCGGGTCAAGAACGTCCTGCTGGCTGTCATGATCGCTGAGCACGCGGCGATCGCGGTGATCCTGGGGTTGCCCTTCTTCTCGCTGGCGATGATCGCGGCCGACTCCGTCTTCCTGCCGACCTCCTTCCTGCGCCGGCTGGGCAACGCGGCGGCACGGGCACGCCGCATGCGATGGCGGCCCGGTCGTACCGACGGCAGCCGGGGCGCAGCGCTGTCGGCCGCCCTCGGCGAGGCCGGTGCCCAGGCGGGTGCAGGCGCCCGGGGCGCCACCGACCCCGACCCTGACCCCGACCCCGGTCTCGGGCAGCGCACCGTGCCGGGCACCCGCCGCCCCGGGCCGGGCGCCGTCCCGGCGGGCGGCAACGCACCCGGACCAGGTCCGGTGATGCCGTCCCCCGCACCCGGCGACGGTCCCCATAAGCGCACATAGGCTGCACCTCATGACCGCCCCCGCCCCCGACGACAGCCGCCCCACCGGCTCCTCCTCGTCCGACGACAGCCGCCCCACCGGCTCCTCCTCGTCCGACGACAGCCGCCCCACCGGCTCCTCCTCGTCCGACGACAGCCGCCCCACCGGCTCCCCCGCGTCCGACGACGGCTGCCGTACCCGCTCCTCCGCGTCCGCGCCGAACCCCGGTACGGCGCCCGGCCGCAGCCCCGACACCGGCTCCCCGTCGGACGCGGCGAACGCCTTCGACGCTGCCCAGGCCCCCACCGTTACGCCTGCGACCGCTGTCTCCGCTTCCGCACCCGTGCCCGCACCCGCACCCGTGCCCGCCTCCGTGTCTGACGCCATGACCCTCTGGCGTCGCCTGGCGGAGTCCTCGGACGTGGTGCTGCTCGACGGATTCCACGCGCTCAAGCACGCCGTGCGCTTCGGCGCGGAGGTCCGGGTGGCGGTCACCGCGGACCTGGGCGCCGCGCTCGCCCTCGCCGACGAACTGGCGCCTGATGTGCACCGGGCCCTGGGGACGCTGCTCACCGAGGTTCCCTACGAGACGTACGCCTCCGTCGTGACCCGGCCGCACCCCACCGCGGTCGCCGCACTCGCCGTCCGGCCCTCCCGCGCGGGCCGGGTGGAGGCGCTGGCGCGCGTTCCGCGCACCGCCCCGATCGTGGTGCTGGACCAGCCGCGCAACCTGGGGAACACCGGCGCGGTGATCCGGCTGGCCGCCGGGTTCGGTGCGACCGGGGTGGTCACGACCGGCACGCTGGACCCCTGGCACCCCACCGTGGTGCGCGGCGGGGCCGGGCTGCACTTCGCCACCACCGTGCAGCGACTGACCGTCGACGAACTGCCCGCCGGGCCGGTGTTCGCGCTCGACCCCGAGGGACGGGACATCCGCGGGACGACGTTGCCCGATGACGCGCTGCTCGCCTTCGGGTCCGAGCGCAGCGGGCTCTCGCCCGAGCTGCGCGCACGGGCGGACCAACTGGTCGCGCTGCCGATGCGGCCCCAGGTCTCCAGCTACAACCTGGCGACCAGCGTGGCCATGGCGCTGTACCACTGGAGCGCCACCGGGGGCGCTCCCGCCTGAGGCCCTCGACCGTTGGCGCCCTGCGGTGGCGCACTGCGGTGGCGCACCGCGAGCCCGCACCGCCAGGACGCACCGCGGTGCGGGCTGCCCCGTCCCCGCATGACGCCGCGACGACTGCGGCCCGCCTTCCGCCGGCCCGCATTCCGCCGCGCTCACGGACGGTCCGGCCATCCGCCGCGCTCACGGACAGCCCGGCCATCCGCCCCGCCCGCGACGCGGTGTCCCGGTCCTTCCTATCCCTCCTACGCCTCCCGGCGTACCTCGACCACCCGGAAGCGGTTGGCCACGAAGGCGCCGTCGGTCAGCGCGGCGTTGGCCGCGGGGTTGCCGCCGGAGCCGTGGAAGTCGGAGAAGGCGGCCGTCTGGTTCACGTACACCCCGCCGGTCAGGTTGAGGGACAGCTGGGCGGCCTCCTCCAGGCAGACCTCGCGCACGCTCTCCTCGACCTCCGGGGAGGTGGTGTACGCGCCGACCGTCATGGCGCCCTTCTCACGGACGGTGCGCCGCAGGAGTTCGGCCGCGTCCGTGGCGGAGTCGACCGCGACGGCGAAGGAGACCGGGCCGAAGCACTCGCTCATGTAGGCCGACTCGGCGTCCGGCTTCGAGCCGTCCAGCTTCACGATCACCGGTGTGCGCACCACCGCGCCCGGGAACTCCGGGTGGGTGATCTCGCGGGAGGCCAGGACGACCTCCCCGAGCCCGGCCGCGGCCTCCAGTCGCGCCTTGACGTCCGGGTTGACGATCGCCCCGAGCAGGGCGTTGGCGCGGGTGTCGTCGCCGAGCAGGCCGTCGACCGCCTTCGCCAGGTCCGCCGCGACCTCGTCGAAGGTCTTCGGGCCCACGTCCGTGGTGATGCCGTCGCGGGGGATCAGCAGGTTCTGCGGGGTGGTGCACATCTGGCCGCTGTACAGGGACAGCGAGAACGCCAGGTTGGACAGCATCCCCTTGTAGTCGTCGGTGGACTCGATGACGACCGTGTTGACGCCGGCCTTCTCGGTGTACACCTGCGCCTGGCGGGCGTTGGCCTCGAGCCAGTCGCCGAACTCGGTGGAACCGGTGTAGTCGATGATCCGGATCTCCGGGCGGGTGGCCAGGGTCTTGGCGATGCCCTCGCCGGGCCGTTCGGCGGCCAGCGCCACCAGGTTCGGGTCGAAGCCCGCCTCGGTGAGCACCTGGCGCGCGACCTGCACGGTGAGCGCCAGCGGCAGTACGGCACGCGGGTGCGGCTTGACCAGGACCGCGTTGCCCGTGGCCAGGGAGGCGAACAGGCCGGGGTAGCCGTTCCACGTGGGGAAGGTGTTGCAGCCGATGACCAGGCCGATGCCGCGCGGGACCGGCGTGAACGTCTTGGTGAGCGCGAGCGGGTCGCGCTTGCCCTGCGGCTTGGTCCACTCCGCCGTGTCGGGCGTGCGCACCTGCTCCACATAGGCGTAGGCCACCGCCTCCAGCCCGCGGTCCTGTGCGTGCGGGCCGCCCGCCTGGAAGGCCATCAGGAAGGCCTGCCCCGAGGTGTGCATGACCGCGTGGGCGAACTCGTGCGACCGGTCGCTGATGCGCTTGAGGATCTCCAGGCAGACCACCGCGCGCAGCTCCGCGCCGGCGTCGCGCCAGGCCCGCATCCCCGCCTTCATGGCCGGCAGCAACTCGTCCAGGTCGGCGTGCGGGTAACTCACGCCCAGGTCGAGGCCGTACGGGGAGACCTCGCCGTCCACCCAGCCGTCGGTGCCGGGCTGACCGAGATCCAGGCGGGTGCCGAGCAGGGCGTCGAAGGCGGCCTTGCCCGCCGCCAGGTCCAGGCTGCCGTTCTCCCCGTACGCCTTGGGGTGCTCCGGGTGCGGGGACCAGTACGCGCGCGTGCGGATCGCTTCCAGGGCCCCGTCCAGGGTGGGCCGGTGCCGGGTGATCAGCTGGTGCGCGGTGAGTTCGGCGGCCATGGGGACCAACTCCTCGTCTCAGGAACTCTTCGGCGAGCTCATGGACCTGGGCAGTACGTGGGCAGAAACATGGGCGGGGACGGGCGGTCAGAGTTAGAGTAACCGAACGATCGGTCGGGACAAGGGGGTCCGCCGCATCTGTGGAAAACGCCGTGCGGGAGGATCGCGCCCATGACAGCACTCGACCTCAGCAGTCCCGTGGCCGTGGTCGGCACCGGCACCATGGGCCGGGGAATCGCCCAGGTCGCGCTGGTCGCGGGCCATCCGGTGCGACTGTACGACGCCGTCCCCGGCCGGGCCCGGGAGGCCGCCGACGCGATCGGCGCTCGGCTCGACCGTCTGGTGGCCAAGGAGCGGCTGAGCGCCGCGGACCGGGACGCGGCCCGCGCCCGGCTGCTGCCCGCCGACGACCTCGCCGACCTCGCGGACTGCGCCCTGGTCGTCGAGGCCGTCCTGGAACGGCTCGACGTCAAGCAGGAGCTGTTCACGGCGTTGGAGGGCATCGTCTCCGACGACTGTCTGCTCGCCACCAACACCTCCTCCCTGTCGGTCACGGCCGTCGGCGGTGCGCTGCGCGTCCCCGGCCGGTTCGTGGGCCTGCACTTCTTCAACCCGGCCCCGCTGCTGCCGCTCGTCGAGGTCGTCTCCGGGTTCGCCACCGACCCCGCCTGCGCCGAGCGCGCGCACGAGACCGCCCGCGCCTGGGGCAAGACCCCGGTCGCCTGCGCGGACACCCCCGGGTTCATCGTCAACCGGATCGCCCGCCCCTTCTACGCGGAGGCGTTCGCGGTGTACGAGGAGCGGGGGGCCGACCCGGCCACCGTCGACGCGGTGCTGCGCGGGTCCGGCGGCTTCCGGATGGGGGCCTTCGAGCTGACCGACCTGATCGGTCAGGACGTCAATGAGTCCGTCACCCGTTCGGTGTGGGAGTCGTTCTTCGGGGACGTGCGCTTCACCCCCTCCCTCGCCCAGCGCCGCCTGGTCGAGTCCGGCCGCCTGGGCCGTAAGAGCGGCCGGGGCTGGTACGACCACCGGGACGACGCACCGCACCCCGAGCCGCACACCGCCGCCCCGGAACCCGCCCCCGCCCACGTGGTGGTCGACGGTGACCTGGGTCCGGCCTCAGAACTGCTCGACCTGATCCGTGGGGCGGGCATCGAGGTGCGTGCGGGCGCGGGCGCGGCGGCCGGGGGCGGCCGGGGGCTGGTGCTGCCGGGGGGCGGCCGGCTGGCCCTCGCCGACGGGCGGACGTCCGTGGAACTCGGCGACACGGTCCACTTCGACCTCGCCCTGGACTACCGCACGGCCACCCGGATCGCCCTGTCCGCGTGCCGGGACACCACTCCCGCCCGGACGGTCGCCGAGGCCACCGGCCTGTTCCAGGCGCTCGGCAAGCAGGTCAGCGTCATCGGGGACGTGCCCGGCATGATCGTCGCGCGGACGGTGGCGCGGATCATCGACCTCGCGTACGACGCCGCCGCCCGCGAAGTGGCCACGGAGGAGGACATCGACACCGCGATGCGCCTCGGCGTGAACTACCCCCTCGGCCCCTTCGAGTGGAGCCGCCGCCTCGGCCACGACTGGGCCCGCGCCCTCCTGGCGACGCTGCACGAGCGCGACCCGTCAGGCCGGTACGCGCCCTCGTCGGCGCTCCGCCGGCACGCGCACGCCACCGAGAAGCGGGAGAGCACCCCATGACCACCGCCCGGCGCGACACCTACACCCCGGAGACGCTGCTGTCCGTGGCCGTCCAGGTGTTCATCGAGCGCGGCTACGACGGCACCTCCATGGAGCACCTGTCCAAGGCCGCCGGGATCTCCAAGTCGTCGATCTACCACCACGTGTCCGGCAAGGAGGAGCTGCTGCGCCGTGCGGTGAGCCGCGCGCTGGACGGGCTCTTCGGCATCCTCGACGAGGAGGCGGCGCGGGAGGGGCGGGCGGCCGAGCGTCTGGAGCACGTCGTGCGCCGCATGGTGGAGGTGCTCACGGCGGAACTGCCCTACGTGACCCTGCTGCTCAGGGTGCGCGGCAACACCGACACCGAGCGCTGGGCCCTGGACCGGCGGCGCGAGTTCGACCACCGGGTTGCCGCGCTGCTCGAGGCGGCCGCGGACGACGGGGACGTGCGGGGCGACATAGACGGGCGGCTCGTGACCCGGCTGGTCTTCGGGATGATCAACTCGATCGTCGAGTGGTACCGGCCCGACGGCCGCGGGTCGAGCGAGCGCGAGGTCGCCGACGCGGTGGTCCGGCTCGCCTTCGGCGGTCTGCGCAGGGCGACCTGAGCGGGCGCCTGAGCCAGCCCTTCGAGAGGACCCCTCTGAGCGGACCCTGAGCGGTCGGGCCCTCCGAGCGGGCTTCCGGAGTGGGCTGCGAACCGCCCCTGACCAGCCAGGTGTTCAGGGAGGCGGCTTCAGCAAGAACGTTGTCAGGAAGACGTCGTCAGGAAGGCGGGTCCAGGCAGGCCGGAGACGACGGGTCCCTGAGCGTGGTGCGCCGGGCACCGGGCGCCGGGCGCCGAGGGCGACGGGCTTCCGGCCCGCGGCCCTCCGGTTCCGGCCCCGCAGCTCAGCCACCCTCAGCCCTGCGGCTCCAGGTCCTCCTCCTCGAAGACCAGCAGCGTGCGCGTGCTGAGCACCTCCGGGATCGCCTGCAGGCGGGTGAGCACCAGCTCGCGCAGGGTCCGGTTGTCCGGCGTGTGCACCAGCAGCAGGACGTCGAAGTCCCCGCCGACCAGGGCGATGTGCGAGGCGCCCGGGAGTTGCCTGAGCTGCTCGCGGACCGTGCGCCAGGAGTTCTGCACGATCTTCAGGGTGATGTACGCGGACGTCCCGTGCCCGGCCCGCTCGTGGTCCACGCGGGCCCCGAAACCGCGGATGACACCGTCCTCCACGAGACGGTTGATCCGGGCGTAGGCGTTCGCCCGTGACACGTGGACCCGCTCGGCGACCGACCGTATGGACGCACGGCCGTCCACCTGGAGCATGCGCAGGATGTCCTGATCGACGTCGTCGAGGGGGCGGGCGGGCCGCGGGGGTGCGACGGGCTCCGATCCTTCGGCCATTTGTTCAGACGACACCCGCCCCCGCCTCTCCACGATGGACGTACTGCATCCATCTCAGGCTGTGGAGAACCGTTTGTCCACAGCCTGGCGCCACCTGTAGCCAAAATGTGCCGACGACCGAACAATCGGTTGGTGAGGCGCGTCACAGACGCTGCGCCTCCTTGAGCCGCTCCCACCAGGAGGTGCGTCATGACGGTCATGGAGCAGCGGGGCGCCTACCGGCCGACTCCGCCGCCCACCTGGCAGCCCCGTACGGATCCCGCGCCGCTGTTGCCGGACGCGGAGCCGTACCGGGTGCTCGGCACCGGGGCGGCCGCGAAGGCGGACCCGGAGCTGCTGCGCCGGCTGTACGGGGAGCTGGTGAAGGGCCGCCGCTACAACGCGCAGGCGACTGCCCTCACCAAGCAGGGCCGTCTGGCGGTCTACCCGTCCAGCACCGGTCAGGAGGCGTGCGAGGTCGCCGCCGCCCTCGTCCTGCGGGACCAGGACTGGCTCTTCCCCAGCTACCGCGACACGCTCGCCGTCGTGGCCCGCGGGGTGGACCCGGTCGAGGCGCTCACCCTGCTGCGCGGCGACTGGCACACCGGTTACGACCCCTACGAGCACCGGGTGGCCCCGCTCAGCACGCCGCTGGCCACCCAGCTGCCGCACGCGGTCGGTCTCGCGCACGCCGCCCGGCTCAAGGGCGACGACGTGGTCGCGCTGGCCATGGTCGGCGACGGCGGCACCAGCGAGGGCGACTTCCACGAGGCGCTCAACTTCGCCGCCGTCTGGCAGGCCCCGGTCGTCTTCCTCGTCCAGAACAACGGCTTCGCGATCTCCGTGCCGCTCGACAAGCAGACCGCGGCACCCTCCCTCGCTCACAAGGCCGTCGGCTACGGCATGCCCGGCCGCCTGGTCGACGGCAACGACGCCGCCGCCGTGCACGAGGTCCTGTCCGACGCCGTCCGCAGAGCCCGCGAGGGGGGCGGCCCCACGCTGGTCGAGGCCATCACGTACCGCATGGAGGCGCACACCAACGCGGACGACGCGACTCGCTACCGGGGCGACGCCGAGGTGGAGACCTGGAAGGGGCACGACCCCGTGGTGCTGCTGGAGCGGGAGCTCACCGAGCGCGGTCTGCTCGACGAGGACGGCATCGAGACCGCCCGCCGGGACGCCGAGACGCTCGCCGCCGACCTGCGCGAACGCATGAACCGGGACGCCGTGCTCGACCCCATGGACCTGTTCAGCCACGTCTACGCGGAGCCCACGCCGCAGCTGCTCGAGCAGCGGGAGCAGTTGCGGGCCGAGCTGGAGGCCGAGGCCGAGTCGGAAGGGACGCACCGATGACCACCGTCGCCGTCAAGCCGGCCACCATGGCGCAGGCGCTCACCCGTGCGCTGCGCGACTCCATGGCCGCCGACCCGACCGTGCACGTCCTGGGCGAGGACGTCGGCACCCTCGGCGGCGTCTTCCGCATCACGGACGGCCTCGCCAAGGAGTTCGGTGACGACCGCTGCACGGACACCCCGCTGGCCGAGGCCGGCATCCTGGGCACGGCCGTCGGCATGGCGATGTACGGGCTGCGCCCCGTCGTCGAGATGCAGTTCGACGCGTTCGCCTACCCGGCGTTCGAGCAACTGCTGTCGCACGTGGCGAAGACGCGCAACCGCACCCGCGGTGCCATGCCCCTGCCGATCACCATCCGCGTCCCCTACGGGGGCGGCATCGGCGGCGTCGAGCACCACAGCGACTCGTCCGAGGCGTACTACATGGCGACTCCGGGGCTCCATGTCGTCACGCCCGCGACCGTCGCGGACGCCTACGGGCTGCTGCGCGCCTCCATCGCCTCCGACGACCCGGTGGTGTTCCTGGAGCCCAAGCGCCTGTACTGGTCGAAGGACACCTGGAACGCCGACGAGCCGGCGCCCGTGGAGCCCATCGGCCGTGCCGTGGTGCGGCGCACGGGCCGCAGCGCCACCCTCATCACCTACGGTCCGTCGGTCCCCGTCTGCATGGAGGCCGCCGAGGCGGCCCGGGCCGAGGGATGGGACCTCGAAGTCGTCGATCTGCGGTCCCTGGTGCCGTTCGACGACGAGACCGTGTGCGCCTCGGTGCGCCGGACCGGACGCGCGGTCGTCGTCCACGAGTCGGGCGGCTTCGGCGGCCCGGGCGGGGAGATCGCGGCGCGGGTCACCGAGCGCTGCTTCCACCACCTGGAGGCGCCGGTGCTGCGCGTGGCCGGGTTCGACCTGCCCTATCCGCCGCCGATGCTCGAGCGCCACCACCTGCCCGGTGTCGACCGGATCCTGGACGCGGTGGGCCGCCTGCAGTGGGAGGCCGAGAGCTGATGACACAGGTCCTGGAGTTCAAGCTGCCCGACCTCGGTGAAGGGCTCACCGAGGCGGAGATCGTGCGCTGGCTGGTCGAGGTCGGTGACGTCGTCGCGATCGACCAGCCGGTCGTGGAGGTCGAGACGGCCAAGGCGATGGTCGAGGTGCCCTGCCCCTACGGCGGGGTGGTGACCGCCCGCTTCGGCGAGGAGGGGACCGAACTGCCCGTCGGGTCACCGCTGCTGACGGTCGCGGTCGGCGAGCCGGACGGGGACGGTCCGAAGGGCGCGGCGGACACCGCCGGCGCCGCCCGTGCCGAGGGCTCCCGGGGTGAGGGCTCGGGCAACGTCCTGGTCGGCTACGGCACCTCGGAGGCGCCCGCCCGGCGCCGCCGGGTCCGCCAGGGGGGCCCGCTGTCCAGGGCGCCCCACGGGACGAACGAGAACAACCGCACAGCCGCGGCGAACGAGAACAACCCGACAGCCGCGACAGCCGCGGCCGACGCGACGCCCGCCTCCGGCACGCCGCACGCGTCCACGGCTCCCTCGGCTCGCTCGACTCCCTCGGCCTCCTCGGCCCTCTCGGCCTCCTCGGCCCTCTCGGCCTCCTCGGCTCGCTCGGCCTCCTCGGGTCCGGACGGTGGGGCGGACGGGCCGGTGCCCGTGATCTCACCGCTGGTGCGCAGGCTGGCCCGGCAGAACGGCCTGGACCTGCGGCGCCTGACCGGTTCCGGACCCGACGGGCTGATCCTGCGGGCGGACGTGGAGGGCGCCCTGCGCGTCGCCGCCGCGCCGGACCGCACGAACGGCGCGGAACACCTCGCCGCGACCGGCCGCCGGGACGGCACCGTTCCGGGCGCCGCCGCGACGGTCCCCGCGTCCCCGGCCCCGGCGGAGCGGGACCGCGCCGGTGTCACGCGGGTGCCGCTCAAGGGCATCCGGGGCGCTGTCGCCGACAAGCTGACGCGGAGCCGCTCCGAGATACCGGACGCCACCTGCTGGGTCGACGCCGACGCGACGGAGTTCATGCGGGCGCGCACCGCGATGAACGCCTCCGGCGGGCCGAAGATCTCCGTGCTCGCGCTGCTGGCCCGGATCTGCACCGCGGCCCTGGCCCGCTATCCGGAGCTGAACTCCTCGGTCGACACGGCGGCCCGCGAGATCGTGCGGCACGAGGCCGTCCACCTCGGCTTCGCCGCGCAGACCGACCGGGGGCTCGTCGTGCCCGTGGTCCGGGACGCGCACGCGCGGGACGCGGAGGGGCTCACGGAGCGGTTCGCGCAGCTGACCGAGGCGGCCCGAGCGGGCACCCTCACGCCGGCGGACCTCACCGGCGGCACCTTCACGCTGAACAACTACGGCGTCTTCGGTGTCGACGGCTCCACTCCGATCATCAATCACCCGGAGGCGGCCATGCTCGGGGTCGGCCGGATCGTGCCGAAACCGTGGGTGCACGAGGGTGAGCTGGCCGTGCGTCAGGTCGTCCAGCTGTCGCTCACCTTCGACCACCGGGTCTGCGACGGCGGAACCGCCGGCGGCTTCCTGCGCTACGTGGCCGACTGTGTGGAGCAACCGGCGGTGCTGCTGCGCACCCTGTGACGGCGCCGGTGTCACCGGACGCCCTGACACGCCCGGACACCGCCGTCGTTCACGCGCCCCCGCGTTCCCGGTGATCGCGGGGGCCGCGCATACTCGGGGGTGTGACCGAGTTCCCGCTCCCTGGTGACCCCGGCGCCGGGCCCGGCTCCGAGGCACGGCGCGCACCGGCCCGGGCGCGCCCCCCGTACGACGCGCTCGTCCTCGCCGGCGGCGCCGCCCGCCGGCTGTCGGGTGCCGACAAACCCGGCGTGCGCGTGGGCGGGCGGCCCCTGATCGACCGGGTGCTCGGCGCCTGCGCCGGGGCCCGTACCACCGTGGTGGTGGCCGATCCCCGGCCCACCGCACGGCCCGTCGTCTGGGCTCGGGAGGAGCCGCCCGGCGGGGGCCCGCTCGCCGCCCTCCACGCGGGACTCGGGTACAGCGACGCCGACGTGGCCGTGCTGCTCTCGGCCGACCTGCCCTTCCTCGGGACGCACACCGTGGAACGGCTGGTGACGGAGCTGTGCGCGGGCCCCGCCGACGGTGTCGTGCTGACCGACGGCGACGGCCGGGACCAGCCGCTCGTGGCCGCCTACCGGACCGCCGCCCTGCGCCGCACGCTGACCGCACTGTTCGACCGGCACGGCGGCGTCGCCGGGCTGCCGCTGCGCCGGCTGACCGCCGAGCTCGACCTCACCCGACTCTCCGACCCGGTGGCGTCCTTCGACTGCGACACCTGGGACGACATCGCCGTCGCCAGAGCGCGCATCAGGGAGCATGGACACGTGCTGGACGAATGGATCACCGCAGTCAAGGACGAGCTGGGCATCGACCTGGACGTCGACACCACCCTCCTGCTCGACCTGGCCCGCGACGCAGCCCACGGCGTGGCCCGGCCCGCGGCACCGCTGACCACCTTCCTCGTGGGATACGCCGCGGCCCGCGCGGGCGGTGACCCGGACACCGTCGCCGAAGCGGCCCGCAGGGCGGCGGCCCTGGCAAACCGCTGGGCCGAGGAGGACACCGACGGGAACACCGGCGGGAACACCGGCGGGAACACCGCGGGGAGCAGGGGCACGGGACCCGCCGACGCCCCGTCCGCGGCGGCGCCCGACGACGCCGGCCCCGGCGCCCGCCCGGACGCGACATGACCGCGCACCGCACCCGGGGGAGCCAGGACGCCGACGACCTCGACGTCGAGGAGGCGCTCGCCCTGGTGAACGAGAACCCCGGCCCCCGTCCTCCCGGGCGGACCCCCGCTCCGGCGCCGGGCCGGGCCTCCGCGCCCGGCGAAGGGGCCGCTGACCGCGACCGCCGTGCGCACGCCACCCCCTGGGCCGAGGCGCGCGCCGTCGCCGAGCGCGCCGGTCGCCCCGGCCGCGCCGGACGGCGGGCCCCGGTGTCGGTCACGCTCGACGCGGCGCTCGGCCTCACCCTGGCCGCCCCGCTGACGGCCCTCACCGACCTGCCGTCCTTCGACACCTCGGCCATGGACGGCTGGGCGGTCGCGGGGCCGGGGCCGTGGGAGGTGCGGGAGGAGGGAGTGCTGGCCGGCCGGGCCGCGCACCCGCCGCTCACCGACGGCGAGGCCGTCCGCATCGCCACCGGCGCCCGCATCCCCCCGGACACCACCGCGGTGCTCCGCAGCGAGCACGGCCGCACCGACGCCGCGGGACGGCTGCACCTCGACACGGCCCACGGACCCCGGACGGTCGCCCAGGGCCAGGACATCCGGCCCCGCGGGCAGGAGTGCCGCAGCGGCGACCAGCTCCTGGCCGTCGGCACCCTGGTGACCCCGGCCGTGCTCGGCCTCGCCTCGGCCGCCGGGTACGACACGCTCACCGTCGTCCCCCGCCCGCGTGCCGAGGTCCTCGTTCTCGGCGACGAACTGCTCACCCGGGGACTGCCGCACGACGGTCTGATCCGTGACGCCCTCGGCCCGATGCTGCCGCCGTGGCTGCGAGCGCTGGGAGCCGACGTCGTCTCCGTCCGGCGGATCGGTGACGACGCGGAGGCCCTGCACGAGGCGATCGCCACCTCCGGCGCCGAGGTCGTCGTCACCACCGGCGGCACCGCCGCCGGACCCGTCGACCACGTCCACCCCACGCTGCACCGCCTCGGTGCCGAACTCCTCGTGGACGGGGTCGGTGTACGCCCCGGCCACCCCATGCTGCTGGCCCGGGTGCACGACCACCAGCACCTCGTGGGGCTGCCCGGCAACCCGCTCGCCGCCGTCTCCGGGCTGCTCACCCTCGCCGAACCCCTGCTGCGCACCCTCGCGGCGCGCCCCGCGCCCGAGCCGTACACGATGCCGCTGCGGGGCACGGTGCAGAGCCATCCGCGCGACACCCGGCTGGTTCCCGTCGTACTGCGCGGTGATCACGCCGTGCCGCTGCACTACAACGGCCCGGCGATGCTGCGTGGTGTCGCGGCGGCCGACGCCCTCGCGGTCGTGCTGCCCGGGGGCGCCCGGCCGGACGAGGAGACGGAACTGCTGGACCTGCCCTGGGCGTCCAGTGGGATCGGGGTGTGTTTCACGTGAAACTTCCGGGCCAGGACGCCATCGCCCGACAGGCGGACGAACACCTGGTGACCCATCGGGTGACGCTTCCGAGGAAGGTCGTCGAGCACCCGATCCGCCAGGTCGCCAAGCGGTTGTCCGTGGCGCTGGTGGTCCTCGTGGTGACGGCACTGGTCGTGTACCTGGACCGGGACGGCTACACCGACAACGCGGACGGGACGGTCGACTTCCTCGACGCCTTCTACTACGCCACCGTCACCCTCTCCACCACCGGGTACGGCGACATCACCCCGGTCACCGACGCGGCCCGGCTCACCAACATCTTCGTCATCACGCCGTTGCGCGTGCTGTTCCTGATCATCCTGGTCGGCACCACCCTCGAGGCCCTCACCGAACGCACCCGGGAGGAGTGGCGACTGAACCGCTGGAGGTCCGCGTTGCGTGATCACACCGTCGTCGTCGGGTTCGGCACCAAGGGCCGCTCGGCGATCAAGACCGTCTGTGCGACGGGTCTGCGCAAGGAACAGGTCGTGGTGGTCGACCCCAGCGCCAAGGCGATCGAGGCCGCCGCGGCCGACGGCTTCGCGGGCGTGGTCGGGGACGCGACCCGGAGCGAGGTGCTGAAGCGGGCCGAGGTCTACCGGGCGAAGCAGATCATCATCGCGACGCAACGCGACGACACCGCCGTCCTCGTGACGCTGACGGCGCGCCAGCTCAACCGGGGCGCGAAGATCGTGGTCGCCGTGCGCGAGGAGGAGAACGCGCCCTTGCTGAAGCAGTCCGGCGCCGACGCGGTCATCACCAGCGCCAGCGCGGCCGGACGGCTGCTCGGTCTGTCGGTGCTCAGCCCCGCGGCCGGCATGGTGATGGAGGACCTCATCCAGCAGGGCACGGGCCTCGACATCGTCGAACGCCCGGTCATAAAGGCCGAGGTCGGCAAGACGCCGAGGGAGGTGGACGACCTGGTGGTGAGCGTGCTGCGCGGTCACCGGGTGCTCGGTTACGACGACCGGGCCGTCGGGACGCTGGAGCTGACCGACCGGCTGATCACCATCGTGCGGGTCACCCAGGGCCGCCAGGTCGCCCCCGACATGCGCCCGCTCCCCCGGGACTGACGAGGCGCCGAAGACGCGCTCGACGGACCCCAGCGGCAACGACCGCAGCGGAAGCGACGGCAGCGGAAGCGACGGCAGCGGAGCGACCGCTTCGGAAGCGCCTCGCCCGAGCGGCCCTACTTGCGGTTGTACAGCCGCATGGTGACCGGTCCGAAGACCAGGATGAACAGGCCCGCCCAGCCCAGGGTCCAGGAGATCTCGCCGGCCGGCCAGTCCCCGGCCATCAGTCCGCGCACGGCCGAGGCGAGGTGAGTGACCGGGCTGTTGTTGACGAAGGCCTGGAGCCAGCCCGGCATGGTGGTCGGATCCACGAAGACGTTGGACAGGAAGGTCAGCGGGAAGATGACCATCATGCTGACGCCCATCACCGACTTCTCGGTGCGCAGCAGCAGGCCGAACATCGTCCAGATCCACGAGAACGAGAACGCGAACAGCAACAGCAGCGCGATCCCGGCGACCACGCCCACCACTCCGCCGTCGGGGCGGTAGCCGAGGATCATCCCGACGGTCAGCATCACGAGGGACGCCAGGGTGTAGCGCAGCGCGTCGCCGAGCAGGTAGCCCACCATCGTCGACGGACGCCAGATCGGCAGGGTGCGGAAGCGGTCGAAGACGCCCTTCTCGATGTCCGTGTTGACCGAGATCCCGGTGTACATCGTGATCATCACGACCGACATCACCAGGATGCCCGGCAGCAGGAACTGGATGTACGCCTTCGGCGAGCCGGCCAGCGCCCCGCCGAACAGGTACGTGTACATCAGCACCATCATGATCGGGAAGGCGGTGACGTCGAAAAGCTGCTCGGGCACGTGCTTGATCTTGAGGATCGCGCGCCAGCCGAAGGTCAGCGAGGCGGACCAGGCACTGGGCCGAGGCGGACGCTCCTTGGCGACCAGCAGGTCCGCCAGGGAGTCGGTGCGCACCGGGGCGAGTTCGACGTCGCCGGTGGTCGTCGTGGTGGTCATGCCGCCACCTCGTCCTTCGGGTCGTGGCCCGGGCCGGGGACGGCTCCGGAACCGGGTGCGCCGGTGTCGTGTCCGGTCAGGGCGAGGAAGACCTCGTCCAGGCTGGGCTGGCCGAGCGAGAAGTTGTCGACGGTGACACCGGCCCGGGCGAGTTCGCTCAGCGCTCGGGCGGCCTGCTCGGCGGCGGTGTCCTGGCTCGCGGCGGAGCCGAGGCGCGCGGTCAGCGCCACCGGGTCGGGGTCGGCCTGCACCTGGGCGTCGAAGGCGCGGTGCAGCAGGTCCGCGGCGAGCGGCCGCTGCTCGGGGTCGCGCAGCCGCAGGTGGACGGATCCGGCGCCGACCGACGCCTTGAGCTCCCCCTTGGTGCCCTCCGCGATCACCGTGCCCCGGTCGATGACCGCGATCCGGGACGCCAGTTGGTCGGCCTCGTCCAGGTACTGCGTGGTCAGCAGGACCGTGGTGCCCTGGGCGACCACCGCGCGGACGATGTCCCACACCTGGTTGCGGCTGCGCGGGTCGAGACCGGTCGTCGGCTCGTCGAGGAACAGCAGGTCGGGCGTGTTCAGGATGGACGCGGCGATGTCGATGCGGCGCCGCATGCCGCCCGAGTAGTGCTTGACCTGCTTCCCGGCCGCGTCCGTCAGTCCGAACGCCTCCAGGAGCTGGGCGGCCCGGGTGTGGGCGGCCGGCCTGCGGTGCCCGAGGAGGCGGGCCAGCAGCACGAGGTTCTCGGTTCCGGTGAGATCCTCGTCCACGGAGGCGTACTGCCCGGTGAGACTCACCCGGGCCCGCACCTCGTCCGCCTCGCGCACGACGTCGCGGCCGAAGACCCGGGCCTCGCCGCCGTCCGGACGCAGGAGCGTGGCGAGCATCTTCACGGTCGTGGTCTTGCCGGCGCCGTTCGGGCCGAGGACCCCGTAGACCGTGCCGACGGGCACGGTGAGGTCGACGCCGTCGACGGCGCGTGTCTCACCGAAGGTTTTGACCAGGCCCGTGGTCTCGATCGCCGGGCCGGGGGATGGGCTGCTCATGCTTCGGTTCCTTCCGCGAGCGTGCGCTTCGCAAGGACTGACCTCCACGGTCGCGCGAAGTCATCGGCCCCGCACACGCTTTTTCCGCGATCCGGTCCAACGGCGTAGGGGCCACCCGCCCAGAGACCCGGGTCGGACGGCGGGGCAGGGCCGACCCCGGTCGTACGGCGAGCGAGGCACAGGAGCCCGGGTCGTGCGGCGAGCGAGGCACAGGAGCCCCGGTCGTACGGCGAGCCGCCGCGGGTGTCCGCCGGGAGCAGGAGGCGGCCCTTCCCTGGGAGCCCGGCCGGACGGCGACCCAGCCGGACGGCGACCCGTCCGGATGTCCCCGACCGGCCGGGCTCGCGCAGCACGCCCCGTCGGACCCCGCCTCCCCCGGGCGGCGGAGCCCGGTGGACGGAGGTGGACGGAGGTGGACGGAGGGGGGTGGCGGAGTACCGTCGCCCCATGCGTGCGATCACGATTCCTGAACCCGGCGGGCCCGAGGCGCTGGTCTGGGCCGAGGTCCCCGATCCCGAGCCCGGTGAGGGCGAGGTCCTGGTCGAGGTGGTGGCCGGCGCCGTCAACCGGGCCGACCTTCTCCAGCGGCAGGGCTTCTACGACCCGCCGCCCGGTGCGTCCCCCTACCCGGGCCTGGAGTGCTCGGGGCGGATCGTCGCCCTGGGACCCGGGGTGACCGGCTGGGCCGTCGGCGACGAGGTCTGCGCCCTGCTGTCGGGCGGCGGCTACGCCCAGAAGGTCGCGGTCCCGGCCGGGCAGCTGCTCCCCGTTCCGGAGGGGCTCGACGTCAAGCGGGCCGCCGCGCTCCCGGAGGTCGCCTGCACGGTCTGGTCGAACGTGTTCATGATCGCGCACCTGCGGCCGGGCGAGACGCTGCTCGTGCACGGCGGTTCCAGCGGCATCGGGACCATGGCCATCCAGCTCGGCAAGGCGGTCGGGGCCCGGGTCGTCGTCACGGCAGGGACGAAGGAGAAGCTGGAGCGCTGTGCCGAACTGGGGGCCGACGTCCTGGTCAACTACCGTGACCAGGACTTCGTCGCCGAGGTGGAGCGGGCCACCGACGGTGCCGGGGCGGACGTCATCCTCGACAACATGGGCGCCAAGTACCTGGACCGCAACGTGCGGGCCCTGGCCGTCAACGGCCGTCTCGCGATCATCGGCATGCAGGGCGGAGTCAAGGGCGAACTGAACATCGGTGCCCTGCTCGCCAAGCGTGCCGCCATCAGCGCGACCTCCCTGCGGGCCCGGCCCCTGGCGGAGAAGGCCGCGATCGTGGCCGCCGTGCGGGAGCACGTCTGGCCGCTGGTGTCCGGTGGCCACGTCCGCCCGGTCGTCGACCGGGAGGTCCCGATGCCCGACGCGGCCACGGCCCACCGGGTGGTGGAGGAGAGCGGACACGTCGGCAAGGTCCTGCTGATCGCCCCCTGACCGAGGGCCGGAAGGACCGGCTGCCGACGACACTCCGCCGTGGGACACCCCGCGGCGGAGTGCCGGGCAGGGGCGCGGGGTCCCGGCCGCAGCCGCCTCAGTGCGGGGACTGCCGCATGCGCAGGCCGACGAAGGCGAGCCCCAGCCCCAGGCCGATGAGCACCAGCCCGCTGCCCAGCGGCAGTATCCGCACCGCGGGGTCGGCGGCGCTCTCGGGTCCGCCGAGGGCGTTCGCCGCCGTGGACGAGGCCGACGGCAGCGGGACGGCGGCCTCCGACGCCGGGGCGCGGGCGGCCGCGTCCGCCCCCGAGTCCTCCGGTCGGGCCGTGTCCTCCCGTGTGCCGTCCTGGTCGTCCCGGGCGCCCGTGCGGTCCGGCTCGCGGGACGCGGTGGCGGTGCCGTCGTCCGATGCGTCCGCCGAGGGGGCCGAGGTGGCGTCGGCCCGGCCGCTGTCCGCCGTGCTGTCCGGGCGGTCGTGCTCCGTCTCCGGGCGTCCGGGCCGCTCGCGGCCCTCTCCGGGCCGGGCCCCGGCGCGGGACGGTGGGGCGGACGGTGCCAGGGAGGGCGAGGAGGACACGGGGACGATGGCCGGGACGGTTGCGGCCGGGAGCCGGTGGGGCGGGCCGTCGCCGGTGAGTGCGTCGTCACGGGACGGCCGGGTGTGCGGGGCCGGGCCCCGGCCGCCGTCCGGGTCCGTCCTCGGCCCGTCCCCCGGTTCCGGCCCGGCCCGGCCGGCGTCCCGTCCGCCGTCGGGGGCCGCACCGGGCGCGCGGTCGTGGGCCTGGGCCACGCTCGCTCCGGCCGGCAGCAGCCCGCCGGTCCCGCCGGGGGCCACCGTGCCCGCCCCCAGGGCGAGGCCCGTGCCCAGGACGACACCCGCCCGCAGGGCGACCCCCGCACCGTTCGTTCCCACTGTGCGCAGCCATGGAGTCACGACCGTGACCTCCCACGCCGACGGGTGTGTCGGGCACCGTCGGCACAATCGGGTCGGATGGACTCCAAAAGGCTCGCATTTCCGTGCCCTGCCGGCATTCCGGGCGCTCCGGTCGGCTGAATCGTGACCTGGCGGTGGGGAACCCGGCCGTCGGCGCCGCAGGCCCGCGGCCGACGGGGGACGCGGTCCGGTCACCGTACGGACGACCGGCCCGCGGCCCGGGCGGGGGCACCCCCCGAGCGGCGCACCGAGTACGAGAGAATGGCCGTATGGAGATGCCGAGGAACGAACGGTCACCGGAGAAACCGCAGATCCTGGTCGTCGGCCAGGACGGCATGGCGCTCGGCGGGGGCACCGGGGACGACGACTCCCGCGAGACCCCGGTGACGGAACAGGTGGAGCAGCCCGCCAAGGTCATGCGGATCGGCAGCATGATCAAGCAGTTGCTGGAGGAGGTGCGCGCCGCTCCTCTGGACGAGGCCAGCCGGGCCCGGCTCAAGGAGATCCACGCCAGTTCGGTGAAGGAACTGGAGGACGGTCTGGCCCCCGAGCTGGTCGAGGAGCTGGAGCGGCTCTCCCTGCCGTTCACCGACGAGGCCACGCCGAGCGACGCCGAACTGCGGATCGCGCAGGCCCAGCTGGTGGGATGGCTGGAGGGGCTGTTCCACGGGATCCAGACCACGCTGTTCGCGCAGCAGATGGCGGCGCGCGCCCAGTTGGAGCAGATGCGCCGGGCGCTGCCGCCGGGCGTCGCCGAGGGCTCGGACGACCCGCACATCGGCGGGCGCTCCGGGGGCCCGTACCTGTAGAGCCTCGGACCGGCGCCCGCGCGGGCGCGGTCCGACACCCTGACGAGCGAGCGGAAGGGGCCCGGCATCCTGCCGGGCCCCTTCGGTGTCCGTGCCGTCCCGCGCTCAGGCGGGCGGGTTGCCGGTGGAGACCTTCAGGGTGATCTGCGGCATGTCCTCGGGGTCGACGTCCGTGCCGGCCGGCGGGAACTGCTCCCGGACGGATCCCTCGCCGTAGACGTTCTCGTCCACGTTGACGATCTTCAGGTCGCCCCAGCCGGCCGCCTGGAAGCACTCCTTGACCGACTTGATGTACTTGAACTTGAAGTTCGGGAGCCGGATCTTGTCGGGGTCGTTGTACGACTCCCGCGGCTCCTCGCACTCCTCCTTGTCGATCGTCTTCGACGTGTCGGGCCCGCGGTAGCCCTCGGCGCGGGTTGCCGACGCCGAGGGCGAGCTGCCGCCGCTGCCCTTGTTGTCCTCGTCCCCGCCGCCGTTGAGCGTCAGCGCGGCGATCAGGCCGCCGACCGCCAGGACGGAGACGACCACCGAGCCGATGATCACCGGCCGGTTGCCGCGCCCTCCGCCGGACCCGGCGGGCTGCGGCGAGAGCGTGTACGGGGCGGGCGTCGACGGGCCCGGCTGCGCGGAGTACGCCGACGGGTGCGGGGTCGGGTAGCCGCCCTGCTGCGGGTAGCCGTACGACGGGGCCGGAGCCGGCGAACCGTACGGGTGGGGCGTGGGGGCGGGGCCCGGCTGGTACGGCGTGTGGACGTTGCCCGACTGCGCCGGGCCGGTCTGGTCGACCGGCGGGAACACCGCGGAACCGACGCCCGAGCCGGCCGGTGCCTGGGTGCCGGGGACGATGCTCGGCGGCGCCGGCTGGAAGGACTGGCCCACCCGCAGGCACTCCCCGCGCATCGCCTCGGCGCTGGGGAAACGCTCGTTGGGGTTCTTCTTCAGCGCGCGGGCGATCAGCGCGTCCACGGCCGGGGGCAGCGAGCGGTTGATGGAGGACGCGGCCGGCGGCTCCTCCTGCACGTGCGCGTAGGCGATGGCCAGCGGGGAGTCGGCGTCGAACGGGAGGCGACCGGTGACCAGCTGGAACAGCATGATGCCGACCGAGTAGAGGTCGGACCGGGCGTCCACGCCCCGGCCGAGCGCCTGCTCCGGCGAGAGGTACTGCGGGGTGCCGACGACCATGCCGGTCTGGGTCATCGACGTGACGCCGGACTGCATGGCACGGGCGATGCCGAAGTCCATGACCTTGACCACGCCGCGCTTGGTCATCATGACGTTGCCCGGCTTGATGTCCCGGTGGACCAGGCCCATCTCGTGGCTGATCTCCAGGGCGGCGAGCACGTCCGCGGTGATCTTCAGGGCCTTGTCGGCGGGCATCGCGCCGTACTGGCGCACGTCCTCGTCGAACACCGACCCCAGCGGGCGGCCCTCGACGTACTCCATGACGATGTACGGCGTGGTCAGGCCGTCCACGTCGTCCTCGCCGGTGTCGAAGACCGACACGATGTTGGTGTGGGTGAGCTTGGCCACGGACTGGGCCTCGCGGCGGAAGCGCTCGCGGAAGGCCTGCTCCCGGCCGAGTTCCGTGTGCAGCGTCTTGATCGCGACCTGGCGGTCGAGCACGCTGTCGTAGGCGAGGTGGACGGAGGCCATGCCGCCCTGGCCGAGCAGGTCCCGCAGTTGGTACCGTCCGCCGGCGAGCGAACGTCCCGCATGGTGGCCCTGTGCGCCGTCCTGGCTCATCTTCCGCTTCCCCCGTAGCCTCTCCGGCGCCCGTCGTCGGTGACCGTCCGTCGTAGATCCCGTGTGCTATTCCCGGCCAAGTCTGCCGCAGGCCACCGACACGTCAAGCGCGGTGCCCGTTCCGTGACCGTACGCGAAAGAAGCGTCGCGGAAGCGTTACCGCAGGCGTACGGCCGGTACACGCAATTTGCACGACCGTACGGAGTGCGGGTTTCATGACCGGTCCGTCTCGTCCCGGTCCCCGCGGGCCGTACCGGACCGAAGGCTCGCGCAAAGGCTGTAGCGTGGCTCGACGGAGAGACCGTGACAACACCGCGCGTACCGCGGGCAGAAACGACGGCGAGGACTGATGGCACAGCAGCAGCGCGCCCAGGGCCCGTCCGACCCCGAGGCGACTGGCGGCGGCATGTCGGACGCGCCGGACAACTGGGGCAACGGCGGGCTCGTGGGCGACGGCCGGTACCGGCTGACGCACCGGCTCGGCCGGGGCGGCATGGCCGAGGTGTTCGCCGCCGAGGACGTCCGTCTGGGACGCACCGTCGCCGTCAAGCTGCTGCGCTCCGACCTCGCCGAGGACCCGGTCGCCAAGGCCCGCTTCACGCGTGAGGCGCAGTCCGTGGCCGGCCTCAACCACCACGCGATCGTCGCCGTGTACGACTCCGGCGAGGACGTCATGGGCGGCCAGCCCGTGCCGTACATCGTGATGGAGCTGGTCGAGGGCCGCACCATCCGCGACCTGCTGATGAACGCCGAGGCACCGGGCCCCGAACAGGCGCTGATCATCGTCTCCGGGGTGCTGGAGGCGCTCGCCTACTCCCACCAGCACGGCATCGTGCACCGGGACATCAAGCCCGCCAACGTCATCATCACCAACAACGGCGCCGTGAAGGTGATGGACTTCGGCATCGCCCGTGCCCTGCACGGCGCGTCCACGACGATGACGCAGACCGGCATGGTCATGGGCACCCCGCAGTACCTCTCGCCGGAGCAGGCGCTCGGCAAGGCCGTCGACCACCGCTCCGACCTGTACGCCACCGGCTGCCTGATGTACGAACTGCTGGCGCTGCGTCCCCCGTTCACCGGTGAGACGCCCCTGTCGGTGGTCTACCAGCACGTCCAGGACATTCCGACGCCGCCGTCGGAGGCGTCGGACGCCAGCCCGCCGGAGCTGGACGGGCTGGTGATGCGCTCCCTCGCCAAGGACCCGGACGACCGCTTCCAGACGGCCGAGGAGATGCGCGGGCTGGTCCAGTACGCGCTGCAGATGCTCTACGACCAGGGCGGTCACACCGGCACCTGGAACACCGGCCCGGTCGACGTGCACGACGGCCGCAGCACCCCGGCGGCCGGTTTCGCCGGCACGGCCGTGATGCCGCACCCGGACGCCGCGGGCACCGCGGCGATCCCGCAGCCGATCCTGCCCGCCGGGTACGGGAGCGGGGACGACGGCGGCTTCGAGGGCGGCGGCAACCGCGGCAACGGGCGCGGCAAGCTGTGGGTGCTCGCCGTGCTCGCGGTGATCGCCGTCGTGGCCGGTGTCGCCCTGGCGCTCAACAACTCCGGTGGCGCGGGGGGCGGCGAGAAGCCGGAGAAGTCGCCGACGACCTCGCAGACCACCGAGGACGAGAAGTCCAGCGAGAGCCCGAGCGAGGACGTCGACGAGACGCCGAGCCAGGACACCGACCCCGGCACCGGGACGGGCTCCGGGGGCAACTGGACGCCGACCCAGCAGCCGACCCAGCAGCCCACGCAGCAGCCCACCCAGGACCCGACGGGCGAGCCGACGGGCCAGGACCCGACGACGCCGACCGAACCGACCACGGAGCCGGAGGAGCCGTCGAGCCCGCCCGTGACACCGCCAACCGGCGGCGGCGCGGCAGAGGGCGCGACCGGCGGCGGCGAGGACGCCGGGGGCCAGGGCGACAGCGGCTGACGGCGCCGTAGCCGACGGCCGCCCGTCCGGGTATCCCGTCGGCGGCGTGCCGCCGGTTCACTCCGCGAACGCGTCGCACACCGCGTCGTACACCGCTTCGTACTCCCGGGGCCACCACACGGCCGGCGCGGCCGTGGCGGGGAACCGGCCGTCCGCGCGGGCGTCGGCGCGTTCGTAGGGCCAGCGCGGGATCCAGACGTCGTCGAGGCGTTCCCACCGGACCCGGTACACGGCCGCCGCCAGGTCCGACGGTGGGGCCGCGGCGGCACCGCGGCAGGCCCGCACGGGCGGCAGGTCGAGGGTGCCCCCGGGCCTGCCGCGTGAAGAAGATCGCCGCGGCCCGCACCGCCTCCTCCGTGCGGGGCTGCACGGCCGGCCGGGTCCCGGTCGACGACGGCGGCGGGCGCGTCCCCCGGTCCAGCAGGTCGAAGGGGTGGAAGTCGCCGTGCACACCAGCCGATCGCGCCACCGCGCGGCGGACACCGGTGCGCGTGCCGCTCACGGGGCGTGCGGCGTTCCAGGAGCCGGTGGCGGGCGAGCGGGTTGAAGGAGTCGCCGGACCGGTGGCGGGCGAGCGCGTCGAAGAAATGGATGGACCGGTGCCGGGCGAGCGCGTCGAAGGAGTCGGCGGGCCGGTGGCGGGCGTACGCCCGGTACGAGGCTCAGTGCCCGGCACACCGAGAGCACGCCCCTGACGCCGCACGGCCCGCCGTTCGGGCGGACGGCCTGCCGTTCGGGCGGACGGCGGGAATCTGACGACAGGACCCAGCGGCCTGTGCGCCCCCGTGAGCTGCGCCATGTCACACCCGGTCAATCCCGGTCACAGCAGGTGGCCGTTCCGACGTCGGCGGTGCGGCTCGGCTCTTCCCGAGCCCGGGGTGGCCGGGATAACGTGCCGTTGCTCCGGCCTCCTGCAAGGCTGTTGACCAGTGCACCCGCCAGACCTTCTCGATTTACTTGGATATCCAAGCAAAAACGCAGGTCAGATGGGGTTTCACAGAAATGTGTCGCACTGGGTAACGTGCACATTGCAGGGCGCTCGCCGGGGCACCTGTCACGCCTGTTCCCGGTCGAGTGGCACACACCCCGTGCCCGGTGGCCGAAAACAGGTGAGCCTTTCCCGCTCCTGGAGCGGGGAAGACCCCCAGGTCACCCGGCAACCCCGGGGGCCGGACCGACGGAGGAGCACACGTGACCGTGGAGAGCACTGCCCCGCGCACACCGCGACGCAGCGCCGGAAGCAAGGCCGGCGCCACCGGCACCAAGGGCGGCGCCACCGCCAAGAAGGCCGCCGGCGCCGCCAAGAAGGCCACCACCGCCAGGAAGGCCACCGGTGCCGCCGAGAGCGCCGAACCCGCCCTCGTCCAGCTGCTGACGCCGGAGGGCAAGCGCGTCAAGAACGCCGAGTTCGACCCGTACGTCGCCGACATCACCGCCGACGACCTGCGCGGGCTGTACCGCGACATGGTGCTCACCCGCCGCTTCGACGCCGAGGCCACCTCGCTGCAGCGCCAGGGCGAGCTGGGGCTGTGGGCCTCGCTGCTCGGCCAGGAGGCGGCGCAGATCGGCTCCGGCCGTGCGCTGCGCGACGACGACTACGTCTTCCCCACCTACCGGGAGCACGGTGTCGCCTGGTGCCGAGGCGTCGATCCCACCAACCTGCTCGGCATGTTCCGTGGCGTGAACAACGGCGGCTGGGACCCCAACAGCAACAACTTCCACCTGTACACGATCGTCATCGGCTCCCAGACGCTGCACGCCACCGGCTACGCCATGGGCATCACCAAGGACGGCGCGGACAGCGCGGTCGTGGCCTACTTCGGCGACGGTGCCTCCAGCCAGGGCGACGTCGCCGAGGCGTTCACCTTCTCCGCGGTCTACAACGCCCCGGTCGTCTTCTTCTGCCAGAACAACCAGTGGGCGATCTCCGAGCCGACCGAGAAGCAGTCCCGCGTGCCGCTCTACCAGCGCGCCCGCGGCTTCGGCTTCCCGGGCCTGCGCGTGGACGGCAACGACGTCCTCGCGACGCTCGCCGCCACCAGGTGGGCCCTGGAGCGGGCCCGCAGCGGTGAGGGCCCCACCCTGCTGGAGGCGTTCACCTACCGCATGGGCGCCCACACCACCTCCGACGACCCCACCCGCTACCGCCACGACGACGAGCGGGCCGCCTGGGAGGCCAAGGACCCGCTCCTGCGCCTGCGCCGCCATCTCGAACTCTCAAACCACGCGGACGAGGGATTCTTCGCGGAACTGGAGAACGAGTCCGAGGCGTTGGGCAAACGAGTGCGCGAAGCGGTCCGTGCCATGCCGGACCCGGACCACTTCGCCATCTTCGAGAACGTCTACGCGGACGGACACGCCCTCGTGGACGAGGAACGGGCGCAGTTCGCCGCCTACCAGGCGTCCTTCGCCGACGCGGACGGGGGTAAGTGACATGGCAGAGAAGATGGCCCTGGCCAAGGCGATCAACGAATCGCTGCGCCGCGCCCTGGAGACGGACCCGAAGGTCCTCGTCATGGGCGAGGACGTCGGCAAGCTGGGCGGCGTGTTCCGGGTGACGGACGGGCTGCAGAAGGACTTCGGCGAGAGCCGCGTCATCGACACCCCGCTCGCCGAGTCGGGCATCGTCGGCACGGCGATCGGCCTTGCCCTGCGCGGCTACCGTCCGGTGGTGGAGATCCAGTTCGACGGCTTCGTCTTCCCGGCCTACGACCAGATCGTCACGCAGCTCGCGAAGATGCACGCCCGAGCGCTGGGCAAGGTCAAGATGCCCGTCGTCGTGCGGATCCCCTACGGTGGCGGCATCGGCGCGGTGGAGCACCACTCCGAGTCCCCCGAGTCGCTGTTCGCGCACGTCGCCGGCCTGAAGATCGTCTCGCCGTCGAACGCGTCGGACGCGTACTGGATGATGCAGCAGGCCATCCAGAGCGACGACCCGGTGATCTTCTTCGAGCCGAAGCGCCGCTACTGGGACAAGGCCGAGGTCAACACCGACGCCATCCCCGGCCCCCTGCACACCGCGCACGTGGCCCGCGAGGGCACCGACCTGACGCTGGTGGCCTACGGCCCGATGGTGAAGCTCTGCCAGGAGGTCGCGGACGCGGCCGCCGAGGAGGGCCGCTCCCTGGAGGTGCTGGACCTGCGCTCGGTCTCGCCGATCGACTTCGACGCGATCCAGGCGTCCGTGGAGAAGACGCGCCGCCTGGTCGTCGTCCACGAGGCGCCGGTGTTCTTCGGTTCCGGCGCGGAGATCGCCGCCCGGATCACGGAGCGCTGCTTCTACCACCTGGAGGCCCCGGTCCTGCGGGTGGGCGGCTACCACGCGCCGTACCCGCCGGCCCGCCTGGAGGAGTCCTACCTCCCGGATCTGGACCGGGTGCTCGATGCCGTCGACCGCTCGATGGCGTACTGAGGAGGGGGTCGTGACGACGATGACGGACGCGTCCGTACGCGAGTTCAAGATGCCGGACGTGGGCGAGGGCCTCACCGAGGCCGAGATCCTCAAGTGGTACGTCCAGCCCGGTGACACGGTCACCGACGGCCAGGTGGTCTGCGAGGTCGAGACGGCCAAGGCGGCCGTCGAACTGCCCATTCCCTACGACGGCGTGGTCCGCGCCCTGCACTTCCCGGAGGGCACCACGGTCGACGTGGGCACGTCCATCATCGCGGTGGACGTCTCCGGCGGCGCGGCCCCGGCCGGGGAGGCGGCGCCGCCCGCGCCGGACACCGCGGCCGAGCCCGCGCCGGAGCCGGAGTCGAAGGGCTCGGGCCGCCAGCCCGTGCTGGTCGGCTACGGCGTGGCCACGTCCTCCACCCGCCGCCGCCCCCGCAAGGCGGCGGCTCCCCAGCCGGAACTCAACGGCCACACCCCGCCCCCGGCGCCCGCCGCCGAGCCCGTCCCGGTGCCCGTCGCCGAGCCGGTCGCGGGCGGGCAGCGCCCGCTGGCCAAGCCGCCGGTGCGCAAGCTGGCGAAGGACCTCGGCGTCGACCTCACCACGGTCGTCCCGACCGGCCCGGACGGCATCATCACCCGGGACGACGTGCACGCGGCGGCCCAGCCGAAGGCCCCCGAGCCCCAGGCCCCGGCGGCGCCCGCCGCCCCGGCCCCGGCGCCCGCGCCCGCGCCCGCAGCTGCGGCGGCCCCCGCGGCGGCGTCCTACGACACCGCCCGCGAGACCCGCGTGCCGGTCAAGGGCGTGCGCAAGGCGACGGCGGCGGCGATGGTCGGCTCGGCCTTCACCGCACCGCACGTCACCGAGTTCGTGACGGTCGACGTGACCCGCACGATGAAGCTGGTCGAGGAACTCAAGCAGGACAAGGAGTTCGCCGGTCTGCGGGTCAATCCGCTGCTGCTGATCGCCAAGGCCCTGCTGGTCGCGATCCGGCGCAACCCCGAGATCAACGCCTCCTGGGACGAGGCGGCCCAGGAGATCGTGGTCAAGCACTACGTCAACCTGGGCATCGCGGCGGCCACCCCGCGCGGTCTGATCGTCCCGAACATCAAGGACGCCCACGCCAAGACCCTGCCGCAGCTGGCCGAGTCCCTCGGTGAACTGGTGTCCACGGCACGGGAGGGCAAGACCTCCCCGTCCGCGATGCAGGGCGGCACGGTGACCATCACCAACGTCGGCGTCTTCGGCGTCGACACGGGCACGCCGATCCTGAACCCCGGCGAGTCCGCGATCCTCGCGGTCGGTGCGATCAAGCTCCAGCCGTGGGTCCACAAGGGCAAGGTGAAGCCGCGTCAGGTCACCACCCTCGCCCTGTCCTTCGACCACCGCCTGGTCGACGGCGAACTCGGCTCCAAGGTCCTGGCCGACGTGGCCGCGGTCCTGGAACAGCCGAAGCGGCTGATCACCTGGGCCTGACGGCCACGATCCGGATCGGCTGACGCCGGGAGGGGCGCCGCACGTTCGAGTTGCGGCGCCCCTCCTGCGGTCCCGCCGGCTTGCTGCCCCTCCTGCTGGTGTCCACGCTCGGGGGCCACTTCGGAGCCGGAGGGCTCGGCACCGCCGCGGTGTGGGCCGTCGCGGGGCTGGCCGGCGGGCCGTTGCTGGGCTGGGCCGGGTGGACGGTGCGCCGCGGCTCCGGGCAGGTGCGGGCGGTGGCGGGCGCGGTCGTGGCGATGGTGGTGCTGGGCGAGGGGCTCTGGTTCGGCCTGGCCCTGCACTACCGGACCGAGGCGACCGTCTTCCTGGCGGCCGGCGTCCTCCTTACCGCCGTCCTGACGACGTACCTCGTGCGCGCCCGCGTCCCCCGGGCCTGGCTCTGCCCCGTCCTCGCCCCGCTCCTGGCCGCCGTCTTCTTCGGCGCCGAGAAGCTGATCCTGGACGCCTTGATCGGGACCGTCTGACGGCAGCTCCCACCGAAGCCGTTGTTCAGGGGTTCTCCTGCGGCCTCGACCCGGTGAGGCGGCCGGCGACGAGGGCGAGCCACCCACTGGGGGCGTACGGCACGGGCGGGTCGACCTCCATGCCCAGTTCGGCCAGTGGCATCCTGCATGTCATCGCTGATGGCGACACCGTTCTGACCGAAGTAGATCGGGAGGAACTGCTCAAAGCGTGGAAACGGAGCAGCAATTCCCTCGTGGTCAGGGGGACACTCAAGTAGGAAGCGTCGTCGATTCGGTGATCCCAACTGTCCACATGATCGGCAATTTTTCCAGGTGTCGGGCGTGCGCTCCTCGGTGGCGGACCGCGGAATGCGGTCGAGAGCTTTCTGAATGGCGCCTGACGGATCGGGAAATAGTTCTGCCGCCAACCTCAGTTGGGCTGCGATTTCAGTCAGATTCCGTCTTCCGTCGCAGGCGGAGTTGCGGATCCCGCGGATGAGCGGGAAGAGGTGCATCTGCCACTGAGCAGGGTCATCGGGGATGCTCCGGCCCCACGCGTCGTAGCGGTCCAGGAGCATGCGGGCGCCTTCGAATGTCCAGTACCCGACCTTTCTCGATCCGTCACGCGGTCATCCTATCCTTTGGACTCCTTGTTCTTGGGCGTCGAGGTCAACACAGTGATGGGTGGGTCGAGGTCCGGGTTGTAGAGGAGCCCGCGTCTCCACACCGTACACATCCTGGGCCGCATGGGCGGGGAAGGGGTGATTTTTGATTTCCTCCTTGCCGATACTTCTCCCCGTGACTCCGAACGGAGTCGTTTCGAGGAATAGATCGGTGCGATCACCGCGCTTCCGGTCCGGGTCGGAGAGCCAATCCTGGAGCTCTTCTGAATTCTTGTCGATGTTGTACTGCGTCACTCTCTGGGCCGTTTCGAGATCCTTGAAGGACGAGGCCTCTGCGACTCTTGGCTGGCCGTAGGGATTTCACGCACCCGGGCACGGGACGGGTGGCCGGGGCAGGTGGTGCGGGCTGATCAGGAGTGGTGGACGCGCTGTCGTTGCTCCGGCGGCGTGCCTCCAGGCCTTGGCTTTGCTGCGAACCCGACCGCCCAACGACGAGGGGCTCACCCGCGCCGGTGCGCGGGTGAGCCCCTGGCCGGTGATGCGTGGCCGTCGGCCGGCGGGTCAGACCTTGCCGAAGCCGTAGCCCAGGAGCTTCTTGGCGTCCTTCTCGCGCTGGGCGCCCGAGGAGGAGGTGAGGACGGTGCCGATGACGGTCTTGCCGTTGCGCGTCGCGGCGAAGACCAGGCAGTACTTCGAGACGGAGCCGGAGCCGGTCTTCACGCCGATCGTGCCGCTGTAGTTGCTGAGCAGCGTGTTGGTGTTGGTCCACGGCGCCATCGTGCGGGTGCTGCCCGTCTTGGTCTTCGTCTTGGCCGTGTACTTCTTGGTCTTGACGATCGTGCGGAACGTGGAGTTCTTCATGGCGCTGCTGGCGATCTTCGTCAGGTCGCGCGGGGTGGAGTAGTTCTTGCCGTTGCCGATGCCGTCGAACGAGTCGAAGTGGGTGTTCTTCAGCCCGAGCTTCTTCGCGTCCGCGTTCATCTTGCCGATGAAGGACTTCACCCGGGCCGACCGGGTCTTGCCCGAGCCGAACTTGTCGGCGAGCGCGTACGCCGCGTCGCAGCCGGAGGGCAGCATCAGCCCGTAGAGCAGCTGGCGCACGGTGACCTTGTCGCCCACGATGAGGCGGGCGGACGAGGCGGTCTTGGAGACGATGTAGTCGCTGTAGGCCTTCTGGATCGTGACCTTGGCGTCGAGGTTCAGGTTCTTCTGTGCCAGGACGACCTTGGCGGTCATGATCTTCGTCGTGGAGCCGGTCGAGCGGCGGGTGTCCGCGGCCTTGGTGTAGAGCGACTTGCCGTTCGCGTTGTTCATCACGTAGCCGCCCTTGGCGACGATCGTGGGTGCGGCGGCGGCCTGGGCGGGAGCAGCGTGGAGGGCTCCGGAGGCGAGGACGGCGCCTGTGGTCAGGGTCACGCCGATCGCTCTGCTCAGACGGATGCCCTGGATGCCGGTTTTCAACTGAGGTACCCCGATTACCTTGAATGACCGTACGGTGCGGCCGAGTTGAGGCGCGGCCGACAGGGGGCCGCACGTGTCTGACTCGCGTCGGGGGGTGATGGTTGTGCGGGTTCAGTGAAAAAGTCCGGGCCGTCGCCGCGCCCGCCACCGTCCGTCGCCGGTCCGCATGATGGACGGACGCTGTCATGCGTCCCTGTTGTATCTATCCTGTCGGCATGAGCCTGGCCGACGTGAAGCACCCCCCTGCCGCCGAACGCGTCTACACCCATGTCAAGCAAGGTGTCCTCGACCGCCGGTACGAGGGCGGGACGCTGCTCACCGAGGGGGAGCTCGCCGAGGCCGTCGGGGTCTCCCGCACGCCCGTGCGGGAGGCGCTGCTGCGGCTGGAGGCCGAGGGCCTGATCCGCCTCTACCCGAAGAAGGGCGCCCTGGTGCTGCCCGTCTCGGCGCAGGAGATCGCCGACGTGGTCGAGACCCGGCTGCTCGTCGAGGAGCACGCGGCGCGCAAGGCCGTGCCCGCGCCGCCCGCCCTCATCGAGCGCCTGGAGGAGCTGCTGGCCCGGCAGAAGGAACAGGCCGCCGCCGGTGACTTCGCGGCCGCCTCCGTCACCGACCGGTGCTTCCACGCCGAGATCGTCCGCAGCGGCGGCAACGAGATCCTCTCCCGCCTCTACGACCAGCTGCGCGACCGCCAGCTGCGGATGGGCGTCGCCGTCATGCACTCCCACCCCGACCGCATCGCCAAGACCCTCGCCGAGCACGAGGAGATCCTCGCCGCCCTGCGCTCGGGGGACGCGGAGGCGGCCGTGGGCGCCGTGCACCGGCACGTGGGCTGGTTCTCGCACCTGGCCCGGGGCGAGGTGCGATGACCCGCCCCGACCGCCCCGAGGGCGCCGCCGACCACCCCGGCCGCCCCGACCGCCCGGAGGGCGCCGCCGACCGCCCCGACCGTGCCGAGCGCGCCGACCGTACTGTCGACGGCCCCGACCGCCTCGACCGCGTCACCCGGGAGAGCACCACCGCCACGGCCACCCGCCCCGGCGATCCCCCCGGCGGGCGGCGCGCCCTCGCCGTGTGGGGCATCGGCGTCTCGGTCTACTTCGTCGCGGTCATCTTCCGCACGTCCCTGGGCGTGGCCGGGCTCGACGCCGCCGACCGCTTCGAGGTCAACGCCTCGGCCCTGTCCACGTTCTCCATCGTGCAGCTGATGGTCTACGCGGGCATGCAGATACCCGTCGGCCTGCTGGTCGACCGGCTCGGCACCAAGAAGGTGCTGGCCATGGGCGCCGTGCTGTTCACGGCCGGGCAGCTCGGCTTCGCGCTGTCCCCGTCGTACGGCATGGCGCTGACCGCGCGGGTGCTGCTCGGCTGCGGCGACGCGATGACGTTCATCAGCGTGCTGCGGCTGGGTACCCGGTGGTTCCCGGCACGCCGCGGGCCCCTCGTCGCGCAGATGGCGGGACTGGTCGGCATGGCCGGCAACCTGGTGTCCACGCTGGTGCTGTCCCGGCTGCTGAACGACGTCGGCTGGACGGCGGCCTTCGGCGGCAGCGCGCTGGCCGGTGCCGTGGTGTTCGTGCTGGTCGTGCTGTTCCTCAGGGACCACCCCGAGGGCCACGAGCCGGAGCCGGTGGGCAAGCAGGGCCCCGCCTACGTGCGCCGGCAGATCGCCGCGTCCTGGCGGGAGCCCGGGACCCGGCTCGGCCTGTGGGTGCACTTCACCACCCAGTTCCCGGCGATGGTGTTCCTGCTGCTGTGGGGGATGCCGTTCCTGGTCGAGGCGCAGGGGTTGTCCCGGGCCACGGCAGGTGAGCTGCTCACCCTCGTGGTGCTGTCCAACATGGCCGTCGGCGTCGTCTACGGCCAGGTCGTCGCCCGGCACCACGGCGCGCGGCTGCCGCTGGCGCTCGGGACCGTCGCCGTCACGGCGCTGCTGTGGGCCGGCACGCTCGCGTATCCGGCCGAGACGGCGCCGATGTGGCTGCTCGTCGTGCTGTGCACGGTGCTGGGGGCCTGCGGACCGGCGTCGATGCTCGGCTTCGACTTCGCCCGGCCCGCCAATCCGCCCGAGCGGCAGGGCACGGCGTCCGGGATCACCAACATGGGCGGTTTCATCGCCTCGATGACCACCCTGTTCACCGTCGGGGTGCTGCTGGACGCAACGGACGACAGCTACCCGGTCGCCTTCTCCTCGGTCTTCGTCCTCCAGGCGCTCGGCGTCAGCCAGATCCTGCGGCTGCGACGGCGGGCGGTGCGCCGCGAACGCGATCGGCTGGTGGCGAGCCGGGTGGAGACGCAGCGCGTACCGGTGTGACGGACCGCTCGCGGCACCGTGCGCGACGGACCGTGCTGTGTGTCTGCTTCCGGCGGGCTGCCCCTGGCCGACGGCGTCTGACTACTGCTTCCGGCGGACGGGTTCCGGCGGACCGGTTCCGGCGGACGGGTTCCGGTGGACTGCGTTTGACGAATTGCGTCTGACGGATTGCGTCTGAAGGGATCGCGTCCGAACGGATGACGTCCGGCGGCCCCTCGACGACGGCCCGTCTGCGACGGCCTTGCCACGACGGAGAGCCGTGCCGGGAGCCGTCCTCGACGAGCCCCCGGGTGCGGGTGCCGACCGCGGGCACCCGCACCCCCGCCCGCGGCGGACGGAACGCCCCGCGGGACGGACGGCTCGGGGCCTACTTGGTGACCGTGAAGTGGCGGAGGATGGCTTCGGCGAGTTCCGGGTCGCCCTCGGTCTTGATCCGGTCGGCGACCTGCTCGTGGGTCACCCGGCCGCAGGCCAGGCGCACGTACGTCTCCCAGTCGAGGGTGAGGGTGACGGCCGGGCCCAGCGCGGGCGCGGTCTCCAGGGTGCCACGGCCCTGGATGTCGACGCGGACCGTGCGCAGGAACTCCACCGGGCCGTGCACGTCGACGACCACGGCCGAGCTGCGCGGTGCCTGGGCCTCCTCCGCCACCACCCGCGGCAGCTCGTCCAGCAGCACGTCACGGGCGACGTGGGCACCCGGCGAGTCGAGGTTGCCGGGGCGGCCGAGGGCGGCGCGCAGGTCCTGCTCGTGCGCCCACACGTCGAAGGCGTGCCGCCGCATGGCCTCCTCGAGCGTGAGTTCGGTGCCCAGCGGGCCGCGCACCAGGGTGGAGGGGTCGCGGGACTCGTTGCGCAGCTGGCGGTTGCGGCGGATGACGACGTACTCCAGCTCGGAGGTCATCTCCGGCGCCGTGTGGTGGCGGCGCACGTCGACCTGCATCTCCATGTAGCGCTGGTGGTCGTTGGTGACGTGGAACAGGTCGCGGGGCAGCGTGTGGATGGGGCGCGGGTCGCCCAGCATCTCGGTGTCCAGTCCGATGACGTGGGACACCACATCACGGACCGACCAGCCCGGGCAGGGCGTCCGCCGGTTCCAGTCGGCCTCCACGAGCGGCTGCACCAGCTCGGATATCGCGTCGATGGAGTGCGTCCAGGCGTCGGCGTAGGACTGAAGGGCGGGATGCAGGCTCACGGAACTGGGACCCCTCGGCGGTCGGTACACGGGCAGGTTGTGGCGGCGGTGCCTGTGGGCGGTGGCTGCACTCGGCGGGACCCCCAAGTTACGCTGCTGTGGGGCACCCCGGCAGTGCTTTGGTGTGACGATCGTAGGCCCGTGGCCGCGGGTCGAATGCCAGGACGGTGGTAGTGTGCGCGCTTCTCTCCTCCAGATCGCCGTGAACGAGGGCGAAACGGTCGAATCGCGTCGGCAGCGGGCCGCCGCCCTGGTGCGGGAACAAGCCGGAGCCGATCTCGTGGTGCTGCCGGAGCTGTGGACCACGGGGGCGTTCGCGTACGAGGAGTTCCACAACGCGGCGGAGCCGCTCGACGGGCCCACCCACGAGGCGATGGCCAAGGCGGCGAGCGACGCCGGCGTCTGGCTGCACGCGGGTTCCGTGCCGGAGCGGGTGCCGTCCGACGGCGACGGGGGCGGCGGTGGCGGGGAGACGCTCTACAACACCTCGCTCGTCTTCTCCCCCTCCGGCGACCTGGTCGCCGCCTACCGCAAGATCCACCGCTTCGGCTTCGACAAGGGCGAGGCGGTGCTGATGGGCGCGGGCGACAGCCCTGTGACGGTCCGTCTGCCCGGCACGGTGCTGGGCCTGGCGACCTGTTACGACCTCCGCTTCCCCGAACTCTTCCGCGCGCTCGTCGACGACGGTGCCGAGACCTTCGTCGTCCCGGCGGGCTGGCCGGAGCGCCGCCGGTCCCACTGGACGCTGCTGGCGCGGGCGCGGGCGGTGGAGAACCAGGCGTTCGTGCTCGCCTGCGGAACGGCCGGGACGCACGGCGGGATCCCGCAGGCGGGTCACTCGATCGTGGTCGACCCCTGGGGTGAGGTCCTCGCCGAGGCCGGGCCGGGGGAGCAGGTCCTCACCGTCGACTTCGACCCCGCCTCGGTGGCCGGCACCCGCGAGCGCTTCCCCGCACTGAAGGACCGCGTCCTGGGGCTGCGCGACCCGCGGGGGTGAGGCACCGGACGGGCGGCGCCCCGCCGTCTCGCCACCCCGTCCTCCCGACGACCCGGCGCCCCGTCCTCCCGGCGCCCCGTCGTCCCGTCCGCCCCCTCACCCCGGCGCCCCGGCTCAGTCCTCCCGCTCCTTGTCCGCCAGGTGGATCACGCACACCGCCACCGCGATCAGCAGCGCCGGGTCGGCGTCCTCGCGCACGACGTCGACGCCGTAGGTCTCGCGGACGTGCAGCCACCGGCGGGAGACGACCGCGAGGAGTTCGCCGTCGTACTCCACGGCGAACTCCCGGTCCAGGATGCGCCCGCTGACGTCGAGTTCGCTGCCGTCGGCCAGGGCGACCCGGTAGTGGTTGCGCAGCAGTGACAGCCGTTTGCGGCGGATCGTGGCCAGCGGCTCGCCGCCGCGTTCGAGCACCATGGTGTCGCGCAGGGCGAACATCTTCTTGCGGATGTCGACCAGGACGCGGCCCTGGGCGTCCTTCAGCTCGAAGGTGTCCCGCAGCCGCATCGCCTTGCCGTCGACGAGGTAGACCTTGGTGCCGCGGTCGTCCTCGATCCAGTAGTCGTCACCGATGCCGAGCAGCCGCTCGCGTACGAGGAATCTCATGTCACCAGCACTTCCCCGCCCCCGTGGGCGGAACGCCGCCGGGTAGGCCGTTCGGCGCCACCGGCGGGCAGGCCGGGCCCGGCCCAAGGCTCTGCCGGGCCGGCCGTGGCGGCACCGTCGGCACGGGCCGTCGCGGGACGGACGCCGGGGCGGACGCGGTGGGGCTTGCCTTCCGCCCGCCGCTCATGCCCGGGGAGTCAGACCCCGTACCCGTCGCTGTAGCCGTCGCGGTGCGGCGGCCGGGTGTCGTCGACGACGGGCGTGGCGGGCGGCACGACGACCCGGCGGCGCCGGGCGATGCTGCTGAAGGTCGCCACGCCGATCAGGCCGACGATCATGAAGATGACGCCGACCAGGTCAAGGTTGACACCCTGCATGTCCCAGTCGGTCGCGAACGTGAGGATCGCCCCCACGGCAATGAGGAGTATGCATCCACCGAGACCCATGAGTGTGTCGCCTTCCCGTCCGGTCGTTCCGGTCGTCGACACCGGGTACCCGGGAGGCCGCCGCTCATGCGCCGAGCGGCGGCCGGCCACGGATGATGCCCCGTCAATCAGCCTTCCAGGAAGGCCACCAGCGCGTTCGCCAGCATGAACGGGTCCCGGGCCCCGCACAGTTCGCGGGCGCTGTGCATGGACAGGATGGCCACGCCGATGTCGACCGTCCGGATGCCGTGGCGGGCGGCGGTGATCGGGCCGATCGTGGTGCCGCACGGCATGGAGTTGTTGGAGACGAACGACTGGAAGGGCACGCCCGCCTTCTCGCAGGCGGCGGCGAAGACCGCGCGGCCCGAACCGTCCGTGGCGTAGCGGTTGTTGACGTTGACCTTGAGGATGGGTCCGCCGTCCACCCGCGGATGGTGCGTCGGGTCGTGCCGCTCGGCGTAGTTGGGGTGCACCCCGTGGCCGGTGTCGGAGGACAGGCAGACGCTGCCGGCGAGGGCGCGCGCCCGGTCCTCGTACGAGCCGCCGCGGGCGAACACCGAGCGGGAGAGCACGTCGCCGAGGAGCGGGCCGTCGGCGCCGGAGTCGGACTGGGAGCCGTTCTCCTCGTGGTCGAAGGCGGCGAACACCGGGATGTACGGCAGCCGGCGCCGCTCCGTGGAGGAGCTCGTGGCGTGGTCGGCCACGGCCGCGAGGGCTGCCGTGCCGGCGTGCACGGAGAGCAGGTTGTCCATCCGCGGGCCGGCCACCAGTTCGCGGTCGCGGCCGAGGTAGGCGGGCGGCTCGACGGGGTGCACCATCAGGTCCCAGCCGGTGACCTGGCCGGCCGGGACGTCGGCGGCCTCCCCGAGGAAGGCGATGAGGTCGCCGTCGCGGACGTCGTCGCCCAGGCCCCACACGGGCTGGAGGTGGCGCTGCTTGTCCAGCTTGAGGCCGTCGTTGTTGACGGCGCGGTCCAGGTGGATGGCGAGCTGCGGCACCCGCAGCAGGGGCCGGTCGACGTTCACCAGCCGGGTGGTGCCGTCGCGCAGGGAGAGCCGGCCGGCCAGACCCAGGTCCCGGTCGAGCCAGGAGTTGAGCAGCGGGCCGCCGTAGATCTCCACGGCGACCTGGCGCCAGCCGTGCGCCCCGCTGTCGGGCCGCGGCTTCACCCGCAGGGTGGGGGAGTCGGTGTGGGCGCCGATGATCCGGAAGGGGGTGTGGGTGGTCGCGCCCTCCGGCACGTACCAGGCGACGATGGCGCCGCCCCGCACCACGTACCGGCCTCCCGCCTTGGTGTTCTCCGCGTCCCAGGCGTCCGTCTCCGAGACCTGCCGGAAGCCCGCCTTCTCCAGCCGGGCGGCGGCCTCGGCGACCGCGTGGTACGGCGTGGGGGCGGCTGCCAGGAAGGCCATCAGGTCGTCGGTGTGGCCGCGGTGGAACGCCCCGGTGGCTCCCGTGGAGCCCGGGGTGGGGGCGGCGGAGGCGGGGCGGACGGTTTCGCTCATGGGTTCACCTTAACGAGGGCGAGGGCCCGCCCCCCAGGGGAGCGGACCCTCGTGCGGTCCTGCGGCGAGCGGTGCGGGCGGGGCGGCTAGAAGGCGGCCTCGTCCAGCTCCATGAGGTCCAGGTCGACGCCCTCGGCGACCTTGCGGGCCAGGGTGACGCCGGGCAGGACGTTGGCCGCGAAGAACTTCGCCGCGGCGATCTTGCCGGTGTAGAACGCCTGGTCCTTGCCGGAGGCCGTCGGGAGCTTCTCGGCCGCGACGGCGGCGCCCTTCAGCAGCAGGTAGCCGACGACGACGTCACCGGAGGCCATCAGCAGGTGGGTGGTGTTCAGGCCCACCTTGTAGATGTTCTTGACGTCCTGCTCGGTGGCCGCGAGGTCGGTGAGCATCAGGCCGACGATGGCCTCCAGCTCGACGGCCGCCTTGGCCAGGTGCTCGCGGGCGCCGGCCAGCTCCTCGCCGCCGGTGCCGAGGGCGAGGAACTTCTTGATGTCCTCGGCGAGCGAGTTCAGGGCGGCACCCTGGTTGCGGACGATCTTCCGGAAGAAGTAGTCCTGGCCCTGGATGGCGGTGGTGCCCTCGTACAGGGTGTCGATCTTGGCGTCGCGGATGTACTGCTCGATCGGGTACTCCTGCAGGAAGCCGGAGCCGCCGAAGGTCTGCAGCGACTGGGCGAGCTGCTCGTAGGCCTTCTCGGAGCCGTAGCCCTTGACGATCGGCAGGAGCAGGTCGTTCATCGCGTGCTCGGTGGAGGCGTCCTCGCCGTTGGCCTCCTTGACCTGGATGGCGTCCTGGATCGAGGCGGTGTACATCACCAGGGCGCGCATGCCCTCCGCGTACGCCTTCTGCGTCATGAGCGAGCGGCGCACGTCGGGGTGGTGGGTGATGGTGACCTTGGGCGCGGTCTTGTCCATGAAGTTCGCCAGGTCGGGACCCTGGACGCGCTCCTTGGCGTACTCCAGCGCGTTGAGGTAGCCGGTCGACAGCGTGGAGATCGCCTTCGTGCCGACCATCATGCGGGCGAACTCGATGATGCGGAACATCTGGCGGATGCCGTCGTGCTTGTCGCCGATCAGCCAGCCCTTGGCGGGGTGACGGTCGCCGAAGGTCATCTCGCAGGTGTTGGACGCCTTCAGGCCCATCTTGTGCTCGACGTTCGTGGCGTAGACGCCGTTGCGCTCGCCCAGCTCGCCGGTCTCGAAGTCGAAGAGGTACTTCGGGACGAGGAAGAGGGACAGGCCCTTGGTGCCGGGGCCGGCGCCCTCGGGGCGGGCCAGCACGTAGTGGAGGATGTTCTCCGACATGTCGTGCTCACCGGAGGTGATGAACCGCTTCACGCCCTCGATGTGCCAGGAGCCGTTCTCCTGCTGCACGGCCTTGGTGCGGCCGGCGCCCACGTCCGAGCCGGCGTCCGGCTCGGTGAGCACCATCGTGGAGCCCCACTGCTTCTCGGTGGCGAACTTCGCGATGTGCTTCTGGACCTCGTTGCCCTCCTCGAAGAGGATGCCGGCGAAGGCGGGGCCGGAGGAGTACATCCACACCGCCGGGTTCGCACCCAGGATGAGCTCGGCGTAGGCCCAGATGAGGGAGCGCGGCGCGGTCGTGCCGCCGATCTCCTCGGGGAGGCCCAGACGCCAGTACTCGGAGTCCATGAAGGCCTGGTAGCTCTTCTTGAAGGACGCCGGGACCGGGGCCGTGTTGGTCTCCGGGTCGAAGACCGGCGGGTTGCGGTCGGCGTCGGCGAAGGACTCGGCCAGCTCGTTCTCGGAGAGGCGGTTCAGCTCCTCCAGGATGCTCTTCGCGGTGTCGACGTCCATCTCCTCGAACGGACCCGTGCCGTACAGCTTGTCGCGTCCGAGTACTTCGAAGAGGTTGAACTCGATGTCGCGGAGATTCGACTTGTAGTGCCCCATGGCGACGGCTCCGTTGAGAGAGAGATCGGCGAGGCACTGACTCCTCGCACTCGTTCACGTACCAACAAGTAGCTACGATGATGCTACCCGTCGGTAATAAGAAGCAACCCCGATCCGGACATCTGTGACTCACCCCTCGCGCGGGTCAGTAGTCTGTGCGGCATGTACGGCTACGACCAGAGCGCCGGAGCGCAACAGGGTTACGTCCCGCCCCAGCAGCAGATGCCGGGCGGGTACGGGCAGCAGCCGCCGCTGTACCCCGAGCCGTCCCCGCCCTCGCTCGCGGACGCGGTGCGCGCCTTCACCACCGGTCAGCTGGCCGCCGAGGACTTCCAGCAGATCTTCGCGACGTCCAAGGTCTACTGCCCGCGGGGTGACAACCCCGGCTTCCTGGCCCTGCACAACACCCAGCAGCCGGTGATCCCGATGTTCACCTCGCTCAAGGAGCTGCGGCGGTACGCGGGCAAGGAGTCCAAGTACTTCGTGATCACCGGCGCGGAGGTGATCGACCTGCTGCCCACCGGCTACGGCTTCGTGCTCGACATGGAGGGGGAGCACCGCATGGTGTTCGACGCGAAAGCGGTGGAGCAGATGGTCGAGTTCGCGATGCGCCGGATGTACGGCTGACGCCCCCGCCGCGCGGACGGCGGGAGCCGTTCCCGCGCGGACGGCCGGGTCCTGGCCGGGCGCAACGGCCCCGGTGCCCGGTCGCGAGGGCGGGGCCGTCGCCCCGCGGACGGACGGCCGCCGTCGACCCCCCACACCCGTGGCCCGGAGGGAATGCCCTCCGGGCTCTCGTCGTTCGGGGTAGCGAGAAGTTCAACGCTCAACTAAAATGGCCGCAACCGAGGAGGTACCGCCATGCCCGCAGTGACCGTCGAGAACCCGTTGACGCTGCCCCGTGTGACCGCAGAGACCGACGCCGTGGCACGTCCCGTGCTCGCCGTCACCACCGCGCCGAGCGGATTCGAGGGCGAGGGCTTCCCGGTGCGCCGGGCGTTCGCGGGGATCAACTACCGCCACCTCGACCCGTTCATCATGATGGACCAGATGGGCGAGGTGGAGTACGCGCCCGGCGAGCCCAAGGGCACCCCCTGGCACCCCCACCGCGGCTTCGAGACCGTCACCTACATCATCGACGGCGTCTTCGACCACCAGGACTCCAACGGGGGCGGCGGCACCATCACCAACGGCGACACCCAGTGGATGACGGCCGGCGCGGGCCTGCTGCACATCGAGGCGCCGCCGGAGCACCTGGTCGTCTCGGGCGGCCTCTTCCACGGCCTGCAGCTGTGGGTGAACCTCCCGGCCAAGGACAAGATGATGGCCCCCCGCTACCAGGACATCCGCGGCGGCACCGTCCAGCTGCTGACCTCCCCGGACGGCGGCGCGCTGCTGCGCGTCATCGCGGGCGAGCTGGACGGCCACCAGGGCCCCGGCATCACCCACACCCCGATCACGATGATCCACGCCACGCTGGCCCCGGGCGCCGAGATCACCCTGCCGTGGCGCGAGGACTTCAACGCCCTGGCGTACGTCATGGCGGGCCGGGGCACGGTCGGCGCCGAACGCCGCCCGATCCACCTGGGCCAGACGGCGGTCTTCGGCACCGGCACCTCGCTGACCGTCCGCGCGGACGAGAAGCAGGACTCGCACACCCCCGACCTGGAGATCGTCCTCCTGGGCGGCCGTCCGATCCGTGAGCCCATGGCCCACTACGGCCCCTTCGTCATGAACACCCGCGAGGAGCTCCAGCAGGCCTTCGAGGACTTCCAGAAGGGCCGCCTCGGCACGATCCCGGCGGTGCACGGGATGAGCGAGGGCGGGCTGTAGGCCCCTGCGAGCCGCACGGACGGGCCCGGCCCCCACCAGCACGGTGAGGGCCGGGCCCGTCCGGCTCCGGGCGTACCGGGATGCGGGATCCGAGGGCCCTGAGGTCCCGGGGAACAGCCGGGCCGCCGGATCCTCGTCCGCCCGGCGCGCGTACGGCCGCCGGCACGCGTCCGGCCCGGTCGCCAGGAGGTGACCGGGCCGTCGTCGTCGTGCCGTCGAGGCCGGACCCGGCGCTCCTCGGACGGATTCCCCCGCGCCCGCGGCAGCGCCCCGCGCGGCCGGAACGTCAGCCGGACCGACGCGCGCTGTCCCTCAGGCGACGGCGCACCAGGTGCGCCGCCTGTCCCGCGCCCGCGCCCCACAGGAGTGCCCCGGCCGTTGCGTGGGTCGTGGCCACGCCGGCCGACGCGGCCACCAGGAACGCCAGTGCGCCGCAGGCCAGGCCGATGACGATCGCCGGGGCGTCGCGCCACACCTTGCTGCCGGGTCGGCCGATCAGCAGCAGAGCACCGAGGGAAAGGCCGGTCACCGCTGCTCCGGAGTACACGAAACCCATGTCACCCATCGGGTGATCCCCTTCCTGCCGCTACTTGCAGTACCCACCGGAGTACTGGCCGGGAACGAAGAGGCCGGCCGCGAACTTGATCTTCAGGCACTTCTTCGCGCTGTGGGCCTTGGCGGCCGTTGCCGTGATGGCGGCGGAGTGCATGGTGACGTACGCGTTGAGACCCGGAGGGAGGGCCCAGGCAGCCATCGCGGTCAGCGCGCCGTTCTGGGCGACCTTCTTGGTTTCGCTCTTCTTGAAGTAGGCCGTACCCGTGACGATGCCCCAGGTGAACTTCGGGTCCGCCACGACCGGGAACGCGGTGTCCTCGTCGACGTCGACCGTCTGAACGACATGATCGCCGTCGAGGTTGTACCGCGTCGGCACCGGCTTGCCGTGGGCATCCTTCGCCCAGGGCGCGTCAAGCGTGCCGATGGTGGTGTGGACGCCCTCGGCCGTTTCGCGGGTGATGTCGAATCCGCCCGAACCGTTCTCGATCAGGGAAGCGTCACTCGGCAGGCCGAGGGTGAAGCGCTGAGTGGTGGACGCTTCGGCGTCCTTGAGCACGACCAGTGCCCGGGCTCCGCCGTCTTTGGTGGCCTGGACCGCCAGGTCCGTCGACGGGGACGCATTCGGGTACACGACCGTGCCGACTCCGGCCTCGAACGCGGGTACGTCGCTGCGCGCGGGCAGACCGAGGCTCAGGGTGCCCCCGACCTCTGTGCTGGCGGTGAGGGATCCGCCGGCCGTCGCCGGAGTGGTGACGTTGATGCCGGCGGTCGGTGTACCAGGCGGAGCCACGTCTTCGGTTCCGGTTGCTGCCTCGACCACGGTGGCCGTCCGTTCGGCCTCCTGGTGGGGTGCCTCCGCGGCAACGGCTGTCTCGGTCACGGCACCGGCCGCCAGTACGGCTCCGACCACGGCCGCAGTGACCGACCGCCGGGCAGTGGTGGACAGGGAGAGTATGCGCATGAAGTGCTCTGTATCTGTTGTGCAGAAAGCGGCGACCCTGAGCCGAGGACGGCCGTCGACCGGCCATCGGCGTTCCCCCAGAGCCCCGCAGGGTCGCCGTCAAGCTAGTCGCGCCTGCTGGCCCATATGTGGATGAACTGTCAACCAGCGTCCGGAAATGGCTGTTCACGGGTGTGCGGCGGTGGGCGGTTTCAGCGCGCAGTCGCTTGCCGGGGAGCCCGGAGGCTGTCTCGTTGATGTCCAGGGATGGCTGATTTTTTTCGTTCACAACCTCAAAATGCGCTCAAATATCCCAAGGTGTGCAGATGGGGGGACTGCTGCTGGGCGCCGGACTCACGTCCGTTGACGGAGTCGGACGGACGGCTGCCTCTCCTGTCTCCGGAACGGCGGGCATCCGAGGCCGGGGCGAGTTCCGATGGGTGAGCACCGAACCGCTCGGGGTGTCGCCGGCTCGGTTGTCGTCCGGCCCGGGGTCGTTCAGGCCCGCTCGGTGGGGGCGGACGGTGACCCGTCGGGGCCGTCGGTGTTCTCGGCATCCCGGGTGGTCTCCGCGTTCGCCGTGACCTCCGTGCCTGTGTCGCGGACGTTCCGGGTCTCCCGGGAGTCATCGCGCTCGGCTTGGGAGAGTGTGCCGACGGTGGCGAGGTGATCGGTCCCGTCGACCGTTTCGACCGCGTCGACGGTGTCCTGGAGCGCCCCGTCCCCGCCCTCCGCGGCGGTGTTCTCCTTCGCCTCGTACAGCTCGAACCAGATGCTCTTGCCGCGACCGCGCGGATCCACTCCCCAGCCGTCGGCCAGCAGTTCGATCAGGAGCAGCCCGCGGCCGGAGGAGGCCAGCTCGCCCGGGCTGCGCACGTGCGGGAGGTCGTCGACGGTGTCGGTGACCTCGACGCGCACCCGGCGGCCCTCGCCGCCGTCGGTGACCTCGGCGACCATCAGGGCGTCGGCGTCGGTGTGCACCAGGACGTTGGTCAGCACCTCCGACAGCAGCAGCACCGCCGAGTCGACCTGGTCCGGGGACGCCCAGTCGTGCAGCAGCTGCCGGAGCTGCTGCCGGGCCACGGAGATCTGCTCGGGTTCGGTCTGCCCCACCACGAGCATGGTCCGGCGCACCGGGGGCCGGACGCCGTACCGGTCGGCGCCGCAGCCGCAGCCCTCGCCGGCGCGGCACAGCAACAGGAGGGCGATGTCGTCCTCCCGGCGGTCGATCAGTGGGCCGGTGGTGTGGTGGGAGCGGGGGCCGTGCACCGCCTGGACCACGGCGTCGGCCAGTTCCTCCAGGGTGCCCCGGTGCTCCTCGAGGATCCCGCGCAGCCGCTGCCAGCCGGTGTCCAGGTCGTGGCCGCCGGTCTCGATCAGGCCGTCCGTGCAGATCAGCAGGGTCTCGCCGGGTTCCAGAACCAGCCGCGTGATGGGGTAGTCGGCGTCGGGGTCGATGCCCAGCGGCAGGCCGCCCGCCGTGGGCCGGGACAGCACCGTCGCGTCGGCCATCCGGATCACCGGGTCCGGGTGGCCGGCGCGGGCGAACTCCAGGACGCCGGTCGCCGGGTCCACCTCGACGTAGAGGCAGGTGGCGAAGCGCACCCGGTCGGGGTCGCCGTCGCCTATGCCGTGCAGGAAGCGGGAGGCACGGGCCAGCACGGCGTCGGGCGGATGGCCCTCGGAGGCGTAGGCGCGCAGGGCGATCCGCAGCTGGCCCATCAGCCCCGCGGCCTGCACGTCGTGGCCCTGCACGTCCCCGATGACCAGGGCGAACCGGCCGCTGGGCAGGGGGATCAGGTCGTACCAGTCGCCGCCGACCTGGAGTCCGCCGCCGGTGGGGACGTAGCGCCCGGCGACGCTCATGCCGGGGATGCGCTGCGGGCCGAGCCTGGGCAGCATCGACCGCTGGAGGCCGTCGGTCAGCGCCCGCTCGGTCTCGGCCGTGCCCGCCCGTGACAGGGCCTGGGCGAGCATCCGCGCCACGGTGGTCAGCACGGACCGTTCGTCGGGGGTGAAGGCCACCGGGTAGGTGAAGGCGGCCATCCAGGTGCCGATGGTCCGTCCGGCGACGGTCAGCGGCAGGAAGGCCCACGACTGGCGGCCGAAGCGCCGGGCGAGCGGCCAGGTGCGCGGGTAGCGCCGCATGTACTGCTCCGGGGACGACAGATACACCGCACGGCCGGTGCGGAGCACCTCGGTGGCGGGGTAGTCGGTGTCCAGCGGCATGAAGGTGAAGGGGCTGTCGTCGCCGATCTCGTGTCCGTGGTGACCGATGATCGTGAGCCGGTCCGCCTCGACGCCGAACACCGCCAGCCCGTCCGGGGAGAAACCCGGCATGGAGAGGTTCGCCGCGACCCGCAGCACCTCCTGCGTGGACCGCGCCTCGGCCAGGGCCCGGCCGGCGTCCAGCAGGAACGCCTCGCGGGAGCGGCGCCAGTCACCGGTGACCGCGCTGCGTCCGGCGGCGGTGCCCGGTGCCGGGTCGGTGACCTCCTGGAGGGTGCCGGTCAGGACGTAGGCCTTGCGGGCGGTGTCGAAGGAGGGCCGGAAGCGGCTGCGCACCACCCGCACGACCTCGGCCCGTCCGTCCAGCCGGCGCTGCTCCCCCATGATGCGGATCCGGACCTCGCCCAGGGTGTTCTCGGCCACGGCGAGCCGGACCACGCCGGTGATCTCGTTCCAGTCGACCGGGTGCAGCCGGGAACGCACGCGGGCCTCGGTGAGGTGCGCCTGTTCGGCGGGCAGGTCGAGCAGCCGGGCCGCCACGGCGTCGACCGTGACCCTTCCGGTGGCGGTGTCCCAGTGCCAGCGGCCGGTGTCGAGTGTGGCGAGGAGGTCTCCCACGGGCGGCAGGGGGTCACCAGTACGCATTGGCCTACTTTAGGAAGATTGCGCCGAATGATGCCACCGTTGCCGCACGCGTTCCCGAGCGATACGCGTGTGGTCATCGGGGCGAGGCGATCTTGGCCCGGCCGGTAGGCTGGGAGGCGTTTCACGTGAAACAACGACCCCGATCCGCGAAGACTGGATGAACGACGATGCATCGGTACAGGTCCCACACCTGCGGCGAGCTCCGCGCCTCTGACGTCGGCAGCGACGTCCGGCTGAGTGGCTGGCTGCACAATCGGCGCGACCTGGGCGGCATCCTCTTCATCGATCTGCGCGACCACTACGGCATCACGCAGCTCGTGGCGCGGCCGGGCACCGAGGCGTACGAGGCGCTGGACAAGCTGTCCAAGGAGACGGTGGTCCGGGTCGACGGCAAGGTCGTCTCCCGCGGCGCGGAGAACGTCAACCCCGAGCTGCCGACCGGCGAGATCGAGATCGAGGTCGGTGAGGTCGAGGTGCTGGGCGCCGCGGCCCCCCTGCCCTTCACCATCAACGCCGAGGACGGTGTCAATGAGGAGCGGCGCCTGGAGTACCGCTTCCTCGACCTGCGCCGCGAGCGCATGCACCGCAACATCCTGCTGCGCACGTCGGTCATCTCGGCCATCCGCCAGAAGATGACGGCCCTCGGTTTCAACGAGATGGCCACGCCGATCCTGAGCGCCACCTCCCCCGAGGGCGCCCGCGACTTCGTGGTCCCGTCCCGCCTGAACCCCGGCAAGTTCTACGCGCTGCCGCAGGCGCCGCAGCAGTTCAAGCAGCTGCTGATGATCTCCGGCTTCGACCGCTACTTCCAGATCGCGCCCTGCTTCCGCGACGAGGACGCCCGCGCCGACCGCTCGCCGGGCGAGTTCTACCAGCTCGACGTCGAGATGAGCTTCGTCGAGCAGGAGGACGTCTTCCAGCCGATCGAGAAGCTGATGACGGAGCTGTTCGAGGAGTTCGGCAACGGCCGTCACGTCACCTCCCCCTTCCCGCGGATCCCGTTCCGCGAGGCGATGCTGAAGTACGGCTCCGACAAGCCGGACCTGCGGGCCCGCCTGGAGCTGGTCGACATCACCGACGTCTTCGAGGGCTCGGAGTTCAAGGCGTTCGCCGGCAAGCACGTGCGCGCGCTGGCCGTGCCGGACGTCTCCGGCCAGCCCCGCAAGTTCTTCGACCAGCTCGGCGACTACGCGGTCTCGCAGGGCGCCAAGGGCCTGGCCTGGGTGCGCGTCGGCGAGGACGGCTCGCTGACCGGCCCGATCGCGAAGTTCCTCACCGAGGCGAACGTCGCCGAGCTGACCAAGCGCCTCGCCCTGGCCCCCGGCCACGCGGTGTTCTTCGGCGCGGGCGAGTTCGACGAGGTCTCCAAGATCATGGGCGCGGTGCGGGTCGAGGCCGCCAAGCGGGCCGGACAGTTCGAGGAGAACGTCTTCCGCTTCTGCTGGATCGTCGACTTCCCGATGTACGAGCGGGACGAGGACACCGGCACGATCGACTTCTCGCACAACCCCTTCTCCATGCCGCAGGGCGGCCTGGAGGCCCTGGAGACCCAGGACCCCCTGGACATCCTGGGCTGGCAGTACGACATCGTCTGCAACGGCGTCGAGCTGTCCTCCGGCGCGATCCGGAACCACGAGCCGGAGATCATGCTCAAGGCGTTCGAGATCGCGGGCTACGACCGCGAGACCGTCGAGGAGAAGTTCGCCGGCATGCTCCGCGCGTTCCGCTTCGGCGCCCCTCCGCACGGCGGCATCGCCCCCGGCGTCGACCGCATCGTGATGCTCCTCGCCGACGAGCCCAACATCCGCGAGACCATCGCGTTCCCGCTCAACGGCAACGCCCAGGACCTGATGATGGGCGCCCCGACGGAGCTGGACGAGACCCGGCTGAAGGAGCTGCACCTCTCGGTGCGCAAGCCGCAGCCGAAGTAGTCCGTGGCGTAGGGGAAGGGCCCGGAACCTGTTCTTGGTCGGTTCCGGGCCCTTCCCCTTGCTCAGAACAAGGTCGACGGCCTCCTTGAGCACCCCGGCGAGCGCACTGTGGTCGGCGCACCGGACGGAGTGCCGCTTGCGGCGGGACGAGGGATCAGGAAGTGGCGGTGTCGTCCTCGCTGAAGAGGTCCTCCGCCGTGCTGACGGTCAGGGACCGGTCGAACCAGGTGGTGAGGGTGTCGAGGTCGGTGCCGGCGGTGATGCGCTCACGCACGTCGTCCGACACCGGGACGCCGCGCAGCTTCAGCACCCGCAGGATGTTCTCCACCTTCTCCTCGGCCTTCCCTTCGGCCTTCCCCTCGTTCTTCCCCTCCAGGTACTTCTCCTCGAAGAGCGTTCCGTGTCCCGGGAAGTGGGTGACGACGTCCTGCATCAGCTTCCTCCAGTTCTCCCTGGCCGGAGTGGACTCCAGCCCGACTTCCACGACTTCGAACCAGTACTTCGTGACGTCCGGCTCGAAGGACACGAGTCCACGGGCGACCGCCTCCAGTATGGCCGCTGCCCGCTTGCTCTGGCTGTGCACGATGGCCGAGAGCGCAGCGAGCGCCGGCTGCTGGGCGACCACCGTCTCGTCGATGACCTCCGGGACCGTCTGCGGGCCCAGCACGAAGGGGCGGGTGACCTGCGTCGTCCAGGGGCCGACGGCGCAGTGGAAGGGGCCCATGGCCCAGGCGGCTGTGGACGGGTCGCGGCACACCGCGACCAGCAGCACGGGCAGGTCGTACTTGGCGCGCAAGTACGAGACGTAGTACGCCCAGTTCCTGGCCTTCTCCGGGTCCTTCTTCGTCTGGGCCTCGACGGCCAGGACGAAGTGTTCCCCCATGTCGGGCTCGAACATGAGGACCGTGTCGGCGCGGCGCTCCACCGGACGGATCTCGGTCGTGTCCGCGGAGAGTTCGTGGAAGTCCGTCTTCGCGGGCGGTGGCAGCCCCAGTGCCTCGAAGACGGGGGCGAGGGCCTCGGGATGCTCCTGGAAGAGCCGGTGGGAGGCCTCGTGGGTAGCGGTGACCATGAGCGGCACGGTAGGGCGCTCATGGTCCCGAGTCGGCTGCCCTGCAGGCGCATTCACCCGTTCGAGGATGGAAGGAACGTTCCCGCCGGTCAGCGGGCGACGAACTGGGTGAGGATGGCCTGGACCTCGTAGATGTCGACGCCCTTGGTGAAGGTCTTCTCGATGGGGGCGGGGGTGCCGGAGATCCAGATCTTCAGTTCGGCGTCGAGGTCGAAGGTGCCGGCGGTCTCCACCGCGAAGTGGGAGATGCTGCGGTACGGGATCGAGTGGTACTCGGTCTTCCTGCCGGTGATGCCCTGCTTGTCGACGAGGATCAGCCGGCGGTCGGTGAACAGGATGGTGTCGCGGATCAGCAGGAACGCGGCGTGCACCTGTTCGCCGTGGCCGAGCAGCCGGGCGTAGTCCTGCTGCGCCTGCGCGGGGTCGACGGTGTGCGCGTTGCCGAACAGTGCCATGGAGGTCCCCCGGGGTCAGTGGTCCGCGGCCGGACGGCCGCGCTCCCCCGATCGTCGCAAAGGCACGGGGCCCGGGAGAAGGGTGTCGTCCTCCCGGGGCCCGCCTGTGGCACGCGTGTTACGCGGTCGGCTTCTCCTCCAGGCGGGGGAAGAGGACCGCGCCCTTGGTGACCGTGGAGCCGGCGGGCAGCAGGCCCCAGGTGCCGGACTCCTGGACCTTTTGGTCCGCGAGCGCGCCGAGGCCCGCCTCCGCGCCGAGGGAGTCCCAGAGCTTCTGGGAGGACTCCGGCATGACCGGGTTGAGCAGGACGGCCACCGCGCGCAGCGACTCCGCCGCCGTGTACAGGATCGTCGCCAGGCGGGCCCTGCCCTCGTCGGAGGTGTCCTTGGCGACCTTCCAGGGCTCCTGCTCCGTGATGTAGCCGTTGACCTGCTTCACGAAGTCGAAGACGGCGAGGATGCCGCTCTGGAAGTCCAGCTCGTCGCCGATGCTGCGGTCGGCCTCCACGACCGCCTTGGTGAGGCCGTCCCGGATCGCCTGCTCGGCCTCGCCGTACGCGGTCGCCTCCGGCAGTTCGCCGCCGAAGTACTTGCCGACCATCGCCGCCACCCGGGAGGCGAGGTTGCCGTAGTCGTTGGCCAGCTCGCTGGTGTAGCGGGCGGAGAAGTCCTCCCAGGAGAAGGAGCCGTCCTGACCGAAGGCGATGGCCCGCAGGAAGTACCAGCGGTACGCGTCCACGCCGAAGTGCGAGGTCAGGTCCTGCGGCTTGATGCCGGTCAGGTTCGACTTGCTCATCTTCTCGCCGCCGACCATCAGCCAGCCGTTCGCGGCGATCTTCCCGGGCAGCGGCAGGCCCTGCGCCATCAGCATGGCCGGCCAGATGATCGCGTGGAACCGGAGGATGTCCTTGCCCACCAGGTGGACGTCGGCGGGGAAGGTGCCCTCGAACTTCTCCGGGTTCTCGTTGTAGCCGACCGCCGAGGCGTAGTTCAGCAGCGCGTCGACCCACACGTAGATGACGTGCTTGTCGTCCCACGGGACCGGGACGCCCCAGTCGAACGTCGACCGCGAGATGGAGAGGTCCTCCAGCCCCTGGCGGACGAAGTTCACGACCTCGTTGCGCGCGGACTCGGGCTGGATGAAGCCGGGGTTGGCCTCGTAGTGGGCGAGCAGCTTCTCGCCGTACTCGCTCAGCTTGAAGAAGTAGTTCTCCTCGCTGAGGATCTCCACCGGCTTCTTGTGGATCGGGCAGAGCTTCTGACCGGCGTACTCACCCTCGCCGTCGAGCAGCTCGCCGGGGAGCTTGTACTCCTCGCAGCCCACGCAGTACGGGCCCTCGTAGCCGCCCTTGTAGATCTCGCCCTTGTCGTACAGGTCCTGCACGAACTCCTGGACGCGGTCGGTGTGCCGCTTCTGCGTGGTGCGGATGAAGTCGTCGTTCGCGATGTCGAGGTGCTCCCACAGGGGCTTCCACGCCTCCGTGACGAGCTTGTCGGCCCAGGCCTGCGGGGTGACCCCGTTCGCCTCGGCCGTGCGCATGATCTTCTGACCGTGCTCGTCCGTGCCGGTGAGGTACCACACCTTCTCGCCGCGCTGGCGGTGCCAGCGGGTGAGCACGTCGCCTGCGACGGTCGTATAGGCGTGGCCCAGGTGAGGAGCGTCGTTGACGTAGTAGATGGGGGTCGTGACGTAGTACGCCTTCGCCCCCTGCTTCTCTGATCCAGTGGCCGCCATGCCCGAAATCCTACTGGGCGCGAGGTGATCGGCTCACACGCGTTTCGGGGGGTGGACGGGAGGGCAGTGGCCCGTCCCGCCCACCCCCCGGGGGTGTGGCTTTCCGCGTTCCCGGCGGCGGCCTACGGGCGCCAGGACGCCAGGACGCCCTCGTACAGCTCCTTGTCGGTGAGCTCCCTCGGCGTCGCCCCGGCGAGGAAGTGCGCCGTGTTCGGCGTCTTCAGCTTGCGGAGGTAGTCGAACGCCTTGTTCTCCGGGTCACCGAAGGCGACGAAGGAGAAGAAGACCGCCGGGTGGGAGGTGGCGGCCCCGGAGAGGGCCTGGTTGGCCGGGGTCTTCGCGTCCGGGGCGCCGTCCGTCTGGAAGACCACCAGGGCGGGGGTGTCCGGACCGGGGCCCGACGTGTCGTGCAGGGCGAGGACCTCGGCGACCGCCGCGTGGTAGCTGGTCCGGCCCATCCGGCCGAGGGACGCGTGCAGCGTGTCGATCCGGTCCTCGAAGTCGTCGAGGGTGAGGTCGCCGGTGCCGTCCAGCTCGGTCGAGAAGAAGACGACCTTCACCGTGGCCTCGGGGTCGAGGTGGGCGGCCAGGGCGAGCGTCTGCTCGGCCAGGGCCTGGGCGGAGCCGTCCTTGTAGTACGGACGCATGGAGGCGGACCGGTCCAGGACCAGGTACACCGTGGCGCGGGTGCCGGAGAGGTGGTGCCGCTCCAGGACGGAGGCGGCGGCCTCGTAGGCGGTGGAGAGGGCCGCGGGGACGGAGGGGGCCGGCTCGGGGGTGGAGGCGGGGGCCGGGGTCGGGGCCTCGGTCTCCGGCTCGGCTTCGGTTCCGGCCGGGGTGTCGGCCGGGGTGTCGGCCGGGGTTTCGTCCTCGGGTGCGCCCGCGGGTCCGGTTTCCGATTCGTCCGCAGGTCGGGTTTCGGGTGCCGTCTCGGCCTGGGCCTTGGTCTCGTCCTTCGCCTCGTCCTTGGCCTCGGCCTTGGCCTTGGTATCGGTCTCGGCCTTTGCCTCGTCCTTGGCTTCCGGCTCGGCCTTGTCGGCTGCCGGGGCCTCGGTCTGCGGCTCGGTGGCCGCCTGCGGCTCCGGTGCGGCGGTGGGTGCCGCTTCCGCGTCGGCCTCGGGGGCGTTGTCGATCTCGGCCTCGGGGACGCTGTCGGCTTCGGCCTGCGGGGCGGCGTCGGCGTCCGCCTCGGGCTTGCCTTCGGTGTCGGCCTCCGCCTTCGGGGCTTCTGCCGCTGCCTCCGCCTTCGGGGCTTCCGCCTCAGAGCCGGCTTCGGCGTCCGCCTCGGGCCTGGTCTCGGGCTCGGCTGTTTCGGCCTGCGCGGCCGGCGCCGCGTCCGGTGCCTCGGGCGAGGTGGCGGACTCCGGCTCGGTCTCGGGCTCGGCCTCCGCCTCGGGCTCGGCGTCAGGCGCCGGGGTCTCGGCCTGCGCCTCGGCCGTCGCCTCCGGTGCTGTCGTGGCTGCCTCGGGTTCCGGTGTGGCCTCAACCTCGGTCTCGGGCTGCGGGGCCGCCGGCTTCGCCGTCTCGGCGGCCTCGGGTGCCGTCTCCGGCTCGGCCTCCGCGTCGTCCGCCACCGGGCGCTCGGCGGCGACCTCGGCCCCCGATCTGGCGTCGATGTCGGCGGCGGCCTCGGCCGGTGCTTCGGGGGCTGCTGCGTCCGTGGCCTTCGCCGTGCTCTTCTCAGCGGCTCCGGTCGTGGCGCCTGTTTCGGTCGGGGCCCCGGCCTCGGTGCGGGTCTCGTCCGCCGTGGACGTCGACTCGTCCGAACGGGTCGGGTGCGGCACCGCCACGTTGTCGAAGGCGGCGGAGACGAGATCGTGCCCACTGCGGGGCTCGGGGACGGAGGCCGAAGCCGAGCGCTCCGACCGCGCCGACCGCTCGGACTGTTCCGAGGGTTCCGTGCTCGGTTCCGGGGACGGCGACGGGAGCGTGGGCTCCGGGGAAGCGGAGTCGGGCTGCGGTTCGACGGCCTGCGCCGCACCCTCCGCCTCGGCGGCCCGTGCCTTGCGCGACCGGCCGAACGCGTTCCGCAAGAGAGTGAGAATGCCCATGTGCGCAACCCTTCACTGAGTTGATGCCCGTCAATCCCTGGCCAGGACGGACACGTAAGGTTAGCGGCCCGCACAGGCGATCTTGGGCAGGGTCGGGGTCTGTGCCCGCTGCCCTGTCAAGGGGGACTTCCGGCCCGTGCGCCCGCGCCCGTCGCTCCGTGCCCAACTCCGCGAAGGCCGCCACGGGTTCACCCGTCGTTCATCCGGCCGCCCGGCTGTGGCACCGCGGCGCTCCTAGCGTCGCGCTGAGACCCACGGGCATCCAAGGAGAACGAAGTGCGCAAGCTGCTGCCGTTGATCGGAACGCCGTCCGGTTCGCACCCCGGCGGCCGGTCCGCCCTGACGTGTCGGTTCCGGTGTGGTGACGCCTGTTTCCACGAGGTGCCCAACACCAGCTCCAACGAGTACGTCGGCGACGTCATCGCCGGGGCCCTCAGCCGGCGCTCGGTGATGCGGGCCGCCGCCGTGGTCACCGTCGCCGCGGCCGGTGCCGGTGCGGCCGGTGTCGCGACCGCCCCCGAGGCGCAGGCGGCCCCCGTGGCCGGGCGCGGGAAACCGCACCGTCCCGGGACGAAGGGCGCCCGCGGACTGCGGTTCGCGCCGGTCGCCCCCAACACCACCGACGCGGTCACCGTGCCCGAGGGCTACCGGCAGAACGTCGTCATCCGCTGGGGCGAGCCCATCCTGCGCGGGGCCCCCGCCTTCGACCCGGAGCGGCAGAGCGCCGAGGCGCAGGCCGGACAGTTCGGCTACAACTGCGACTTCCTCGCCCTGCTGCCGCTGAAGGGGGAGCGGGGCCGCCAGTTGCTCGTCGCCAACCACGAGTACACCGACGAGGTGCTCATGTTCCGCGGCTACGACCCGGACCGCCCCACCCGCGAGCAGGTGGAGATCGCCTGGGCCGCGCACGGGCTGGCCGTGGTGGCGGTGGAGGAGGACCGCAGGACCGGCAAGCTGACCCCCGTCCCGCGTCACCGGCTCAACCGGCGGCTGACGGCCACCTCCGAGTTCCGGCTCACCGGCCCGGCCGCCGGGTCCGACCTGCTGAGGACGTCGGCCGACCCGAGTGGCACCAAGGTGCTCGGCACCCTGAACAACTGCGCGGGCGGCACCACCCCCTGGGGCACGACCCTGCACGCGGAGGAGAACTTCAACCAGTACTTCGCGCGCGGCAGCCGGCCCACGGACAAGCGCTACGGCATCGGCGGCGGCGAGACCGAGCGCAAGTGGGAGCGGTTCGACCGCCGCTTCGACCTCGCCCAGGAGCCGAACGAGGTGCACCGGTTCGGCTGGGTCGTCGAACTCGACCCGCACGACCCCACGTCGACGCCCCGCAAGCGCACCGCGCTCGGGCGGTTCAAGCACGAGGCGGCGACCGTCCGGCTGACCCACGACGGGCGGCCCGTCGTCTATTCGGGGGACGACGAGCGCTTCGACTACTTCTACAAGTTCGTCGGCAGCAAGCGGATGCGTCACGGCAACAGCCGCTGGGCCCGCGAGCACAACCTCACGCTGCTCGACGAGGGCACCCTCTACGTCGCCAGGCTGACCGGCGACTCGCCCGCCCACGAGATCGACGGCACGGGCAGGCTGCCCCGGGACGGCGAGTTCGACGGCAGCGGGCAGTGGATCCCGCTGGCCACCGCCACCGCCGACGGCGCCGTCTCGCACGTGGAGGGCATGACCGCCGAGGAGGTGTTCGTCTTCACGCGCCTGGCCGGTGACAAGGTCGGCGCCACCAAGATGGACCGCCCCGAGGACATCGAGCCGAACCCGGTCACGGGCAAGGTGTACGTGGCCCTCACCAACAACTCCCACCGCGGTGTCGGCTCGAACCCCGCGGCGGACGAGGCCAACCCGCGGCACGCCAACAAGCACGGCCACGTCCTGGAGCTGACCGAGCGCTGGAACCGGCCGGAGAGCACCCGGTTCGCCTGGTCGCTGTTCCTCGTCGCGGGCGACCCGGAGGACCCGGCCACGTACTTCGCGGGCTTCCCGAAGGACGCGGTGAGCCCCATCTCGTGTCCGGACAACGTGGCCTTCGACGATCACGGCAACCTGTGGATCTCCACCGACGGCAATGCCCTCGGCTCGCACGACGGTCTCTTCGGTGTCGCGACGCGGGGCAGCCGGCGCGGTGAGCTGAAGCAGTTCCTGACGGTGCCGCGGGGGGCGGAGACCTGCGGTCCCGTCATCCAGGACCGGCGGGTCCTGGTCGCGGTGCAGCACCCGGGCGAGATCGACGGGGCGAGTGTGGAGAACCCCGGCAGCACCTGGCCCGACGGCCCCGGCACGTACGTCCGCCCGTCCGTCGTGGCGGTGTGGCGCGCCGACGGGCGGGACATCGGCGTCTGAGGCGCTCGCCCCTGCCCCCTCCCGCGCCGAGACCGCCGTCCGCCCCCCGTCCGCGCCCCCGCCCCCGTCACGGGACGGCCGGAACGGGTGCTTCCGACCCGCCGCGTTCCAGCCACTCCCGGTACGCCGGAGCCTGGCGGGCGACCTCCTCGTAGGCGTCCGCCAGGTCCGGGTAGACGCCGTCCAGTTCCGTGTCGGTGCGGGCCGCCAGCAGCAGCCGCACCCCGAGCGGGTCGCCGTGCAGAGGGCGGACGGCGGTCTCGGCGCGGGAGGGGGAGGTCGGCTGGACCACCGTGACGACCTCGCCGGTCGCGACCAGGGACGCGGCGGTGTGGTAGTCCCCGTGCAGGATGCGCGGGTCGAGTCCCTCGGCGCGCAGCACCCGGCGCACCGCGTCCCACTCGCCGTCGACGGTGGGGTCGATCATCCAGCGGTCGTGGGCGAGGTCGGAGAGGCGCACCACCGGCTTCGTCGCGGCCGGGTGATCGGCCGGCAGACAGACGAACTGCGGCTCCCGTTCGACCAGGACGCGGATCCGCACCCCTTCCGGGACGCGCAGTGGGCTGCCCTCCACCTCGTGCACGAAGGCGACGTCGAGCTGGCCGTCGGCCACCATCCGGAGCAGGGCGTTGGCGGAGACGTCCATGTGGAGGGTGGGCTCCTGCCAGTGCCTGCGGAGCCTGCGCAGCCAGCCTGCCAGCGCCCGGCTGGCGGTGGACCCGATGCGCAGCTGGCGTTCCCCGACGGCGGCGGCCCGGGCCTCGCAGACCAGGGAGCGCAATTCGGCCACCAGCGGGCGGGCACGGCTGAGGACCAGCCGGCCCAGGGGGGTGGGGCGGCAGCCGGTCCGGGCCCGGACGAACAGGGCACCGCCCAGCTCGTGTTCGATGCGCCGCAGCTGCGTGCTCAACGAGGGCTGTGCCACTCCCAGTTGGCGTGCCGCGCGGTGCAGGCTGCCGGTGTCGGCGATGGCGCACAGCGCCCTGAGGTGCCTGACCTCAAGCTCCATGCCCTGGGAGGGTAAAGCGGAAGTTCAGCTTTCACCAGACATACAAATCCCGACCGATCAGGACCATCGGGCCTTCGTGGCGCGAGCGGCCGGCACGGGCCGGGAGAGGTCCCCGACGGGGCCGCCGGGCATGCCGGGCAGGTGGGGACGGAGAGGGATAGGGCGGTCCTATCGGCGGTTGCCATCATCACAACGACCGTACGGACACGGACACTCACGGTGTCTGACTCATCCCCCCACCATGAGGAGTCACCGATGCGCATGCGCATGCCCCTGTCCGTTCTCACCGCCGCCGGACTGAGCCTGGCCACCCTCGGTCTCGGCACCGCCGGACCAGCCTCGGCGACCCCCACCGCCGAGGGCGCGCCGGTCGTCGCCTACGAGTCCCCGTCCGCCGGTCCCGCCGCCGAGGCCGACGCGCAGGCCGAGGCCCGCGCCAACCGGGCCTTCTTCGAGGCCGTCCTGCGGTCGGTGGCCGAGAAGCGGGCCGCGAACCCGAAGAGCACGGCCGCCGCCGTCACGGTGGTCTACAACGCCTCCCGGGCCCCGTCGTTCGCCACGCAGATAGCCCGCAGCACCCAGATCTGGAACAGCTCGGTCTCCAACGTCAGACTCCAGGCGGGTACCTCGGGAGCCGACTTCTCCTACCGGGAGGGCAACGACCCGCGCGGCTCGTACGCGTCCACGGACGGCCACGGCCGGGGGTACATCTTCCTGGACTACCGGCAGAACCAGACCTACGACTCCACCCGCGTGACCGCGCACGAGACCGGCCACGTGCTCGGGCTGCCGGACCACTACTCGGGCCCGTGCAGCGAGTTGATGTCCGGGGGCGGGCCCGGTCCGTCCTGCACCAACGCCTACCCCAACGCGGCCGAGCGGTCCCGGGTGAACCAGCTGTGGGCCAACGGCCTCGCCGCCGCGATGGCGGAAGTGGCGGACAAGGGGCTGGAGAAGTCCTCCCGCTGACCGGGCACGGCACCGCGCCGCGTGAGTCAGCGGTCGCCCGCTGACCGGGCACCGCTCCGCACGCGGTCGGCGGTGGCCCGTACGGGTCCGCACGCGGTCGGCGGTGGCCCGTACGGGTCCGCACGCCGTCAGCGATGGCCTGTACGGGTCCGCACGCGGTCGGCGGTCGTTCTACGGGTCGGCACGACGAGCGGTCGCCCGTACGGGTCCACCCGATGCGCGGTCACCTGCGGCCGGTGTGCGCGGGCCGTCCCCTTCGCGGGGGCGGCCCGCTCCGCCGTCCGTCAACGTCCCTCGTGCAGCGTGAGGTCGACGAGCACCGCGCGGTGGTCGGTGCGGGCGAGGTCGAGGAAGCGGACGCGGTGCGCCGCGAACTGCTCCGTGACCAGGACGTGGTCGATCTGGGCGCCGAACGCGGGCATCGTCCTGGCCGGCCAGGTCGGCGTCCGGTCGGCGCCGGCCAGCCGGGCGGCGTCGCTGAGACCGGCGTCGAGGATCCGGCGGAAGGCGGCGTGGTCCTGCGAGGCGTTGAAGTCGCCGGCGAACACGGCCGGTGTCGTCCGGTCGCGTGCGGCGGCCTCGCGCAGCCGCCCCAGTTCGCGCTGCCACAGCTCGGTCTGGCCCGGCAACGGCGGCATCGGGTGGGCGAGTTGCAGCCGAACGGCCTGCCCGTCGACGTCGGCGACCGCGGCGGGCATGCCCATGGTGCCGGGCAGCGGATCGGCGTCCCGCAGGGGGTGGCGGCTGAGGATGACGGAGCCCTCGGAGCCGCCGCCGGAGACGGCGCTGCGGTGCGGGTGGCTGTCCGCCAGGTCCCGCTCCAGCCGCGCCTCGCAGCCGGGGTCGCACTCCTGCACGAACACGAGGTCCGGCTTCTCGCGGCGTACCGCCTCGACGAGCGGACCGGTCCCCCGGCCGAACTCCACGTTCGAGGTCAGCACCCGCACGGAGGCGACCGGCCGGCCGGTGGGCTCCTCGCTCTTGCCGTACGGCTCGATGAACCAGGCCAGCAGCCCGAGCACGGCGATCCCCCAGGCCAGCCCGGTCCACCACCGGGCGAGCATTGTGAGCAGCAGACCGAGGCCGGTGGGCACGAGCAGCCAGGGCAGGAACGCCAGGAGCTGGGTCACGGGCGTGACGGCGTCGGTGTCGGCCACCCGGCAGCCGACGACCACGCTGACCCCGGCGAACAGCAGCGCCGCACACCCGGCGCGGAAACGCCGCCGCCCGCTGCTGCGGCCGGCCGTCTCGTCGTCGGCGGTCCACTCGGCAGTCGCAGTGTCCAACGTCCGGCCTTCCGCTCGCGGTGGGGGTGTCCGCATCCTCCCTCATGTCAGGGACGGCGGAACGCGCGCCGGGGTTGCGTCGCACGACCCGGCGACCGCCTCACGGTGGGTCGCGGGCGACCGCTCCACGGCGGGTGGCTGCCCGGTGGTCGCGTCACGGGGAAGGGCTCGGTGGTTGCGTCACGGGGAAGGGTTCGGTGGCGGGGCTTGGGTGAGCGGGGGCCGGGTGCGGCCGGAGGGTGCCGGTGCCGGGTTCACACCCGGGCGCGGGGCGGAGGGGCCGGCGGTGCGGGGGCGGTGCCGTCCGAGGCCTGCGCCCGGCGCCGGCCGGGCAGGCGGTGGCGGTGCCCGGCCAGCCAGGACAGCAGGGCCGTGCCCGCCCCCAGAGCCACCAGCAGCCAGGACGCGGTGCGCAGGCCGGCGGTGAGGGCGTCGTAGACCGCGCCCGCCGCGGGCCGGTGGATCCGCTCGGGCAGATCGGCCAGGGTGAGGTGGCGGCCGACGACCACGGCGACACCGAGCAGGGCCCCGCCCAGCGCGGTCCCGAGCCCGGTCGCGGTGAGCGCACGCCGGCGGCATTTGGCGACGGCGACGCCCGCGACGGCGAGGGCGACGGCCGACAGGGGCAGCCAAAGGGCGGCCGTGTCGAGCACCTGGTACCCCTTCCGCAGGCCGGGGACGTCACGGGCCGGCACCACCGCGACCTCACGATGCTCGACCGGGATGTTCCGTGCGAACGGCACCCGGTCGGCGACGAGACGGGCCTTCACCTCCGCCGCGACCGGGGCGAGGTCGACGGTGACCGGTCCCGGCGCGGCCCGGTCGTCGCGCACCGCGTGCAGGACCGCGTCGTGGACGGCACGGTTCCCCGCCTCCCAGGCCGTCCGGTACGCCTCGGTGTGCGTGAACGAGCGCACCGCCTCCCGGAGGAAGGAGCCCAGGGCCGGGGACCCTTCCGCGCCCAGTTCCCGCACCACCCCGTCCCCGACGGCGTCCGCGACCGCGTCCCGCACATCCGGGTCGCCGGCCAGCGGAGCCATCGTGCCGACGTAGCGGCCGGTGTCGGCGAGCCCGTGCGAGGCCCAGACCGCGAGGGCGCCGCAGGGGAGCAGCAGGCACGCCAGCGCGGTGAGGACGGCCGAGACGGCGTTGCGCAGCCGCAGGCCGCCGGGGCCGCGTGGGCGGCCGGTCCCGGTGGGTTCGGTCGGGCCGGTGGGCTCGGCGGCGGGGTCGGTCGCCCGCGGGCCGGAGCCGTGCGGGACGGGGGAGGCGGACACCCCTCCAGGCAAGGCGGCCGGGGCCGGGTCCGCGAGCGCAGGGCCCGCAGACGGGTGCACGGGAACGTCCCGGACGGGCGAGGGAGGAGGTACTTCACCCGAACGGGTGACACGGGGGCGGCTTGCGCGGCTCGCGGGCACCGGGCGGGCCGGACCCGATGGCCCCGTCGGCGCGCCCCGGTCGGCCCCCGCCCGCCTTGCCCGTCTGCCCGCCCGTCTGCCTGTCCGCCTGCCCGTCCGCCCGGACTGGGGCGCCCGGTCCGCGGGGCCGACTCGGACCGCCCGTCAGCCGCCCGGGCCGCTCACGGGTGCCGGCGCCCCGCCGCGTCCTCGCGGGAGTGGTAGCGGTAGAACAGCAGCGCGCCGAGCCCCGCTCCCGACGCCAGGCCGAGCCACATGGACCACAGCACGCTGAAACCGGTGGTGCTGACCAGGAAGCCGATGGACGCGGCGGTGAAGGCGCCCCACAGCGCCGCGTGCGGCTCGCGCTTCAGACGCGGGGCGATCGCCTGCACGGCCAGGTACAGCACGATGAACACCAGGGCGGTGAGGAAGCCGAACAGCACGTTCCCACCGGTGATGGGCCCGCCGTACCGCACGTTGGCGGCGGCCCAGTAGCCGTAGACCAGCCCGAGGACGACGGGGACGGCGATCCGGGCCATCCGGTGGGTCCGCTCGCTGAAGACGTCGGGCGTGCCGGTCCGCCCGGTCCGGGGCCCGGTCCTGCCCCTGACCCTGGACCTGGGTGCCGCATGAGCCATCGGAGCACTCCTCTCTCCTCGCCCCCGCCTTCCAGGGCACACCGGCCGGGCCCCGCGGGCAAGTCGACGGCACCGACGTCTCCCGACCGCCGACCACCGACGTCCCCCCAACCGCCGTCCACCGACGGCCGCCGTCCACCGACGGCCGCCGTCGGACGGCGCGCCCGGCCCGGACCCCACCCCGGCCCCGGACTCCGTCTCCGGCGCGGCCCGGACGTCCCGCCCCCCGGGGGAACGTTCCCCGTCCCCGTCTCCCGCGAGGGGCGCAGCGGTTACCGTGCTGCCCGTGGGTGATCGACAGGGGGAGGCGACCGTGCCCGGAACCGTGCTGCTGCTGGCGGCCTCGCCGATGGGCCGGGGGCGGCTGGTGGACGCCGCGTCCGTGCTCCCCGTCCTGGCGGCCGTACCGCCCGCGGTGCTGTCCGCGACCGGCACCGGCTCCGTGAACGTCATCGAACTCGCCGACCCGCTGGAGCCGCAGGCCGTGCTGACGCGGCTGCGTGCCGCCGCCGCCGCGCCGGGGCCCCTCACGGTCTACGTCACCGGCCAGCTGCACCTCGACCGGCGCCAACGGCTGCCGCACCTGGCGCTGGCCCGCACCACCCCCGCGACCGTGCGCTACACGGCGCTGCCCTGGCACTGGTTCCGGGACGAGCTGCGGTTGCGCCCGGCGGGCGCGACGACCCTGGTCCTCGACCTGCACGCGGACGCCGAGACCCGGCGGGTCCTGTGCGCGCCGCTGCCGCCCGGCCGCCGGCCGCCCCTGGACTGCGGCCCGCACAGCGCCGTCCACGGGCGGATCGCCCCGGTGCCGGGCCGCCGCACGGTCGCGGCTCCCGCCTACATGACGGCGGTCGCGACGATCCTGCGCAGCGGCCGGCGGCCACCGGAGGAGGAGCTGCACCGGCTGGCGTTCGCCCGGATCGCCGCGGACGGCACGGACCCCGGCCTGGAGCTGGCGCCCGTCCGGTCCGGCACGGTGCCGGACGACCCGCACGCGGCCGTCTCCACCGCCGCGCGCTCCGGCCGCCACGGCGACGCCGACGCGCTCGCCGCCCGGCACGAGCGGGCCGCCGCCCTGGCCCACGGACCGGCCTCCGAGGAGGCCCTGCACTGGGCGGAGGTACGGGCGGACCTGGCGATGCTGGCCGGGGAACCGGCGCGCAGCTGCCGCACCTGGCTCGCGGTGGCGAGCGCGCGGCTGAGCGCCGGCCAGCCGGCGGACGCCCCCGGGGTCGAGACGGCCGTGGACCGCGCGCACCACCAGTGGGGCCGCATCGACGACCCGCACCGGGCGCGGGAACTGGGCCCGGCGCTCGTCGGGTTGCGGACGGTGGTGCCCGGCCGGCGGGCCGGCGCACTGGACCACGTGCAGCGCCGTCTCGCCCGCCTGCAGCAGTCCGCGCAGACCCAACAAGCCTCGCGGACCCAACAAGCCCCGCAAACACAACAGACCCCGTTGAGCCGACAGGCCCCGCCGACCCAACAGGCCCCGCAGACGCAGCAGATGCCGGGACCACGGCAGACGCAGCGGACAACGGGAACGCAACAGGTGCCGCAGGCGCCGGGCAGGCCGGAGATGCGGCAGCAGGTCTGACGGGAGCCGGCGGGGCGCACCGTCGGGCGCGAGCGTTGCCGTGCCCGCCGGCCGGGAAGGCGTGCCGGGCGCCACGGCCGAGCGGCGTCGTGACCGCCGACCGGCGCCGTTCTCCGGGCGGCACGTACAGGTGGCGCGCAGGGACGCCCGGGGGTGCGAGGAGCGTCCGACCCCTCCCTGCAGGGCATGCGCGGTGCCATGATGGTGCGTCATGGCTGAGGGGGACGGTGTGGCCGAGGCGCGTATACGGGTGCGACTGGACGGGACGGCGAGCGAGAGGGACGTCGGGGCGCTGCACAAGTGGCTGGAGCGGGAGACACCGCTGCACGAACGGGTGCGCGCCGGCGAGTTGGTGATCCTCCAGCAGAGCCGTACGGACGAGCGGGGCGCCCCCATGGGCGCCGGCATGGAGATCGTCCTGGTGGTCGTGGGGGCCGGTGCCGGCGTGGTCTTCACGGAGCTGCTGGAGCAGGTGAAGAGCGCGGTGGGGGCCTGGCGGGCCAACCGGCGGGACGTCGAGGACGGTGAGCCGCCGGAGGGCAGAGTCGAACCGGTGGACCCCCACGGCAGGTAGGCCGGTGTTCGACTTCGACCCGCGTGGGCGGCCCAACCGGGCCCTGTTGGTGGGTGTGTCCGCATACGAGAGCACGGATCCGCCGCACGGCGTCTCCGGTCACCTGCCTGCCGTCGAGCACAACGTGACCCGCATGCGGGAGGTGCTCGTGCGGGGGCGGCTGTTCGCGGAGGACGAGATCGAGGTCGCCCGTTCGCCGACCCTCGACGCGTTCGGGCAGCGGCTCATGGAGGCCGCGCAGGAGGCAGAGGGGGTGCTGCTGTTCTACTTCGCGGGGCACGGGGCCATCCCGAGCGCGGGGGACGAGCTGTTCCTGCAGATGCACAACGCGCGCGTCGTCGCCGGCGGGCACGCGGTGTTCCCCGGCGCCGAGATGATCACCACCGTGCTGACCGTCCTGGCGACCAGCCCGGCCCGTCGGATCGTGGTGATCCTCGACTGCTGCTTCGCGGGGAACGCGGCCTGGGTGTGGGAGACCTTCCACGACAAGCGGCGGGTGCTGCTGCTGATGAGCGTGCAGGCCAACCACCGCATCGACGCGGGCGATCCGGGCACGCCGACGCCCTGCACCGCCGCCCTGGCCGACCTCCTCGAGGAACCGGGCGCGGCGGGCTTCCGGGAGGTGTCCGAACGGCTGCGGGAGCGGATGACCGGCGGCCCGCACCGCACCCTGCGCGACCAGCGGTGGGAACCGCAGTGGCGCGCGGAGCCGGGCGTGGACGTGCTGCTGGTGCCGCCGACGACCGGTACCCGGCCTCCCGGCCCTCCGCCTGACGACCCGTCGCCCCCCACCCCGCCCGGCCCCGACGAGCCGCCCCTCACCCCGTCGGACGGCCCGTCGCCCCCCACCCCGCCCAGCCCCGATGATCCGCCCCTCACCCCGTCGGACGGTCCGTCGTCCCCCGCCCCGTCGGACGGTCCGTCGTCCCCCGCCCCGCCCCCCGCCCCCCACGACGACCCGCTCCGGGGCCGGACGCCGGCGCCTCCCGGCCCGGGAGACCGCGGCACGGTACGGCCCGCCGCCCCTCTCGCCGCCCGGCTCGCCGGGTGGTTCCGCAGGTGGCGGGGTCGGGTCCCGCGGTGGCCCGTCCCCCCGCCCCCCGACGCGCCCGGCGGGCGGGGCCTGGGCAGGCTCGTGCTCGCCGCCGTGCTGGGGGCGGTGCTGCTCGGCGCCGGTGGCTACGGCCTGTTCCGGCTCGTCGTCGCCGACGACGCCCTCTGCGCCCCGCCGGTGGAGCTGCGGGTGCTGACCGGGCCGGACCTGGAGTCCACCCTCCGGACGGCCGCCGACGCGTTCGTCGCCTCCGCCGACAACACCACCGGTGACGGCTGCCGGCGCGCGGGTGTCACCGTGCACAGCGCGGGCGCCGCCGACGTGGTGCACGCGCTGAGCAGCCAGTCCGGCCTGTGGCAGGAGCCCCGCGACGAGGACACCAACCCGCAGCGCGACATCGGTCCGCAGCCCGACGTGTGGATCCCCGCCTCCGGCGCCGACGTCGCCCGGGTCGTGGAGGGTCAGGACACCGACGCCGTCGCCGCCCTGGAGACGGTCGGCGAACCGCTCGCCTACTCGCCCGTCGTGCTGGCCGTGCCGCAGCATTTCGCCGGTGAGGCCCAGACCGAGCGCACCGGGAGGACGCTGACCGAGATGATCGAGGAGCTGACGGGCCGCGAGGAGGACGCCGCCGTGCGCCGCCCGGACCCGGAGTTCTCCGCCGTCGGCCTGCTCGCCACCGTCGGCCTCTACGGCGAGGACGCCCGGGCCGCGACCCGTGGCGAGCGGCTGGTCGCCCAGCCGGGACCGCCCTCCTCGACGGCCGGTGAGCTGCTGTGCACCCTCCCCGACGACAAGGTGACCGACAACCGCACCGCCGCCCTCGTCCCGGAGTACCTCCTGATCAGCGGGATCGACTGCGACAGCAGCACGCGCACGCCCCGTATGGCGCAGTACCCCGAGGACGTGCCCGGGATGGAGCCGGCGTTCGTCCGGGTCCGCTGGCGCCACGGCGACCGGGACGCCGGGGTGCGGGACGCGGCGGCCGAGGCGTTCCGGGCCTGGCTGACCGGGCCGCAGGGACGCGCCGAGTTCACCCGGGCGGGCTTCCGGGACCCGGACGACCGGATGCTGCTCGGCGAGGAACGACAGCTTGACGGCGTGCTGCACGCGCCGAGCCCGCTGCACGAGTCGGCGGGGCAGCGCGCCATGGAGCGGGCGCTGGCCGAGTACCGGGAGGCGGGCGGGCCCGGCCGGGTGCTGTTCCTGCTGGACAGCTCGAGCTCGATGGGCCGGCTGTGGGAGGGACCGAGCGGGGGCCCCGGCCTGCTGCGGCAGTCGCTGGGCGGGCTCGGCAGCAGGGACGTGTACGGCGTGTGGGGGGTGGCCGAGGTCGGCGACGAGCCCTACCGGACGGTGCTGCCGCTCGCCCGGCACCGGCGTGCCGACGCCGAACGGACCGTCATGCTCCGGGCGGAGGTCCAGAACGCGAGGGCGGATCCGCACGCGGCGCTGCTCGCCGCGTTCGACGTGATGGAACGGGGCGGCGACGACGAACGGCCGCAGCTGATCGTGCACATCACGGACGGGGAGGACCACGACCGGCTGACCGGTGAGCGGTTGCGCGAGGTCCTCGACCGGGCGGGGACGGCCGGGGTGCCGGTGACGGTGGTGTCCCTGCAGCACGCGGGCTGCGACCCGGACCGGCCGGACCGGCGGATCGCCGACGCGAGCGGCGGGCGCTGCCTGGACGCGGCGGACGACCTGGGCCCGGCGCTCCAGGACGAGGTCGCACGGACCGGAACGGGGGACGGCTGATGCTCCGACGGCTCGCGGCACTGTCGGCGGCGCTGCTCATGGCGGCGGCCTGCACGGCCGGCGGGGACGGACGGCCGCCGGCCGTGCCCTCCGGCGGGGACGTGCCCGGCACCATCGTGGTCGCCGGCGGGCGGGACGTCACCGGCAAGAACGGCATCCGCCAGCAGCTCATCGACGCCTGGAACAAGGAGCAGCGGCGTACCGGTTCGGACTACCGGGCGCGGCTGGTGGAGCTGCCCGGCAGCGCCGACGAGCAGCGCAGCCAGCTGCTCGGCGCCCTCCAGTCGGGCAGCGCCGCGTACGACGTGGTCAACCTGGACGTGACGTGGGTGCCGGAGTTCGCCGCCGCGGGCCTGATCCGCCGGCTGCCCGGGAAGCTGGTCGACGAGGACGTCATCGAGTCGGTGGCGGGGACCGCCCGATGGGACGGCGACGTGTACGCGGTGCCGTTCAACAGCGACGTCGGGCTGCTGTACTACCGGCGCGACTACCTGGAACGGGCGGGGGTGCGGCGCGTCGACCTGACCTCCTGGTCCGCGGTGCGGCACCTGGTGGAGACCCTCGACAGCCGACTGGACGAGGACGCCTACGACAAGGGCTGGACCACCCAGCTCGCGGCGTACGAGGGACGCACGGTGAACGCGGTGGAGGCGTTCGCGTCGGCGGTGGAGGACTTCTCCCTGGTCGACGGGGAGGGCCGCTACACGGGAACGGTGGAGGACCTGACCGACGGCATCGAGGAGCTGGGCCGGCGCACCGGGCGGCCGTACACGCTCGCGGACGCCGTGCAGTCCGACGAGGCGGCCTCCCTCAGCGACTTCGCCGAGGGCCGGACCGCCTTCCTGCGGCACTGGCCCTCCGTCTACCCGGCGCTGCACCGGACGTTCACCGAGGAGCAGCTCGGGGTGGCCCCGCTGCCCGGCCGGGCGGTGCTCGGCGGGCAGAACCTGGCGGTGACCTCGTCGTCGCCGCGGGCGCGCAGCGCGACCGACCTGATCACGTTCCTCACCGGCCAGGAGAGCGAACGGTGCCTGCTGGAAGCGGGGTTCGCGGCGACCCGCGTCTCGGCCTACGAGGGCGGCGAGCGCTGCACCACGGCCACCGTCCCGTCCGCCCCGGCCTCGCCGTCGGCGTCCGGCGACGGGGAGGGCGCGGACCCGGTGCCGCGCGACGCCGCCGGGCGGCCCGCGTACGCCCGGAAGATCCTGCTGGAGGCGCTGCGCAAGGCGGTGCAGCGGCCGAGGACACCGCTGTACGGGGCGTTCACCCAGACGTTCACGGCCCAGCTGGACCCCTTGCTCGGCGACGACCCGCCCGACGCGGAGGAACTCGCCGCCCGCCTCGACCGGGCCCTGCGCGAGGCGCTGTCGGGGTGACCCCCGCCGGTACGGCCCGGCGGTCCCCGGCCGACCCGAGGACGCGGGGCCGGGGCCCGGCCGGGGAGGAGGCGGGACAGAGGTGGCACAGGGGTGGCACAGGGGTGGCACAGGGGTGGAGCCGCGGACGTACGTACGGGGGCGTCACCGGGATCGACGGCGGCGGGGAGGGGCAGCCTTCAAGGGCGGGACGGGCAGCCCCCGGGGACCGCCCCCGGGGACCGGCGGACCGCTATCGGACCGCGGCCTCCACCGGGGCGGTGGTGTGCTGGTCCGGATCCGGCTGGGCCGTGTCGGAGGTGGGGCCGGTGACCGAGGCCAGGACGAGCGCGGCGACGGCGGCGACGGCCGCGGCGACGCCACGGGCGTACCGCTCGACGGTGCGGGTGTGTGCCTGCACGGCGACCTCACTACAGCGATGGGGTAACCATGGTTAATCCGGCGTTTAACCTAGAGCCTGTCGGACTCGAACGGCAAGAGCCACAAGGAGAGTTGGGCGTGGGGGAGCGGGACGATCCGGGCACCATCGGGCGCCGGGTGCAGCAGTTGCGCACGGCGTGCGGGCTGACCCAGAAGCAGCTGGCGGAGCCGGTCTACACCCCCGCCTACATCTCCACCCTGGAGTCCGGCCGGGTCCGGCCCTCCGACGACGCCCTGCGCCACCTTGCCGGCCGGTTGGGCGTGACGTTCGACGAACTGGCCACCGGCCGTCCGGCCCGGCTCGTCACCGAGCTGCGGCTCGGCCTGACGGAGGCGCAGCGCGTGCTGGCCGCCGGGGACACCGAGTCCGCCGGGGAACAGTTCACCGCGCTGCTGGCCTCGGCGGAGCGGCACGCACTGGCCGAGGAACAGGCCGCCGCACTGCTCGGGCTCGGGGAGTGCGCGCTGGAGACCGGAGACCTCGTCCCCGGCCGGGAGTTCTTCGAGCGGGCCGAGGCGTGCCTGGCCGGGGCCCCGCTGCCCGCCCGGGTGCCCGCCCTGCGCGGCCGGGCCGTCGCCCACTACCTGGCGGGCGAACTGCGGTACGCCGTCTACCTGCTGGAATCCACCCTCGACGAGCTGAACCGGGGCGGCCTCCACGACCCGGACGCGCTGCTGCTGCTCTACGCCAGCGCCATCGGCCCCTACATGGACATGGGGGCGCACGCCCGGGCCGCGCAGGCGGCGGAGTTCGCGCTGGCGCTGGCACCGCGGTCCGGTGACCCCGCGCTGGTGGCGCGCATGCACCGGTCGGTCGCCCGCACCCTGCTCGCCGAGGGCCGGCTCGCCGAGGCGGACGCCTCGCTGGCCAAGGCGGCCGAGCTGTACCGCGGGCTGCACCTGCGCACCGAACTCGCCAACTGCCACTGGATGCGCGGCTACGTCTGCGCGCAGAACGGGGAGCTGGAGCGGGCGGAGGCGGAACTGCGGGAGGCGCTGCGCATGCTGTCGGCCCGCCGCGCCTCGCTGTACAGCAGCCAGGTCACCGTGGAGCTGGCCGACGTCCTGCACCGGCGCGGCTCCTCCGACGAGGCCGCGGACCTCCTGCGGGAGGTGCTCGGCGGCCTGTCCCCCGAACGCGGCGCCGTCCACGCCGCGGCGGCGCACCGCCTGCTCGGCATCATCGCGGAGGACGCGCGCGACACCGAGCGGGCCGAGGAGCACTACGTGCGGGCCATGAGCCTGCTGGAGCGGGCGGGCGCGCTCGGTGACCTGGCCGACCTGTGCCGTCTGCTCGGGGACCTGCTCCGGCGCGGCGGGCGCGTCGAGGCCGCCCTGGACGCCTACCGCACGGGCCTGGGGCACCGCACGGCGCCCGGCACCACGACCCTCGGCCCGGCGCCCGCCCAGCCGGCCCTCTGATCACGACGGATCACCACGGATCACGACCGACGGATCACGATGCGGACTCGGTGATTCCGCATGTGTTTCGGCGCCGGGGCGTCGGGTAGTCGGCCCTCGTTTCGGCGGGAACCAGGCCCCATCACCAGTTCGCTGTTCCGGCCCATCACGAGTCAAGGAGGCGGTGCCGCCGTGCGGTCCGGGGACGACCCTGGTGGCGGCTCCCTGCCGGGCCGCCCCGGAGGGCCGGACCACGGCGGGTACGAGCGGGCCGCCGAGGCGATCGCCGCGGGCGTGCGCGGGGCCGGGCCCGAGGAGGTCCCGGGACGGCTGTGCACCGTCGTCGTGGGCCTGCTGCCGGTGGACGGCGCCAGCGCGTCCCTGCGCACCGAGGACATGCCGGTCCCGCTCGGCGCCAGCAGCGCCCGGGCCGCGTACCTGGCGCAGCTCCAGGCCACCCTCGGGGACGGACCCTGCCAGTGGGTGCTGCGCAGCGGGGAGCCGGTCCTCGCCTCCGACCTGGAATCCGCCCGCAGCAGGAACCGCTGGCCCGTCTTCGCCCAGCAGGCCGTCGCGGCCGGGGTACGGGCCGTCCACGCCCTCCCCCTGGGCAGCGACCGGCTGTGCGTCGGCACCCTCGATCTGTACCGCGGCACCCCCGGCGCCCTCACGGACGGGCAGCTGCGCGTGGCACGGCTCGCCGCAGGGATGATCACGGTGGCGCTGATGGCGCTGCCGCACGGGGAGGAGGACGAGTACCGGGGAAGCGAACCGTGGCTCAGCGGACTGGCCGCGGACCACGACACGATCCACCAGGCGGTCGGCATGATCATGGCGCAGCTGGGGGTCGGTGCCGCCGACGCCCTGGCCCGCCTGCGCGGGGACGCCTTCGCCCAGGGCCGCACCGCGCGCGACGTGGCGGGGGACGTGGTGGCACACCGCCGGCGCTTCGACTCGCCCTGACCCCCTGAATCGTCCTGAGGCGCCCTGAACCGCCCTGAACCGTCCTGAGGCGCAGACGCCCGCGCGTCCCGAACCTTAGGGTTTCCGGTCATGGACATACTCATCCTGTTCCTGGCCTGCGTGGTGATCCTCGGCGCCGCGGGCATCCAGAGCCGTATCGCCCGCACCGAGCGCCGACTGGCCCGCGCGGAACGCAAACTCGACCTGCTGCTGGACCACTTCGGCCTGCGGCAGGAACTGCCTAGGCGGGACGAGATCACCGCGCTCCTGCGGGAGGGCAAGAAGATCCAGGCCATCAAGGTCTACCGGGAGGCGACGGGGGCGGACCTGGTGGAGGCCAAGGAGGCCGTCGACCGCCTCGGCTGAACGCGCCCCAGGCCCGGTCCGCGCCGGCTTGCGCCCGGCCTGTGCCCGGTCCGCATCGGCTTGCGCCCGGCCTGTGCCCGGCGCCCGGTTCGGCCCCGGTCGGCCCCGGTCGCGAGTCGGACCCGGTCAGCCCCGATCGCCGCCTCGGACGCGGTCGACTCCGATCGCCGACCGGGGCCAGGGCCCCGCACCCGGAGGCGTGGGGCCCTGGCCCCCGCGAACCGTCGTCACACCCGGAGGCGCCGGGGGCCCTGGTCCCGGGGCCCCGCCGTCACACCCGGAGGCGGCCCTGTCGGCGGATCTCCGTGAGCCGTTCCGTCCCCAGCTGGGCCACTGCCTGCGTGATCTCGGGCATCACCTCGCCGGGGCCGCCGTTGGTGAGGGTGATGGTCTCCTCGCCGACCCGCACGGCGGCGAGGTCCACGGTCAGGTACGTCTCCTCGCCGTCCGGTGTCCCGCCGGCCAGGGCGATCCGGAGCCCCGCCCGGGCGTCCCCCACCTCCGGGAGCGGCAGTTCCTCGACCCGCACCTCCTGGCGGCCCGCGCCCGCGGACGTCGCCGTGAACCGCTCGCACCTCTGCGGCAGCGCGACCATCCAGGCAAGGGTGCGGTCCACCTCCGCGGACGCGTGCGCGGCCACCTGGTAGCGCAACTGCGCGTCGTGGTGGACGTCGTCGAGCGCCACCGCGGCGCGCGGGCCGGTCGGCTCGCCGAACAGGTCCTCCGTGTACAGGACGTCGAGCAGGCGGCGGCAGTCCGTGTCCTGCGTCGTCGCCTTCAGCTGCCCGTCCCGCCAGGTCGCGGCACCCCGGGTGGGGATCCACGGCTCCCCCAGGTCGGCCTCCGTGATCAGCGCGGCCCGCACCTGCTCCGCGGTCAGCACCGACGGCGCGGACGAACCGGTGGGGGCGGGCTGTTCGGCGGCCGGCGCGGCGGCGGAGGCCGGCGGGGAGGAGACGGCCCGGGGCGCGGTGTCACCGCCCGCGGAACAGGCCGTCACCGTCAGCAGGGCGGTCGCCGACGCGGCGGCGAGGAGAGCGGCACGGGCGGCGGCCGGGGCACGGGTCATCGACTGTCTCCTGGGGGACCGGACTGTCCGGAGTCGGACACCTGCCCCTACGGCACCACCGCCCCGCCACCCCCACCAGCGCGAACGGTCCGTCCGGGTGAGCACTCCCGGGCCGGGAACCGCGCCGCCCGGCGGACCCGGGCAGGCGGCGCGCACGCCCCCTCACGGCGCCCCTGTCCGACGACCGCCCGCGGCCCCGGCCTCCGGCGGCCTCGACCCGCCCGTCCCCGCCCCCGGACACGGCCCCCGCGTAGGGTCACGGACGGGACGCGGTACACCCCGGCCGGGTGCGCCCGCCCCCTCATGCCAGGAACGGAAGGCCGTCGCGCAGGCACCGGACGGGACGGGAGCCGCCCGCACCCCGGAGGACCGGCGCACGGTGAAAGGACCCGCAGTGACCCACGTCCCGCCGCCCACCCCGGTGATCATCGACTGCGACACGGGGGTTGACGACGCCCTGGCGCTGCTGTTCGCGGTGCGGCACCCGGCGATCGACCTGCGCGCCGTGACCTGCGTGGCCGGGAACACCGACGTCGACGGCGTGGTCCGCAACACCTTGACCGTGCTGGAGCAGGCGGGCGCCCCCGACGTCCCGGTCGCCCGCGGAGCCGAACGCCCGCTGATCGAGGCACCCCGTTCGGCACGCCACGTCCACGGCCACGACGGCATGGGCGACCTCGGCCTGCCCGCACCGCGCCGCGCGCCGGCCGGCGTGGACGCGGTGACCCTGCTGCGCCGCGAGATCCTCGCCTCGCCGCGCCCGGTCACCCTGGTGCCGACCGCCCCGCTGACCAATATCGCCCTCCTGCTGCGGACCCACCCGGAGGTCGTCCGCAACATCGAGCGGATCGTGTTCATGGGCGGCGCGGCGGGCAGCGGCAACGCCTCACCGGTGGCCGAGTTCAACGTCTGGCACGACCCCGAGGCGGCGGCGGTCCTGCTCACCGCCGGCGTGCCGATCACCATGTACGGACTGGACGTGTTCACCCGGGTCGTGGTCCCGGCGGCGGACGTACGACGGCTGCGCGCGAGCGCCGAGCCGGGCGCCCGGCTGGCCGGTGACCTGCTCGCCCACCGCCCCGCCACGCCCGGCAGCCGGCCCTACGACCCCGACGAGGACGCGGGCGGCCTCGGCGACGCGGGAGCGCTGTGCGCGGTGGCCGACCCGGTGGGTCTGACCACCCACCGGCTGCCCGTGGAGGTGTCGCTGGCCCCCGGACCGTCCCGGGGGCAGACCATCGTGGACCGCCGCCCCCGCGTAGGCGAGGCGGAACTCCACGAGGGCACCCGCGAACAGGCCCTCGTCGATGTCGCCCTCGACGTCGACGTGGAGCGGTACGTGCGGCTCTACCTGGCGACGGTGGAGGGCGGCGGGACCGAGAACCGGCCTTAGGACCCCTCAACGAGCGGAGAACCGGCATGCCGGGGCGTCGGGGCGGCGGAACGTCGGGGTGTCGGAGTGGGTGGTGACAAGGAAATGTTTCCGCCCCACCCGGGCGTTCACATTCAGGACGTTGTGGACAGATGTCCCCCTGGTGCACGCACGCGATCCTGGAGGAGCCCGAGTGACCGACCGTTCCGACCTGCCCGACACCACCGCGCCCCGGCCCGCCCGCGACGTCGCCCCCGACCTCTCCTCCCGCAACCCCGACTGGTGGCGGCAGGCGGTCGTCTACCAGGTCTACCCCCGTAGCTTCGCCGACGCCGACGGCGACGGTCTGGGCGACCTGCGCGGCATCACCCAGCGCCTCGGCCACCTCGCCGCCCTGGGCGTGGACGCCCTCTGGATGAGCCCGTTCTACCCCTCCGAGCTGGCCGACGGCGGCTACGACGTAGCCGACCCGCGCGACGTGGACCCCCGTCTGGGGACCCTCGACGACTTCGACACGCTGGTCGCCGAGGCCCACCGGCTCGGCCTCAAGGTGATCGTCGACATCGTCCCGAACCACACCTCCCACCAGCACGTCTGGTTCCAGGAGGCGCTGCGGTCCGGCCCCGGCTCGGCGGCCCGCGACCGGTACGTCTTCCGCGACGGCCGGGGGGAGAGCGGTGAGCTGCCGCCCACCGACTGGCAGTCCCTGTTCGGCGGCAGCGCCTGGCAGCGCGTCCCCGACGGGCAGTGGTACCTGCACCTGTTCGCCCCCGAGCAGCCGGACCTCAACTGGGACAACCCGGAGGTCCGCGAGGACGCCCTCACCACCCTGAAGTTCTGGGCCGACCGGGGCGTCGACGGGTTCCGGATCGACGTCGCGCACGCCCTCGTCAAGGACCTGCGCGAGCCGCTGCGGGACCTCGGCGCCCCCGAGCTGAGCCGGGAGGAGGCCCTGCACCGGTTCGAGCCCGGCACGCACCCCTTCTTCGACCGCGACGAGGTGCACGAGATCTACCGCGACTGGCGGGCCCTCTTCGACACCTACTCGCCGCCCCGGGCCGCGGTCGCCGAGGCGTGGATCCCCGACCCCCGGCGTGCCCTCTACGCGCGCCCGGACGAACTGGGCCAGGCGTTCAACTTCGAGTACCTGCAGGCCCCGTGGGACGCGGACGCCCTGCGCCGGGTCATCACCGACTCGCTCGCGACGGCCGGCACGGTCGGTGCCTCGGCCACCTGGGTGCTCTCCAACCACGACGTGGTCCGCCACGCCTCCCGCCTGATGCTCCCGCCCGGCACGGACGAGAACGCCTGGCTGCTGTCGGGCGGCCACGCCCCCGCCGTCGACCCGGAGGCCGGACTGCGCCGGGCCCGCGCGGCCACCCAGCTGATGCTGGCGCTGCCCGGTTCCGCGTACGTCTACCAGGGCGAGGAACTCGGCCTGCCCGAGGTCGCCGACCTGCCCACCGAGGTCCTCCAGGACCCGGTCTGGGAACAGACGGGCCGGGTCCGCAAGGGCCGCGACGGATGCCGGGTGCCGCTGCCGTGGACCCGCACGGGCCCTTCCTTCGGCTTCGGAGCCTCGGGCTCCTGGCTGCCCCAGCCGCCCGGCTTCGCCGCGTACTCCGTCGAGGCCCAGGACGGGGTCGAGGGCTCGACCCTGGAGTTCTACCGGACGGCCCTGCGCCTGCGCCGCAAGCTCGCCGTCGACGAGACCCTGACCTGGGCCGACGACACCCCGCCCGGCGTCCTGCAGTTCGACCGGTCCGAGGGCTGGCGCTGTGTGACCAACCTGTCCGCGGAGCCCGTCGACCTGCCGGCCGGGGACGTCCTGCTGACCAGCGCTCCCCTGGTGGACGGCCGCCTGGGCCCGGACACCACCGCCTGGCTGAGCCGCTGAGCCGCTGGCCCCGGAGCCGCCGATCCGCTGACCCCGGAGCCCTGAACCGCAGGGCCGGGGAGCCGGGAGCCCTGAGCCGCTGACCCGGGAGCCCCGAGTCGCCGGGCGCCGTGCGGATCCGGGCGTGCTCCGCCGAGGTCCCGGCCGCCCTCACGCGCGGGGCGGCCGGGATCTGCGGTCCGGTGGGCCGTAGCCCGCCGTGGCCGCCCGCCCGTCGTGGGCTGTCCCCGTCCGTCGGCCCGCGGGCGGCCGGTCGTCCGTCACACGTGTCCGGGGCCTCCGCTGCCGAAGCCGCCGCTGGACCCGGGACTCCAGCGCCGTGGGGTCTGGTCCTTGCCCGTTCTCGTCGGGGAGCGGTGGAACTCGTGGGGCAGGATGCGTTCGCCGTCCTGGGAGCGGGGCACCTCGTCGGGCTCCCTCATCTCCCGCGTCTCACGGACCGCGCCGCCGTCCGGCAGCCTCGGCTGCTCCTCGGGACGCGGACGGTGCTCCTCCGTGTCCATGACCCGCATGCCGACCCGTACGGCCCAGATCAGCGCACCGGCCACGACCAGCCCGCCGATGAAGGCCGCGACCACGTTCAGTACGTCCTGGCCTGCGGCCAGGACCTCATACGTTGCCGTGCTCATGCTCCGAGTATGGACCGGAAGAGGGGATAAAGCGCTCGGAAGGTCTGTTATGCGGCTGAAACGCATATAAGGGGCGCCTCGGGCCCCCTGGGTCGGCCTCGTGTGTCCGTGCCCGTTCGGCCGCTCCGGCGGGCGGCGGGCCCGGGGCCGTGGCAGATTGCGGCCAGAGGAGGCCGGGCCGGGCCGTCGCGTCCCCACGTGTGCAGCTCGGGGCCCGGCCCGGCCTCCCCGCATGCGGTCCCGGGGAGCCGCCTGGGGCGGGTCACCCGGCGAGGGTGGTGAAAAGGGGAGGCGGGAGGGGCGTGCCCCTCCGGCCGTGCGCGGGGGGCGAAAGAACGACGTCCGACTCCTCCCCGAGGCTCGGAGGACCGGGCCCCACCGCCCCACACCGCCCCACACCGCGAGGCTCACCCGGACGGTCCGCGCGGATCCGGATCCGTCCCCTCCCCCTCCTTGCTCCCGGCCCCCTTGCCGACGCCCCGCAGATCGCAGGGGGCGCTCCCCCGCGCCCCCGCACAGAGGCGGCCCGTGTGCGGTCGAGGGGCGGTCGGGTTCGCGGTGGGGCGTGGGGTGGCGGCGGACGGCTCCCCGGAAGACGAGGGGTTTCGAGGGGGCCCGACGGCACCCGGAGCCCGACGGTGACCGCCACCGGGCCACCCGACCACGGCCGCCGGCCACCCGGCCACCCGACCGTGGCCGCCGGCCACCCGGCCACGGCCGCCCCTCGTCCGCCGTTCGCACGGACCATCGGCCGGGGCAGCTGTTCGCAGCTGTTCCCCCGGCCGGAGCAGTCGGGTCCCCGGCCGGAGCAACGCCCGGCAACGGGCCCGGGCCCGCCGATCGGGCACCTCGGTGCGTCGGCCGACGTCGGCCGGGGCGCCCGTGGGTGTGACACCTGCCGTCGGCGGGACAGATTTTCCGGTCGGGTGACTAGAATTCCGGTGCGGGGAACCTGTCCCCGTGGTGGGCCGTGGTCTCTGAGCGGTCCGCAGGAAGGTGGGTATGCCCTCGGACAGTCAGCCGTACTCCGACGTGGATCTGTCGGACGCGGGTCGTCTTCCCGTCGCCGACCGGCTCGACGACGATCACTTCCCGGCCTACACGATGGGCAGGGCCGCCGAACTGGTCGGCGCCACCCCGGCGTTCCTGCGCACGCTGGGCGAGGCGGGGCTGATCACCCCGACCAGGTCGGAGGGCGGGCACCGGCGCTTCTCACGGCACCAGCTGAAGCTGGCGGCCCGCGCCCGTGAACTGGTCGACCGGGGCACGCCGGTCGACGCCGCCTGCCGCATCATCAGCCTGGAGGAGCAGTTGGAGGCGGCGGAGGAGGCCAACGCGCGGCTGCGGCGGACGGACGACAGGACCGTTCACGGCCGCTCCTGAAAACCTGCTTCCACCGGAACAGAATTACGGATCCCGCGAGGGCCACCTATTCTCTTAAACACATCCGGCGCAATTTTTTCCGGTGACCTATATCGCTTGCCGCGGAAATCCCGCGTGCTAGGCTGACGTCAGTTGCAGTTGTGGTTGCCAGTTTGCCACCGGTTCTCCGGGCAGGTGATCATCGCGACGATGAGGGAATTCGTAAAGTGCGTTTTCCCGGCACTGTCTCAGGAGTATTGATATGGCCACCGGTACGGTGAAGTGGTTCAACTCGGAAAAGGGCTTCGGCTTCATCGAGCAGGACGGCGGCGGCGCTGACGTCTTCGCCCACTACTCGAACATCGCCACCTCGGGCTTCCGTGAGCTCCAGGAAGGCCAGAAGGTGACCTTCGACGTCACCCAGGGCCAGAAGGGCCCGCAGGCGGAGAACATCGTTCCTGCCTGATCCGTGACGCGTACTTCCGTACGCACGCACGCAGGGTTTCGACAGGGGCCCGCACTTCGGTGCGGGCCCCTGTCGCGTTGTTCCCCGCACAGTGAGAGCGGCTCGTGGCGCGCGGAGTCCGCCGCGCGCCACGAGGGGGTTCAGCTCTGCTTGGGGGCGGCCTGCTGGACCACTTCGAAGGACCAGAGCGTCGCGTCGGTGGCCGCCGGCTTCGGCCGTTCGGCGGGCGCCCCGTCACCGCCGTGGGCGGCCTGGCCGCGCCCTTCCATCCAGCGCTGGAAGTCCTCCTCGGTGCGCCAGCGGGTGTAGACGAGATAGGTGTCGGTGCCCTCGACCGGACGCAGCAGCTCGAACCACTCGAAGCCGTCCGAACTCTCGACCGCGCCCGCCCGCGCGGCGAACCGCTTCTCGAGGGTCTCCCGCTGGTCCTCCGGGACGGTGAGTACGTTGATCTTGACGATGCTCATGCACCGATTGTTCCGCAGCACCGGCCCCGGTTCACGGACGGGTCGCCCCGGGTCGTCGGCGAGGGCCGGCCCGGAGCCGGGGGAGTGCCCTGCCCGCCGTTCCGGCCCGAGGGCCGCGCCGCTGCCGTCGTCGTCCCGGTCGCTCCCGGGTGCCGTGCTGCCCGCGCCCGGTGCGGTCGTGGCGCCGGAACCACCGCCGCGCCGATCAGTGGCGAGGCGTCGCGTGCAGTTCCCGTGCCTTTCCTGCGCACGTTCTCCGCATGCGATGAGGGAATCACGTGGGGATGGTTTCGGTAACTCGCCAGTAGCCCGCCGCTATTGAACAACGGTCAATGCCGAGGCGGTGGTTGGGGGCCGAAAAGGGCCGCCCGCGACCGAAAACGGGGGGTCTGCTCCTCGCGATTCGGCGTGTGCGGACCGCTGTTGCAGGGCCGTTACAGTGCTTTCTTGACGCTGAGCGGTCATTCCGCGTTGGCTTGCCACTCACCTGGTCGCCCGTCCCCCGTTCCGCTCGGAAGGCACCTGATGTGAACCCCCGTACGACCCGCGCCATCCGCGCTACCCGTGCCACCGGCACCGTCCGCCCCGCCCTCCGCACCGGTCCCTCCGCGGCCGTGCGCCGTACCGTCCCGGTGGTGACGGCCGCCCTGTGCGCGCTGTCGCTGACCGCGTGCGGGGTCCTCGGGGCAGCCGGCCCCGACGGGGACGACGCGCCCGCCCGGGACGACGAGATGACCATCGGCCTGCTGCTGCCCGACAAGGACACGGCCCGGTTCGAGAAGTTCGACCGCCCTCTGATCGAGAAGCGGGTGTCCGAACTCACCGGCGGCAAGGGCGAGGTCGTGCACGCCAACGCGGAGGGGAGTGCCTCCCGGCAGAGCGAACAGTTCGGCAAGCTGATCGCCGACGGGGTCGACGTGATCCTGGTGAACGCGGTGGACGCCGAGGCGGTCGCGTCCGACGTGCGGAAGGCCGCGGAGGCAGACGTTCCGGTCATCGCCTACGACCGGCTCGCCCAGGGGCCGGTCGACGCGTACGTCTCGCACGACAACGAACTCGTCGGTGAGGTGCAGGGGCGCGCCCTCGCGGAGGCGCTCGGGGCGGGCTCCGAGAAGCGCAAGGTCGTCATGATGCACGGCGCCCCCACCGACCCGAACACGGCCCTGTTCAAGGAGGGGGCGCTCAGCGAGCTGGAGGGCGAGGTCGACATCGCCGCGCAGTACGACACCGAGAAATGGCTGCCGGAGGTCGCCGAGGCGAACATGCGCAAGGCGATCCGAAGCATCGGCGCCGACAACATCGCCGGTGTCTACTCGGCCAACGACGGCATGGCCGGCGGTGTCATCGAGGCGCTCCGGGAGGCGGGGGTCTCCGAACTGCCCCCGGTGACCGGGCAGGACGCGGACCTCGCGGCGCTGCGGCGGATCGTCGCGGGCGAGCAGCACATGACCGTGTACAAGTCGTTCCGGCTGGAGGCGTACGGGGCCGCGGAGATGGCGGTGGCGCGCGTGCGGGAACGGGACATCGAGTTCGACGCGCTCGCCCGCGAGCGGGTGGACAGCCCCACCCGCAAGAACATCCCGACGATGCTCGTGCCGGTCGTCGCCGTGACGAAGGACACCATCGAGGACACGGTGGTCCAGGACGGCGTCTACTCCGTCAAGGACATCTGCACGGCGCAGTACGCGCAGGCCTGCGCCGCGGCCGGCCTGACACCGTGACGGGACCGCCGCCGACGGCCGTCCGGCCCGCGGGGGTGGACCCGCCGACGTCGGCGGTGCACCGGCCCACAGGGGTGGACCGGCCGACCGGGGCGGGCGACCCGACCGGGGCGGGCCGGCCGACGGGGGCGCCGGGGTACCGCCGCGTGCAGGGGTACCGCGCCCCCGCACGGCTCACTCGTCGGAGTACCCGATGTCGCCGACGGTCCAGGCGCTGATGTCGGCGAGGGCGACGCGGTACATGCCGCCGGTGTCCGGGATGCCGTAGCTGCCCTGGAGGATGCGGGCGAGATGGAAGTGCAGGTGCGTGGGAGGGGTGTCCGGCTCGCGGGCCTTGGTGAAGGGGACGGCGAAGTGGCTCAGCCGGTCGGAGTCCCGCAGGACCTCCGCCACGCGCGCCCGCCACAGGGCCTCGGGAGCCAGTCGTCCGGTGATCACGGCCCCGGAGACGACCACGGTGAGGGACATCTGGCTGTCCTGATCCGCTTCCACCATGGCAGCGATGCCGGCCAGCAGATCGTCAGGGTGCGACATGCTGAAGGACTGTAGCCGAGCCGGGCCGGTAGCGGGTACACGCGGTCGCCGGACGGGGCCGCCCGCCGGTGGCGCGGCGGGTGTCCCGGACCGTTCCGGGCAGCAGGCGGCCGTGCCCGGCGGATGCCCGGGAGGCGCGCCGGGGGCGCGTCCGGCCCGGTTGCCCCGGGTGTTCGCGGGCCGCCGGAGTTAGGATCCGGGCCATGAGCCTGACCGCGGAGGACGTGCGCCGGTTCGAGGCCGCCAGGCCCCGCCTGGAGGCCATCGCCTACCGTCTCCTCGGCTCGGCGAGCGAGGCCGAGGACGCCGTGCAGGAGACGTTCCTGCGCTGGCAGGCCGCCGAGGTCGACCGGATCAGGGTCCCGGAGGCGTGGCTGACCAAGGTCCTCACCCGTCTCTGCCTCAACCAGCTCACCTCGGCCCGCGCCCGGCGCGAGACCTACGTGGGCGCGTGGCTGCCCGAGCCGCTGCTGGCGGGCGACCCGATGCTCGGTCCCGCCGACACCGCGGAACAGCGCGACGCCGTCTCGTACGCGGTGCTGGTCCTGCTGGAGCGGCTCTCCCCGAACGAGCGGGCGGTGTACGTGCTGCGCGAGGCGTTCGACTACCCGCACCGCGAGATCGCCGCGATCCTCGACCTCAGCGAGAGCGCCAGCCAGCAGATCCTGCACCGGGCGAAGGAGCACGTCGCCGCCGGCCGGCGGCGTACGCCGGTCGACGAGGCGGCGGCCCGGCGGGTCCTCGACGAGTTCCTCGCCGCCGCCACCAGCGGCCGGACCGAGCCGCTGGTGCGGCTGCTCACCGAGGACGCCGTCGCGGTCGGCGACGGCGGCGGGAAGGCGCCCGCCCGGGCCAAGGCGTTCGAGGGCGGGCTCGCGGTCGCCAAGCTCCTCAGGGGGCTGTTCGTGCCCTCGCGGGCCAAGCGGGCCGTGGTCGGCGGGTCGCCCGCGCTGTACGCCACGACCGCCAACGGCGAACCGGCCCTCCTGGCGGTCCTCGACGGGCGGGTGATCGGCGTCATGTGCCTGGAGGTCACCTCGGAGGGCATCGCGGCCGTCCGCAGCCAGGTCAACCCCGACAAGCTGGGTCGGGTGGCCCGGCAGTGGGCGGTCACCGACCACGGTGAGCCGCTGCTCGCGACCACCTTCTGACGCCCGTCCCCCCACGCCGCGCGACGGGCATCGGCATGTGATGCACGTCACATGTGGTTCCTGTCAGGGAACGGCTCCCCGCCCGGTTCAAGGAGCGAACCGACCAGTCCGCTCACGACAGGAGCAGGGACATGCAGCACCGCATCATCGTCCTCGGAGCCGGATACACCGGAGCCGTCGCCGCCGGGCGCCTCGCGAGGCGACTGCACCGTGACGACGTCACCATCACCCTCGTCGACGCCGAGTCCGACTTCGTCGAGCGCGTCCGTCTGCACCAGCTCGCGGTCGGCCAGGACCTCAGGCCCCGGCCGCTGCGCGACGTGCTCGCGGGCACCGGGGTCGTGCTGAAGCAGGCGCGGGTCACCGGCATCGACGTCGACCGCAGGACCGTCACCGTCGTCCCCACCGGGTCCGGGTCCGAGCCCGGGGCGGAGTCCGCGTCCCGGCCCGGGTCCGCACCGGGGCCGGCGGGCGGGCGCGGGCCCGAGGAGGAACTGGAGTACGACACCCTCGTCCACGCCCTCGGCAGCGGCTGGGACGACCAGGGCGTCCCCGGTGTCGCCGCACACGCCCACGAGATCGCGAGCCGCCCGGGCGCCCTCCGGCTGCGCGACCGCCTGGCCCGCCTGGGGGCCGGGGGCACCGTGGTCGTCGTCGGGGGCGGCCTCACGGGGCTGGAGGCGGCGACCGAGATCGCCGAGACCCGCCCGGACCTCGACGTCACCCTCGCCACCCGTGGCGCCCTGGGCGACTGGCTGTCCGACAAGGGCCGGGCGCACCTGCGGAAGGTGTTCGCCGGGCTCGGCATCACGGTGCACGAGCACGCCTCCGTCACGACCGTGGGCCCCGACCACGTCACCACCGCCGACGGGACCACCCTCCCGGCCGCGGTCACCGTGTGGACCACCGGCTTCGCCGTCCACCCGATCGCCCGGGCCACCTCCCTCGAGGTCGGTGACACCGGCCAGATCGTCGTCGACGGCACCCTGCGCTCGGTCTCCCACTCGGACGTGTACGCCATCGGGGACTCCGCCCTGGTGAGCGGCCCCGGTGACAAGCCGCTGCGGATGTCGTGCGCGTCGGGTGTCCCCACCGCGTGGCAGGCCGCCGACGCGATCGCCGCCCGCCTGACCGGCGGCAAGCTGCCGCACGTGCCCATGCGCTACTTCAACCAGTGCATCTCGCTGGGCCGCAAGGAGGGCCTCATCCAGTACGTCACCGCCGACGACCGCGCCGTCCGCGCGGCCCTGACCGGGCGGCTCGCCGCCGTCTACAAGGAACTGGTCACCAGGGGCGCCGCCTGGGGCGTCGCCCACCCGCTGCTCGGCATGCCGGCCCGGCGCCGCCGCGTGGTGCGGGACCCGGCGCGCCCGGAGGACCCCGCCCTCCGCGAGGCGGCCTGAGGACCCCGCGCTCTCCGTGAGGCGGCCTGAGGACCGCCGGCTCGTGGGGCGGCCCGAGGGCCGTCCCCGGCGGCCCGCCGGCGGAACGGGGCGGGGCGGGAAGGCGGCGTGTACTCCCCAGGTCGTACACGTTCGCCGCCCTGGGCTCCTACGGTGGCGCCGTGAGCCGTTCCGCCTCCCCGATCCCCCCGATCTCCCGGATCTCCCGGTACCGGTACCTCCTCCCCCCGGGCCGGCCGCTGCCGCCGCCGGTCGTGGACCTCCTGATCGCGGCGGTCGTCGCCGTGCTCACCGGCTCGGACGCCGCGGTCAACGATCCCGGCCACCGGCAGGCCGATGCGGTGACCTGGCTGCTGTTCGCGGTGTCCATCGGGGCGCTGCTGGTGCGCAGCCGGTATCCGGTCGCGGTCACGGTGGTCACCGGCGCGGCGTGCGCCGGGTGGGCGCTGTACGGGCACATCGGGGAACTGCTCAACCTGCCCGTCATGACCGCTCTGTACGCCGTCGCCGTGCAGGGGGACCGGAGGCGGACCGTGCGGACCGCCGTGGTCGCCGCCCTGGTCTCCGGCGCGGTGTCGCTGGTCGCGGGCATCGACGTGGCGCAGCCGCAGGGGGCACCCCTGCTGGAGATGCTGGTGCCGCTGGTGCCGCTGTTGCTGGGCGAGGCCGTGCGCGGGCGACGGGAGCTGATGCGCGAGTACGAGGACCGGGCCGAGCGGGCGGAGGCGGAACGGGAGCGCGAGGCGCGCCGCCGGGTGGAGCAGGAGCGGGTGCGGATCGCACGCGAGCTGCACGACGTGGTCGCCCACACCGTGTCCGCGATGACCGTGCAGGCCGGGCTGGCCCTGGACGCCTTCGACGCCCGCCCGGAGGTGGCGCGGGCGGCGATGCGGCAGGTGCGGGCGTCCGGGAAGGAGGCGGTGCACGAACTGCGCGCCACCGTCAGCGTGTTGCGGTCGGAGGGCGGAGACCTGACCGGCCCGGCGCCCCGGCTCGCGGAGCTGACGGATCTGGTGGAGCGGGTGCGCGGGACGGGTCTCGACGTGACACTGCGCGTGGCGGCCGGACCGCTGCCGCAGGTGGTGGAGCTGGCCGCCTACCGGATCGTGCAGGAGGCACTGACCAACGTGATCAGACACGCGGACGCGCGGCACACGACGGTGTCGGTGATCCCGGACGGGCACCGGCTGAGGGTGGAGGTCACCGACGACGGACGCCCCGCCCCGGCGGACGGCGGGGACGGGGACGGCGCGGAGGCCGGGGGCGGCCGCGCGGCCGGGTACGGCACGACGCGTGACGACATGCCGGGGGACGGCTTCGGTCTGATCGGGATGCGGGAACGGGCCGCCTCGGTCGGCGGGCGGCTGGTGGCGGGCCCGCTCCCGGGCGGGGGCTGGCGCGTGACGGCAGAGCTGCCCGTCGGGGCGCCCGCCGGACCGCGGACCGAGGGCGGCCCCGAGGCTGACGGCGGTGTCGTGGCCGGCCCGGACACCGGAGGTGCCCCGTGATCCGGGTCCTGCTGGCGGACGACCAGACGGTGGTGCGGGCCGGGTTCCGCGCGCTGCTCGACCTGACCGACGACCTGGTCGTCGTCGCCGAGGCCGCGGACGGCGTGCAGGCCGTGGAACTGGCCCGCACGACGCACCCAGACGTGGTGCTCATGGACATCCGCATGCCGCGCGCCGACGGCCTGGAGGCCACCCGCCGCATCGGCGCCGACCGCGCGCTGGACGCCGTACGGGTCCTGGTGCTGACGACGTACGAGGCCGACGAGTACGTCTTCGAGGCGCTGCGCGCCGGGGCGGCCGGCTTCCTGCTGAAGGACATCGACCCCGACGACCTGCGCACCGCCATCCGCACCGTGTCCGCCGGGCGGAGCCTGCTCGCGCCCGCCGTCACCCGCCGGGTGATCGAGGAGTTCGCCCGGCTGAAGGCCCCCGAGGTGCAGGCCCGCAAACGGCTCGACCCGCTGACCGACCGCGAGCGGGAGGTCCTCGCCCTGGTCGGGCGCGGACTGTCGAACGACGAGATCGGCGGCCGGCTGCTGATGTCCCCGCTGACGGCGAAGACACACGTCAGCAGGGTGATGGCCAAGCTGGGGGCGCGCGACAGGGCCCAGCTGGTGGTGACGGCGTACGAGACGGGACTGGTGCGCGCGGGGGAGGGCTGAGCCGCTCAGGGGCGGGGCCGTCCGGGGATCGGGCGGTCCGGGGAGCGGGGCGGTCCGGGGAGCGGGCGGTCCGCGCCCGGCGGCATCCCTACTCCAGGCGGAGTACATACCGACTCCCGGTGGCAGATGTCCGGTTCGTCCGCCCTCCGTAGCGTCGGGCACATGATCGAAGCGCGAGAACTCACCAAACGCCATGGTGAGCGGACGGCCGTGGACCGGCTGTCGTTCACCGTCCACCCCGGCCGGGTGACCGGCTTCCTCGGCCCCAACGGCGCGGGCAAGTCGACCACCATGCGCCTGATCCTCGGCCTCGACGCCCCGACCGCGGGCTCGGCCACCGTCGCGGGCCGCCGCTACGACCGTCTCGCCGCGCCGCTGCGCGAGGTCGGCGCCCTGCTCGACGCCCGCGCGGTGCACGGCGGCCGCACGGTGCGGGGACACCTGCTCGGTCTCGCCCGCTCGCACGGCCTGCCCGCGCGCCGGGTCGACGAGGTGCTGGGCATCGTCGGCCTGGAGGCGGCGGCGGACCGGCGGACCAAAGGGCTGTCGCTCGGCATGTCCCAGCGGCTCGGCATCGCCGCCGCCCTGCTCGGCGACCCCGGGGTGCTGATCCTCGACGAGCCGGTCAACGGCCTGGACACGGAGGGCATCCGCTGGATCCGCGGCCTGCTGACCTCCCTGGCCGACGAGGGCCGCACGGTGTTCCTGTCCAGCCACCTGATGAGCGAACTGGAACGGACCGCCGACCGGCTCGTCGTGATCGGCCGGGGCCGGCTGCTCGCCGACACGGACATGCGGGACTTCATCGCGGCGCACTCGCCCGACTGGTCCCTGGTGCGCACGCCGGACGCGGAGTCCGGCCGGCTGCGCGGCCTGCTGGAGACCCGGGGCGCCACCGTCGTCCCCCACTCCCCGCCGTACCCGAGGGGAGGCGCCCCGGGGGAGGCGCACGGCGGCTGGCGGGTGACCGGGATGAGCACGGCGGCGGTCGGCGAACTGGCCCGCGACCACGGTGTGGCCGTGCACGAACTCACCCCGTTCCGCTCGACGTTGGAGGAGATCTACACGGCGATGACGGGCGAGGCGGTCGAGTACCGCGGCTCCGGCACGGGCGGCCCGACCGCTTCGGGCGCCGACACCGACACGAACAGCGACACGGACACCGACACGGACCGCGACACGGACACCGACGCGAAGGAGCCGCGGCGATGAACCCGCACACGGGCACGGAGACGAGTACGGCGACGAGCATGACGACGGGCAGGAATGCGGGGAGGAGGGCGGGCGCGGCCACGAGCACCACCGCCGTCGCGGTCGCCTCCCCGCCCGGCTTCCGGGAGGCCCTTGCCTTCGAGTGGACCAAGTACGCCGGGCTGCGTTCCACGGTGTGGACGACCCTCTCCGTGGCCCTGGTGACCGTGGTCGGCGCGGTGTTCGTGGGGCTGACCGACAGCCTGCAGCCCGACGACACCGTGCTCGGCGGCAGCCTCACGCTCAGCGTGGTCGGGCTGATGATCGCGGGCGTGGTGGGCGCGCTGACGGTGTGCGGGGAGTACAGCAGCGGGTCGATCGCCACGACGCTGGCCGCGGTGCCCCGGCGAGGACGGGTGCTGGCCGCCAAGGCCGTACTGCTCGCCGGGGTGCTGTTCGTCGTCGGGCTGGTCTCGTGCACGGTCGCGTACCTGCTGGGGGACGCCGTCCTCGACGGCTCGCACGCCCAGGGAAAGCCCCTGCCGGCGCTGTTCGGCATCGGGGCGCTGTTCGCGGTCGTGGGCGTGCTGGGCCTGGCCGTCGGCACCGTCGTACGGCATGCCGCCGGCGCGGTGACCGCCGTGGTGGGCCTCCTGCTGCTGCCGTCGCTGTTCGGGCCGCTGCTCGGCGACCTCCAGCGGTGGGTCGTCGGGGCCACCCCGACGGCGGCCCTGGAGAAGCTCACGCAGACGTCCGACGCCGGGCCGGAGGTCGTCGGCAGCCTGGGCGCCTGGCCGTCGCTGGCCCTGGTGACCGCCTACACGGCGGTGGCGGTGGCCGGCGCGGCGTTCGTGCTGCGACGGCGCGATGCCTGACCCGGCCCGATCACGGCCCGGTCACGAGACGGGAACCGTGGGCGTCCGTCCGGCACCCGGCGTGGGGAACCGCGCGGGGACCAGGCACACTCTGCCTCGGTAGGACCCATATGCCGGAAGGACGGATTACGTGATCACGCTCACCAAGGAAGACGGTCCCGCGGACCTGGACGGAGTGACCCACCTGTCCCTCGGGGTGTCCTGGGACCCCACGGCCGGGAGCAGCGGCGGGGTGATGGGCGTGCTGCGCCGCAAGGCCGGCACCGACCTCGACCTCATCGCGATCGCCATGCAGGGCGGGGACCCGGTGCGGCTGGCCGGTCTCGACTCGCTGGACCCCATGGGCAACGGCTCCCTCAAGCACAGCGGCGACAACCAGACCGGCCGCGGCGACGGCGACGACGAGACCGTCACCGTGGAGTTCGCCCGTATCCCCGGCAACATCACGTCGATCGTCTTCATCGCCGCCGCCTTCAAGAAGGGCAGCTCCTTCCAGAAGGCGCGCAACATCAGTTTCAAGGTCTACGACGCCTCCGGCGGCAGCTCGCAGCAGGTCGCCGACATCTGGCCCAGCCTGCTCACCAAGGACAACGCCTGCGCGGTCGCCAAGGCGGTCCGGGTCGGCGGGTCGTGGAAGCTGGAAGTGATCAACACGACGGGGAAGGTCAAGCAGGGCGACGAGCACGCCCTGATGAGCTTCGCGGCCAGCAAGTGACGCACGCGGCTCCGCCGAGGGCCGTACGTGTCCCCGCCGGGAGCCGCGCGGGGACCGGCGTGCGGGGCCGCTGCGCGGGGACCGGCGTGCGGGGCCGCCGCCCGGGGTCGCCCACGGGCCGCACAGGTCGCACGGGCCGCCCGGTCCGAACGATCGCACGACACACGGGGGGTGTGGATGAGTCAGGTGCTGTACGGCGAGCAGTCGTGGAATCCGCTGGCGCGGACCGTCGAACTGGCCGAGGACCGACTGAGGGTGGGCCGTCGGACGACCCCGCTCGGGGAACTGCACCTCGCGGCCATGGCCGACGCGTTCCTGAGGGGCATGTGGCTCGGGGGCGGCGGCGCGGAACGCCCGCTGCACCTGCTGCCGGAGGGCCCCGGCGTCGTACCGGTCACCCGGGTCACCGGCACCACCCGGCCGGTGAGGGCACGCGAGGCCGCCGTCTTCGCCCGCCTGCTGGGTGAGCTGGCGGTACGCCACTGCGGTGGCCCCGCGCAGGTGGCCGCCCTGGCCGACCGCGCCCGCGCGGAGGGCGTGCCGCTGTGGATCGCACGGCGTTTCGCACCCGGCCCCGCCGGCCCGGTCACCGTGGCCGTGGACCGTCGCCTGGTCCGTGTGGACGTGTGGGGCCCCGGGGCCCCGGCCGTGCGCCTGAGAGCCCCGGGGGGCGGCTACGACGCCCGTGACAGGTCACCGTCGCGGGGCCTGTACGTGACGGTGGGGGAGACGGCGGCGGAACTCGTCGTCAAGGACGCGCTGCGTCGGAGCAAGCGGCGGGTGGAGGTCCGGATCCCCGGCCGGAGCTGGGTGGTGGCCCGGGAGACCGCCGTCACCTCGGTCGTCCGGCGCGACGACCGGCCGGTCGCCGTGCTGTGCCGTCCCCCGTCCTCCCGCCCGGTACCGGATCCCGGCGCGCTCCTGCTGCCGCTGAGCCCGGTGCGCCACGAGAGCGGCGACCCACTGGACGCCGTGATGGCCCATTTCCTCGCCGTGGCGTTCGGCATCGGTGACACCACCGGCGCGCCCCGCTTCCGTTCCCGCCGCTCGGACACGGCGCCGGCCGTCGTCGGTGGTGAGCCGGTCGGCTCCGACGTGGACTGGGACCGGCCGTGGTTCACCAACCTCGGCAGCGGCAGGGACGACAACGAGCCCGGCGGGAGCGACGGCTGGGGCTCGGACGGCGGCGACGGCGGCAGCGGGGGCGACGGCGGCGGAGACTCCGGTGGCGGCGGCGACGGGGGCGGGGGCGGCGGGGGCGACTGACCCGCCGCCGGGAGCCGGCCGCCACGCCGGTCTGCCGCCCAGCCGGCAGGCGGTGGTCCGTCGCCCAGCCCACCGGCCGGGGTCAGCCGCCTAGCCGGCAGGCCGTGGTCCGCCGGACCGTGGTCCGTCGCGCCGTCCGCCGGGTTCAGTTCCGCACGTCGACGGTGGCCGCGCGGCGGACGAACCGGGTGCCGCCGTCCTCGGCCGTGACCAGCACCGAGACGTACCAGGTCCCGTGGTCCACCGCGGCCGCCTCACGGTGGGTGACCTTCAGCGTGTAGGTGCAGCGGGTGACGCCCTCGCCGGCGCTCCGGCACGTGGCGGGCTCCGCCGAACGCAGCTCCGCCCGGCTGGGGTTCAACGACGAGCTCGCGGGCCAGGGCAGCACCCGCAGGCTCCGGACCGCCGCGTCGTCGCGGACGTCCACGGAGTAGGTGAACGAGCCCGCTCCGGTCGCGGACGGCGCCCGGTAGCGGGCCGTGCCGTTCTCCAGGACGGGGCCGCCCGCTGCCGGAGCCGACGATGGGGCCGACGACGCGGCCGACGACGGTCTCGTGGACGAGGCCAGGGCGGCGCCCCCGGCGGTCACCCCCGCGACGGCGATCCCGGCGGCGAGCGTGGAGAGGAAGAGGCGCGTGGACATGATCGGGTCTCCCTGATGCGGTGTGGAGGCGGGTCCGCCGTGGTGCGGACACGCAGGCCGGCCCTCGTCTCCCCCGCCGCCCGCTTCCCCGGCACGACCGGACCGGCGGCGGACCCCACGGAGCAGAGGCGTCCATGGAGGCCGGCGGGCGGTGCGGGCACGGAGGGGTGGGCGTCGAGGGGCTGAGGCCCCGGCGCGTGCTGCCGGTGGCGAGCGGCTGCGGGAGCCGTCGCCGGGCACGATTCCGGGGGCCGGGGAAGCGGTGGCGCCGACCGCTTTCCCGACGGAACCTGAGCCTAGGAGCGGGCCCCCTGCGCGGTCGTCGGGCCGGAGGACGACGGTCGCGTCGAACCTGGGGCAGAGGGCCTGTAACCCAGGTAAGAGACGGGAATCCCCCTCCAGCCGGAGTCGCCCCGCGCACCGGTGGCCATAGTTTTGACGAGCCATGAATCCCGAGCCGAAGCCCGTCCGCCCCGCCGCGCCGTCAGCAGGTCCGGAGCCCACCACGGCCTCCGACAGCGCCCCGGGCACCGCAGCCGATCCCGTCATCGATCACACCCCCGATCGGACCCTCGATCAGACCCCCGAGTCCGTCCCTGACCCCGCCCGGGAGTCCGTCCCTGACCCCGCTCCCGGGTTCGACTCTGATGCCGCCCCTGGTGCCGCCCCTGGGTCCGTCCCGGGCACCGTCTCCGGTCCCAGCGACGGGGAGGCCGCCGTGCGCTCCGGTGCGTCGGCCGGCCGGTCCGCCGGTCCGCCCTTCGGCCCGTCGTTCCTGCTGCCGTCCGCCGTGACCTCCCTTCCGGACCGGGTGCGCGACCGGCTGCTCCCGGTCCTGCTGTTCGGTGCCCAGGCGGTGGTGTGGCCCGGCGCGGCGCTGCTCGGCGGTACCGTGCCGTCCGCGTCGGCGCTGCTCGTCGCCGTCCTGGTCGGCGGAGTGGTGACGGCCGCGCTCGCCCTGCGCCGCAGCCGGCCGGTGGTCGCGCTCGTCGTGGTCGCCGCCGCCTGTGCCCTCGGCGCCGGGCCGCTGCCCGCCGGGGCGACGGTGGTCCTCGGCAGCGCCGGGGTCGCGCTGGCCCTCTTCACGGTGGCGGCCGAACGCGACCCGTTCACCGCCGTGCTGAGCGTCGCCGTGCTCGCCGTCTGGCAACTGCTGTACGGGGTCAGCCTGCACCGCATCAGCGACCGCAACGGCCTCGACCTCGTCCTGACGGCGCTGCTGTACGCCGCCGCCTGCGGTGCCGGCCTGCTGGTACGGCGCAGGCGACGGGCGCGCCGGGCGGCCGAACGCCGGCTGACCCGCGCCGAAGCCGAACGCCACCGGCTCCCGGCAGCCGAACGGCGCCGTATGGAGCGGGAGTTGCACGACGTCAGCGCGCACCACCTCACGGCCGTGGTGGTCACCGCGGGCGCCGCGCTCGGACTGCGCGAGCGGCGGCCCGAACTCGCCCGGGAGGCACTGGACTTCGCCGCCGAGACCGGACGCGAGGTCACCCGGGCGCTCGGTGCGGTGCGTGCGCCGGCGCCGTCCCGTGAGGACGCCCCCTCCCCCGAGGAGCGGCTGCTGGAGCTGGTCGCCGGGTTCCGGCGCCTGGGCCAGGAGGTCGACTGCGCGATCGACCCGCTGCCCGACGGTGCCCTCGCGGACGCCGCGTACGGCATCGTGCGCGAGGCGCTCACCAACGTGGCCCGCCACGCCCCCGGCGCGCGGACGACCGTACGGGTCCGCTACGGCGACACCGGTACGGACGTCGTGGTGACCAGTGCCGCGCCCCCGGCCGGCGTGACGGCCCACGGTGCGGGGCTCGGCGGCGGTCGTGGCCAGGGGTTCCTGAGGGCGCGGGCGCGGGAGGCGGGCGGCACGCTGTCCACCGGACCCACGGCGGACGGCGGGTGGGAGGTGCGCGCGGCCCTGCCCGGACGGACCAGCGCCGTGGCGGAACGCTCTGTTCCGCGCGGGTACCGGGCCGCGCAGCTCACGGTCGCCGGCGGCCTGCTCGTCCAGCCCCTGCTGCCGGTGCTGGTGATCCGTGCGGAGGACGTGCCGAGCGGGGCGGGGATCTCCGCGGGCCTGCTGTTCGCGCTGCTCGCCGCCGCCCAGGCGGTGGCGCTGCTGTGGCTGCGCCGCGCACCCCGCGCGGCCCTCGGCGCCCTGTCGGCGCTCGCACTGCTCTGGCCGGTGGCGATGGCCACCGGCCACTACACCGGCCCGGTGGCGCTGCCCCTGGCCGTGAGTCTGCTGCCCACCTGCGTGGCGCTCGCCGCGCGGGCGGCGGACGCGGCCCGCGGGGCGGCCGGTGGGGGGACACCCGGGGCGGTGCGCGCCGCGGACGCCCCGCTGCCGGGGTCCGCGACGCCCGCCGCGCCCGCCGGAGGCGGCCGGAGGACCGGGCGGACGGGCCCGGTGGCGGCCGTGGCCGCGCACACGGCGGCGATGGCGGTGGCGGCTGTCACCGCGCACACGGCGGCGGCGACGGTGGCTCTCCTGGACCGGGGCACCGCGCCGGTCCGGGACGCCCTCCCGGTCACCCGGGACCTTCCCGCCCCCGTCCTGGTCGCCCTCGTCGCCCTCGCCACGGCGGGGCTGGTCGCCCTGCCGGTCACCGGGGCGCTCCGGGCCGGCGCCGCACACGGACGGCGCGACCGGGCCGAGCGCGGCTCCCGGGAGCAGCGTCTCGTCGGCTGGACGGAGGAGGCCGTCCGTGACGCGTGGGCCGAACGCAGCCGCATCGCCGCCGGACTGGAGACCACCGTCTTCTCCCGCACCGCCGACATGATCACCGAGGCGGAGGCGGGCCGGCTGGAGGAGACCGTCGAGCGGGCCCGCGAGGCCCTGGCCGCGATGCGCGCCCTGCTCGACACGGTCCGGCAGGACGAGACGGGACGGGACCTGCGCCCTCAGCCGACCCTCCAGGCCCTCGACCTGCTCGCCCGGCAGCTCCGGGCCACTGGTCGCGAGGTCGGCATACGGCTGGCGGAGCGTGTGCCCGCACGCCTGCCCACGGTCGTTGACCTGACCGCCTACCACGTCGCCGAGACCCTGCTCGCGGCCGGCGGGGAGGAGCAGGAGGAGCCCGCCCTGCTCGACATCGACGCGGACGAGCACGCGTTGACGCTCACCGCCACGGGCGTGCCCGCCGCCGAGGACGCGGCCGTACGGGACCGCCTGTCCCCCCGGGTCTCCGCGCTCGGCGGCACACTGAGCAGCGGCCCGCCGGGGACCGTCCGCGTCCGGCTGCCCCTGACGACCGCGGCGGACGAGGAGAAGGGGAAACGATGAGCCTCAAGGTGCTGGTCGTCGACGACCAGGGCATCGTGCGGGCGGGGTTCGCCGCCGTCATCGACGCCGAGGACGACATGACGGTCGTCGGAGAGGCCGCCGACGGCGCCGCCGCGGTACGGCTCACCGAGGAACTCGCCCCGGACGTGGTCGTCATGGACGTCCGTATGCCCGAACTGGACGGCATCGCCGCCACCCGCATCATCACCGGACGGGAGAACGCGCCCAGGATCCTCGTCCTGACCACCTTCGACCTCGACGCCTACGTCTTCGACGCCCTGCGCGCCGGCGCCTCGGGATTCCTGCTCAAGGACGTCCACCCCGCCGAACTGCTCCAGGGCATCCGGGTGGTGGCGTCCGGCGAGAGCGTGCTGGCCCCGTCCGCCACCCGCCGACTCATCGGCCACTACGCCTCCGGACCGTCCGCCGCGGCACCGGTGGGCAGCACACCCGACCTCGACCGGCTCACCGGCAGTCAGCGCACCGTCCTGACCCTCGTCGCCTCCGGCCTCACCAACGCGGAGATCGCCGAGCACCTCGGCATCACGGTCGGCACCGTGAAATCGCACGTCAACGCGGTGCTGCGCAAGCTCGGCCTGCGGGACCGCGTGCAGGCCACGATCCTCGCCTACGACCTCGGCCTCACCCGGCCCAACCCACCCGGCGCCCACCTCTGAGCGCCCGATCCGACCCACCCACCCGGTGCGCACCTCTCGGCGCCGGATCCGTCCCACCCGCGCCCGTCCCTGGGCGCCTGACTCGACCTGCCCGGCGCCCGTCTCCGAGCGCCTGACTCGACCTGCCCGGCGCCCGTCTCCGAGCGCCCGTCCTCACCAGGAGCCCTCCCATGAACCTGCCCTCGTCCTCTTCCTCCTCCTCTTCTTCCCCCTCCTCTTCTTCCCCCACTTCTCCGTCCTCTTCTTCGGCTTCTGCTTCGCCGTCGCCGGGCCGCCCGCCGCTGCACCGCCGATTCGTCGGCCACATCGGAGTCGTGGGCGTGGCCTACCTCGTGGTCTGTGTCGTCCTGCTGGTGTGGGCGGTCGTGGTGAGCGCGACCGACGACTCGGGCGAGTCCATGGCGGGCGTGATACCGCTCCTCGCCACGGCCCCCGGCAGCTTCGTCGTCCTGTTCCTCCCCGACCACGTGGCCTCGGCCTTCGCCGCGTGCGCCCTCGGCGCGGGCGTGAACGCCGCGGTCATCGGTTGGTGCACCCGTACTCTGCGCCGTGCCCGTACCGGGCAGCGGTAGGCGTCGCCGAGGGACGGCGCGGGCACGAGTCGGCCACGGTTCGCCCGGTCCGGCCGCACGGGTGGTGGCGGCCGGGGCAGGGGCGGGGCGGGGCACGGTCCGCAACGGCGGGGCAGACAGACGCCTCCGGCCTCCCTTCCCCCGGACCACCTCCGACGCACCGTACGAGGTGACACCGGCCGTCCCGCCCCCGGAAGCCCCGGACGCCGCAGAACGGTATTGACCTGCACAGATACCCTGTGCTTCGCTCAGCCCGAGCGGGTGGGGTGACGGAGCCCGCGACGGGGCGCCGACCGGCCCGCGGTGGACATCCACGGCACGGACGGCGTGCGGGGGCGGACCGAGGGGGACGAACGTGGGCGGGGCGACGACGAGAGCCACACCGGCCGGCAGCGACCGGGACCCGGTGGGACGGCGGGAACCATGAGCACCCCGCGCCGGCCGGCCCGCTGCGGCGCGGTGACACCGGCGGAGCGGCCTTTACGGCCCAGGCGCGCGCCGCTCCCGGCCCGTGGCCACGCCCCCCGCTGACACCGGGCGCCCGGGTGCCGGTGACCGGCGCCAACACCCGGCCCGCGGTGTCCGGCAGGCGGTGTCCGGCAGGCGGAGTCCGCCCAGGTCCGCACCCGCGTCCGCCGCGGGTCCGCCCGGGCCGTCCGGTCACCGGCATCCGAGGCCCGTCCCCGGGCAACCCCGGCCGTCCCGGGTCCGTCTTGTCTCGACGGACAGCCCTCACACGCGTGACGTGACGTCACGTGACATCCCGTGACGTGAGGAGGCGGGGTGGGGAGGCGGTTCAGCAGGAGAGGGCGGGAACGGGGCGGCCGAACGGGAAGCGGCTCCGGCCGGCCCGCGAAGGACGCGATCAGCCCCGACACGACCACCACCTACCGAAGCAGCCGTGACGTGACACACATACCACCGCAGGACCCGGTGCCCGGGCCGCGCGCACCCGGGAGACCCGCCTCCCCTGCCGGACGCCGTTCCCTCCGGACGGCACTCTGGGCCGCGGCCGGGGCCGTGGCCCTGGGGTTCCTCGTCGCCCTGGAAGTCACCGCGCGCGGCTACGGGGTGGCGGGCCCCCTGACCCACCAGGTCCGGGAGGTCGTCCACGCCCCCAAGTCGGGTGGTCTGCTGTACGCCGCCATGGCGTTGACGATGGTCGTCCTCACCTGGCGGCAGCGGCTGATCGCGATCGCCGCCGCGATCGGCATCGACCTCGGGTTCCTCCTGGTCCGCTGGGCCGCGGACATCGGAACGGGCGGCGGGCACCCCTTCGGGAACGGCGCCCTCTGGGTGATCCTGGGCTGCGCGGTCGTCGCGGTCACCCGGCGCACGGGGCCGGAACGCCTGCTCATGCTCAAGGGCGTCGGCCTGGGCCTGCTCCTGGTCGCGGGCCGCAAGACCGGCGACACCTGGCTGCTCATCACCTCCAAGAGCCGCCCGACCGTGCTCGACCAGTACGTGGCGACGGCGGACCACGCGCTCGGGCAGCCGTCGTGGCTGGTGGGCCGCATCGTGGCGGCCACCGGGTCCCTGGGCTTCAACTTCCTGGACGTCGTCTACGGCCAGCTCGCGGTGGCGGCGGTCCTCGTCGCGCTGTACCAGCTGCGCGGCGTGGCGACGGAACGCCGCTTCCCCCGCCACCACCTGGTGCGCAGCTTCCTGGTGATCGGCCTGCTGGGACCGGCCTTCTACATGGTCTTCCCGGTCGTCGGACCGCTCTTCGCCTACGGCACCGGTACCGAGTACTGGGCCTCCGTCAGCCTGTGGGCCGAGGACATCCCGTCCAGTGGACACCTCGCGGTGGCCCATCTGTGGCCGGAGACGCTGCCACCGGTCGGTGCCCCGCAGCCCATGCCGTTCGACGGGATCACCCCCCGGAACTGCATGCCCAGCCTCCACACGGCCTGGGCCACCGCGATCTTCCTCCACACCCGCCGGGGCCCACGCCTGCTGCGTCACGCGGGCACGTTCTGGCTCGTGGCCACCCTCACCGCCACGCTGGGCTTCGGCTACCACTACGGCGTGGACCTCCTCGCCGGCGTGGTCTTCGTCCTCACCGTCGAGGCCGCCCTGCGCGCCCACGACACCGGCTGGCAGCGCCCGGGCGTCCACCTGGTCGCCTACGGAGCCGCGGTCCTGGCCGCCCTCCTGCTCTCCTACCGGTTCCTGGCCCTCCCCATGGCCCAGCACCCCTGGCTGGCGGGCCCGTTGCTGCTCCTGGCGACGGCCTCGGTCGTCCTCGGCTTCGTCCGCACCACCACGGCCTGGGAAGCCGCCGGCCCGGCCCCGGCCCCCCGGCCGGAGGCGCAACCGGAACCGGCCTGAGCGGCGGAGGCCGGTGCTGCCGGTCCGGTCAGGCGGGCCGGCGCCACTTCCCCCCGGTGTCCCGTGTCCGATGTCCGGTGTCCGGCGTCCGGCGCCGGGACCGGACGGTGGGGCGTCCCGACGCCGGGTCATTCTGCCAAGTCCGCCCCGAAGTGTGCCGGTTGGGTACTAAGGTGCCAGGTGCATCGAGTGTGCGGTGCGTCACAAGGGGCGCCCGAGGGGCGGTGAGACGGCCGCGTGTCCCACGGCGCCATCGGGGTGGGGGATATGTACGAACTGATCAAGGGCGCGAACGTAGGTCTGGCGTCGCTCAGCGACAGCACCGATTCCGTGATCGTCAGCCTGAGCTGGGCCAGTCCGACGGGCGAGGGGGACGCGGACGTCTCGGTCCTGCTGCTGGAGGGAACGGCAAGGTGCGCAGCGATGCCGACTTCTACTTCTACAACAATCCGGTCGCCGCGGACGGGAGCGTGCAACTCCTGGGCAAGACGCCCACGGGCGACGGCAGCATGGACCGGATCGGGTTCGACCTGACCGCGATCCCCGCCGACATCGAGCGGATCGTGATCGCCGCGAGCCGCTACGGCGGGGCCCATTTCGGAGACCTGGACGACCTGTTGCTGACGCTGGCCGACGGCTCGGGGGAGGGCCTGCTCAGGTTCGCGATCGGGGACACCGGCTCGGTCAGCGCCTTCATCTTCGGGGAGCTGTACCGGCGTCACGGCGACTGGAAGCTGCGAGCGGTCGGCCAGGGCTACGCCACCGGCCTGGCAGGACTGGCCACCGACTTCGGGGTCGACGTGGACGACGACGCGGCCACCGAGGAAGCGGCGGAGGCGGAGCGACAGGAGGCGCAGGAAGAACAGGAGCAGCAGGGGCAGCAGGGGCAGCGGGAACGGCGAGAGCGGGAGGGGCGGGAGGGCCCGGCCCCGGCGGACGGTGCCCCGCCGCGGATGTCCCATCCGCCGGCGCCGGTGGACGATCGCGCGGTGCCCTCGACCCTGGAGGCCGTTCCGGCGCCCCGGAAACCGGACGGGCCCACTGCCCCGGCACCCGAGCCGAAGCGCCGCCCCCGTACGGCCAAGAAGAAGGTCACCGTGCCCAAGGTGGCCAGGAAGTCCCTGGCGGACAACGAGTCGTGGAGGGAATCCAGGCTCTTCCCGGTGTCCGCGCTCCGCAACGACCGGGACCGCGAGACCCGGGCCACGTCGGTGCTCCTGTCGGTCATGACCCAGATCCCGGAGTTCGGCCGGCGGCTCACCGCGGCATTCGGGGCGCCCGCGGGCCGGATGGAGACCTTCACCGAGGTCACGCTGCCGCACGGTGACAGCCCCCGGAGGCCCGACGGGGTGATCCGGGTCGAGCGGGCGGGCAAACTCTGGACGGCTCTGATCGAGACGAAGACCAACGGGAACGCGCTCAAGGCCGATCAGGTGCAGGCGTACATGGACATCGCCGCCCGCCGCGGCTACGAGGCCGTCATCACCCTGTCGAACGACGTCGCGCTCGAAGGCAGCCCGCTCGTCGACGTCCGGATCGACCGGCGACGCAAGCACAAGGTGGCCCTCTGGCACCTGTCGTGGGCCGAAGTGGCCCACCAGGCCCACATGCTGATCCGGCACGAGGGCGTGGGCAACGCCGCCCACGCCTGGCTGCTGCAGGAACTGCTGCACTACCTGCAGCACGACAACTCGGGGTGCCACGGCTTCCAGAACATGGGCGCCTCCTGGGTCCCCGTACGCAAGGGGATCGACGACGAGACGCTCTGCCAGGGGGACCCGCGTGCGCTCGAAGTGGTGGAGAGCTGGGAAAGGCTCATCCGCCAGGTCTGCCTCCGGCTCGGGGGCGAACTCGGACAGAAGGTACTGCCCGTGCAGCGTTCCCGGCGCGGAACCGACCCCAGGGCCCGCCGCGAACTCCTCGCCGACCAGCTCTGCAACGAGGGGCGGCTCCAGTCCGAACTGCGCATCGAGGGAACGCCCGGCGTCCTCGCCCTCACCGCCGACCTGCGCACCGGCAAGCTCCGCACGTCCATCGAGATCCCGGCGCCCGAGGAGGGCTACCCCCTCACCCGGGCGAAGCGGCTCATCCGGCGCCTCGCGGAAGCCCCTGCCGACCTGCACATCGAGACCCTCGTGGACGGTGAGGGAGGAGGGCCCCGGGGCACCCTGGAGCGACTGCGTCCGGAGCCGGCGGACCTGCTGCCGCGCAACGGCGCGGTGATCACCGGTTTCCGGCTGTCCCTGTTCAAGGGGATGGGCAGCAGCCGCGGCAACGCCGAGACCGGCTTCATCCGCAGCGTCGACGACGCCGTGCACCGCTTCTACGCCACGGTGGTGGCCCACGTGGACGGCGCGTCACCGCGACGGGCACCCTCCGCGGAACACGTCACGGCCTGAGCCGGACGGGCGCCGGAGCCCCGCCCCGCGACGACGGTGAGGCACGGCGGTCCGCCGACGGGCACGGCCCGTCGGCGTGACCGACGGGCCGTCTGCGAGACCGGTGCTGTGGGTGCTGTGGGTGCTGTGGTGCATGTGCGGGTGCGTCGAGTGGCGGGTGTCGCAGGGCGCATGCCCCGTTCCCGCTGGCGGTCCGGGCGGCGGTGCGCCGTCCTGGCGCGTCGCGCCCTGACCCCTGAGTCAGCCGCCCACGTACCAGCTGAAGCCGCCGCTGCTGGCGGCGACGGCCAGGAGCACGAGCCACAGCACCACGGAGACGATGCCGAGGATGATGCCCGCCTTCGCCATCCCGGCGCCGCCCTTCGCCCCGGCCTGACGGTGGGCGATGGCGCCGAAGATGATCGCCAGAGGGCCGAGGACGACGTTCAGGATGAAGAGACCGACGATGCCGCAGCAGAGGCTCGCGATCGCCAGGCCGTTGGTGCGCGACCCGGAGGAAGCAGCAGGAGAACCGCCGTAACTCGTCATGATTCGCTCCCGGTTGTCGGTCGTGCGGCTCCAACGAGCCACACTTCGTGTGCATTTGGTGTGAGAGGTGTGCATCCCCCGAATGCCCCGGCTCGGCATAGCCATGTCTGCGACCTGTCGGACGGGACGCCGCCGGTCGCGCATCCTGGACTCCGCTTGTCGGTCGTCCCGGACTCCGGATGCCCTGCCGTGACCCGGTGATGACGCCGGCCCCTCCCCGGGGGCCCAGGGCGCGGCCCGCCTCCGCTTGCGGATCATCGGCGCCTACGACATCCGTCCCGGATCCGGCATCGGCGCCCGGCCCCGGGCCGCCCGCGAGCCCTCAGCCGCCGTGCCTCTGTGCCCCCTCCCATGCCTCGGCTTGTGCCCCCTCCCACGCCTCGGCTTCGGGTGCCGTCGAGCCCTTCCCGTGCCCCGGCTCCGGGCTGCCTCGGCGCCGGCCGCCGCCCGTGCCCCGGCTTCGGGGCGCCTCTGCGCCGCCTCCTGTGCCCCGGCTCCGGGCCAGTCCACCTGCTCCGGCTCCGTCTGCATCCCCTGCATCCCCGGCTTCGGGGTGATGGGCCCGCCTCCGTCTGCATCCCCGGCTTCGGTCTCCGGCCGGGCCCCGTCCCCCTCGACCGCGCAGTCCTGCCTCCCGGTGGCAGGAGGCCACGGTGCTCCCGGCCCCGTCCGCGCCACCGGTGCCCCACATGGCCGGGGCGGGACGGGGCACCTGTAGTCCGTTCGCCAGCGAAAGGGAGCTGATCATGGCCGTCGTCGCCGTCATCGCCGTATGCGTGGTCCTGGCCGTTCTGGCCTTCTTCGTCCCCCGTCTCTCCCGCCATCCCGAACGCGGCACCCAACGCACGCTCGGTGCCGGTGCGCGGGCCGGCGGCAAGGCGCCGGGGCCCCTGGGCCGTCTTCTCAGCAAGCCGTTCCACACCAGTTCGCGTGCGGTCAGCCGCAGCGGTTCGGCCGGCCGCCGCTCCCGTGGCCGCATGCCCTTCTGACGGGCCCACCGGACCGAGCAGGGGAACCGAGCGATGAACGCCGAGAGCACCGAGCAAGCCGGGAGCGCCCAGAGCGCCGGCACCGTCGACAGCACCGACAGCACCGAGAGCACCGAGAGCACCGAGCGCCCCGAGACCGCCGGGACCGCCGAGACCGCCGGGAACGTCGAGAAGGCCAGGAAGGCCGAGGAAGCGGACCGGCTGCTGGAGGGGCTGACCGTCGACAAGCGGCGGCGGGAGCAGCCGATCGTGCTGGACGCCGACGGACGCCCCATCCGGACGTGGCAGGAGAACCACCCCTACGACCGCAAGGTGGGCCGCAAGGAGTACGAGCGGACCAAACGCGTCCTGCAGATCGAGCTGCTCAAGCTCCAGCGGTGGGTCAAGGACACCGGTGCCCGCCTGGTGGTGGTGTGCGAGGGGCGGGACGCCGCAGGCAAGGGCGGCACGATCCAGCGGCTCACCGAGCGGTTGAACCCGCGCGGCGCCCGCGTGGTCGCCCTGGACAAGCCCACCGAACGCGAGCAGGGCCAGTGGTACTTCCAGCGGTACATCGCGCACCTGCCGACGGCCGGGGAGATCGTCTTCTTCGACCGCTCCTGGTACAACCGGGCCGGCGTGGAACGCGTGATGGGCTACTGCACCAAGGACCAGTACGAACTGTTCCTCGACCAGTGCCCGACCTTCGAGAAGATGCTGGTCGACGACGGCATCCTGCTGGTGAAGCTCTGGTTCTCCGTCTCCCGCTCCGAGCAGCGCACGCGCTTCGCCATCCGTCAGGTCGACCCGGTGCGCCAGTGGAAGCTGTCGCCGACCGACCTGGCGTCCCTGGACCGCTGGGACGACTACACGGAGGCGAAGGTCGACATGTTCCGCGCCACGGACACCGCCCACGCCCCGTGGACCGTCGTCAAGAGCAACGACAAGCGTCGGGCCCGTCTGGAGACCATGCGCAGCCTGCTGTCGCGCATCGACTACGCCAGCAAGGACGAGGAGGCGGTCGGCACCCCCGACCCGCTCATCGTGGGGGCCGCCGACACCCTGCTGGAACCGGGCGAGGAGGACACCGAGCTGTCCCCCACGCCGCTGTCGCCCGGCGCTCACGGCCCGGGCAACCACCCCGACACCGACTGACGGACGCCCCCGGCCCCCTCTACGACGCCAGACAGCGCAGGACCGCGAGGATCCGGCGCCCCGGGGGCAGCGTGACCCGGCCTGGCCAGGGGCCCGACGCGGGGGCCAGGGTTGGGAAGCCGGAAGCCGGAAGCCGGAAGCCGGAAGCCGGAAGCCGGAAGCGGAGCCGGAGGAGGGCGGGCGCCACGACGGACCTCCGCACCGAGACGTACGGTGTGCGCCCGGTTCCCGGCTTCCCGGCTTCCTGGTAGTCCGCCGTCTTCGTGCTCCGAGCAGGGCGTTACCGTGCCGCGCATGCTTCCGTACTCCACCAGACCCACCGCCGAGGCCATCCTCTCCGACGTACCCGCCCTGGCCCCCTACGCCCGCCCGGCGGTGCTGCTGCATCCGACGCCCGGGTCCCCGGGCCCTCACGACAGTTCCGTCGCCGGGCCGCTGCTCTGGCCGGCGGACGAGCCGTGGCCGGTCTGCTCGGTGCCGGACGTCCTGAGTACGGACGGGCAGCCGGCGTCGGCGATGATCCCGGTGGTCCAGGTCTTCCGCCGGGACGCCCCGGGCGACTGGTGGCCCGAGGACGCCGACGTGTTCCAGGTCCTCTGGTGCCCCAACGAGCACGAGGACCCCCCGGCCCCGCAGGCGGACGCCAACCCGGTCGTCGAGGTCCGCTGGCGGCGGACGGCCGACCTGCCCGCGACGCCGCGGACCCCGCCCCGCCCCACCCGTCAGGCGGACCCGGACGACGGTTTCTCCCCCGCCCCCTGCCTGCTCACCCCGGTGCCGCTGACCGACTTCCCCTACCCGGAATGCCTGCCGGACGACGTCGAGCGGGACGTGGCACGACTGGTGGAGGCCACCCGGCACGACGACCACGGCGACCTCATCACGCGGGTGGCGGGCTGCAAGTTCGGCGGCTGGCCCAGCTGGCATCTCACCGGACCCGGGCAGGTCGACTGCCCCGCGTGCGGCATCCCGATGGACCTCCTCTTCACCATCGCCAGCGACGACACCACGAACATCTGCGTCGGCCGATGGGGAGACCTCCGGATCTTCGTCTGCCCCGCGGACGCGGACCACGGCCACGTCTTCGATGTGCACTGAAGCCGACGCACCGGCCGCAGCACGTCCCACCCCGGCGGCGTCCCGCCGAGCGTCCACCCGAGCGTCCCGCCGAGCGACCGCCGGAAGACGTGCGCGCCCTCCCCGGACCGGCGGTGCGGCGTGCCTCCTCCCCGGACCGGGGGCCGGGGTGCCTCCTCCCCGGACCGGCGGTGCGGCATGCTCTCTCCCCGTACCGGAGGTGCGGGTGGTCCTCCGCTCCTGCGCCGGGCCGGCAGGCCGTGCCCCGTCGTCCCGTGCGATCTGAGTACGGACCTGAGTACGCCCACTCATGCTGCGCGGTCGTGACGCGCGCCACACTCCACGCCATGACCCATGTACCGCCACCCGCTGAGGAGTTGCGGATCCTCGACGCGGAGTTGTGGCAACTCGACGCCCGCAGGGCACAGTTGCTGGCCCGTCGGGCCCAGCTGATCCGTCTGCTGCATGCGGCCGTGCCGCCGGTGCCGTCGGCCGCTCCGCCGACGGCGCCCCGGCGGCCCGAGACCACCGCGCCCCGGGTGCAGAACGTGCTCCTCGTCCTCGGCGGCATCCTGCTGACCGTCGCAGCGATCGCGTTCACCCTGCTCAGCTGGGGTGACATGGGCATCGTCGGGCGGTCCCTGGTGCTCGCGACGGTCACCCTGGCGGCACTCGCCGCCCCCGTGCTCCTGCTGAAGCGCGGGCTGCGCTCGACGGCGGAGACGGTGGCCGGCCTCGGCCTGGCGCTGACCGTGCTCGACGCGTACGCGCTGCACGAGGCCGCGCTGACCACCGTGGACGGCACGGCGTACGCGGCCGTCACGGCGGCCGTCCTGGCCGGCATGTGGTGGGCGTACGGCCGTGAGGTGGGTCCGCTGCGCCTGCCCGTCGTCGCCGCACTCGTCGCCGCCCAGTTCCCCCTGCTCCTGGGCGCGGTGGCGACCGGCGCCGGCGCGCACGCGACGACCGCCGCCCTGCTGCTGACGGCCGGATTCGACACGGTCGTCGCCCTCCGGACGTCCACGAAGCACCTGCGCGTCGCCGCGGCGGTCGGCGGATACGCAACGGGCGGCTGGGGTGCGGTGACGGCCTGCGTGCTCTCCTGGGTGGCCGTCGGCCCGGGCGCCGCCGCCCGCTCGGCCGCGCTCCTCGGCCTCGCGGCCGCCGTGGCGCTCTACGTTGCGTGGCGCGTACCCCAGCGGGGCCTCGCCACCGGCGCCGCCGCGACCGGCGGCCTGCTCCTGGTCGCGGCGCTCGGCGGTGTCCTGCGGGCGTCGCTGCCCGACGTGTGGACGGTCCCCGGCTACCTGGCCTGCGGCCTCGCCCTGCTCGCGGCCCCGCGCGCTCCGCTCCCCGACCCGGTGCGGCGCGGTGCCCTCGGGGCGTCGGCGAGCGTCCAGGGCCTGGCGGTGCTGTGGACCCTGCCCCTGGTCCTGGTGGCCCTGCTCGGGCCGGTCGGCTGGACGGAGCAGGTCTGGTCCGGGGCGCCCTCGCACCTGCGGGACGCGGTGACCGTCTGGCTGCCCTGGCCGGCCGACGCCGCCTCCGCACCGCTGGTGCTCGCGGTCGTGGCGGTCGCCGCGCTCCTCCTGACCGGGGCGACCCGCGCCACGACACCGGCCACCGGCACGACCGACGCCGACGCCGGCACGGCAGACACCGGCACGACGGCCACCGACGCGGCAGACACCGGCACCGACACCCGGGCGACTGACACCGGAGCCGGCCTGACCGACGCCGGGGTCTCCGGCACTGCCGGTGCCCCTGGCCCCGTCGGTGCCCCTGGCCCGGTCGGTACCTCTGGCCCGGTCGGTACCTCTGGCCCCGGCGCTTCCACCGGCCCTGTCGGCCCCACCGCCGCCCCCAACGCCACCACAGGTCCCAGCGGCCCCACCGGCCCCACCGCGGACCGGCGCGACGGCCCCGCACCGGCCGCTCCCGGGCGGGCGGCCCCGGTCCCCGACCTGGCCCTCGCCCTGGTCCTGGCCTGGGCGAGCGCGCTCATCGTCCCGGCCGCATGGCACCTTCCGTACTCCGTCGGCCTCCTCGCGCAGGGGACGACGGCGGTGGCGGTCCTGGCCGCCGCCGTGTACGCCCGCCGGCCGCACCTGGCCCTCACCGCCGTCCCCCTCTCCCTGCTCACCGCGGGCGGCCTGGTCCTCCTTTCGCTCGCCTCTCGGCCCGCCACCCTGACCGTGCTGGCCGCGCTCACGGCCGTCTTCGCGGGGGCCGCTCTCCACCGGCGCCTGACCGCCGTCTGCGCGAGCGCGTCGCTGGCCGCCGCGGCCGGCCTGGCGTGCGCGGTGGGCGCTGCCGCGGAGTGGCCGCCCGCGCACACGGCACTGCTGGTCCTGCTCGTCCCGGCCGCCGCGGCCCTGCTGGCCGCACGGGTCCGGCGCACCGCCGTCCCGGTCGAGGCCACGGGCGCCTGCGCGGGCTTCCTGGCCGTCGGGCTGGCCGTCACCGACCCGCCGGTGCTGGCCCTCGTCCTGGCCCTGTGCGCGGTGATCGCCGCGGGCACCGCCGTACGCGAGGACCGACGCCCGGCCGGGTACGTGGCCGCCGCGCTGTTCCTGCTGGCCACCTGGGTACGGCTCGGGTCGTGGGGCGTGAGCACCCCCGAGGCGTACACCCTGCCGGTGACCGTCCCGGCGCTGGTCCTGGGCTTCCTCCGGCGCCGCCGGGACCCGCGGGCCTCGTCCTGGACGGCCTACGGGCCCGGCCTCTCGGCCACGCTCGTGCCGAGCCTGCTCGCCGCATGGGCCGACGCGGACTGGCAACGCCCCCTGCTGCTCGGCACGGCGGCCCTCGCCGTCACCCTGCTCGGCGCCCGCCACCGCCTCCAGGCCCCGCTCGTCCTCGGCGGCGGCGTGCTCGCGCTGGACGCCCTGCACGAGCTCGCCCCCTACCTGGTCCAACTGGCCGGCGTCCTCCCCCGCTGGCTGCCCCCCGCGCTCGCCGGACTGCTGCTGCTCGTCGTGGGCGCCACCTACGAACAGCGCATCCGGGACGCCCGGCGGGCCCGGGAGGCACTGGGGCGGATGCGCTGAGGACCGGCCAAGGCGGCGCAGGCGGTCACGGCAGTGGAGCGGCCAAGGCGGCGCAGGCGGTCACGGCGGTGGAGCGGTCACGGCGGCGCAGGCGGTCGCGGCGGAGGAGCAGTCACGGCAGCGGGCGGCCACGGCGGTGGAGCGGTCACGGCGGCCCGGCAGCGCAGGCGGCCACGGCGCATGCGCGGGCCGGTACGGCCGACGGGGCGGGCCGCTCATGAGCCGTCCCTGCCGCCCCTCGGCGGGGCCGGCCGGCGGACCGGTCAGCGCAGTCCGGCGAAGAGGTCGTTCTCGGGCACGGCGGCGCCGGTCGGGTCCTGGACCCGCACGAAGGTCTCCACGCCCATCAACTCGGTGAACCGCACCTTGCCCATCTTGAGGAAGAAGATGTTCTCGCCCTGACTGGCGTGCGCGGCCAGCGCGTCGAACTTCTGACCGCTGAACGCCGTGGTGTCCACCCAGGTGGTGACCTCGTCGTCGGGCAGGCCGATGTCGGCCATGGCGTCCGCCTCGGCGGGGTCGGCCTCCGGCAGGTCCTCCCCGAACTCCCGCATCGCCTCACCGAACCGCCGCAACCCGGAGTGAGGCATCGTCGTCCAATACACCTTCGGCGCCCGCCCGGCCCACCCGTCCCGCCTGGTCATCTCCAGCGCCGCCATCGTGATGCGGTGGGCCTGGATGTGGTCGGGGTGACCGTAGAAACCGTTCTCGTCGTAGGTGACGACCACATCGGGCCGGTAGTGCCGCATGAGCTCCGCGAGCCGGGCGGCGCCCTCCTCCACCGGAGTCCGCCAGAAGGACCCGGGGGCGTCGTTGCTCGGCCAGCCCATCATCCCGGAGTCGGCGTACCCCAGCAGCTCCAGCTCGCCGACCCCCAGGACGTCACAGCTCGCCTCCAGCTCGCGACGGCGCATCGCGGCGACCGCCGCCGGATCGTGCCCGGGATCACCCGGCTTCACGCCCCCAGGGCCGTCACCGCACCCCCCGTCGGTGCACGTCACCAGCACCGTACGGATGCCTTCCGCCGCGTACCGGGCGAGGACCCCTCCCGTTCCGGTGGCCTCGTCGTCGGGATGGGCGTGCACTGCCATGAGCGTCAAGGGACGGTCAGCCATGAGAACAGTCCTCCAGGGACACAACGTCGACATCGTCGTAGTGCGCACAGCGCGGGGCCTATCCGGTGCCGCGCCCCGGACCGGCGGTGCGGACGATCGTCGCTCCCCCCGCTCCCGTCCCCGTTCCGGCGGCTCCGGCACCTCGGTCGGTGCAACAGCGCCACCGGGAGCGGCTGTTCCCGATGCGGCCGCCGGTCGCCCGTCGGCCTCCCACCACCGGAGGACACCGGCGCTCCCGCACCCACGGGCCACCGGGTCGGCTCACCCGCCCACCCACCACCGCTCGCACCGCACGTGCACTGCACCGCTCGTCCACACACACCCGTCGTCCCTCACACACCCGCCGCGCACCTGTCGCACACCGGCCCCGCCCGGGCACGCACCTCCTCCCGCCACCCGCCACCCGCCACCCGCCATCCGCCCACGGCGGCCCGTTCTCCTGGTGGCAGGCACCGGCACATCAGGCGGGGCGGAGGGTTTCGTGCTCCTCCCTCGCGTCGAGTGGTGCGGCGGCCTCCTCGTCCCGGCCCCCGTGACGGGCGTGCCGGAGGCGGAGAGCCAGGGCGAGGGCCCGTGCGGTGACGACCGCGAGGGAGGCGAGGCCACCGGCCGCTGCGCAGACGACGAGGGCCGGCCAGGCGTAGGCGGTCTGGGACAGCGTGCCGGAGCGGCCCATCAGCAGCCCGACGAGCGAGGCGAGTTGGGCGAAGAAGAGGAGGGGCAACGCCTGGGGCAGCATCCGCAGGGCCGTACGCCACCACGCGCGCCGCACGGCCCGCCGCGCCCACCGCCCGGACCGCAGGACGCCCCGGACGCCGAGCCCCGCCGCCAGGAGGGTCAGCGCAGCCAGGACCCAGTCGGCCGTCATCGAGAACGGCTTCGCCACCTCGGGATTCTTGCCCCGCGCGAGGTCGACGAGGCCCAGGGAGATCTGCGCGGCGTCGTCCCCGGAGATCAAGCCGGTGTTGGTGACGACCGCGATGCCGGTCCTCGTGTCGGGCAGCAGGGTGGCGGTGGCGTTGTGGGTCAGGAGCTGACCGTTGTGCCGGATCTCATCGGTCCCGTCGTCGTGCCGGTACCGTGCCCAGCCCATCGCGTAGTCCGTGTCGCCCGGCACCTTCGGCGGGGTCTGCGCGAGCCGGACGCTGCGCGGGTCGGCGATGCGGTGGCCGTCGGCGGACACGCCCCGGTTGTTCTGCGCTATCAGCCACCGGGCGAGGTCGTCCGCGGTGGTGACGACACCGTGGCCGCCGGCGGTGAACCAGCGGGGGTGAGGACGGACGATCGTCGTGCCGTAGGCGCGGACATGCCCCCTGGCCCGGTCGGGCATCTCGGCGGTCGTGTCGACGGACGTGGTGTGCGTCATGCCCAGCGGCGCGAACAGCTCGGCGGAGAGGAAGTCCGCGAAGGGCCGCCCGCCGACCACCTCCACCAGGCGGGCCGCGACGAAGTAGTTGGGGTTGTGGTAGCGGTGCCGGGTGCCCGGCGCGGTGGCGAGGCGCGCCCCGCGCATCGCGGCGACGGCCTGCTGGAGGGTGTGCGGCTGGGGGCGGGCCAGGTCCGGGTACGCGGAGTCGGCCATACCGGAGGTCTGGGTCAGGAGCTGCCGCACGGTGATCTCGCGGAACCGCGGGTCGGCCATGGTGAACTCGGGCAGAAGGCGGTGCACCGGCTGGTCGAGGCCGACCTTGCCCGCCTCGACCAGCTTCAGGACGGCGAGCGCGGTCATGGACTTGGACAGGGACGCGACGGGCAGCCGGGTCCGCTCCGTCATGGCCCGCCCGGACGCGGTGTGCCCGTACCCCGCGGTGTGGACGACCCGGTCGCCCCGGGTCACGGCGACCACCGCGCCCGGCAGGCGGGTCTGCCGCACGTAGTCGCGGACGAACCGGTCGATCGAGGCGGGGTCCAGGGTGGCGGCGGACCGCACGGCCGGGGAGGCGGAGGCGGCGGCGGAGGCCGGCACGGCGGCCGTCGCGGCCACGAGACCGAGCGCGGCCATCACGGTACCGAGCCGCCGACGCGTACCGGTGCGACCGGAGAGGCCGGAGCGGCCGGTCGGACCTACGCGGGCGCTCCTGGCGGTACCTGCGGTAGGGGCGGAAGTTGCGGGACGGGCGGGAGTTGTCGCACGGGCTTGAGTTGTGGCACGGGCGGTACTCGCGGCACGGTCGATACCGTCGGCACGGTCGATACCGCCGGTGCGGTCGGTACCGCCGGTGCGGCGGGTCAGGGCGGTGAGCAGCTTCATGGCACCCAGTGCACCGGTCCGCCCCCCGCCCGCGCACGGGCGCACACACGAGTTCCAGGGGTAGTGCATGCACTACTCCCTCGAGATCCCCGGCTCGCTAGGGTCGGAGGATGCCTCACCGGACCGCCTGGCAGGCGCTGGGCCAGAACCCGCTGAAGGTGCTCGGCTCCGGCTGGCCCTGGCGGTCGCTGGCCTACCTGCTGTCCGGGGCCGCCTTCGGTGCCGTCACCGTCGTCGTCCTGGTGGTGGCGCTCGTCGCGGGCGTCGTCTCGCTGGTGGTGCTGGTCGGAGTGCCCGTCCTGCTCGGTGTGGCCCTGTCCGGCGTGGCCGTCACCCGTTTCGAGCGCTGGCGCCTGCGCCTGGTGGACCGGGACCCGGTGCCCGACCCGCACCGGCCTGCCGAACGCCCAGGACTCGTCGGCTGGGTGCGCACCCGGCTGCGGGAGCCGGCGACCTGGCGTGAACTGGGGTTCACCGCGGTGTCCGTGACGGCTCTGTGGTGGATGGACGTCCTCGTCCTCGGCTTCGCCCTGGCCGTCCCCGCCCTGGTGATCATGTCCCCCCTCGACGACCCCGGCGCGTGGCCGCTGACGATCGTCGGTGTCTGCCTGCTCGCCGCCGCGCCGTACACCATCACCGCCTGGGCGGGTGCCAGGGCCGCGGTCACGCGTCTCATGCTGACGCCGCGCGACGGCGAACTGGGCGAGGAACTCACCGAGGTACGGGCCTCCCGGGCCCGGCTGGTCGACGCCTTCGACGCGGAGCGGCGCCGCATCGAGCGCGACCTGCACGACGGGGCGCAGCAGCGGCTGGTCTCCCTCAACGTGATGCTCGGACTGGCCGCCCTCGACGCCGAGCCGGGCTCCCCCCTGGCCGGCCAACTCGCCAAGATCCAGGAGCAGATCAGGCTCGCCGTCGAGGAACTGCGCGAGCTCAGCCGCGGCGTCCATCCCCAGGCCCTCACCGATCACGGCCTGGCAGCCTCGGTGGAGAACCTGGCGGCCCGCTCCGCCCTCCCCGTCACGGTCGACATCCGTCTGCCGCGCCGTCTGCCGCTCCCCGTGGAGACCACGGCGTACTACGTGGTCGCCGAGGCCCTGACCAACGTCGTCAAGCACAGCAGGGCGTCCCGGGCGGAGGTGCACGCGCGCCTGCACACCGACCTCCTCGCCCTGACCGTGAGGGACGACGGCATCGGCGGCGCCACCCCGGACACGGGCACCGGCCTCACCGGCCTCGCCGACCGCGTCGCCGTCGCGGACGGCAGACTTCGGGTGTCGAGCCCGCGCGGCGGGCCCACCCTGCTGCATGTGGAGCTTCCGTGCCACTGACCGTCGTACTCGCCGAGGACTCCCCGCTGATGCGGGACGGCCTCGTCGGCGTGCTCACCCGCTTCGGCCACTCGGTGCCCGCCGCCGTCGACGACGCGAACGCCCTGATCGGCGCCGTCCGCGAACACCGTCCCGACATCGTCGTCACCGACGTGCGCATGCCGCCGCACAACACCGACGACGGCCTGCGCGCTGCCATCGCCCTGCGCCGGGAGCACCCCACCCTCCCGGTCCTGGTCCTCAGCCAGTACATCGAGCAGTCCTACGCCGCCCACCTGCTCGACCTGGGCAGCGACGCCGGGGTCGGCTACCTCCTCAAGGACCGCGTCAGCGCCGTCGGCGAGTTCGTGGACGCGGTCACCCAGGTCGCCGCCGGCGCGACCGTCGTGGACCCCGAAGTGGTGCGCCAACTCCTCAACCGCCGCCAGGACCCCCTGCAACGCCTCACCCCGCGCGAACGCGAGGTCCTCGCCCTGATGGCCGAGGGGCGCACCAACACCGCCATCGCCGCCGAGCTCTACGTCACCGAGGCGGCGGTCAACAAGCACGTCAGCAACATCCTCCAGAAACTCGACCTCCACCTCGACGGCCGCAGCCACCGCCGCGTCCTGGCGGTGCTGGCCTACCTCCGGGCGTGACCGGCGTCCGGCACCGCGCGCGAGCGGGGCGACGAGACCTCCCCGTCCGAGGACCGCACAGGACGGAAACCTGCGGCGGACGCCGGGATCCGGGCCGCTGACCCGGCTGTTTCTCCGCCGAACGAGGAGCCGGGAGCCGGGCCGACGTCCTCCGCCCGGGAGCTTCCGGTGCCCTGATCGTCGGCGACGTCTGGTTTGTCGCAGCAGGTCCAGGGCACGCGTGTGTCACCGAACCAGCGGTGGCGACACCACGAGGAGGCGTGATCCATGAGTGCCGAGGAGAAGGCCAAGGCGAAGATCGAGCAGGCCCGGGGCAAGGGGGAGAAGGCCCTGGGGAACGCCGTCGGGAACGACCGCATGGCCGCCGAGGGACAGTCCAGGAAGAGCAAGGGAGACGCTCGCGAGGCCAAGGAGAAGGGCAAGGACGCCTTCAAGCCCTGACCCGGCCGTGAGCGCAGGGAGAGGGGCCGTCCCGGACGATCCGGGACGGCCCCTCCTGCCTGCGCCGGGGACACGACCGCGCGGCCCGGAGCGTGAAGGGCCCGTGCCCCGCCGGCACCCGCAGGGCCCACCCCGTCATGTTCTCGCGGTCCTGCAAGCGGCCGCCGGCCTTCTGGGCCCGACCCACTGGACGGCTTCGACACCACCGTCCACGCCCCGAACCGGCTGCGCGTCCACGCCCTCCTCACGAAGCCGCCGACGAGGCGGAGTTCGGCTTGGTGCCCAAGCAACTCGGCCTCCCTGGCTCCGCGTTGAGCAAGCACGTCGCCGTGCTGACGCAGGCCGACGACGTCGAACAGCGCCAGGCGGGTCCGCGACACCCGGCAGCCGGTTCGGCTCCGCCTGACCCGGCAGGGCCGGGCCGCCCACCAGGGGCACCTCGGGGCACTGCGAGCCACCGTCGGACCTCCGGCCCCGCCCACCTGACCGGCCTTTCCGGGTACCGCGCGCCGCGCGCCGGGCGATTAAAAGGCGGCGACATATCGCCGCGGCCGGGGGGCGTGAGCTGCCCTGCCGTACGTACGACCCGTGTCGGCTCCGTGGCGCCGCCCGGGGTGGACTCCTGCCCGGTTGCGGGCACCCCGCCTCACGCCAGTGATTCGAAGTAGGCCTTCTGCGCGGGGTAGTAGTCCTCGAAGTCGGGCTTGGGTTCGTCCGTGCGTGAGGCGGTGAGCATGTCCAAGTAGTACTCCCAGCCGGGGCCGGTCGAGCCCAGCTGATCCGTGGAGGTGAGGTGGTGGATCAGCCGCAGTTCAGTGGTGCCCTCGGCCTCGGCCAGCACCAGTTCCAGCGACCAGGACCCGGCCTCGTCCTGCATCGAGACGGCGAGCCGTAGCGGTGGCTCGCAGGCGTCGATCCGCATCGGGCACCAAGGCGCCGACTCCTCGTACGTCAGCTGCACCTCGACGGTGCGGCCGGGCGCCGCCTCCCCGCGCCAAGGGCCGAACCAGCGGGCGGTGCGTTCGGGTTCGGTGACGCTCGCCCAGACGTCGTCGGCGGAGGCGCGGTAGGTGCGGGTGAGGATCAGGTCGTGTCCGGACGGTGTGGGGACGAGTCGTCCGGTGGGTTCGGGGCTCATGCTGTGTCCTCCCTGGATGGGTGCGGGGTCGCGGCGGGTGCGCCCCGGGTCCGGTCCCGGCGGGTGCGACGGACCTCGGTGTCCAGCGCGGCGAGGCGCTGGGACCAGCCCGGGTGTCGCGTGTCGAACTGGTCGAGCCACGCGGCGAGGGTGCTCAGCCCGGTGGCGACGAGGGTGTAGCGGCGGTGGCGTCCCACCTGCTCGTCCCGGACCAGGCCGCTCTCCCGGAGTACTCGCAGATGCCGGCTCACCGCCGGGCGGCTGACGGAGAACCGGCCAGCGATCTCTCCCGCCGTCAGCGGCGTGTGGCGCAACATGGCCAAAATCTCCCGGCGCACCGGATCGGCGACGGCATCGGCCACCTTCGTCAGCTCGTTCACATCGGTCGGTTCACCCACCCGTAAAGCGTAACCCATTGGTTACGCAACCTGCCGGTTCCTTCGCGCGAGTGCCATGCAGCAGAGCCGGGGCGACCCGACCGCTGACCCGTACCCGCCGGAAGCGACGAAGGCTGCACGATGCTGCGGCGTTCGCGCGGTGCAGATGCCTCGACGGGGGCGGACCAGATGGCTGTGCCCCGCCGGTTACGACATGGACGCGATCCTCACCGTCGACCGACGTGACTTCCGGGCCGTACGCCCCTTGGGCCATCACAAGGCGTTCCGGGTACTCCCCGACGATCTCCCGCTCTGATACGACGAGAGCCGACCTTGCGGTCCTCGGCCATGACGATCCGGTGGGCGGCGTCGTCGCTGCGCCTGTTCGATTCAGAGCCGATGGAATTCCTGTAGCGCGGTTCCCGTACCGTCGGCGCAGAGGTCTGCAACCTGAATTGAGCAGCGCGGTCACGAGGGTGAGCGGACACACCCAGTCCGTCGCGACGGGTGCGCGCGTGGTCGGACAAAACGCGGCAGTTTGGTGTCGAGGGGCAGCGCTCCCCGGATCCCGCACCCCGCGAAGGGATCCACCCCCTGTCAGGGGCGCATGGAGAAGTGAACCGTTCCGGGTTCGATCGAGACTCTAGGTTATGACTGTGACCTGGGGCTTCGTGGTTGCCCGGTAGTAGTTGGTCTCGTATTCGGCGGGTGGGATGTGCCCGATCTCACCGTGCAGTCGGCGGTGGCAGTACCAGTCGACCCATTCGGCGGTGGCCAGCTCGACCTCGGAGAGTGTCTTCCAGGGCCGACGGGGCTTGATCAACTCGGTTTTGAACAGGCCGATCGTGGACTCCATCAGGGCATTGTCGTAGGCGTCGCCGACCGATCCGATCGATGCGGCGATGCCTGCCCGGTCGAGGTGCTCGGCGAGCGCGAACGATGTGTACTGCGACCCGGCATCGGAGTGATGTATCAACTCGCCGTTTTTGTAAGGGCGTTGGTCTCGGTCGCGTTGCCAGAGGGCCATCTCGAGGGCGTCCAGGACGAGCCGGGTCTCCTTCGAAGTGGCCGCGGACCAGCCGACGATGCGGCGGGAGAAAGTGTCCACGACGAAGGCGACGTAGACGACGCCGGCGAACGTGGTGACGTGGGTGAAGTCGGCAACCCAGCAGCGGTTCGGGGCCGGGGCGACGAAGTCACGGTCCACGAGGTCCGGGGCCCGCTGTGCGCTCACGTCGGGGATCGTGGTGATCACCTTCTTGCCGCGGACCGCTCCGGCGATGCCGAGCTCGCGCATGAGGCGTTCGACGGTGCAGCGGGCCACCGCGACATCCTGGCGGTTCAAGAGCCGC
>NZ_JBEZWE010000005.1:0-210949 GCF_040637405.1 Streptomyces sp. NPDC029526
GGCTGCACGAAGGCCCACTCGGCATCGGACAGTTCATGGCGACGTATCACCCGACCATGATCCCCGATCGAAGATCATTTGACGACAGACCCTAGCGGCAGCACCATGTGATGGAGCCGTCGGGCCGCAATCGGTACTCGGGATTTTAGGTAGTACGGCTGTCCCGCGGGGGACGACGTTGGCGGTGTGGTCGGCACGAAGCACAGCCATCATGGCTTGGATCGTGCGCGTCGTGGCATGGAATCGCCCGTCACACCGTGGACGCATGCTGCTCCCGTCCGTCGCCCGCCAACTCCCGCAGCTTCTCCCTTGTCTCCAAGTCGGTCGAGTAGACGATCGTGCCAACCATGCCCCGCGTCAGCAGCACCTTGTAGGTGTTGCGGATCAAGCGGTCCACGTCGTCGTCCGGGGTGGACTTCTTGAACACCGGGTCCTTGGAAGCCGTCCGGTCCGTGACCCAGCGGTCGCCGCGCCAGAGCAGGTCGGGGCCGATGATGACGCCGGACCAGTCGTACTCGAACCCCTGGGCTGTGTAGACACAGCCGACCTGACCGAAGCCGGCCGGGTCGGTGGCCCACAGGGCCGCCGGTGGTGCCCCGGAGACGGAGCGGTCCCCGCGCAGGTTCCAGGGGCGGGCCCAGTCGCCGATGACGACGTCGGGCGGCAGCGGTTCGCCCGGCTTGGGTTCCGGGGACCAGCGCCAGCAGTAACCCGCGGACATGCGGGCGCCGTAGCCCTCCGCGCGGCGGGCCTCGAGGAACGCCTCCATCTCCTGCGGACTGTCGGCGACCAGCAACTGCATGCGGCCGTCGGGCTCCCAGACGACCGGCCCTCCGGCCTCCAGGCCGAGCAACCGGACGACCCAGCGCAGGTATGCGTCGCTGCCGCCGCAGCGGAACTGGCTGTCCAGCGGGACGACGTGGCAGGGGATGCCCCGCTTCGCTGCTGCCGCCTTGATGTCGGCCACGGTGCCCATCTCGCCGGGGCGTACGACCTGGTGCTCGTCGAGGAAGAAGACGGGAACGTAGGCGACGTCGATGAGTTCGTCGATCTGCGCGCGGTAGGTCCGCAGGGCGGCGCGGGTGTAGCGGTTGGCCGAGGTTTCCCGAATTCGGTGTGCCTCGTCGCAGATGAGGGCGCCCAGGCTGTTCTTGTCGGCGGTCATGAAGCTGTTGAAGTACTTGAAGAGGTCCTGGACTTCCCGCTTGCGGGCCCCGGCGACCTTCCGCATCGTCTTGGTGAACGACTGGGAGCCGGTGGCGTGCAGCGCCGGAACGCCGCGCCGGTACAGTTCGCCGAGCAATTGGAGGGCGATGACGCTCTTGCCGGTGCCGGGGCCGCCGGTGACGATGACGACTTCCTTGCGGTCGGCGTTCTTCGCCTTCTGTACCGCGTTGAGCACCATGCGGTACGCGACCTGCTGTTCGTCGAGCAGTACGAACTGCGAGCGGTCGCGCACCTCTTGAGCGGCGACGGACATCAGTTGCTTCGACGGCACTGTGGCGCCCTCGCGCAGTTCGTCCGCTGCTCGCGCCCCGGGACGCTTGTCACTGAGCTTCGTGCGAAGGTGGTCGAGGAAGGCGCCGCGGCGCTCACCGGTGAAGAGCAGACCGTGGCCGTCGCGCTCGATCTCGCGCAAGCCGGTCACGCCGAACTCGGTGGCGTTGTGCAGGAAGGCCACCCCGCTGACCCGGTGCCTGTGTGCCGCCACCGCTCCGTTGAAGTTGACCAGGTACTCACAGTAGCGACGTACCTGTTCGATCGGATTGAGAACGGGGTGTGCGTAGGCATCGACATGGCACAGGGTCGGGTCGTCCTCGTGCGGCAGTGCCTGGCTCCACTGCTTCAGCTCCACCACCACGTACGACGGCTCACCCGTGCGCGGATGGACTCCGGCGAGGACGACGTCGGCGCGCTTGCTGTTCAGCGGGAGGGCGTACTCCAGCATCATCTCCACACCGCCCAGACCGGCGTCGTTGAGCGCGGCGGCCAGGACGGGGATGCTGCGCTCCCAGGAGCGCACCTCGGAGGTGCCGGGCCGGTAGCCGTGCATGTGGACGAACTGGTCGGTGAGGTGCAGGAACAGCGAACGGTCGAACGCCATGACGGCGACCGTTTTCGCGGACGCGCGGAACAGCAAGGACTTCCCCCAGGCAGCACGAAGCACTCGTGCGGGTGGGGGCATGTCCTTCGAGACTCCACCGGGGTGGAGCGGAAGCCCGTCGGGCCGCGTTGACGACGGGTCCGAGGCTACCTGGCGTTTCCGGGCTCCGTGCAGGTGACCTGAGAAGTTCGATGCGGGGCCGGCGGGGCGAGGGCCGCCGGGCATTCCACCGCCCCCCATCCCCGTGGGCTGATCACTTCTCGCTTTCGACGACGCTCAGCACCGTGCGGAAGACCGGCTCCGACGTGTAGGTGTGCAACGGTCCGGTCCTCCGACAGTGGTCCGGTGCGAAGCTGCCGCGAAGGAATGACGCTGATCGCGCTCCCCCCGTCCGACCGTCGGCCAAGGTCGCCTATTGCACCGGCAGCGCGTGCAGTTCCGTGCCGTGCAGGGCGAAGACGCGCTTGCCGTCTGTGGCGACCAGCCAGGCATGGTGGTCGCCGGTCCCGTCGTTGAACGTCCAGCGCACGTCGCCGGTCTTCGCGTCCATGGCGATGACGCCGCCCTTCTGGTCCAGGTCCGTGGCGCCGTAGAGGGTGTCGCCCGCCTTGACGTACTGGCGCGGCACCTGGAGTCCCGCGGAGGCGAGGGCCGTGGAGGTCCAGAGCTCCTTCCCGGTCCGGGGATCGATGGCGCGCATCGTCCTGGCGCTGTCGGCGATGTAGAGCACGTCCTCCACGACGGACGGCTCCTTGAAGAGAGCCACCTCCGACGTCTCCAAGGACCACTTCTGCTTGCCGTCGGAGAGGGTGAACGCCTGGAGTGTGCGTCCCTGCGGGACGATCACCAACTCCTCGTGGACGGCGAAGAAGCCGTAGTTCGTCTTCGTCGTCTTCTGGGTCCACACCTGGCCGCCGGTGGCGGTGTCGCGCACGGTGAGGTTCTTCTTGAAGTCGGTATAGACGAGGTGGCGGCCGCGGACGGCGGCGTGGATGCCGTTCTGCATGGTGCCGAGGTCGCGCTGCTCCTTCCAGGCGATCCTGCCGGACGTGCTGTCGAGGGCCGCGATCACGTTGGTCTTCGAGGAGCCGTCGTCCTCCAGGATCTCGGCGACGACGTACACCTGCCCGTCGTCCACCGCGATCGGCCGTGGCTGCCGATAGCCGTCCCCCAGGCGACTGCGCCAGGTCTCCTTGCCGGAGGTCGGGTCGTATCCGGTGACCGTGCCGTCGTACTTGTTGCTGGCCAGGTACAGGGTGCCCTTGCCGAGCAGCAGCGGCGCCCCGGGGACGGTGCCGCCCGGCAGGGACCACTTCTGGCGGCCGGTCGCCGTGTCGAGTGCGGTCAGCGGACTGCCGGAGGCGAGGACGACGCCGCCCGCGACCACGAGTTCGTCGTTGTCCCCGTAGGTCTCGGCCGACGTCGACTTGCTCCACAGGGGCTTCGGCGCCCGGTCGCTGGCGGTGGAGCCGTCGTCGCCGTCGCCGGAGGGCTTGCCGCCTCCCTTCGGCTTGTCTCCGGCGGTACGTCCCGGATCCTCGGCGTCCACCGCTTCGTCGTCGCAGCCGACCGCACCCGCGCTCAGGGCGGCCAACGCGAGACCGCCGCCGGCCAGTCGCAGCAGGCGCCGGCGGGACGGGAACCTGCCGCTCCCGGACGGTCTGTCGTTCGGCGTGCTGTCTCGCATGGTCATGCTTCATACCCCCGTTGAGTCGTCGGAGCAGGAACGTGTGCGACGTCCGCAGGGTGAGCAGGAAGTCCCCGCCCCACGCCGGCCACGGTCCCGGACCCGCGGCCGTACGTCCCTGCGAGCCGGAACGTTAACCGGGCTCCCGCGCAGCACGCGCCCCAAGATCCCAACCGGGACAGCACCGTGAAGCAACCGAGACAACGGGACGCCTTCCGGCACAGATCCCGGACGGACACCGCCTGCCGTGTCCGTCCCGCCGCCGCCCCTGCGCCCACGACGGGGCGCGCCTGCCGTTGCCGCCCCTGACAGGGGGGCGGGGCGGACGGGGGGCGGACGAGGCCATGCCGACCGCGAGGGCCGGCGGGGCGACAGCGGAGCGCGAGGGTGCTCCCTGGCCCTGGCCCACCCGCCCGGCGATCCGTTCGACTTTCAACAAAAATAGTTCACGGTTGAACCAACACCCCTGGTCCCCGGATGCGGGTGTTCGTCGCTGAAAGGAGTCGGCATGAAGGCATGGCAGTTCAACGAGGTCAACGCACCGTTCACACTGGTGGAGCGGGAGGATCCGAAGCCCGGTGCCGACGAGATCGTCATCGACGTCAAGGCCTCCGGCCTGTGCCACAGCGACGTGAGCTTCGTCGACGGCACGCTGACACCCATCCTGGGTCACAGGCCGATCATCCTGGGCCACGAGACCGCCGGCGTCGTCAGCGCCATCGGTGCGGACGTGAGCGCGTTCGCCGTGGGCGACCGTGTGGGGATCCCGGCGGTCACCGAGGGCCCCGGAACCGCGGTCGACGGCGGGTTCGCCGACAAGGTCGTCGTCAAGGCGGACCTCGTGGTGCGCGTACCCGACGAGGTCGACTTCTCCCAGGCGGCGCCTGCGATGGACGCCGCGCGCACGTCCTACCGCGCCCTCGTGACGTTCGGCCGCGTCGAGGCCGGACAGAACGTCGGCATCATCGGGTTCGGCGGACTCGGCTCGCTCGGCGCACAGATCGCCAAGGAACTGGGCGCCGAGGTCTACGTCGCCGAGATCAACGAGAAGGTCTGGGACGATGCCAAGGCCCTCGGCGTGGCGGGCGTGTCCCAGGACATCCGCGACTTCGCGGACCGGGGTCTCGACGTGATCGTCGACTTCGCCGGCTTCGGGACCACCACCGCCTCCGCCATCGACGCCGTCCGGCACGGCGGGCGCATCGTGCAGATCGGGCTGGCCCGCGAGGAGGCCACCCTGTCCATGCAGCAGGTCATCCTCAAGGAGATCACCCTCGTCGGCGCCGCGAACGGCGAGAAGTCCGAGGCCGAGGAGGTACTCCGGCTCATGGCGGGCGGCAACATCGAGTCCAAGATCGTGCCCATCACCTTCGAGCAGATCCCGGAGTACGTCGACAAGCTGGCCAAGGGCGAGGTCCCCGGGCGGGCTGTGGCGATCCTCTGAGGCGCCCCATCGCACAGCGGTGCCACGCCGCCCACACCCGGCCACCACGCACAGCCGGTTCGCCCGGATCCTCAGGCCCGCGGAGCGGCGGCGGTTCACGCCCCACTGGACACCCACCGCGCGACCGCCGCCGCTCCCAGCGCCACAGCCGGTACCGCCCACGGCCACCGCAGCACCCGCCGCACCGAGGGCGCCAGCCACAGTGCTCCCACCGCGCCCGCGAAGACGACGGTCAAGGCACTGCCCAGCTCGATGCCGCCGTACGCGGCCTCGTCGCCGGCGTCGTCCGGACGGGTGTTGAGCACCAGCCAGAGGAAGAACGCTGCCAATAGGGTCAACAGCACCACCGGCACCGCGAGGATCACGCGCAGCAGGCGGCGGTCGTCGTCGGGGTGGTGCGGACGGTCGTCCACCGGGTGCCCGGCGGCCCGCGTGGAGAAGCCGCCGGGCCCGGTGGCGGTGCCCGGCGCGTCTTCACCGAAGGCTGCCGGCAGCGGGGCGGACCGCATGCCGCCCTCAGCCCGCCGCGCCTGCGCGTCGGCTGTCGGCCGCCCCGACTCCCGCTCGAAGGACATCACGTCTCCCTCTGTCCCCTCTGCATCTCCCCCCTTTCTGTTGACGCCCTGGGGCTGAAGGTGGTTCAGAAGACGCGGGAGAACCCGTGCCGGTCAAGCACTCGGACCTCCACGGAGCGTCGCTTCGCCGTGGTCCGTCGCGGGTACGGCAGGGGCTGCACGGAGGGGCCGAGGCGGTCGGGGTGGTCGAGGCGCGTCAGGGCCGCCACCCACGCCCCGAGCACCTTCCCCTCCCCCGCCCTCGCCGACACTCCCCCTGGTGCTCACCCTCACGCCCGCTGCCACAACTCCCGCACCCGTGCCGTGCGTTGTTCCCCGCGGCATCGGCCGCCCGAGCCCGCATCGTTTACCCGCGAACCGGGGCGGGGAGGAGCGGGATGGCGTTCTTGTTCAGGGGGGAGCGGGATGCCGTTCTCGTTCAGGGGGAGAGGGTGCGGGCATGCTGACCGAGACGCTGATTGCGCTGGCCGCGGCTGGAGGAACCGCCGTGGTGCAGGCCGCCGGGACGGAGGCGTGGGAGGGCGTCCGGGGCGGTGTGGCCAGGATGTTCCGCGGCCGTGCGGGCGGTGAGGACGAGGTGGAGCCCGACCTGGACCGGACGGCGCTGCTGCGCGCATCGGACGACGCGGAGGCCGGCGGGCAGCAGGCGCGACTGTGGCAAGCGCGCTTCGCCGCCCTGCTCGACGACGCGGACGACCGGTCACGGCAGCGGACGGAGGCGGAGCTGCGGCAGTTGATCTCCTTGGTTCCGGGCGTGGCGGACCGGTACCCGGCGCTCCACGTCCACGGCAACACGTATGACAAGTCCCCCCAGCAGTACGGCAACCACAACCACATGCAGATCCACTACGGCACCGAGGCGTGACGCGTGGAGCGTGACGACGGCGTCCCGGACGAACCGGGCGTGCGCCGACGGGACACCGCGCACCTGGCGGGGAACACGTACCGCAACAGCCCCCAGCAGGTCGGGGACGGAAACGTTCTGTTCGCCACCTGGAACCTGCCCCGGGAGGGCGGCGTCCAGGTGGTGGGACGGATGCCCGACGTCGGCCGGTGGACCGACCGCAAGGACGAGGTCCGGCAGGTGCTGGACCGGTTGCACCCCCGCCGCGGCATCCCGGGCCCGGTGGTCGTCCACGGCCCGGCGGGTGTGGGCAAGACCCTCCTGGCCCGCGCGGCGGCACAGGAGGCGAGACGGACCGGGCGCCGCTGGTTCAGCGGCGAACTGCTGGTCGACGTGGACAACCTGCCCGGCGACGTGCGGACGCCCGGCGAGGTGATGGGCCGGGCCCTGCGCATGTTGTCCACGGCGCTGAACCTGCCCCTGCCCCGGACGGGGACACCCGACGAACAGCGGGAGCTGTTCGACCAGTATCTGCTCGCCCACGCCGGGGCCCACGGCAAGCCGGTACTGATCGTCGTGGACGGCGCGACCGCAGCCGAGCAGGTCACCCCGTTCCTGCCGCCCGCCGGGACCGGCCGGCTGCTGGTCACCAGCCGCCGGCCGCTGACCTCGCTGCTGGAGGAAGGCGCGGCGTTCCACGCGCTGGGCCCGCTCTCGCCCTCCGACGCCGTGGACCTCCTGGAAGCCGTCGTCGGGCATGCGCTCAGCCTGGACCGACGGGTCGCCGAGGACCCCGAGAGCGCGCGAGCGGTGGCCGTGCTCTGTGACGGCCTGCCGTTCGCCCTCATGCGCGCGGCACAGCAGCTCGTCACCTGGCCGGGCATGTCCGTCGGCCGGCTGCACGACCGGCTCTCCGACGCCGCGAGCCGACTCACCGAACTGGACACCGGGGACCGGAGCGTACGGGCCACGCTCGACGTGTCGTACCGGATGCTCTCGTCCCACGCCCGGGCGCTGCTGCCGCTCCTGGCCCTCCACCCCGGACCCGACATCGGCGTCCATGCCGCCGCCGCCCTCGCCGCGGTCTCGCCACTCGTGGCCGCCAGGCGGCTGAGGGAACTGCACGAACTGCGTTTCATCGAGCGGAACACCGGCTACGACGGGTACCGCTTCGAGTCCCTGGTGCTGCTGTACGCCCGGGAACGCTGTGCGGATGTCGCCGACGAGGAGCGAGAGGCCGCGTTCGTCCGGCTCATGGATCATTACGTGGTGACGGCGCGGCAGGCCGCCGACTGGCTGCCCGGTGCCGGCCACCGCCTTCGGGCCTCGGCTCACGGCACCACGGGGGAGGGATCCGCGCCGCACTCCGGGGCCCGTGCCCGGACGGGTCTGAGCAGCACCGCGTCCGCGCTCGCGTGGCTGGACGCGGAGCGGCCGAACCTGGTGGCCGCGATGGTCCGCGCTCAGAGCCACCGGTCGACGCGGGAACACGTCGTGTCCCTGGCCCTCGGGCTGACGCCACTCTTCGACCTGCGCAAACACTGGGACGACTGGGTCCTCACGCACGAAGCGGCGGCCCGCTCGGCACGACATCTGGGCCTCCCGGAGGAGGAGAGCCATCTGCTGACGGAGGTGGGCCGGGCCTGCCACCAACAGGGTTTGCTGCGCGAGGCGTTGAGCTTCTACGGCAAGGCGCTGGACGTCGGAGACTCCTCGAACGCCCACCTGAACCCGGCGCTGCCCCTGATGTATCGGGCGCTGAGCGAGATCGACGAGCACGCGCGGCCCGGGGAGGAGGTCGTCGCCGCCCTGGAGCGGGTGCTGGAAGCCTGCGGGCGGCGTCCCGCCCTGACCGCCCTGCATGCCGCGGACGGGATGGCCGCGCTCCTCAATCACCTCGGTGTCATCGAGGCCCGTCGCGGAGACCACCTGCGGGCCCTCGCCCGTCACGAGCAGGCCGCCGACCGCAGCCGCCTCGGCGGGGGCGGCCGCGAGAAGGGCCAGTCGCTCCTGCACCTGGGCAACGTCCAGCTGCGCACCGGCGATCCGCAGGCCGCCCGGAACTCCTACCAGCAGGCCTTCCACGCCTTTCCGGAGGAGGACCGGTTCAGCCGGGGTCAGGCCGCGTACAACCTGGCGCTCGCCTGGGCGGCCTCGGGGGAGGCCAGGGAAACGCGTGAGTGGCTGGAGGCCGCGGTCCGGCACTTCTCCGAGGTCGCCCCGGACGCGACGCGGCACGAGGCGAGGGCTCTGGAGCAACGGGCCCGTGAAGCACACCGGAGTGTCCGGCGCTTCCTTTTCCGTCGCGCCTCCCTGCGGCGAGTCCCCGTGCAGCCGCTCAGCCCGCTCGCCGTCCTGCCGCCCGTGGGCGCACTCCTGCTGGCCGACGTCTCCCCGGACGCCCTCGACGGTGCGGACGGCCTCGACGGTCCGGACGGCCCCGGCGGTCCCGGTTCAGTCTTCGCAGACCGGTTTCCGGACGGCTACGCGGCTTCACACGGCCTGCGGGAACCGACTCCCCCGGACGACAGCGTGCTCACGGCCCTCCCTCCGGGCACCGCGACGCACGGGGACGACACTCCGACCTCTCCCCTCCCCCTCGACGGGGCGGAGGAACGGCCCGCGCCGAGAGCGCCACACGACCACCGCAGTGGCGGTTCACACGGCCACGCCACCAGCACCGGCGGCCACCGCCCGTCCCGAACCACCACCGGCGACGACGTCTCCTCGTCGAACGGGTCGAACGGGCAGAGCGGGCAGAGCGGGCGGAGCGGCTACGACTCCGCGTATGAGTCGTCGTACTCCTCCTCTTCTTCGTCCTCTTCGTCGTCCTCGTCCTGGTCCTCGTCCGCGTCAGAGGACGAGGACCAGGACAGCTCCTCCGGCGGTGCCTCCCCGGACTCCGGCAGCGGGGGGACCAGCGGGTCCGGGCACGACGACGACTCCCTCCAGGGGCTGTGACCACGAACGGAGCGTCGGGCCGACCCACGGTAGGAACATGTACGCCCCGGGGCGGGCTCGGCCGCGGGGCGGCGGAGTGCCGGGCGTCGCCCCCGGGGACGTAGGCACCAGCTGAGCCCTGTCGCGGATACTCGAGAGCGTTGTGCGGTGGCGCCGGAGGCGGCCAGGGTGAAGCAGCCGTTGAGCATGCCGGTGGCCCGACCGAGGTGCGAGATCCACGACGTGGGGGCCAATGCCGTGACGCACGCGGAGCCCCGGGGTGCGGGCTCCGCGTGAGCGACCCCAGCGGTCCTCCCCGCTTCGCGGGAGGCAGTGTCCGTCCGATGCCCCATCGTGATCAGCGGGCGTACAACCCCGTGCGGGTGCCGGGTGTCTGTAAGGCGCTGGAGAGATGATCCGCCGGCTTTTCGCCGGCGCGCAGAGATGGGGGATCAGGTGGGGAAGCAGGTCTGGAGAGTCGTCGTGGCCGGTGGAGCGGCGGCGGCCTGCACGGTCGTGGCCGCGGTGCCGGCCGGGGCGGCCGAGGGCGGGGCCTCGTTCACCAGGGTCCAGGTGAACGGCGGCAAGCCGATCGTGATCGGGGTGTCGAAGGAGGTGGCGGTTCCCGCCTCCTTCCGGATGACGACCACGCAGAAGGGTAAGTGGTCGGCGGTATTCCTGTACCGCGGCAGTGCCCAGAACGGTGAACGGCTGTGGCACGCCATCGACACGAGCGACTGCATCCAGGTGAGCTCGGGCGTCTGCGACATCGACGAGACGATGTACTTCGACCCGAGCGTCTGGGACATGTACAACAGCGAGGCCGGCGCCTGGAAGGTCGGGGCCGAGGTGTACTTCAAGGGCGGCGGCAGTGACGTCGACGCCAAGGGCCTGACAGTCCACGTCAAGCGCAACTCCCGCCTGACCGTCAACGCCTCGCCGGAACCGGTGGCCAAGGGCAGGACCATCACCGTGACCGGGAAGGTCACCCGGGCCAACTGGGAGACCAGGAAGTACGCCTCCTACGGAGGCCGCCGGGTGACCCTGCAGTTCAAACCCGCCGGCGCCACCTCCTACACCACGGTGAAGAAGGTGTACGCGAACAGCTCGGGCAACCTCAGGACGACCGTGAAGGCCACCACGACCGGTACCTGGCGCTGGGTGTACTACGGCAACACCACCACCGGATCGTCGAAGTCGTCCGGGGACAACGTCGTGGTGAAGTGATGACCGCGCTGCCGTCGGCCCGGTTCACACCGCGCCGACGGTAACGGCTGCGCCGGTCCAGGCGCCGGGTCCACCGCGATCGGGACGGACCCGGCGCGCTGCGTCCTCGACGGGCGCGAGCGGGGCAGGCCGCCCCTTCCGCGTCCTCACGCGGCACTTTGGGGGCCTCACCTGGCGTCGAACGACCAGTAGACGCCGACCTCTTCCGAGGAAGCGACGACGAAGCCGAAATCACCGATGAACTCGGTGAGGGAGTACCAGCCGGTCACTCCCTTCGTGAGGTCCGGGGACGGGCTCTCCCGCGCTGCGGAGACGTTGCTGTAGCACGAGACCCGGTCGCCGTACCGATGCAGCACACTCCGCGCGTCGGCGAACGCCGCCCTGGTCCGTTCCTCCGTCCCGGCCGGTCCCCATTCGTACGTCATCTCGACCAGGAGACGAACGGCGGTCCCGGACGTCACCGGGTACAGGCGGCGCTCCAGTCCCTCAGCGGACAGAGGGACGAAGGGATACCAGAGTGGGCTGCCGGCTCGCCGCGCATCGTTCGACCTGTCCCAGTCCAAGGTGATCCATCCGCGGGGGTCTTCGGCATCCCGCCGCATCACCGCCAGCGCGTCCCTCTGCCAGCCGGCGCGGGTTCTCGGTCCGGTGGCGGCAAAGGTGTACACATCGTCCAGCAACCGCCGGACGGCCTCCTCCCACGCGACTCGGGTCATGGTCGGCGTTCCCCCTGCGGCGGGTGGGCCGTGACGTCCTGCGAGGGCTCGGGCAGCGCGCTCGGCACCGCCGCCGTCCGCCGGGCACGGAGTTCGGGAGCGTAGCCCGCGCGGATGGCGAGCGTGGCGGTGGCCAGGGCGAGGGATGCCGCCGTCCAGTTCACCCACACGTAGTCGGGGTCGCTGGAGTACACGGTTCCGTCGTCGCGGACGCAGTCGAAGCGGAGCGGCAGGTAGGAGGCACGGTGGTGCGAGAGGCCCTGCTTCACCTCCGGGGCGATGCCGTCGCGGCAGGCCGGGGCCGGGACGGAGTCCGCGCCGTCGCCGAACGCGTGCTCCGAGGCGAGAACGCCGAAGAGGCCCAGGGAGTACACGGCCGCCGCGCCGCACGCCGTCGCCACGGCCGCCCGGCGCAGGAGGTGTTCCGGCCACGGTTGAGGCCTCCCGGGGAGCGCCATCGCCGCGGCTCCGGCCAGGGCGACGAGGGCTCCGGCACCGCAGAGCAGGAAGAGCCCCAGTCCCAGGATCACGGCGATCACCTCCCGTCCGAACACGAGCCACGAGGAACAAGGAACGAGCGGATCACGCGGCCTGGCAGGGCCGAGCTTACAAGTCATGCCTCGCGGCTGGGTGGTTCGCCGTCTCGGTGGGGATGGTGCGGTCGCGGCGGAGGCTGCCGGTGACACCCGCGCACGGACGTCGGGCGGGCGCGGCGGGCGGGAGGCCGGGGCGGGCGGGGGCCGACGAGGGCGTGGCGGCGTCCCCGCCCTCGTCCGCTATGGCCGACGTGCCGCGCCGGGCGCGCCGTCCGAGGTGCAGCGGGGTTTGACCGAACGTCACCGGTCCGGCGGCTTTCGGTCGTCGGCCGTCCGTCTCCGGTCGTCGGACGACGACGCCGTCGTCCTCTGCCCCGCCTACATGTCGGGCCCCGCTTCCTCGCGGGTCATCGGGGGCTCGGTGGGCGTCGGGACGGGCGTGCCGAACAGGACGGCTCGGGCCACCGCAGGGGCGAACACGGCGGTCAACGGCGCGGACAGGCTGAGGACGGACCGGAACGCGTCGCCCACCACGGGGTCACCGGGATAGCGGTCCTGGACCCGGTCCAGGTACCAGTGGGCGGCCCGGTCCCCGGCGCGGAGCGCGGCCGCGTTGCCGGTCGCGCCGGGCATGCGCTTGTCGGCTCCGGCGGAGATGTCCCAAGCCTGCCGGGACGAGGACAGCACCGCCCGCTGGACGCGGCGCGTCGTGGGCGTGCGCCGGGGGTCGGCCAGGGCGTCGCGGAGCGCGACCGCGTTCTGGGCGGCGACGGTCATGCCCTGTCCGTAGACCGGGTTGAACGTGCACAGGGCGTCACCGACCGCCAGGAAACCGGCCGGGCGCCGACCCGGCAGGTCGTAGCGGCGCCGTACGTTCTCGGTGTGGCGGAAGCCGTGGACCGGTGACAGGGGTTCGGCCCTGCTCAGCCACCGGTGCACGAGCGGGTGCGGCAGCTTCTTGGCGTAGGCCGTGAACTGGTCCCCGTCGGTGGGCGGTTCGTCGCCGCGGAGGCCGGACAGGGTGACGAGGTGGGTGCCGTCTCCCAGCGGGAGGACGACGGCACCGTAGGTCTGGGAGGGATTGGGGACGATGTAGTAGCCGAGTGCGTCGGTACCGAGGATGCCGTCCCGGTCACGGTAGACACGCGTGCCGTAGGCGAGACCCGTGTCGATGGTCTCCTCGTGCGGGGCCTGCGCTCCGAGCGCGGTGAGCCACTGCGGAGCCTTCGTGGCGCGGCCGGAGGCGTCCACGACCAGGTCGGCCTCGACCGGCCGGGGCTCCGCTCGTGCCGTGGCGCCGCGTTCGCGCAGGAGCACGCCACGCACGCGTGAGGCGTCTCCCAGGAGACCGACCGCATCCGTGCCTTCCAGCACCGTGATCAGCGGGTTGGCGAGAACCCGTCGCCGTACGAGGCGTTCGAGTTGCGGGCGCGGACCGGTGTGGTAGTGCGCCGACGAGGGCAGCCGACGGAACCAGCGCCCGTTCTGCCACTGCACCATGTCCCCGGGGACGCCCACCCGGGGCGCTCCCGCCTCCTCCAGCTCCCGCACGAATCCTGGGAGCAGTGATTCGATGGCCGTCCGCCCTCCTTCGAGCAGGACGTGGATGTGCCGGCTCTGCGGCACACCGGGGCGTGGCTCCGGCTCCTCGGGGAACCGGTCACGCTCGACGACGGTCACCCGGTCCACGTGGGCGGCGAGGACGTGTGCCGCGAGCAGACCCGCCAGGCTGCCGCCGACGACCACCGCATGGCGCCCGCCCCGAGTGCTACCCGTTCCCGCTTCTCCCTGCGCAGTGTGCATCGCTTCCGCTCCTGGTTGGCACATCGTCAGAAAGCGCCAGTATCGCCCGTACGGGCGGGCGGTTGACGGTTTCCGGCTCTTCGGGACCGCTGCCGGTGGCCGTTCGGGGGAGGTGGGAGCGACCGCCGTGCCGTGATCCGCCAGTTCGGCGGTCCGCCGGTTCGCCGGTTCGCCGGTTGGCGGTTCGCCGGTTCGGCCGCGCGGCGGTCCGGCGGTCCGGCGGTCCGGCCACCTGCGGGTCCACCGGTTCGTTCGTTCGGTTGGTCGCAATTACGGGGGCGGAGGGCGGTGCGCCCGGTCGTCACTGCCGGGACTCCCGCAGGAAGACGATCCCGTCCATCCGCGGCAGGTGGGACGGGTCCAGTGGGGCGTACCCGAAGTACGGGGAGACCCGGCGGGTGGGTGTCGTCTCTCCCAGGGCGTGCGCCAGTTGACGGGCGCTGACGAGGCAGGTGTCCCCGGGGTGGGTGTGGAGCCGGCCTTCCAGGGTGTCCGCGGGCGGGGTGTCCACTCCGTGGTGCGGGAGAGTGCCGAGGGCGCCCGCCAGGAAGCCGTAGCGGTCACCGAGCCGGGCGCTCACCAGCGCGCCGGCGCCCCACCACTCCAGGTGCGGGTGGTCCCACATGCTCATCGTGCTCATGTCGCGCTGGAGGTGGCTGTTGTGCGCGTGGACGAGTACCGGGCCCCGTTCGGCGAGGGCGAGGAGGTTGTCGGCCATCATGGCGTCGCGGGTGGCAAGCAGCCGCAGCATGCGGGCCGCGGTGGTGTCAGCCATTGAGGAGTGGTAGCGGAGCAGGCCGGTGGCGGTGCGGGCGTGCAGGCGCGCCCGGTGCCAGTCGTCCAGGGGGCCGGCCGTGACGAGGTGGGGCGTCCGGGTGTCGAGCAGGGCCGTCAAGTCGTCGGTCAGGAGGCGCAGTTCGCCGGCCTCCGCCGAGCGGCCCACGGACCGGGTGGGGTCCGTCATCGCCTCCGGCTCGGTCCACTGCTCGTCGGGGCCGAGCAGGCGGTCGAGGGTGTCGGCCGTGCAGGGCAACAGGGCCGGGGCGACGTGCGCCGCGAGGTAGGCGTGGAGTGCCGTGAGGGAGCGGCGGGGACTCTGCGCGCCGGTGATCTCCAGCGGGCCGTCGATGCCCGCGAAGCGGAGGTGCTCCCCTGCCGGGCGGCTCTCGTTGTATTCGCGCATCCAGCGGACGAGGGCGCGGTTCGCCTCCGAGGCGCCCCAGCGGTGGCTGAACCCGTGCTCCATGACGTCGTCGAGCGGACGGCTTCCGCCGGTCACGTGGTCGTCCACGATCAGGCCGGCCGTGCAGTCGGTCTCCAGGGCGATCGTCCGGTAGCCCTCCTGCTCGACGAGCCGCCGGAAGAGGTCGTTGCGGAGGTGGAGCAGGTCCTCCTCGCCGTGCGTGGGCTCCCCCAGGGCGAGGACGTCCGGGCGGGACGGGAACAGCCTCATCACGGCTGAGGCGTCGACGGCGCGGGCGAGGTCTTTGATGTCGATTGCCACGTCGGTCGCCACGTCGGTCGCGATGCCGGATGCCGTGTCGGTGGCCCTGCCGGTGGCCATGCCGGTTGCCATGTCATCTGCCATGGCTTCAACGGTATCGTTGAACATTCGGTGGAGACTTGGGTAACGGTAACCTCCGCTTCGTGGTAAGAAACCTTCAAACGGACGAGAAGCTGCGCCCCGTGGACCTGGCACGGCCGCACGGTCTGTCCACCCAGGCGGTGCGGAACTACGAGGACGCCGGAATCCTCCCCGCCGCCGGCCGCACCGCCCACGGCTACCGCACCTACACCCCGGTCCACGCCGGTGCGCTGCGGGCGTTCCTCGCGCTGGTGCCGGGGCACGGTCACCGGACGGCAACGGCGATCATGCAGGCCGTGAACCGCGGCGCGGTGGACGAGGCGTTGCGACTGATCGACGCGAGTCATGCGCAGTTGCTCGACGACCGGCGCACTCTGCAGGCCGTGGAAAGGGCCGTCGGTGGTCTGGCGCCGTCGGCCTCCGGGCCCGACCACCGCACTCCCGGGCCGCGTTCCGGGCGCCGGTACATCGGCCCGCTGGCCCGGGAACTCGGGATCCGGCCGGCGACCCTGCGGAAGTGGGAGGAGGCCGGGCTCGTGCGCCCCCGGCGCGACCCGGTGACCGGGTACCGGGTCTACGACGACGATGACGTGCGTGACGCGCAAATCGTCCACCAACTCCGGCGCGGGGGGCACCTGCTGGAGCAGATCGCCCCGCTGCTGGCGCAGGTCCGTGAGGCAGGCGGGCTGGAGCCCCTGGAAGGAATTCTGCGCGATTGGCACGGGCGGCTGTCCGACCGGGGGCGGGCGATGCTCACGGGGGCGGCGCAGTTGGATGCGTACCTCCGTCGTCTGCACGCGGAGGCGTGAGGCGGCGGAGGCGTCAGCGGCGCGCGGAGGTGTGAGCGGCGCTCGCTGGCGTGAGCGGCGCTCGCTGGCGTGAGCGGCGCTCGCTGGCGTGAGCGGCGCTCGCTGGCGTGAGCGGCGCTCGCTGGCGTGAGCGGCACGCATCGGGACCGTCGGCAGCGGTCGGTGGCGGACGACTGGTGGCTGATGGCTGGCGGCTGATGGCTGGCGGCTGAACGCTGACGGCTGGTGGTCGGGGCGGCGCTCGGCCTCCAGGCTGCCCCGGAACCGGCGCGGGTCGACGGTGAGGACTCGCCGCGTCGGTCCACCGCCGGCGGGCCTTCCGGCCGTCGGAGCTTCCGGCCGTGGGGCTTCCGCAGGCGGGTCGCCGTCTGTGTCTCCCTACTTCGCGAGCCGTACCTTATCGTGGTCCAGGAGAGCGGTGTGGGTCGCCGACGTGATGATCAGCAGGGTCAGCAGAAGACCGGGAACCGCGCTCCCCTCGTCGTCGGTGGGGCTGATCACCATGCCGAGGGAGAACACGGTGATCTCCGCCATGACGTATGCCGCGGCCAGCCACAGCTTCACGACACCCTTCGCGGTGGCGACCACGAACGGGACAGCCAGGGCCAGACCGAAGGTGACGACCGGGACGAGGGTCCAGAGCACCTTGGCGGGTGTGGAGGCGAACATCCGCGGCCGGGACGGTGCGAGCGGCGTGCGGAGGTACGGGTGCGGGTTGTGAGCCATCGCTCCTCAAGCGGATCGTGTGACGAGGGGACGTTGTGGTGGTCATGTAAGGGCACCGGCATCCGTCCCGCCCATGGATCTCGGACTTGCCGACGGCGCATTGGGGTGCGGCCGGGTTCGCGGTGCTCTGCGGGGCGCCACCTCGGTCGGTTCCCGGCGTGACGAGGACCGGGGTGCCGTGCCGTCCCCGTCCTGAGGCGGGACAGCTTCACCTCCCTCACGCCGCTCCGGCACCGTCCGGCAGCGGCCCGGCCCCCGGCGCCCCGGCACCGACTCCTATGTCGGCTGTCGACGCCGCGACTTGAGGCCGGGCAGCGAAGTCGTGATCACCGTTGCCGGTACAACATCGCGTACCGGGGCAGTCGGTGATGGACCGTCCTCGGTGTCTCCCGGGAGGAAGTATCACCATGGCCGTGCCCGCATCACACGCCTCCACCGCCTCCACCGCGTCGGACTCCGTGCGCACCCGCCGCTCGTTCGAACTGCGCAAGACCGCCATGTACTTCCTGCTTCTCGCCGTCGTCGTGACCCTGACGGGTCTGACCGTCCGAACGGTGGCCGCCGCGGCCGAGCGTCGTCCCGCTTGGGCGTTCGCCCTGGCCCTCCTGGTGGCGGCCGGGGGCATCGCCTACTGGCGAAGAAGGCGCCGGATATCGGCGGTGAAGATAGCCCGTCGGGCAGCTCAGGCCCTGGACGACGCGGCGGAGACCGCGGTGGACGTGCTCGACGAGACTCCGCGCGTCGCCGACCCCGCCCGCCCCGGCGACCCCGCCCTGTCCACCGCTCCCGTCACCCCTGCGGGCTCCCTCGCCCTCGACGGCTCCGAGGCGGCAGGCGCGCCCACCGGCGGCGGTCTGTACGAGACCGAACAGACCGCCGTTCTCGTCGACCCGGCCGCCCCGGTCGCAGACCCGCCGCACGCGGCTTACGAAGCCCTGGATCCCTACGAGTTCGAGGAGGCGATAGCCGAACTCTGCCGCCGGGACGGCTGTTGGGACGTCGAGGTCGTGGGCGGGGCCGGAGACCTCGGTGCCGATGTGGTCGCGCGGACCCCGGACGGGCGTCTCCTCGTGGTGCAGTGCAAGCGGTACGGCGATGCGAACCGGGTCGGCTCCCAGGACATGCAGCGGTTCGGCGGCACGTGCTTCACGGTGCACGGGGCGGACGTGGCCGTCATGGTGACCACCAGTGACTTCACCGCTCCCGCGCTCGAGTACGCCGAGCAGTGCGGGATCGTCTGCGTGAACGGTCCGGACCTCCAGCGCTGGCGGGACGGCACGGGACCGAGCCCCTGGGAGGTGGCGGACGCGGAGGGCTGACGCGGCGGCACGCCTGCGTCGTTTCTCCCTTTCTCGCCGCGATCGGGAGTCCGGAGTGGCCGGGCTTGGCTGTCGGGGCGCGGGCGGGACGTCGAGGGGTGGGGCATCGGCAACCCGCGGGTGTGCAACGTCGGCGTCCGAGAGGCCGCGTGCGGTGCGTCGAGGCGCGTGCTGGAGCCGCTCCGGTCCACCGAGTCGCGCCGTACCCCTTGACGCCACTGTTCCGGGGATGAACCATTCACCGGCGAGAGAGCGCTCTCACCGCCCCACCCCGTTCACTTCGTGAACCGGGATCCGTTTGCTTCCTGAACACTTCCTGAACAGGAGAGCCGCCCCCATGACGTCCGACTCCCCCGCCCCGTCCGCGAGTTCACCCGGATCGTCGTCGTCAGCGAGTTCGTCCGGACCGTCGCCGGCAGCGAGTTCGCCCGGGCCGTCCCAGCTGCCCGTGGTCGGCCGGCGCGCCGTCATCGGTGCCGCGGCCGCCGCTCCGGTACTGGCCGCCCTGCCCGCCACCGCGTCCGCCTCCCCCGGGCACCGCGGACGACCCCGTCGGCTCAAGGGCGGCGGCGACCTCGGCCCCAACGTGATCGTCTTCGACCCGTCCACGCGGAACGTCCAGGCCCGGCTCGACGAGGTGTTCGCCCGCCAGGAATCGGACCAGTTCGGGCCCGGGCGCTACCAGTTCTGTTCAAGCCGGGCACGTACCGCGGCCTCAACGCCCAGATCGGGTTCTACACGTCAATCTCGGGGCTGGGTCTCTCCCCCGACGACACCACCATTCACGGTGACATCACGGTCGACGCGGGCTGGTTCGACGGCAACGCCACGCAGAACTTCTGGCGTTCGGCGGAGAACCTGGCCGTCGTCCCGGTCAGCGGCACCAATCGCTGGGCCGTCGCCCAGGCCGCCCCGTTCCGGCGCATGCACGTACGCGGCGGGCTCAACCTGGCGCCGGACGGCTACGGCTGGGCCAGCGGCGGGTACATCGCCGACAGCCGCATCGACGGCACGGTGGGGCCGTACTCGCAGCAGCAGTGGTACACCCGGGACAGCTCCGTCGGCGGCTGGACCAACGGCGTCTGGAACATGGTGTTCTCCGGCGTCCAGGGCGCCCCCGACCAGGGGTTCCCCGACCCGCCGTACACGACCCTGGACACCACTCCCCGCTCCCGGGAGAAGCCGTTCCTGTACCTCGACGGCGACCGCTACCGGGTGTTCCTGCCCGCGCTGCGGACCGACGCCCGCGGGGTGACCTGGGGCAACGGCACCCCGCGCGGCACCTCGCTGGCGCTGGAGCGGTTCTACGTCGCCCGGCCCGGCGACTCCGCCGCCACCCTCAACCGGGCGCTCGACCAGGGGCTGCACCTGCTGCTGACCCCCGGGATCTACCACGTCGACCGGCCCCTGCGCGTGAACCGGCCCAACACCGTGGTCCTGGGCCTGGGGTACGCCACACTCATCCCCGACAACGGCGTGACCGCGATGCGGGTCGCCGACGTCGACGGTGTGCGGCTGGCGGGCTTCCTCATCGACGCCGGGACCGTCAACTCACCGGTGCTGCTGGAGGTGGGGCCGCGCGGGGCGTCCCGGAACCATTCCGCCAACCCGATCACCGTCCAGGACGTGTTCATCCGCATCGGCGGCGCGGGCCCCGGCCGGGCGACCACGAGCATGGTCGTCAACGCCCGGCACACCCTCATCGACCACACCTGGGTGTGGCGCGCCGACCACGGCGAGGGCGTCGGCTGGGAGACCAACCGCTGCGACTACGGCGTGGTCGTCAACGGTCACGACGTCCTGGCGACGGGCCTGTTCGTCGAACACTTCAACAAGTACGACGTGCAGTGGAACGGCGAACGCGGCCGCACGATCTTCTTCCAGAACGAGAAGGCGTACGACGCCCCCGACCAGGCCGCCATCCAGAACGGCCGGGTCAAGGGATACGCCGCGTACAAGGTCGGCGACCACGTCACCCGCCACGAGGGCTGGGGCATGGGCAGTTACTGCTACTACAACGTGAACCCGACGATCGTGCAGCACCACGGTTTCGCCGCCCCGGTGCGTCCCGGCGTGCGCTTCCACCACCTGCTGGTCGTCTCGCTCAGCGGCAACGGGCAGTACGAGTGCGTCATCAACGACACGGGGTCACCGACCTCGGGGTCGGACACGGTGCCGTCGACGATCGTGTCCTACCCCTGACCGGCCCGCGCGACGGTGCCCCCGGGAGCCGGCGCGCGGCGGCACCGGGTGTCCCTCCCGTCCGAGGGCGCGGGAGGGACACCCGGCCGCTCCCCTCCGGGAGCGGCACCTACCGCTGCGGAGCGGGAGCCGGGGCGTAGCCGGTGGGGCGGCTGGTGAAGGTGCCACGGCCCCGGGTGCGGCTGCGCAACCGGGTGGCGTAGCCGAACAGTTCGGCCAGCGGCACGGTCGCGGTCACGACCGTGGCGCCCGCCCGGACCTCGGAGCCGGTGACCCGGCCGCGGCGCGCGGCCAGGTCGCCGAGCACCCCACCCACCGCGTCCTCGGGCACGGTGACGGTGACCTCGGCGACCGGTTCCAGAAGGACCATGGCGCAGGCCCGCAGGGCGTTCCGCAGACCGAGCCGGCCCGCCGTGCGGAACGCGGTGTCGGACGAGTCCCGCACATGGGTGGAACCGTCGGTGAGGGTCACCCGCAGCCCGGTCACCGGATGACCGCCCAACGGCCCCTCGGCCAGGGCGTCCCGGCAACCGGCCTCGACCGCCCGCACGTACTCCTGCGGCACCCGTCCCCCGACCACCGTCGAGCGGAACGTGAACACGGGTCCGGTGAAGCCGGGCTCCGCGAAGCCGGACTCCGTCTCCGTGAGGCCGGGCCCGGTGCCCCCGGACCCCGTGGGCCCGAACGGTTCGACGTCGAGGACGACGTGCGCGAACTGCCCGGCCCCGCCGTCCTGTTTGACGTGCCGGTACACGAACCCGGACACCCCGCCGCCGACGGTCTCCCGATGTCCGACCCGGGGCCGGCCCACGGCGACGTCCAGCCCGTGTTCGCGTCGCACCTTCTCCACCGCGACCTCCAGGTGCAGTTCACCCATGCCGGACAGCACCGTCTGCCCGCTCTCCGGGTCGGTGCGCACCACCAGCGAGGGGTCCTCCTCGGTGATCCTCGCCAGTGCGGCAGCGAGCCGTCCGGTGTCGGTGCCCCTGGACGCCTCGACGGCCACCGACATCACCGGGTCGGCGACGGGGGGTGGTTCGAGGAGCAGCGGGGCGCCGGGAGCGCACAGGGTGGAGCCGGCTCGCGCGTTCTTCGGACCGACGACGGCGACGATGTCCCCGGCGACGGCACGGTCGACCGGGGCGTGCCGGTCGGCGTGCACCCGCAGGATGCGGCCGATGCGTTCGGTGCGGCGTGCGGTGGCGTCCCACACGGTGTCCCCCTTCTCGATCGTTCCCGCGTAGAGGCGCAGGTGGGTCAGCCGCCCGGTGGCGGTGGCGGTCACCTTGAAGGCGAGTGCGGCCAGCGGCGCATCAGGGTCGGCGTCCCTTTCGCGCTCCCTGCCCCCGTCGTCCGTCCCGCGTACCGGCGGCACGTCGAGCGGTGAGGGCAGGTAGGCGAGGACGGCGTCCAGCAGCGGTTCCACTCCGCGGTTGCGGTAGGCGGAGCCGCACAGGACGACGACGGCGTCGCCGGTGCGGGTCAGGTCCCGCAGGGCGGACACGAGCGTGCCGGTGCCGAGGTCGTCCGTGGCGCAGAACTCCTCCAACGCGCGCGGATGCAGTCCGGCCACCGTCTCCACCAGGTGGCGACGCCGATGGTGCGCCTCCTGGCGCAGGGCCTCCGGGACGGGGGCGGGGTCGTGGGCCTCGCCCTCGTCGTTCCAGGTGAGGGCACGCATCCGCAGCAGGTCCACCACACCGCTGAAGGAGTCGTCCTGCCCGATGGGGAGCTGGATCACCAGGGGTGCCGGGTGCAGCCGGGCGCGGAGGGAGGCGACCGCGTCGTCGAGCCGGGCGCCGGGCCGGTCCATCTTGTTGACGAACGCGATCCTGGGCACGCCGTGCCGGTCGGCCTGCCGCCACACCGCCTCGCTCTGCGGTTCCACCCCGGAGACCGCGTCGAACACGGCGACGGCACCGTCGAGGACGCGCAGGGAGCGTTCCACCTCGTCGGCGAAGTCGACGTGCCCGGGGGTGTCGATGAGGTTGATGCGGTGACCGTCCCAGGCGCAGCTGACGGCGGCGGAGAAGATGGTGATGCCCCGGTCGCGTTCCTGGGGGTCGAAGTCGGTGACGGTGGTGCCGTCGTGGACCTCGCCGCGCCGGTGCGTGGCGCCGGTGGCGTACAGGATCCGCTCGGTGACGGTGGTCTTGCCGGCGTCCACGTGGGCGAGGATGCCGAGGTTGCGGACGGTGGTGAGGGGGTTGCGGCGCATGGCCCGTGGCCTCTCGGAAGTTCCGGAAAAGGGCGGCGCGATGTCGCCCGGCACACGGCGGGGCGCACCCCTGGCATCTGGCGAGGCAGGGTGTGGCGCTCAGGCGTGTGACGCGGGCGTCCGGTGCCGGCCGCGCAGCGGGCACCGGGCGGCCGAGGACACCAGGATCACCTCGGACAGCGCGAGCCGGGCGGGCCGACCGGGCCGGGCGGAGCGGACGGCCTGGGAGGGCCTGGCGGCTCGGGTGCACCGGGCGGGGCGGCCGGCGGTGAGGGCGGACCGGGGACGGGGAGCGGTCACGGCGGCGTGGTCGCGCACGGCCTGCTCCCCCCCACTGGTCACGGTGCGCGACCCCACGCGGGGCGGCGCTTCTCGATCCGTGAGTGTAGGGAGGGACCGCAAGGGCAAGCCACGTGTTTTCCCGCACCGGCCGCGCTCCGCGGCGGCCTCCCGGCGCGCCGTTCAACCGGCCGTCGAACAGCCGGCCTTCCGGAAAACCCACCGGCGCCTGGGAAAGCAGAACGGGCCGAGATAGATCTCGGCCCGCACACAAGCGTCGTTCTGAGTGTCCGAGGGGGGACTTGAACCCCCACGCCCGATAAAGGGCACTAGCACCTCAAGCTAGCGCGTCTGCCATTCCGCCACCCGGACCAGGTGTCCGTCGCCGTGCCAGGGGCGGGCCCCGCGGCGACACGGACAACCATACCAAGGTTTCGCAGTGGCCTTCACCTGCGTTTCCGTCGCTCCGGCGGCGGTCCGGGACCTGAGGGCCCGATCACTCTAGGGTCACACCATGAGTGACTGGACGATAACTCACCGTGCGCTTCCGGGGCGTCGGCGGCGTGCCCTCTCACCGCTGAGGGAACATCTGCGGGACTCCTTCTGGTTCGCGCCGACGGCCGCCATGGTGGCCGTCTTTGTGGTGTGGCTGGTCACCGAGGAACTCGACACGGCGATCGTCGAGTCGCTGCGGGACGAGGGTGACTTCGAGACGCTCGACGACCTGGTGCGGTTCGCCGAGGACGTGAAGACCGTCGTCGGCGCGGTCAGCTCGGCGATGATGACCTTCATCGGTGTGGTGTTCAGCATCTCGCTGGTCGCGGTGCAGATGGCGAGCGGGCAGTTCACGCCCCGGGTGGTGCGGATCTTCGTCCGGAGCCGGATCACCAAGGCCACCTTCGCCGTCTTCCTCGCGACCTTCGTCCTGACGCTGCTGGTGCTCACCGCCTTCGACAGCACCACCGATCCACGGCGGGTGGTGTCGGTCCCTCTGGTGCAGTCGGTCCTCACCCTCGGGATGGTGGCGTTGAGCCTGCTGCTGTTCGTGATGTACGTGAACACGACGCTGCGGCTGATGCGGGTCAGTCATGTGATCGCACGGATCGCCGCGGAGTCCTTCCGCGCGGTCGCGCTGATGCCGGCGGCGGAGGTCGGTGAGGGGCGGCCCGAGCTGGGGCCGGTGACGGCGTGGATCGCGCACGAGGGGCGGGCGGGTGTGCTGCGGGACGTGCACATCGGGCGGCTGGTGCGGGTGGCCCGGCGGCACGGGGTGGTGCTGCGGCTGGTGCCGCGGATCGGGGACTTCGTGGTGCCCGGAACGCCCGTGCTCGCGGTACACGGCGGGAAGGCGCCGCCCACGCGCGTCCTGCGGTACGCGATGGGCGTGGGGGTGGAGCGGACCTTCCACCAGGATCTGGGGTTCGGGCTGCGGCAGTTGTCCGACATCGCGCTGCGGGCGATGTCCGCCGCGATCAACGATCCGACGACCGCCGTGCAGGCCCTGGACCGGGTGGTGCAGTTGCTGGCGGTGCTGTCCCGTCGGCCGCTGGACGTGTCGCTGCACCGTGACCGGGCGGGGGCGGTCCGGCTGGTGCAGCCGCTGCCCGGCTGGGAGGCCCTGGTGGACCTCGGGTTCGCCGAGGTGCGGGGCCATTCCACCGGCTCGCCGCAGGTGACGCGGCGCATGCTGGCCGGGCTGGACGACCTGTTGCTGCTCGTGCCGCCGGAGCGGTGCGAGCCGCTCCGGCGACATCGCGAGCTGCTCCGGCAGGCCGTGGAGCGGGTCGCCCCGACCCCGGCGGACCGTGCGTTCGCGCTGCGGCCGGACCGCCAGGGCATCGGCTGACGGTCGGGACGGGCGGACCGGGGCATGCAATGGCGGTCCGGGGAATCGGGTGGGCGGCCCGGGGAATCGGGTGGGCGGTCCTGGCGGCCCCGGACATCGGCGGGACCACCCCGGACCGCCCCGGGCCGCCCCGGACTGCTCCGGGCCGCTCCGAACGCCCCGAACACCCCGGGCCACCGAACACCCCCGATTTTCGGGTGCCTCGAAGCGGCCGGGACGGACCTTGACCCGACGGGACGGAGATCCGGACCGGCTTCGGCTCGCGCGGCCCCGTACCCCGGCCCTGACAATCCGGACGGGCCCGGCCCCAGCCGTACGGGCCGAAAACGGGCCCGGGTCGGCTCGGGTCGGCTCGGGTCGGCTCGGGTCGGATCGTCCTGGTCAGGGGTGTCAGCAGCGCCGCTTGCGGAGGGTTGCCATGTTGTCGTAGCTGATCTTCGCCTCCCGCAGCGACTGCGCGGGGTCGGTGGCGCTCGGGGAGTTGTCGTCCTCGACCATCGGGTTGCGGTAGTTCGGCAGTCCGACCCGGGAGAAGAACGTCGTGTAGTCGATGTCGCCGGTTCCGAACGGCACCATGTCCCAGCCCATGCCGTTGGTGGTGTCGACGACGCCGTCCTTGGCGTGGAAGAGCGGGTAGCGCTTGTTGTGGCGGGCGACGAGGGCGGCCGGGTCGAAGACGTTCCTGCGGGTGGAGCCGTCGGCGGCGGTGTAGGTGTGGAACTTGTACTGCGCCACGTGCGCCCAGAAGATGTCCATCTCCAGCCACACCAGCTTCGGGTCGGTGACCTTCAGGAAGTACTCCAGCTTCCGGATGCCGGAGCTGCGGGTGGGGCGGCCCTGGTCGTCGAGCGGGCCGCGGTCGAGGAGGAAGCCGTAGGCGCTGTCGTGGTTGTGGGTGTAGAGCTTGATGCCCTCCCGGCCGGCGATGGCGCCGAGCGCGTTCCACTTGTCGGCGGCCACGTCCCAGTCGGCCCGGTGCGAGCTGCCGGTGGGGTCGCCGCCGGTGCCCATGTGGTCCATGCCGAGGATGTTGGCGATCTCCAGGTGCTTCTTGAAGGTGTCCTTGTCCGCGGGGGTGAGCGGCCAGGACGGCGGTATGAAGCCGTGGTTGCCCTGGGCGCGCAGTCCGTGGTCGTCGAGCCATCGGCGCAGGAGCCTGGCGCCCTGCACCGTTTCGAGGTTGTCGCCGCCGGGGGCGTTGGCGTGCTGGCGGTAGCCCGCGAACTCGACCTGGCGGTAGCCGTGCCGGGCGAGCTGCTTGAAGACCTCGCGGAAGCCGGAGGGCAGGTCGCTCGCGAGGGGGTCGCGGGCGGTGGCGTCGCGGACGGTGTAGAGGATGATGCCGCGCTTGTGCGGCGGGACGAGCACCTGCCCGCGACCGTGACCGGCGCCGTGCCCGTGGCCGTGGTCTCTGTCCCGGCCGTGGGCGAGGGCGGGGGCCGCACCGAAGACGGGGGCCGCGACCGCGCCCGCGGCCACGGCGGTGCAGGTGGTGAGGAAGCGGCGCCGGCCCACGCCGAGGCTGCGGCGCAGGGCCTCGTCGGGTGCGTCGCCGAGGGTGGCGGGTTCGGTGCGGGAGGGTTCGGGACGGAGCGTCACGAGGGGCCTGCCTTCCGGGTCGCGGCCGGTGCCGGGGCCACCGGGACCGGCCATTGTCAGTGTCGTGTGTTTCACTCTCGGTAGTCGGATGTCGACGGCCGTGCGTGGGTGCGGAGTGGCGTGCTGCGTGCCGTCACGCGGGGTCGTACGGCTGTGCCTCGCGGGGGCGCACGTCGCGTGGGTGTGCGTCCTGCGTCGGCCGGTCGAGTCCGGCCAGGCGGAGCAGGAGTTGTTTGACGTCGGTGGCCGCGACGCGGTCGCCCACGGCATCGGGGGTGGAGCAGATGAGGAGCGGACCGTCGTCGTCGCTCGCCGGGAGACGGCCGTGGCTTCCGCGCAGGGGTGAGGGGTCGAGGGGCACGACGGCCATGCGGTAGCGCAGGCCCAGCTTCTTGCGGGCCAGTGCGGTGGCGGCCTTGACCTTGACGTACGGGTCGAGGGGGTCCATGAAGAGTTCGACCGGGTCGTAGCCGGGTTTGCGGTGGATCTCGACGAGCCGGGCGAAGTCGGGCGCACGGTCGTCGTCGAGCCAGTAGTAGTACGTGAACCAGGCGTCGGGTTGGGCCACGGCGACCAGTTCCCCGGAGCGGGGGTGGTCGAGGTGGTGGGCCTTCTTGCCCTCGTCGTCGAGGAGTTGGTCGATGCCGGGCAGTCCGTCCAGTGCGGCGCGGGTGGCGTCCAGGTCCTCGGGGCGGCGCACGTAGACGTGGGCGATCTGGTGGTCGGCGACGGCGAAGGCGCGTGAGGCCATCGGGTCGAGGTATTCCATGCCGTCCTGCGTGTGCACTTCCAGCAGGCCGGCGCGGCGCAGGGCCCGGTTGATGTCGACGGGGCGGTTCACGCGGGTGATGCCGTACTCGGACAGGGCGACGACGGTGCGTCCCTCGGCGCGGGCGTCGTCGAGGAGGGGGGCCAGCGCGGCGTCGAGGTCGGCGGCGGCCCGCAGGGAGCGGGGGTCGTCGGGGCCGTAGCGCTGGAGGTCGTAGTCGAGGTGAGGGAGGTAGCAGAGGGTCAGGTCGGGGTGGCGGGTGCGCATGATGTGGCGGGTGGCGTCGATGATCCACCGGCTGGAGACGAGGTCGGCGCCGGGGCCCCAGAAGTGGAAGAGGGGGAAGGTGCCGAACTTCTCGGTGAGTTCGTCGTGCAGGGCGGGCGGCCGGGTGTAGCAGTCGGGCTCCTTGCGGCCGTCGGCGTAGTAGACGGGACGGGGGGTGACGGTGATGTCGGTGTCGGCGCCCATCGCGTACCACCAGCAGATGTTGGCGACGGTGTAGCCGGGGTGGGCGCGGCGGGCGGCGTCCCAGAGCTTGTCGCCGGCGACGAGGCCGTTGTGCTGCCGCCACAGCAGGACGTCGCCGAGTTCGCGGAAGTACCAGCCGTTGCCGACGATGCCGTGCTCGGCGGGCAGGGTGCCGGTCAGGAAGGTGGACTGGGCGGCGCAGGTGACGGCGGGCAGGACGGTGCCGAGGGGGGCGCGGGAGCCCGACCGGCCGAGGGACTTCAGGTGGGGCATGTGATCGAGGAGGCGCGGGGTGAGGCCCACGACGTCGAGGACGAGGAGGGGGGTGGGGCGGCTCATGGGTCGGCTCATGGCAGCTCCTTCAGGCCGAGGTCCGTCAGGAGGTCGCGGGCCAGGGCGAGTTCGGCGGCGATGCCGTCGGCGAGCGCGGCGCGGCCCTTGGGGCGCAGGTCGGGCGGGAGGGCCTGCCAGGTGTAGGTCTCGACCTCGAGGTGGTGGGTGAGCGGGTGCGGGCCGCCGACGAGGCGGGCGAGGGCGGAGGTGAGCACGGGCAGCGTGGAGGTGAGGGGGGCGGCGGGGTCCGCGTGCAGCGGGACGTGGAAGTGCGCCCGCCAGGGTGCGGTGTCGGGCAGGGCGGTGTCGGTCAGGGCCTCGTCGAGGTCGTCGGTGCCGCGCAGGCCGGCGGCGGTGGTCGTGCGGGTCTGGTGCAGGAAGCGGGGCTCGGCGAAGGCGGCCAGCGCCTCGCGGACCTCGGGGAGGTGGGGCTGTTCGGCGTGCAGGGCGGCGGACAGCTGGGACTTGACGACGGGCACCCCGGCCCGGGCGAGGTCGTCCAGGGCGGTGTGCGGGTCCTCGAAGGAGGTGGCGAGGTGGCAGGTGTCGACACAGACGCCGATGCGGGGGTGGCCGACCGCGGTCAGCGGGGCGAGGGCGTCGCGGGTGGTCTCGACGACGCAGCCGGGTTCGGGTTCCAGGGCGACCCGGACGGAGCGTCCGGTGAGGTCCTGGAGGGCGTCGAGGCGTTCGGCGAGGGTGCGCAGTGCGGTGTGGGCGGTGGCGTCCCGGCCGTCGTCGTAGGCGGTGCGCCAGGCCAGCGGCAGGGTGGAGATGCTGCCCTCGGTGACGTCGTCGGGGAGCAGTCCGGCGAGGACGCGGGCCAGGGCCGTCGTGTGCTCCAGGCGCTCGGGGTCGGCCCAGTCCGGTTTGTAGACGCGGTACTTGACCTCGTCCGCGCCGAAGCCCTGGTAGGGGAAGCCGTTGAGGGTGACGACCTCCAGGCCGCGTTCCTCCAGGGCGCAGCGCAGGCCGCGCAGGGCGGAGGGGTCGGCGACCAGGGTCCGGGCGGCGTCCCGGGCGAGCCACAGGCCGATCCCGAGGCGGTCCCGGCCGAGGCGGCGGCGCACGGGTTCGCAGTGGTCGCGGAGCTGGGCGAGGACGCCGTCGAGGGTTTCGGCGGGGTGGACGTTGGTGCAGTAGGCGAGGTGGACGGTGGAGCCGTCGGGGTGGCGGAAGCGCATGGCTCACGCCCCCGCGGCGGGGGCGGCGGCCGGTCCGGGCGCGTCCTTGGGGGCGCCGCGCTGGATGGAGTTGCCCTCGTGGGTGTCTTGGGGGGCGGGGACGTCCAGGGTGAGCCGGCCGCTGAGCTCGTAGAAGGCGACGGGGTTGCGCCACAGGACCCGGTCGACGTCGTCGTCGGTGAAGCCCTCGGCGAGCATGAGGTCGGCCACCTTGCGGGTCTTCAGCGGGTCGCTCCTGCCCCAGTCGGCGGCGGAGTTCACCAGGACGCGTTCGGGACCGTGCTCCTTCAGGATGGCGACCATCCGGTCCTCGTCCATCTTGGTGTCCGGGTAGACGGAGAAGCCGAGCCAGCAGCCGCTGTCCTTGGCCTCCTTCACGGTGGTCTCGTTGAGGTGGTCGATCAGGACGCGGTCCATCGGCAGCGCGGACTCACGGACGACGTCGAGGGTGCGGCGCAGTCCGGCCAGCTTGTCGCGGTGCGGGGTGTGCACGAGGGCGGGCAGGCCGTGGTCGGCGGCGAGCTGGAGCTGGGCGGCCAGCGCAGTGTCCTCGGCGGGGGTCATGGAGTCGTAGCCGATCTCGCCGACGGCCACCACGTTGTCCTTGACGAGGTAGCGGGGCAGTTCGTCGAGGACGGGCACGCAGCGCGGGTCGTTGGCCTCCTTGGGGTTGAGCGCGAGGGTGCAGTGGTGGGCGATGCCGTACTGGGCGGCGCGGAAGGGCTCCCAGCCGAGGAGGGCGTCGAAGTAGTCGAGGAAGGAGGCCGGGGACGTGCGGGGCTGGCCCAGCCAGAAGGCGGGTTCGACGACGGCTCGGACCCCCGCGGTGTACATGGCCTGGTAGTCGTCGGTGGTCCGGGACGTCATGTGGATGTGGGGGTCGAAGAGGCGCATCAGGTCTCCTTGACGTGGGGGTCGTCGTCCGGGTGGGGGGTGTCCGCCTGCGGGCGGTGCGGGGCGCGGGGGCGGCCCGGGGCCGGCGTCGGCCTCGGAGCCCGCGTCGGCGTCTGCGTCTGCGTCGGCGTCGGCGTCGGCGGGGCGGGGCCGTCGGTGGAGGCCAGCGCCAGGACTCGATACAGGTCGTCGGGGACGGATCGGCCCGCGGCGGTGCGTTCCTCGGCGAAGTCGCCGAGCATGCGGGCGAGTTCGCCGTCGCCCCGGGCGCGCCGGGCCAGGTCGGTGATCCGATCGACGGGGACGCCGGTGAACAGGCACTTCAGTACGGCGTGCCGCCAGGTGTGGGGGTCGAGGTGCCGGGCGCCGTAGGGGCCGAGGGCGGCGGCGACGAGACGGGTGTCGTTGGTGCGCAGGGCGTCCTCGACGAGCGGGACGGCGTCCGGGCCGGGCACGAGGTGGGCGAGGGCGTGCAGGACGGCGCGGCGTTCGTCGGCGGTGCCCTGGGAGTAGACCCGGGTGAGGGCGTCCGTGTCGGCGCGTGCGGCGTCCAGGATGAGGACGCGGGCGGCGTCGGCGTGGGCGGTCCCGCAGCGGCGGCCGGCCTCGGCGAGCCGCAGCTCCCACACCGAGATGGGGCCATGGGTGCCCGGGTGCTCGGCGGCCTCTTCGAGGGCCCGGTCGAGCCAGGCGTGGGCGGACGGGTCCAGGCGGTCGGCCAGCAGGCGGCGCAGGTCGGCGGGCGGGAGGACGGCCGGGTGACCGGTGCGGCGGCTGGGCTGGTGATCGGCCCGGTGATCGGCCCGTTGGTGGGTCTGTGCTGCTGTCGCGGGGTGGGCGGCGGGGCCGACGGCCTGCGTTTCCGTCGCGGGGTGGGCGGCGGTGGCGGGGTCGGCGCCCGCTGGGTCTGCCTCCGGGGTCGCCGGGACGGCATCGGGGCGGTTCATGGGGTGGTGCTCCCTTCGGGGGTGGCGGAGGGATCGCCGTGTGAGGGGACGGGATCGGAGGAGGAGGTGGTGGCGGTGCGGGCAGGTCCCACCGGTGACGGGGCCGCCGTGCGGAGGAACGGCAGGGAGTGGGCGGCGAAGTGGGGGCCCGCGTGGGAGTGGCGGGGCAGTTCGACGACGGTCAGTCCCTGGTATCCGGTGTCGGCGAGGGCCGCGAGGACGGGTGGGAAGTCGATCTCGCCGTCGCCGAAGGGCAGGTGCTCGTGCACACCGCGCCGCATGTCCTCGATCTGGACGTGCCGGAGCCAGGGGGCCGCCTCGCGCACGCAGTCCGCGGGAGGGAGGGGTTCGAGGCACTGGCAGTGGCCGATGTCCAGGGTGAGCCCCAGAGGCGCTGGATCACCGAGGAGACGGCGCAGGTGGTGGAAGTCGGCGAGGGTGCCCAGGAGGTGGCCGGGTTCGGGTTCCACGGCGAGGGGGACGCCGGCGGCGTCGGCCGCCTCCAGGACGGGGGTGAGGGTCCGGGCGAGGCGCTTCCACCCGGTGTCCTCGTCGGTGCCCTCGGGCAGGACGCCGCTGAAGCAGTGGACGGCGTGCGCGCCCAGGTCGGCGGCGACCCGGACGGCCCGCAGGAGGAGGTCGACGCGCCGGGCCCGGTCGTCGGCGTCCGGGTCGAGGAGGGACGGACCGTGCTTGCGGCGGGGGTCGAGGACGTAGCGGGCGCCGGTCTCGACGGTGACCCCGAGCCCGAGTGCGTCCAGCCGCCGGGCGACCCGGTGGGTGCGGGCGGCCAGGTCCGGGGCGAGGGGGTCGAGGTGCATGTGGTCGAGGGTCAGGCCGACTCCGTCGTAGCCGAGGTCGGCGAGCAGACCGAGGGCGTCGTCGAGACGGAGGTCGGCGAGGCCGTTGGTGCCGTAGCCGAGACGCAGGGGGACGGGCTCCCGCGAGGGCGGCTGTGTGACCTCGCCGCTGCCCCCGTGCCTGTTGCTCGACGCGTCGTGGCTCATGTGATGCTCACCTTCCTCATCGCGGCCCGCCGCGCGAACCACCGGCCGGCCGGGGCCAGGGCCGCCACCAGGAGGGAGGTGACCGGGGCACCGGCGCGGGCGGCGAGGGCGGCCTGGAGCGGGATCGTCGCGCGGATGCCTCCGCCGACGGCTCGTTGGGTGAGCGGGGGTGACGGGTTGAGCGCGGCGTGGAAGTACGGCCGGGCGGCGGTGGCGGCGTAGGCGGCACCCAGGGCGGTGGCCAGGAGGCCGGCGGCCGGAGCAGCGGGCACGGCCGGGCCGGAGCCCGGCAGGCCGGGGGCGGCTGCTGCCCGCCGGCCTGCCGGGAGTCGGGTGCGGCGGTGGGTGACGAGCCGGGTGAGCACCCCGGTCGTCGCGAGCGCCGCGACGGGGGCCAGGACCGCCCCGCCGGTGGTCTCCCGGCGGGACACGGCAGTGACGGCCAGGGTGTGACTGCCGAGCAGCACGGCGGAGGGCAGGGCGGCCCGGGTGGCACGGCCCGCACCACCGCCCGCACGACCGCCCGCACCGCCGTCCGCACCGCCGCCCGCACCGCCGTCCCGGCCGCCGTCGTCCTGGGCGCCTGCGGTGGCCGCGGCGCCGAGGAGCAGGTCGAGTCCGCGGGCGGCGGCCATGGCCGCCGGGCCGGCGGGTGTGTGCTTCAGGGCGAGGTCGTAGGCCCACACGGTCGCGGCGAGCGGCGCGGCGACGGCGAGTGCGGGGCGTCCCGCACCGGCGGCCAGGGTCAGACCCGCCCCGGTGAGCGCACCCGCGGCGGTGAGGGCGGCGGCCGGACGGATGCGGCCGGACGGGATCGGGCGGTGCGGGCGTTCCCGGGCGTCCTCCTCGCGGTCCGCCCAGTCGTTCAGCGCCATGCCCGCCTCGTACAGGCACACGGAGGAGCCGATGGCGAGCAGCGTTCGCACCCCGGGCCGCGCACCGGCCGCCGCCGCTCCGGCCAGCGCGTCACCGGGCACGGTGAACAGGGCGGGCAGGCGCAGCAGTTCGGCCCAGGCACCGAGCCGGCCGGGGCCGACGCCCGGGACAGCGGGACGGGGGACGCCATCGGCGGACGGGACGGGGGCTTGCGCGGAGGCCGGGGCGGGCGTGTCCGCCGTCCCGGCCTTGGCGGACGCTTCGTACCGGTCGTGGGCGTTCGACGCCGACGCACCCCACGCGGACCCGCTCGGGCCACCTGCGGATCCGGACGTGCCGGACCCGGACGGGCACCACGTCGACCCGGACGCGCCCGTGACCGACGTGCTCGGCGGGAACCGGCCCTCCGCGAACGCTCCCCGGCCCGTCATCGCCCCGCCTCCGAGCCGTGCTGGTCCTGCCCGCCGCGCGGATCAGGCCGGGCCTGCGGGCTGCGCCGGTCCCGCCTTCCATCCCCGCCGCTACCGCCGTCCCCACCGTCCGGGCCCTCAGCCCCGGCCGGGCCCTCCGCCCCGCCGCCCGAGCCCTCCGCCCCGGCGTCGTCACGGAGGCGTGCGGCCAGGGTCAGCAGGTCCGCGTACTGCTCCGCCAGGGCGGCCGGGCCGTCGCCGACCGGGTCCTTGAAGTAGAAGCCGAGTTCGCGCAGCGGCCCGGTGAGGCCCTTCTGCCGGGCGCGGAGGGTGAGCCGGGCCAGGTCGAGGACGAGGGGGGCGGCCAGGGCGGAGTCGCACCCCTGCCACACGGTCTGGAGGATCATGCGGGAGCCGAGGAAGCCGTCGAAGGCGACGTGGTCCCAGGCTGTCTTCCAGTCGCCGAGGGCGGGCACGTCGTCGATGTGGACCTCGCCCTCGGGAGTGGTGCCGAGGGTGTCGGTGAGCACGCGCTCCTTGCCGCCGTTCTTGGCGGCAGCCGCCCCGGGATCGGCGAGGGCGGCGCCGTCGCCGCCGCCGAGCAGATTCGTGCCGGACCAGGCGCGCACGGCGAGGGCCCGCTGGCGGAACATCGGGCCGAGGACGGAGCGCAGCAGGGTCTGTCCGGTCTTTCCGTCGCGGCCCGCGTGGGGCAGGCCGGCGGTCTCGGCGGCGTCGGCGAGTGCCGGGTGGTGCAGGCCGGTGGAGGGGGTGAAGTTGACGTAGGGGCAGTCGGCGCGGAGGGCGGCGGCCGCGTAGAGGGAGCTGGGCGGCAGGGCGCCGTCGGCGGGGGCGGGCTCCGTGGAGGCGACGTTGACGACGACGGCGCCGGCGAGGTCGTTGCGGCGGACGAAGGCGCGGATGTCGGCGGCGAAGGCGTCGATCCAGTCGTCCTGGGTGCGGGCCGGCCCGTCGTCCCCGGTGGCGACCGAGACGTCGCCGGGGGCACCCGGCGGTGGCCCGCCCGGCCGGATCTCCCGGTCGGCGGTGAGGAGTTCGGCGTGGACGGCGGCGGGCAGGCCGTGGGGCAGGACGCCGCCGGCGGCGAGGTGTTCGGCACGCTTGGGGAGCGGGCAGTCGACGGTGTCGTGGCCGCCGAAGACGAGGGAGGACAGCGGGGGCAGGCCGCAGTCGGCGAAGTCGGCGGTCTCGGTGACCATGCCGGTCGGCGGGTGGAGGCCGGCGGCGACGGCGGCGCAGCCGGTGACGGCGGTGGTGGCGACGGATCCGCGGGCCCCGATGAGCCAGACGCCGTAGCGGGGGGCCGCGGAGGGGATCGCGGTGGGGGTGGGGAGGAACGGTTCGGCGGACATGGGCAGCCTCCTTGTCGTACGCGAACCGGGTGTGAGCCGCCGGAGGCGGGGACGAGCGGGTGCCGGGCCCCTGAGGGCCCGGCGGGACGGCGGGCGGAGGTCCGGCGTCCTCCGCCCGCCGCCGTTCGGGTCGCCCTTCGGACCTCTCGTCCGGACCGGGCCGGATCAGGGAGCGGGCCTGGTCCGAACGGAAGGCGCTAGGAGGGCAGTTCCTTCAGCTGGATGTTGCGGAAGGAGACCTTGTCGTCGGGGCCGTGGTTCTGCAGACCGATGTAGCCGTCGGTCAGGCTCCGCTCGGGGTCCTTGTTGGTGAAGTCGTTGATCTTGACTCCGTTGAGGAACACCTGGAGGCGTTCTCCCTTGACCTTGATCTCGTAGGAGTTCCACTGGCCGGGCGGACGGAGCACCTGGTCGCGGGCCTTGATGTTCGCCGACTTGAAGGAGTAGACCGCACCGGTCGTCCGGTCCGGGGCGTCCGTGGCGTCGATCTGGATCTCGTAGCCCTTGTTCACGGCGGACCAGGGGTCGTCGGAGGCGGGGAAGCCCACGAAGATCCCGGAGTTGTCGTCGCCCCGCATCTTCCAGTCCAGCTTCAGGGAGTACGACGACAGTTCCTTGGCCTGGTACCAGAGCAGGCCCATGCCGCCGTTGGACTCCAGGGTGCCGTCCTTGACGTCGAAGCTGCCGGGGCCGGCCTGCTTCCAGCCGTCCAGGGTGTGGCCGTTGAAGATCGTCCGGTAGCCCTTGGCCGGCTTGCAGTCGGCCTTGACCTGGCCGGTGGCGTACTGGAGTCCGCCGAGCAGGTGGGCGCGGAAGGCTTCCTCGGCGTAGGACTCCTTGGTGTGGCCGCCGCCGGTGTAGAAGGACCGGCCGCCGCCGTAGTTCTGGCACCAGGCGATCGGGTGGTCGCCCTTCATGGTGCCGCCCTGGTAGGTGGTCTCGTCCAGGGTGGCGAGGATCCTGGCCTGCTCCCGCGGGTTGGTGCGGTAGTTGTACCACTCGTCGGTGCGCTCCCAGGCGTCGTCCAGGTGCGCGGTGGACGGGTGGTCGTGGTCCTCGACGCGCACGGTGGCCTTCTGGATGGCCGGGTGCGAGTCGAAGTAGGCGCCGACGAGGCCGCCGTAGAACTCCCAGTCGTACTCGGTGTCGGCGGCGGCGTGGATGCCCATGTAGCCGCCGCCGTTCTTGACGTAGTTCTCGAACGCCTTCTGCTGGTCGGCGTCGAGGACGTCACCGGTGGTGGACAGGAAGGCCACCGCGTCGTACTTGGCGAGGTTGGTGGTGGTGAACTGGCCGGCCTCCTCGGTCGCGTCGACGGTGATGCCGGCCGGGCCGCCGAGTTCCTTCAGGGCGGCGATGCCCTCGGGGATGGAGTCGTGCCGGAATCCGGCGGTCTTGGAGAAGACCAGGACCTTCTTGCCGGCCTTGAAGCGCTCCTTGGAGAACTCGAAGTCGTCGACGTCGAAGAGCGCGCCGTCGCCGCCCCGGAAGACCAGGAAGATCTCGGAGGTCTTCTTCGGCAGGGCCCGCAGCGGCACGTCGACGTTCTGGAACGTCTCCCAGCCACCGGTCGGCGGGATGTACGCGGAGCCGTGCAGCTTGCCGTCGGGTGAGCCGGTGCGCAGTTCGAGGTAGCCGCCGGAGCCGCCGGAGGAGGCGCGGACGGTCATCTTCTTCTGGCCGTCGAAGCGGTAGGGCGTGAAGGAAATCCAGTCGCCGTCGTGGATGTTGCCGACGGTCTTGCCGCCGTGGGCGCCGGTCTTGTCGATCACGGTGACGCCCTCCTGGGCGCCGAAGTGCTCGGCCTGGCGGTGCGGGGGCTGCAGGACGGTGCGGGCGGTGCCGGTGAGGGCTTCCTGTCCGTTGGCTCCGCCGTCGGTGTACGCGGCGCCGACGACGCCGTAGATGTTGGCGTTGGGGTCGTGGCCGCCGTCACCGGGGGGCGGGTTGAGGGTGCCCTCGCAGCCGGTCTCGCTGGTCAGCTCGTGGGCGTGGGAGTCGTGGCCGAGGCTGTAGACGACCTTGACCTGGGAGCAGTCGACCTTCTCCTCGGGGTCGGTGACGGTCACCTTGAACGGGACGGGTTCGCCGAAGGCGGCCAGGCTGCCGTTGCCGGGTACGTCGATCTTCACCGTGGGTTCGGTGTTGCCGACGACGATGCGGACGCTGGCGTTGCCGGTGTTGCCCTCGGGGTCCTTGGCGGTGAACGTCGCGGAGTAGGTGCCGACCTTCTTGTACGCGTGGGTGGGGGTGAGGCCCTCGCCCTTGGTGCCGTCGCCGAAGTCCCAGCTGTAGGTGAGGTCGGTGGAGTCGGCGTCCTTGGCGGTGGCGGTGAACCTGACCTTCAGGCCGGCGGCGCCGGAGGTCTTGTCGGCCTTGACCTCGGCGATCGGGGAGAAGCCGTCCTCGGCGTTCTCGATCCGGTACAGGGCGGAGTGCTCGTCGCCCTGGAACCAGGAGAGGCCGTAGTCCAGGACGTAGAGCGCGCCGTCCGGACCGAAGTCCATGTCCATGATCTGCGTGCCGGTCCACGGGAAGTCGTTGATCTTCGCGACGGAGCCGTCGTCGGTCTGCTCGATCCGCTTGATCCAGCGGCGGCCGTACTCGCCGGCGAAGAAGTCACCGTCGTACGCCTCGGGGAACTTCACCGTGGAGTCGAGGTCGGGGTCGTAGCGGTACACCGGACCGGCCATCGGGGACTCGGAGCCGCTGCCGAACTCGGGCAGGGATCCGCCGTCGTAGGGGATCCAGGCGGCCTGGGCGGGCGGCAGGTCGGTGAGGCCGGTGTTGTGCCGCGAGGTGTTCTTCGGGGCGTCGCAGTCGAACTTCGCGCCGGAGGTGCCGGTGGCGAAGTCGTAGTCGTTGTAGGCGTCGTTGTCGCCGGTGCAGAACGGCCAGCCGAAGTTGGCGGCCTCGGTGACCTTGGCGAACTCGACCTGCCCGGCGGGTCCGCGGTCCGGGTCGGCGGCGCCCGCGTCGGGCCCGTAGTCGCCGACGTAGACGACGCCGGTCTTGTCGTCGACGCTCATCCGGAACGGGTTACGGAAGCCCATCGCGTAGATCTCGGGGCGGGTCTTGTCGGTGCCCGGGGCGAAGAGGTTGCCCTCGGGGACGGTGTAGGAGCCGTCCTCGGCGACCTTGATGCGCAGGATCTTGCCGCGCAGGTCGTTGGTGTTGCCGGAGGTGCGGCGGGCGTCGAAGGCCGGGTTGCGGTCGGCGCGTTCGTCGATCGGCGTGTAGCCGTCGGAGGCGAAGGGGTTGGTGTCGTCGCCGGTGGACAGGTAGAGGTTGCCCTCGGCGTCGAAGTCGATGTCGCCGCCGACGTGGCAGCAGATGCCGCGGGTGGCCGCGACGTCCAGGACCTTCTTCTCGCTGGACAGGTCCAGGGTGCCGTTGGCGTTGAGGACGAAGCGGGAGAGGCGGTTGACGCCGTCGAACGCCGCGAAGTCCTCGGCGGTGCCCGTCTCGGGGGCGTCGCCGGCGGGGGTGTCGAGCGGCGGGGCGTAGTACAGGTAGATGGCCCGGTTGTTCTCGAAGTCCGGGTCGATGCCGACGCCCTGGAGTCCCTCCTCGTCGTGGCTGTAGACGGGGATGCGGCCGGCGACCTTGGTGACGCCGCCCTCGTCGGTGAGGCGGAGGGTTCCGTCGCGGGAGGTGTGCAGGACGCTGCGGTCGGGGAGGACGGCGAGCGACATCGGCTCGCCCATCTCGGGTTCGCCCTTGGCGAGCGGGACCTGCTGGAACTGTCCCTCGGCGGCGGCCGGTCCGTCGTGTTCGGGGTGCCCCGGGTGGGCTCCCGCGACGGTCGCCGGGGCGCCGACGGCCAGCAGCAGGCCGGTGAGCAGGGCGACGCCGGTGCGGAATCGGGTACGCCTCGTGGTGCGGGTGGTTTTGAGTCGGCTTCTGTGCACGAAGTCCCTCCGGGAACGGGGTGGGGCCGTACGGAACGGGTGCTCGGACGTGCGAGAGGGGTGGGCGCCGGGGTGCGCCGTCACCCCGGAGGCGTGTGTGTCGCGGACACTTCAGGGACGGTAACCGCGTTCGTCCGGGTCCAACAGCCCTTGAACCGCCAGTGGTTGAACTTTTTCCCCGGACAGGACAAAGCGGGGTCCGGGCAGGCCGGACCGGGGACCGGCAGGGTCACCGGCCCCCGTTCCCGACCTGCGGCGACGGGCGTCCGTCAGCTGCTGAACGCGGCGTCGAAGGAGGCGCTGGGCGGCTCGAAGTCGTAGGCCTTCAGGCGGGTCAGGGCCTCCGGGGCGCCCTGGAGGCGGTCCATGCCGGCGTCCTCCCACTCGACCGACACGGGCCCCCCGTACCCGATGGAGCGCAGCATGCGGAAGACGTCCTCCCAGGGAACGTCGCCGTGGCCGGCGGAGACGAAGTCCCAGCCGCGGCGGGGGTCGCCCCAGGGCAGGTGGGAGCCGAGGCGGCCGTTGCGGCCGTCCAGGCGCTTGCGGGCCTCCTTGCAGTCGACGTGGTAGATGCGGTCGCGGAAGTCCCACAGGAAGCCGACCGGGTCGAGGTCCTGCCACACGAAGTGGGACGGGTCGAAGTTGAGGCCGAAGGCCGGCCGGTGGCCTACGGCTTCGAGGGTGCGGACGGTGGTCCAGTAGTCGTAGGCGATCTCCCCGGGGTGGACCTCGTGGGCGAAGCGCACGCCCTCGGCGTCGAAGACGTCGAGGATGGGGTTCCAGCGGGTGGCGAAGTCCTCGTAGCCGCGGTCGATCATCGCCTCGGAGGCGGGCGGGAACATGGCGACGAGGTGCCAGATCGCGGAGCCGGTGAAGCCGATGACGGTGTCGACGCCGAAGCGGGCCGCGGCCCGTGCGGTGTCCTCGATCTCGGCGGCGGCCCGCTGCCGGACGCCCTCCGGCTCACCGTCGCCCCAGATCCTGGCGGGCAGGATGGCCTGGTGGCGTTCGTCGATGATGGCGTCGCACACCGCCTGGCCGACCAGGTGGTTGGAGATCGCCCAGCACCTGAGGCCGTACTTGTCGAGGAGCTGGTGCCGGGAGTCGACGTAGGAGGGGTCGGCGAGGGCCTTGTCGACCTCGAAGTGGTCGCCCCAGCAGGCGAGTTCGAGACCGTCGTAGCCGAAGTCGCGGGCGAGTCGGCAGACCTCCTCCAGGGGCAGGTCGGCCCACTGGCCGGTGAACAGCGTGAAGTTGCGCGGCATCCGTATCCGTCCTCCTCAGGCGGCGATCGGCGTGTAGACGGAGTTCTTCTCTGCGCTCTCCTCCACGGCGGCCAGGACGCGCTGCACCTGGAGCCCGTCGGCGAAGGAGGGGTCGGGGGTGCGGCCCTCGGCGACCGCGTGGACCAGGTCGCGGGCCTGGTGCACGAAGGTGTGCTCGTAGCCGAGGCCGTGGCCCGGCGGCCACCAGGCGTCCAGGTAGGGGTGGTCCGGTTCGGTGACGAGGATGCGGCGGAACCCGGCGTGCGTGCCGGGCTCGGTGCCGTCGTGGTACGACAGCTCGTTGAGCCGTTCCAGGTCGAAGGCCAGCGAGCCGCGCTCGCCGTTGAGTTCGATGCGCAGGGCGTTCTTGCGTCCGGTGGCGTACCGGGTGGCCTCGAAGGAGGCCAGGGCGCCGGAGGCGAAGCGGCCGGTGAACAGGGCGGCGTCGTCGACGGTGACCTCGCCGGTGCCGGCGGCGGACACGGCGGCCAGGCCGCTGGTCGCGGCGGTGGGCAGCGGCCGGTGCCGTACGAAGGTTTCCGTCAGGGCGGACACCCCGGCCAGGTGCTCGCCGGCCAGGTACTGGGCGAGGTCGACGATGTGCGCCCCGAGGTCGCCGAGCGAACCGGAACCGGCCTGTTCCCGGCGCAGCCGCCAGGTCAGCGGGAACTGCGGGTCCACAAGCCAGTCCTGGAGGTAGGACACGCGGACGTGCCGCAGGGTGCCGATGCGGCCCTCGGCGACCATCCGCCGGGCGAGCGCGGTCGCGGGTACCCGGCGGTAGTTGAAGCCGACCATGGCGGTGCGGCCCCGCGCGGCCGCCTCGTCGGCCGCGCGGACCATCGCCTCGGCCTCGGCGACGGTGTTGGCGAGGGGTTTCTCGCACAGCACGTGCTTGCCGGCGGCGAGCGCGGCCAGCGCGATCTCGGCGTGGCTGTCGCCCGGGGTGCAGATGTCGACGAGGTCGACGTCGTCCCGTTCGACGAGGGCGCGCCAGTCGGTCTCGGTCGCCGCCCAGCCGTGCCGGTCGGCGGCCGCGCGCACGGCGGACGCGTCCCGGCCGCAGATCACGGCCAGTTCGGGGTGCAGCGGCAGGTCGAAGACGCGCCCTGCGGTGCGCCAGCCCTGGGAGTGGGCGGCGCCCATGAAGGCGTAACCGACCATGCCGACGCGCAGGCGTGGCTTCCCCGTTCCTGCTGCCCCTTCTGACGCTTGCGGCTGTGCCATACGGATGTCCTCCTCGTCGTCCGTGCGGGCGGGGGCGGGCCCCGCCCGGTGGGCTGGTCAGGCCCGTGGGCCGGGGCTCCTCACTTGAAGCCGGTGGACATGTACTGGTCCACGTTCTCCTTGTCGACGACGGCCGAGTAGCAGGTCAGCGACGCGGGGATCTCGAACTCGGCGAGCCCGCCGACCCCCTTGCCCTGGCCGAGCGCGCGGGCCAGGTCGATCGCGGAGGCCGCCATCGTCGGCGGGTACAGCACGGTGGCCTTGAGGACACCGTTGTCCGCCTTGATGGCCTCGAAGGCGGACAGCGCGCCCGCGCCGCCGACCATCAGGAACTCGTCGCGCCCGGCCTGTTCGATGGCGCGCAGCGCGCCCACGCCCTGGTCGTCGTCGTGGTTCCACAGGGCGTCGATCTTGGACTGGGCCTGGAGCAGCTGCGCCATCTTGGCCTGGCCGGTCTCGACGGTGAACTCGGCCGCCTGGCGGGCCACCTTCTTGATGTTGGGGTAGTTCTTCAGGGCGTCGTCGAAGCCCTGGGTGCGCTGCTTGGTGAGCTCCAGGTTGTCCAGGCCCGCGAGTTCGACGACCCGGGCGTCCGGCGTGTCCTTGAGCTTCTCGCCGATGTAGTGGCCGGCGTTGAGGCCCATGCCGTAGTTGTCGCCGCCGATCCAGCAGCGGTAGGCCTGCGGGGTGTTGAAGATCCGGTCGAGGTTGACGACGGGGATGCCGGCCCGCATCGCCTTCAGCCCGACCTGGGTGAGGGCCTTGCCGTCGGCGGGCAGCACGACCAGGACGTCGACCTTCTTGTTGATGAGGGTCTCGATCTGGCCGATCTGCTGCGCGGTGTCGTTGGAGCCCTCGGTGATCTCCAGGGTGACGTCGCTGTACTTCTCGGCGCGCTTCTTGGCGTTGTCGTTGATGGCGTTGAGCCAGCCGTGGTCGGCCTGAGGTCCGGCGAAGCCGATGGTGACCGGCTTGCCCGGCTTGTCGTCGGCGGCCGGCTGCGTGCCCGCGTCGGACTCCTTCTCGCTCGGCTCGTTGCTGGTGCAGCCGGTGACCAGGGCACCGGCGGACACGGCGGCGGCTCCGAAGAGCAGCCCTCTGCGGCTCGTGAACGGCATGGGCTGGGGCATGGCGGTGAACCCTTTCCTAGGTCGTGCTCGCGGTACGGCGCTGGACCAGCACGGCGGCGACGATGATCGCGCCCTTGGCGATCTGCTGGACGTCGCTCTGCAGGTTGTTCAGGGCGAAGATGTTGGTGATCGTGGTGAAGATCAGGACGCCCAGCACGGAGCCGACGATGGTGCCGCGGCCTCCGGTGAGCAGGGTGCCGCCGATGATCGCGGCGGCGATGGCGTCGAGCTCGTAGAGGTTGCCGTTGGTGTTCTGGCCGGAGCCGGCCAGGACGATGAGGAGGAAGGCGGCGATGCCGCAGCACAGCCCGGACAGCAGGTAGAGGTAGAGCTGCTGGCGGCGGACGTCGATGCCGGCGAGGCGGGCGGCCTCCGCGTTGCCGCCGACGGCGACGGTGCGGCGGCCGAAGGTGGTCCGGTTGAGCAGCAGCCAGCCGATGACGGTGACCGCCGCGAACACCAGGACCAGGGGCGGCACGCCGAGCACGTAGGCGTCGCGTTCGCCGAGGCCGAGGACGCTGTCGACGGTGACGATCTGGGTGCGGCCGTCGGTGATCTGCAGGGCGAGTCCGCGCGCGGAGGCGAGCATGGCGAGGGTGGCGATGAACGGCACCATCCCGCCGTAGGCGATCAGCACCCCGTTGACCAGCCCGCAGCCGAGGCCGACCAGGACGGCGGTGAAGAGGATGCCGGCGAAGCCGAACTCCTGGGTGGCGACGGTGGTGGCCCAGACGGAGGACAGCGCGACGATCGCGCCGACCGACAGGTCGATGCCGCCGGAGGTGATGACGAAGGTCATGCCGACGGTGACGACACCGATGACGGACGCCTGGGTGAGGACGAGTTGCAGGTTGCGGGTGTCGAGGAACTCGTCCGGTTTGGTGAAGCCTCCGATGAGGACGAGGACGGCGAGCACCCCGAGCAGGGAGAGCGTGCGCACGTCGGGACGGAACAGGACGGCGCGCCAGGCCGGGGGGCCGGCGGACGGCGGCGTCTTGCCGATGGTGTCCCGCGGCGGGGAGACGGGCTGCGTCATGTGGCCGGGCTTCCTTCCATGACGAGGTCGAGTACACGGTGTTCGTCGAGTTCACGGGCGGGTGCGGAGTGGACGACCCGGCCCTCGCGCAGGACCAGGACACGGTCGGCGAGGCCGAGGACCTCGGGCACCTCGCTGGAGACCAGCAGCACGGCCAGGCCCTCGTCGGCCAGTCGGCGGACCACCGCGTACAGCTCGGCGCGGGCGCCGACGTCGACGCCGCGGGTGGGTTCGTCCAGCAGCAGCACCCGGCAGCCGCGCAGCAGCCAGCGCGCGAGCACGGCCTTCTGCTGGTTGCCGCCGGACAGGGTGCGCACCGGCGCGTGCGGGTTGTCGGGCCGCAGGGACAGCTCGCGGATCGCCGCGTGGGCCGCCCCCAGTTCGGCCCCGCGGTCGATCCAGCCGGCCCGCGAGAAGCGGGACAGGGTGGAGACCGACACGTTGCGGGTGACGGACTCCAGCATCAGCAGCGCCTGGGCCTTGCGTTCCTCGGGAGCCAGGCCGATCCCGGCCCGCACGGCCGCCCGGACGCTGCCGGGCCTGAGGGGCCGCCCGTCGACGAGGACCCGCCCGGTGTCCGGTCGGCGGGCACCGTAGACCGTCTCCAGGATCTCGGAGCGTCCGGAGCCGACGAGCCCGGCGAGCCCGACGATCTCCCCCGGCCGCACCTGGAGGTCCAGGGCCTCGAACTCCCCCTCGCGGGACAGCCCTTCGACCGTCAGGACCGGTTCGCCGAGGGGCTGCCCGGTGGGCCGTTCGGGGAAGACGTACTCGACGGTGCGGCCCGTCATCAGGGAGACGACCTCGCTGGTCGGTGTCGACTCGGCGGGCAGCCCGCCGGCGACGGCGCGGCCGTCCTTCAGCACGGTGACCCGGTCGCCGATGCGGCGGATCTCCTCCAGGCGGTGGGAGATGTAGACGACGGCGACGCCCTCGGCGGTGAGTCCGGCGACGATCCGGAAGAGGTTGTCGACCTCGTCGGGGTCGAGGGCGGCGGACGGTTCGTCCATGACGATGAGCCGCACGTCGTGGGAGAGCGCCCGCGCCATGGAGACGATCTGCTGCTGCGCGGCGGAGAGTTCGCCCACCAGACGGGCGGGGTCGATCTCCGGGTGCCCCAGGCGCTCGAGCAGGTTCGCGGTCGCGGTGCGGGCGGCCCGGCCGCGGACGACGAAGCCGGCGGTGGTGGGTTCGTGCCCGAGGTGGACGTTCTCCGCGACCGACATGTGTTCCACCAGGTCGAGTTCCTGGTAGATGGTGGCGATGCCCAGCTTCATGGCCGCGATCGGCGAGCGGAGCGTGACCGGCTCGCCCTGCCAGTGGATGGTGCCGGTGTCGGGCTGGTGGGCGCCGGCCAGCACCTTGATCAGGGTGGACTTGCCGGCCCCGTTCTGGCCGAGCAGACAGTGCACCTCGCCCGCCTGGACGTCGAGGTCGACGCCGTCCAGGGCACGGACTCCCGGGAACGACTTGGTGATGCCGGACATGCGGAGCAGCGGTGCTTGGGATGCCATGCGGATTCCCCTCGGCGGGCGTGCGGGCCGGTGTCAGGGCGCGGTCGGGCCAACGTTGTCAGGGCAGGGCTGTGGTACCGGTGGCGTGCGGTGGTGGAACGGTGCGGCGGTGCGTCGTCGGGCGGTGGTGCCGTGCGCGGTGCGGCAGTTCGGTGGTGCCGGTGGTGCCTCGAGCGGTCGTGCGTTCTGCCGTGGTGCGGGGTGTGCCGTGGTGCCTACGCGGGTGAGAACAGGTGGTCGCTGATGAGCCGGGCCGCGCCGATGACGCCGGCGGTGGGGCCCAACTCGCCCAGGACGATGGGGAGGTTGCCGGTCGCCAGGGGCAGCGACTGGCGGTAGACCTGGGTGCGGATCGCGGCGAGCAGGGTGTGGCCGAGGCCGGTCACCCCGCCGCCGATCACCACCAGGCCGGGGTTGAAGAAGCTGACGAGCCCGGCGATGACCTGGCCGGTGCGGTTGCCGCCCTCACGGATCAGGTCGAGGGCGGTGGCGTCCCCGGCGGCGGCAGCGGCGGCCACGTCGGCGGCGCTGAGCGTGCCGTTCGTCTCCAGGCGGGCCGCGAGTTCCGGGGAACGCTCCTGCTGGGCGGCTTCGGTGGCGTCGCGGGCGAGGGCCGCGCCGGAGAAGTGGGCCTCCAGGCAGCCTCGGTTGCCGCAGGCGCAGGGCCGGCCGTCGGGCACGGCCTGGATGTGCCCGATGTCGCCCGCGCTGCCCGTCGTCCCGCGGTGGACCTCGCCGCCGACGACGATGCCGCAGCCGATGCCGGTGCCGATCTTGACGCACAGGAAGTCGGGGACGGTGCGGGCCACGCCCGCGTGCTGCTCCCCCATCGCCATCAGGTTCACGTCGTTGTCGACCATGACGGGACAGCCGAGTTCCTGGCTCAGCGCCTCCCGCACCGGGAATCCGTCCCACCCCGGCATGATCGGCGGGGCCACCGGGACGCCCTCGGGGAAGCGGACCGGCCCGGGGACGCCGATGCCGGCGCCGTCGAACCCCTCCGCGAGCCCGGAGGCGCGCAACTTGGCGGCCATCGCGAGGACTTGCTCGAAGACGGCGACCGGTCCCTCGCGCACGTCCAGCGGCTGGGTGATGTGTCCGAGGATCTCCAGTTCGGCGTTGGTGACGGCGACGTCGACCGAGGTCGCGCCGATGTCGACACCGAGCATGCGCAGACGGGGGTTGAGCCGGATGTTGTGGGAGCGCCGTCCGCCGCGGGAGGCGGCGAGGCCGTCGGCCACGACCAGCTCGGTGTCCAGCAGCCGGTCCACCTCGACGGCCAGCTTCGACCGCGAGAGGTCCACCTGATCGCCCAGCTGGGCGCGGGAGTTGGGACCACCGTCGCGCAACAGCCGTAGCAGCCGGGCCTGGTGGGCGTTCGCGGGTCGGGCGGTCATGCGTCTCACGAGCCCCTCCCCGCCTCGATCGGCTGTGCGCACCGGATTCCGGCCACGTGTGCGGCCTGCTTTCGGAAGGGAACGTAGCAGCGGCTGCCGGTGCTGGGAAGAAGTCGTGCAGCAATTGCCCCCTACTTTTTCCACTCACAGGACAAAGCAAGGGAGCGCTCTCCTCGGAAAGACCGCCTTCCGGACAGCCGGGCGGCCCTGCGCCCGCCCGTGGCCACCGCGGCGGACGAGGAGGTTCCGGGAGGTCCGCTCCTCCCGGACGACGGCCCCCGCAACCGCGGTGGCCGGAAACGTGTCTGTGTTCGCGAGGGCCGGATGCCCCGGGGTGCGCCATGCTCCGGGGGACGGACTGCGGTCCGGGGGGATCGATGAACGCATGGACGGTACCGGGGTACGCCGAGTCGCTGGAACTCGGCGCGGGGGCGAGCGGCCGGGTGGTGCTGGCCGTGCACGAGGGCACCGGGGTACCGGTGGCGGTGAAGTACCTCAGCGCGTCGCTGCGCACCCGCCCCGGCTTCGTCCACGGCTTCCGCGCGGAGGCCCGGCTGCTGGGCGGGCTCGACAGCCCGTACGTGGCCGGCCTCTACGAGTACGTGGAGAGCCCGGACGGCGCGGCCATCGTGATGGAACTGGTGGACGGAGTGGCCCTGCGTGCCCTGCTGGCGCGCGGGGGCCCGCTGGAGCCGGAGACAGCGCTGACGGTCCTCAAGGGCTCGCTGCTGGGCCTGGCCGACGCCCACCGGCTGGGGGTGGTCCACCGGGACTACAAGCCGGAGAACGTCCTGGTCGGCCCGGACGGAACCTCCAAGCTGGTCGACTTCGGCATCGCGGCGGACGCGGGGACGCGCGCCGGGGTCGCCGGGACCCCCGCCTACATGGCGCCCGAGCAGTGGCGGGGCGAGCCCGCCTCCCCCGCCACCGACGTCTACGCGGCGACGGCCACCTTCTTCGAGTGCCTGACCGGCCGCAGGCCCTACCCGGGCGAGAACCTGGCGGAACTCGCCCTGCGCCACGTCGACGCACCGGTCCCGGACGCCGAGGTGCCCGCGGCCGTCCGATCGCTGGTGCGGCGCGGGCTGGCCAAGAACCCGGGGCAACGGCCGGGCGACGCACGGGCGTTCGTGGCGGAGCTGGAGGCGGTGGCGGGCGCCGCGTACGGGCCCGGCTGGGAGGAGCGCGGCCGGGGACGGCTGGCCTCCCTGGCCGCGCTGCTGCCCCTGCTGCTGCCCTCGGCCCGCTCGGAGGCGTTCTCCACCACGGACACCGCGCGCACCGTGCTGCGGCAGCCGCCGGGCGGTGGGTGGGCGCGGGCCTGGCGGCCGAGCGGTCCGGGACTGCTGGCCGCGGCGGCGGCCGTCGTCCTGGCCGTCCTGCTGGCGCAGGCCCAGCCGTCGGGCGGCGACACGGAGCGACGGGCGGCCGAGGTCTTCGCCACCACCACCGCCCGTCCGGGCGTCACCGCGGCCCCCACCCCGCCGGGCGCGACGGGCGGGCCGGACGAAGCGGAGGGTCCGCCGGCGTCCGCCACCGCGGCCGGGGCGTCCGCCGAGCCGTCCGGCACGGCGACGGCGGTACCCGGCGGCCCGGACCCGGCGGGCACCGGGCCCGACACGGGGGCGGACCCGGGCACCGGCCCCGGCGCCGCCCCCGGCACCGGCGCACCGGGCGGCCCCGCCACCGGGCCGGGTACCCCCGCGTCCCCTCCCCCGCCGCCGGACACCGCACCGGCCGCACCGGCGGTGAAGGACATCACCGTCTCGGAGTTCCGGCAGACCGGTGCCACCACCGCCACGACCACCGTCACGGTCGTGACGGACGGGACCGGCCCGGTGTCGGTCTCCCTCAGCTGGTTCACGGGTGACGTCTCCGGACAGCCGGCCGCCCAGGACGGGGCCGCGCAGGTGGTCCGGCGCAGCGGCGCCACCAGGTACACCGTGACCGTGGAGCACGCCTTCACCACCCTCGGCTGCTACTGGACGGTGCGCGCGGCCACCTCGCCGGCGTCGGCGGACGGGGGCGCGTCGCAGCAGCTCCTCACCGGGCGGTGCGACCTGCGATGACCTCGGCGAACGACCCCACGCCCCGGCCCGCGCCCGGGAACCCGCCCGGCGAGGACGACGACTACAGCGCCACCGTGCTGGCCGGCCACTGGATCCAGCGGCCCGGACCGGAGACGGCGACGCTCCCCGAGGGCGCCGGCGACCATGTCCCCGGCCGGGACGGGACGCCCCCGGAGGCGGCGACGCTGCGGGCGGCGGGCCCCCACCGCGAGGCTCCACCGGCGGACGGTGCACCGGAACCGTCGCCCCCCGTGCCGCCGGACCGGGTGGAGGGGACGGTGCTGCGCTTCGGCCCGGGTGTCGCGGGCGCACGGGCGCACCGCTCGTACGGGGCGCCCGTCGTCCCGGCGGCTCCCGCACCGTCCGCGCCGCCCATGCGGCGGGGGGTGCGGCGGCACACGCTGCCGGCGGTCGTCCTGCTGTGCGTGCTGGCCTTCCTGGCCTGGCAGCGTCTGGGCCCGGACCTCGCGGTGCGGGGCGTGGCGGTGACGGCGCGACCGGCCACGGTGCGCTGCGAGGGCACCGCGGACCTCGTCGCCACCGTCACGACGAACGGCCGGCCCGGAGTGCTGACCTACCGCTGGACCCGCAGCGACGGCACCTCCTCGGGCGTGCTCCGCGAGGAGCTGCCCCGGGGCCGGACACGGGCGCGGCTGCACCTGCTGTGGACCTTCGAGGGCCGGGGCCGTCACGAGGGCCACGCCGAGCTGCGCCTGCTGACGCCGGTCGAGCGCACGGCACGGGTGGACGTCACCTACGACTGCCGTTGACTCCCCGCGCACGGCACGGCCCGGGCCGGCCACGACCGCCGTCGACCCCCCACGCACGGCACGGCCCGGGTCGGCCACGACTGCCGCTGGTCCCGTACCCGGGAGGTCAGGGGCAGCGGACGACCTGTCCCGCGTAGGACAGGTTGCCGCCGAAGCCGAACAGCAGGACGGGGTCGCCGGTGGCGATCTGTCCGCGCTCGACCAGCTTGGAGAGGGCGAGCGGGATGCTGGCGGCGGAGGTGTTGCCGGACTCGGTGACGTCGCGGGCGACGACGGCGTTGACCGCGCCGAGGCGGGCGGCGAGCGGTTCGATGATCCGCAGGTTGGCCTGGTGCAGCACGACGGCCGCCAGGTCCTCCGGGGCCAGTCCGGCCTTCTCGCAGGCCTGCCGGGCGACCACGGGCAGCCGGGTGGCCGCCCAGCGGTAGACGCTCTGCCCCTCCTGCGCGAAGCGCGGCGGGGTCCCCTCGATCCGCACCGCGTGACCCATCTCCGGCACGGACCCCCACAGCACCGGGCCGATGCCGGGCTCGTCCGCCGCCTCCACGACGGCGGCCCCCGCCCCGTCACCGACGAGCACGCAGGTGGAGCGGTCCGTCCAGTCCGCCACCTCGGACATCTTGTCCGCCCCGATGACCAGCGCACGGGTGGCCGCTCCCGCGCGCAGGGCGTGGTCGGCGGTGGCCAGCGCGTGGGTGAACCCGGCGCACACCACGTTGAGGTCGAGGGCGGCCGGGCCGGGGACGCCGAGCCGGGCGGCGACCCGGGCGGCCATGTTGGGCGAACGGTCGATCGCGGTGGACGTCGCCACCAGCACCATGTCGATGTCGTCGGCGGTCCGGCCGGCCGCCGCGAGGGCCTTGCCGGCGGCCTGCGCGGCCAGTTCGTCGACGGGTTCGTCGGGTCCGGCGATGTGACGGGTGCGGATGCCCACGCGGCTCGTGATCCACTCGTCGCTGGTGTCCACCATGCCCGCCAGGTCCTCGTTGGTGAGCACCCGGGCGGGCTGGTAGTGGCCGACAGCGGCGATGCGCGAGCCGATCATGGGCGGGGTCCCCTCGTCGTTCGGAAGCGGGATCCCTCAGTCTGATCAGTGACTCACGGGTACGAGTGCAGGTGAAGTGACAGGAATCGGGCCCGGGCGTTGTCGGCTTCCGCTCCCGCCGGACGCCGGGGCCGGGAGTCCGACGGTGCGTGTGCGGACGACCACGCACAGGCGTCCGGGAGACCCCGCGAGGACCGCCGCGCGGACCCTCCCGGAGGCCGCGGTGAGGACCGCCGTGCGGACCGGCCACGGCCCGGCGGCCCCGGTGCGGACCCCCGTGCGGACCGGCCACGTCCCGGCGGCCGTCGCCCCGGGCCGCTCCCCGGCCGGCTCACCGCCACTGCCACCAGCTCCCGCGGCGGGCCCCTCGCCCGCCCCCTCGCCGGCCCCTTCGTCGGCCCGCCCGCAGGATGCCCCGCCCCGGCCCTCCGCCCCGTGCGGGACAATGGACGTCCGGCGCGCGGCCCGCACGGAACGGGGAACGATCAGGACTGGGGACATGGGACGAGTCACGGAACGACGCAAGGTGCTCCGCATCCGGGACGGGGCGGTGTCCAGCCGGCCCGACACCCTGGTCGCCGAGGAGCCCCTGGAGATCCGGCTGAACGGACGGCCCCTGGCGATCACGATGCGCACCCCCGGCGACGACTTCGCCCTGGCGGCCGGCTTCCTGGTGAGCGAGGGCGTGCTCGCCTCGGCCTCCGACCTGCGCAACATCGTGTACTGCGCGGGGGCCACCGCGGACGGCGTCAACACCTACAACGTGGTGGACGTGCAGACCGCTCCCGGTGTCCCGATCCCGGACATCACCCTGGAACGCAACGTGTACACCACGTCGTCCTGCGGTCTGTGCGGCAAGGCGAGCCTGGACGCCGTGCGGACCACGACCCGCTGGCCGATCGCCGACACTCCCCCGCTGCGGGTGACGGCGGACCTGCTGTCGGAGCTGCCCGACCGGCTCCGCGCCGCCCAGCGGGTCTTCGACCGGACCGGCGGCCTGCACGCGGCGGCCCTGTTCGACGAGAGCGGCGACCTGCTGGACGTGCGCGAGGACGTGGGACGGCACAACGCGGTCGACAAGGTGGTCGGCCGCGCCCTGCAGCAGGGCGGGCTCCCGTTGTCCCGGACACTGCTGCTGGTGTCCGGCCGGGCCTCCTTCGAGCTGGCGCAGAAGGCGGTGATGGCCGGTGTCCCGCTGCTCGCCGCGGTGTCGGCGCCGTCGTCGCTGGCGGTCGATCTGGCCACCGAGGCGGGGCTGACGCTGGTGGGGTTCCTGCGGGGCGGTTCCATGAACGTGTACGCCGGCGACCACCGCATCGAAGTCCGGGCCGCAGCTCCCCACGCCTGACGCACCGGTCCCGCGGGGGCCTCGCAGCAGGACGCGCCCGACACCCGGCCCCGACGGCACCGGAGGACGACCGGCCCGGTGACCGGCACGGCGGGTGTGCGGTGACAGCCGACCCCCTCCCCGGCGGCCGAGGCGCCATGGACCCGGGCACCGTGGGCCACTAACGTCACGGAGCGTGCCCACCGACCCCGACGGCCCCGACGTCCCCGACGACACAGCCCGAGCACGGCGGCGGACGGCGACCGGGATCGGCGTGGTGCTGCTGGCCCTGGTCCTCGGTGCCGTGCTGCTCTCCGGCCCCCACCACGACGACGGCCGGCCCGGGAGCGACGCCTGCGCACCGCGTACGGTCGCCTCCTGGTCGGCCGACGACACCCTCACCGCCGAGTTCGCCCGCTACGGCGACGACGCCACCCGCACCGACGACTGGACGGGCGGCGACGGCACCCACTCGGTGCGGCTGCCTGACGGACGGCTGCTGTGGCTGTTCTCCGACACGTTCCTGGGAAGGGTGAACGGCCCGCCCAACCCGGTCGGCGAGTCGTACACCTGGCGGGATCCCGCCGCGCCGATGGTCCGCAACTCCGCCGTGGTGATGCGCGACGGCCGCCTGGAACGGACCCTGCCCGCCCCGCTGTTCGCGGACCCGGGCCCCGACCGGTGGCGCTGGCCGGTCGCCGCCCGGGTGGAACCGCGCTCCCCCGGCTCCCGGGACAAGGTCCTGCGGGTCCTGCTGTGGGTGCGCCGTACCGGGCCGTCCCCGTGGATCTACGGGGTGCCCACGGCCACGGAGGTGGCGACGCTCTCCCTGCCCGGCCTGCGCCTGGAGTCGGTGACCATGGTCCACGACCAGGAGCAGGTCACCGACCCGTCCCGCCGGGTGCTGTTCGGCACCACCCTGACCGAGGAGGACGGCTGGACGTACGTGTTCGGGGGGGACGACGGCCGGGCGGTGTCCCGGCCGGTCTCGCGGGCGTACGTGGCACGGGTACCGGAGGGCGGCCTGGCGGACCCGGCGGCCTGGGAGTTCTGGAACGGCTCGGAGTGGCAGACCCGGGCCGACCCGCGCCCGGTCCTCGGCGACGGGCGGCGCGCCGGGGTGGGCAGCGCCTTCTCCGTGGTCCGCGACGACGGGACGTACGTGCTGTTCACGATGGCGGCGGGCGCGAAGGGGCTCACCACGGTGGCGTCGTACTGGGCCTGCTCGCCGGCCGGTCCCTGGCACGGGCCGGAGAAGGAGTTCGCCCCCGCGCTGCCGCACGAGGGCACCGCCGCCTACAACCCCCAGACGCACCCCGAACTCAGCCGTGACGGGCGGCTGGTGCTCAGCTACGACGTCAACTGGATGGAGACGGCCGGTGCGGCCGTGATGCTCAGCCGGAACGTGGCGCTGTACCGGCCCCGGTTCCTGACGGTGCGGCTCGGCCCGGCGGGATGACCGCCGGGCCGGTCGCGGGCGTCCCCGCGTCGGCCTCACGGACGTCATGGACGTCACGGACGTCACGCGCCTCACCGACCTCACCGACCTGGCGTACCTCGCCGGTCTCGCGGGCCTCGCCGGTCTCCGGGTCGCGCGAGCGGCGCCCGGCGATCACCGCGCAGACCATCAGCTGCATCTGGTGGAACAGCATCAGCGGCAGCACGGCGAGCGACGCCGGGGCGTCGAGCCCGCCGGGACCCACCGTCCTCCCGCCCCGACCGTCAAGCGCCGGTCAACGCCGCGTACAGATTCGGTGGAGATCGCCCCCACGATCCTTACTCAAAAGTCAGGAATCTGTCCGGCCCTTCCCCTTGTGGGTGCATTCTGTGGCGCTGACCTGCGCGGACGCGAGCGACGTTCAGGTCTCCCACCCCTCCCGCAGCACGGGGAGGGTGGGGTAGCTTTCACCGCGCCGTGCCGGGGGTCCCCCGTCGGCGCGGTCCAGTGTCCGCATCGTGCGAGTACCGGGGAGCGGGGAACGGGAGCGGCCGTGCGCGAGTTCACCAGCCCTGCGCTGGCGTTGCCCCCTCCGGTGGGCGGTCTGGCGGACGTCGTGTTCCGGTACGCGAAGGAGGACCCGTCGCGGGTCGCGCTCGGCCGCAAGGACGCCGACGGCCGGTGGCGTGACGTGACCAGCGGCGAGTTCCGTGACGAGGTGCTCGCCCTCGCCAAGGGCCTGCTCGCGCAGGGGGTCCGGTTCGGCGACCGCGTCGCGATCATGTCCCGCACCCGCTACGAGTGGACCCTGTTCGACTTCGCGCTGTGGACGGTCGGTGCCCAGGTCGTGCCGCTCTACCCGACGTCGTCGGCGGAGCAGGTCCTGTGGATGCTGCACGACGCGGAGGTCAGCGCGGCGGTCGTGGAGCACGAGGACCACGCCATGACGATCGCCACCGTCATCGACCGGCTGCCCGGGATGCGGCGGCTGTGGCAGCTCGACGCGGGTGCGGTGCAGGAGCTGTACGAGGCGGGCGCCGCTCTCGACGACGAGGTCGTGCACCGCCACCGCCGGGCGGTCACCCCCGACTCGGTGGCCACCGTGATCTACACCTCCGGCACCACGGGCCGCCCGAAGGGCTGCGTGCTCACCCACGGCAACTTCATGTTCGAGGCGGACACCGTCATCGAACGCTGGGAGCCGGTGTTCCACTCCCGCCGGGGCGACGAGGCGGCGACGCTGCTCTTCCTGCCGCTCGCGCACGTCTTCGGGCGGATGGTGCAGGTGGCCGCCGTCCGCGGGCGGGTGAGGTTCGGCCACCAGCCGCAGCTGAACGCGGCGGCGCTGATGCCGGACCTGGCCGCGTTCCGGCCGACGTTCTTCCTGGCCGTGCCGTACATCTTCGAGAAGGTGTTCAACGCGGCGCGGCGGAAGGCCGAGCGGGAGGGCAGGGCGGGGGCGTTCGAGAAGGCGGTCGAGGTGGCCGTGAATCACGCCGAGGCGATGGAGGCGAAGGCGTGGGGCACCGGGCCGGGGCCGTCGGCGGCCCTGCGCGTGCAGCACCAGCTGTTCGACAAGCTGGTGTACGGGAAGCTGCGGGCCGCGATGGGCGGGCGGATCCGGCACGCGATGTCGGGCGGTTCGGCGATGGACCGGCGGCTGGGGCTGTTCTTCGCGGGCGCGGGCATCCACGTCTACGAGGGGTACGGCCTGACCGAGTCGACGGCGGCGGCCACCGCCAACCCGCCGGAGCGGACCCGGTTCGGCACCGTGGGCCGGCCGGTGCCGGGCGTGTCGGTGCGCCTGGCCGACGACGGCGAGATCTGGCTGAACGGCGACAACGTCTTCCAGGGCTACCTCAACAACCCCGGGGCCACGCGCGAGGTGCTGGACGACGGCTGGCTGGCCACCGGTGACCTGGGCTCCCTGGACGAGGACGGCTACCTCACCATCACCGGCCGCAAGAAGGAGATCCTGGTGACGTCCGGCGGCAAGAGCGTCTCGCCGGGGCCGCTGGAGGAGCGGGTACGGGACCACCCCCTGGTCAACCAGTGCATCGTCGTGGGCAACGACCGCCCCTACGTGGCGGCGCTGATCACCCTGGACCCGGAGGCCGTGGAGCACTGGCTGGCCATGCGGGGCAAACCGGCCCTGCCGGCCGTCGAGTTGGTGCAGGACGCCGACCTGGAGGCGGAGGTGCGCAGGGCCGTGGTGGCGGCCAACACCCTGGTCTCGCAGGCCGAGTCGATCCGCACGTTCCGCATCCTGGCGCAGCCGTTCAGTGAGGAACACGGCCTGCTCACGCCCTCGTTGAAGCTGAAGCGCAAGGCCATCGAGAAGGCGTACGGCGTGGAGGTGGAGGCGTTGTACCGCGCGTGAATTGTGCGGTCCGGAATGCACGGCGGGGTGTGATCGTTGAGGATGGGGCTGTTCACCGTCCACAACCGAAGGATCGAGAGCTCGTGAGCAAGGTCCCCCCGATCGTCCTGAACAACGGCGTGGAGATGCCCCAACTGGGCTTCGGCGTCTGGCAGGTCCCGGACGCCGAGGCCGAGACGGCCGTGGCGACGGCTCTGGAGGCGGGCTACCGCAGCATCGACACCGCGGCCGCCTACGGCAACGAGGAGGGCACCGGCAGGGCGATCGCACGGTCCGGCGTGCCCCGCGAGGAACTGTTCGTCACGACCAAGCTGTGGAACAGCGACCAGGGGTACGACGCGACGCTGCGGGCCTTCGACGCGTCGGTGTCGAAGCTGGGCCTGGAGTACGTGGACCTGTACCTCATCCACTGGCCGACCCCGGAGCGCGACCTGTACGTCGAGACGTACCGGGCCTTCGAGAAGCTGTACGCGGACGGCCGGGTCCGCGCCATCGGTGTGTCCAACTTCCTGCCGGAGTACCTGGACCGGCTCGCGGACGAGGCGTCGGTGGTCCCGGCGGTGAACCAGATCGAGCTGCACCCGCACCTGCAGCAGCACGCGGCGCGCGAGTACCACGCGGAGCGGGGCATCGCCACGGAGGCGTGGTCACCGCTGGGCCAGGGCAAGGGGCTGCTGGAGGTCCCGGCGATCGTGGCGATCGCGCGCAAGCACGGGCGCACACCGGCCCAGGTGGTGCTGCGCTGGCACCTCCAGCTGGGCAACGTGGTGATCCCGAAGTCCGTGACGCCGTCGCGGATCCGGGAGAACTTCGACGTGTTCGACTTCTCCCTGGACGCCGAGGACCTGGCGGCGATCAGCGCCCTGAACGAGGACCGGCGCCTGGGCCCGGACCCGGCCCGGCTGAACGGCGCCTGAGCAGGACCGCACCCGGCCCGTCGGCGACGGCCTCCCCGCTCCCGCGCCCCGCGCGCCGCGGGGCGGCCGCGTCGCGCGTCCGGTCCGAGGGGGCCACGGGCGGGCCCGGCCCGGGCAGGGGCCATGACGGGCGGCCCGTCCGGCCGGGGAAGGACCGGCGGGGCGGCCCCGCGCCGGGCCGCCCCGCCGTCCCCCGTCCCGCGGCACCGCTCAGGCGGGCAGTTTCATGTCCACCACGAAGGCGATCTCGACGGCCTGGCCGGGGAAGGTCAGTTCCGTTACCCCGAAGACGGTGCTGGCCGGACGATGGTCACCGAAGTAGGCCGGATTGCCCTTCATGAGCGCCTCGGAGTTCCGCTGCAGGTCCACCACGTACAGCGTCTGGGAGACGACCTGGTTGCGGGTGGCGCCGAAGTGGTTCAGCACCTTGTCCAGGTTGACGTAGGTCTGCCGGAGCTGGGCGGCGAAGTCGTCGGCGTGGACGAACTCGCCCGCGTCGCTGAGCGAGAGCTGGCCGGACACGTGGATCAGGTCGCCGGACCTGACCGCCTGCGAGTAGCCGAACGCGCTCTCGGCCGGCACGCCGTGGTTGTAGACATCGATGGTGGCCATGGGATCGCCTCTCCTGGTGACAGGTCACTCTCTTGCGGTTACTCGGAAACCATAGGAGAGTGACGGCTGACCTGGAAGAACGCACTTTTCAGTAACCGAGGAACCTCATGGTGACCAAGCAACTGCTCGAGGACCTGCCGGCGGACGCGGACCTCAGGCGCGCGGACTCCCTGGCGCGGGAGATCTTCTCCGACGTCGCCAACAAGTGGGCGCTCCTGATCATCGAGGCGCTCGGCGACCGCACCCTGCGCTTCAGCGAGCTGCGGAACGAGGTCGAGGGCATCAGCCACAAGATGCTCACCCAGAACCTGCGCATGCTGGAGCGCAACGGCCTGGCCGAGCGCACGGTGCACCCCACGGTGCCGCCGAAGGTCGAGTACACCCTCACCGGGGCGGGCCGGGCCCTGCGCACCACGGTCGACGCCATCTGCGGCTGGACGCACGAGCACCTCGGCCACATCGAGGCGGCGCGGCACCGCTTCGACGGCTGAGGACGCGCACCGGCGCCTCGACGGCTGAGGGGGCGGGGCCCCGCTGCGACAGCTGAGGACGCGGGGCCCCGCTTCGACGGCCGAGGGGCCGGGCGGCACCGGACGCTCCGGCGTGCGCCCGCGGTTCCTCGCGACCCGCGCGGCACCGTACGCCCCGCCCTTGCACCCGCCGGCGCGGCGGCGGCCCCGAGCCTCACGCCGGCCGGACGCCGGTGTGGACCGTGTGGGCCGCGAGGACGAAGACGTCCGGGCGCTGGTGGACGCTCGCCGGGTCCGCGGGGTCGAGGAGGCGGTCGAGGGTGGCGCGGTCCTCGGCGTCCAGGTCCTCGGCGAGGGTCTCCCGGGTCCGGGTGAGGGTGGCGGCGACGTACGCGCGGGCACGGTCGGTGGTGGGCGCGGGCAGGTCCAGGAGGAAGGTGCGGGTGCGGGTGTGGCGGAGCCCGGCGGCCACCAGCAGCGCGGGCCAGTCCTCGGTGGTGGCGACCGAGCCCGGCAGGTCGGCACGCATCCGGGTGAACCAGTCCTGCTCGACCGCGTCGATCCGCGCCTGGAGTCCGGGCCGGCCGAAGCCGATGTCACGGGGCAGGAACCGGGCGGGCAGCCCGCCCTCCATCACCGCGAGGGTGCCCCCGGGCGCGAGCCGGGCCGCGAGGGCGGTGAGGGCGGCGGCCTGGTCACCGAGGTGGTGCACGCTGCGGCTGGCCCACAGCAGGTCCGCCGGATACTCCAGATCGTCCAGCACGTCCGGGAGTTCACCGGTCAGCGTGCTGAAGCGGTCGGCGGCCCCGTGCCGGGCGGCGCGCTCCCCGGCCCGTTCCAGCAAGGGACCGGAGCCGTCCACGGCGACGATCCGGGCCCCGGGGAAGGTCTCGGCGAGCAGGGCGGAGATGACGCCGGGTCCGCTGCCGGCGTCGACGACGAGTCCGGGCTCGGTGACCTCCTTCGCCAGCCAGCCGAGCGCCCGCTCGTACAGCGGTGTGAACAGCTCCGCCTGCGATTCGAGCAGCGGGGCCAGCTCGGCCCAGTCGATGTCGGCGTGGTCGTGACCGTGGTGATGCCCGCCGTGACCGGGCCCGTCGTGGCGATCCGGGTCGTGCGGGCCGGGGGTGGGGTGGTCGGGGTGGTGATCGTGCGCCATGGGGTCAGCCTCTCCGCTCGGGTAGCCCCAGGGTGCGGTGACGCACCGGAGGGGGCAAACAGTGTTGCCGCTTCCGCAAGCCCGCCCGGCGCGCACGGTTCCTGCTCCGGGACGCCACCGTCACTCTGCTCCCGCGCGGAGGGCCACTGCGCGACGCCCCTCGCGGCGTCGGTCTCCCGCTCGGTCTACTTCGTGACCTTGATCCCCTCCAACTCGGTGGACTCCGGCGCCAGGACGGCGAACCAGTCGTAGGGGGAATGCTTGGGGCTGTGGATGACCGGAACGTCGGCGTTCGCCCCGGTGTCCGCGGACGCACGGCCGACCTTGATGGAGGTGCCGTCCTTCCACGTGCAGGTGACTTCCTGGGCGGTCTTGGCGACCTGGGCGAAGACCAGGCGCGGGGGGGCCGTGCCGTCCCCCGGGAGCAGCGGGAGCGAGACGGTCCCGTACTCGCCGCCGGTCAGGACGTCGTCCTCGGGCAGCACCAGGTTCCCGATCTCGGTGGTCCTCGCCTCCTCACCGGTGACCCGGTGCACGAAGTGCGCGACCTTGCCCACCAGTTCGGAGGCCGAGGAGACGTCGTGCGGGTGCTCGCCGTACTTCGCCATGGCCGCCAGGGTGGCCTGGGCCTCCGCCGTGTCCGCCGGAGCCTCCCACACGTCGATGTACACCCTCCACGGCACTCCCGCGTCGGTGCCGCTCGCCAGGGTCGTCCGCATGTCCGGCTCGGCCTCCTCCGCGCCGGCGACCGGCCGGCTCGCCGACGCCACCTTCCGTTCCCCGTCACCGGACAGCCCGTTCAGTGCCAGCGCCCCCGTGGAGCCGGCCAGGACCAGGGTGGTGGTCGCCACGGCCGCCCAGCGACGGGCCCTGCGGCGGCGGCCTCCACGGATCAGCGCCTGGGCGGGGGCTGTGCCGATCCGCACCTCGTCGGTCGCGTCGGCCAGCAGGAAGGCGATGTCGTGCTGTGTCATGTGGGAATCCGTCTCCCGGTCCGCGCTCTTCACCGTCGTCCTCCCTGCGTCACTGTCTCCACCCGTCCGTATGCCGCGCGCAGCTTCGCGATCCCCTTGGCCGCGTTGCTCTTCACCGTGCCGACCGAACAGCCCATCGCCTCGGCCGTCTGGGTCTCGGTGAGGTCCTCCCAGTACCGCAGGACCACTGCCTCCCGCTGCCGTGCCGGCAGTTCGGCCAGCGCCGTCAGCAGCGTGTGACGGTCGTCGGCCTGGGCGATCCGGTCACCGGTGTCGGCCACCTCGTGCGTCAGGCCCGCGTCCTCGCTCCTGGGCAGCAGGAACTCCCGCAGCTTCCTGCGGTATCTGCGGGCATGCGTGTTGATCATCACTCGTCGCACGTACGCCTCAGGGGCGTCGGCCGAAGTGACCCTGTGCCAGGCCACGTAGACCTGTTCCAGCGTCGACTGGACCAGATCCTCGGCCGCGTGCTGCTCACCCGTGAGCAGGAATGCCGTGCGCATCAGGTGCGGCCAGCGGCCGACGACGAAATCGTGGAACTCCCTGTCCCCGGCCTGCTTTCGAACCCCCATGAGCACCCCCTTCCTAGATGTCCAAGAGAGTCCCTGCGCGGCCGGGACCGTTGCCTCACCACGGAACCTTGTCCCCGCCACCTCTGACCGGGCGTCACTCCGGTCGCGGTGAACTGCTCGTCGCCTCACGGCGGCTCCGGGGAAACAGAGCCGAGGATCCCGGCCCAGGGCCTTGGCGCGTCTCGGGGCCGCGTCCTGTACAGCGCCCCCCTCAGACCCGCTTGCGGAAGGCGCGCAGGTGGAACACCGGGTCCGGCCGGGGCCGGTCCTGGTCCGGCAGGCGGGACAGCCGGTCCGCGAAGCCGTCGGCGCGGGGGTCGCCGGGCGGCAGGGTGACGAACCAGCCGCGGCGCAGGTCGGCGATGGTGCGGCGAGGGCTGCGGCCCTGGCCGTGGCCGGTGAACCGGCCCTGCCCGGCCGGCCGGAGCCCCAGTCCGGCGGCGTGCGCCGCCACGGCGTCGGGACCGTCGTGCACCGGGCTGGGCGGCCGGGCGGCGAGGACGGCGTCGATGTCACTGCCGACGTTGTGGGAGGCCCCCTTGCCCACGGTGGTGACCCAGACACCGCCGGGCCGCAGCACGCGCGCGCACTCACCGATCACCCGCCGCACCTCACCCGGGTCGGCCAGCAGGTGCAGCAGCCACACGCTGACCACCGCGTCGACCGAGGCGTCGCGCACCGGAAGCCGGCGGCTGTCGCCGCGCACCACGGCGCCGGGGAGTCGGGCGGCGGCCCGGCGGGTCATGGCGGGGGCGAGGTCGACGCCGGAGACACGCAGCCCGGGACGGGCGGCGGCGAAGCGCCGGGTGACGATGCCGGTGCCGCAGGCCACGTCGAGCAGGTCACGGGTGCCGGCCGGGAGAAGGGCGAGCACGGCGTCGGCCGCGGCGCGAGCCCTGGGCTCACCGCCGCGCGAGGCGTCGTACCGTCCGGCTTCCTCGTCGTAGTCGAGCACGCACCTCAGTGTGCCCCGTGGGCGGGCGCGAGGTCCTGTACTCGGCGGGCCAGTTCGAGGTCCTTCTCCGTGACGGCGCCGCCCGCGCTGTGGGTGTGCACGGACAGGGCGACGGTGTTGTAGCCCAGGGTGAGGTCGGAGTGGTGGTCGAGTTCCTCCTGCACCTGGGCGATGTGCACGACCATCGCCGTGGCGGCGGTGTGGGAGGCCAGCCGGTAGGCGCGGGTGAGGCGGTCCCCGTCGAGGGTCCAGCCCGGCAGCTCGGCGAGCCGGTTCTCGATCTCCTCGGGCGACAGCGGTTCGACGGGCATGGGCGTGCTCCTTCGCTGGTCGGGTCGGCCGCTCGCGCCCGCTGGGGGCGCGTCCTCAGCCTGCCACAGGGGGCGACGGGGGTCCCGCGGGCACGCGTACGCTCCCCGGCGGCCCGTGCCGTCGGTTACCGTCACCGGATGGCCACCGTCCCGCCCACGCTCGCCGTCCCCTCCCCTCCACCTCCCGAGGGGGTCGGTCCGCTGCTGCGGGCCTGGCGGGAGCAGCGGCGCGTCAGCCAGCTGGAACTGGCCCTGCGGGCCGGTTCCTCCGCCCGGCACATCAGCTTCGTCGAGACCGGCCGGGCCCGGCCCAGCGAGGAGATGGTGCTGCGCCTGGCCGAGCACCTGGAGGTCCCCGTGCGGGAGCGCAACGCGCTGCTGCTGGCGGCCGGCTACGCGCCCCGCTTCCCGGAGACCCCGCTGGACGACCCGGCGCTGGGCGCGCTCCGGGAGGGCATCGAGCGGCTGATCGGCGGCTTCGAACCGTATCCGGCGCTGGTGGTGAACGCCCTGTACGACGTCGTGGCGGCCAACCGCGGGGTGCTGGAGCTGATCGAAGGGGTGCCCGGGGCGCTGCTGGAACCGCCGCTGAACACCATGCGGCTGGCCCTGCACCCGGAGGGCCTGGCGCCCCGGATCCGCAACCTGCGCCAGTGGCGGGGCCACCTGCTGGGGCAGATGGAGCGGCAGATCGCGCTGCGCCGTTCGGCACCTCTGCGGGCCCTGTACGAGGAGGTGGCGGCGTACCCGGTGCCGGACACCGGCGGGGCGTGCGAGGAGCCGGAGGAGGCCGTGGCGTACGTCGCGCTGCCGATGCGGATCGAGCACAAGGGCCGCACGTTGTCGTTCGTGTCGTCGATCTCCACCTTCAACACGCCGATGGACGTGACCGTCGCCGAGCTGGCCGTGGAGACACTGCTCCCGGCCGACCCGGCGACGGCGAAGTACCTTCAGTCCCGCGTCGACTGACGGTCCCTCAGCGCCAGGTGCTGGAGCACCGCGAACCCGGCCACCACCAGCGCCTGCAGGACGGTCCAGACCGCACCGGTGGTGGTGGGGGTGAGCCACAGGAAGAGGGCGACCAGACTCACCGCGGCCCAGGCGAGGTTGGCCTCCACGACGGCGCGCACCCCGAGGGCGGGCGGGTGGTCCCGGCCGGCGAGCAGGGCGACCGCGGCGGCGTACACGGCGAGGAACCCGCCGATCCCGAGCAGCAGTCGGGCATCGAGACCGAGGAGGCGGCCGACCGGGCCGGACAGCGCAAGGTAGACGAGCGCGTTGACGCCGGTGACGGCCGCGTCCAGCGCCAGGAAGCGGCGCAGCACGGACTGTGGTACGGAGGTGCGGGCGAGCGCGGCGAGCGGGGGCGCGGACATGGGGCATCACTCTCCGTCATGGGGCGGTGTGCGGTGGGCCGGGTTCCGGGCCGGAGTGCGCCGGCCCGGAACCCGGTGCGTCCACGATGGCGCCCGGGCGGTGCCCCGGTCGATTACCCGCGGGGTAAGGGGCCCGTACGGGACGGGGTCGCGTCACCCGGCCGGGCCCGTCCGACGGCCGATGCCGTGAGAGTGCGGCCGGGACGTGACAGACTGGGCCGCATGCGTGGGCACGTGGGAGAGGCGTGGCGTGAGTGAGCGGCGAGCCGCCCCCACCGTGGGCCAGGTGGTGCTGGGCAGGCGACTCCAGGAACTGAGGGAAGCGGCCGGTCTGGGGCGCGACGAGGCGGCCCGGGTGCTGCGGGTGGCACCGGCGACCGTGCGGCGGATGGAGACGGCGGACGTCGCGCTGAAGGTGCCCTACGTCCAGATCCTGCTGGACGCCTACGGGGTGCCCGAGCAGGAGGCGGTCACCTTCGTCGAACTGGTGGAGGAGGCGAACCGGCCCGGCTGGTGGCAGCGGTACCACGACGTGCTGCCGGACTGGTTCAGCCTGTACGTGAGTCTGGAGGGCGCGGCCCGGGTGATCCGCTCCTACGAGCCGCACTTCGTGCCGGGACTGCTCCAGACGGAGGACTACGCGCGCGCCGTGCTGGAGGCGGGGACCATCGGCACGGAGGGGCCGGAGACGGTGGAGCGGCACGTCGCGCTGCGTCTGGAGCGCCAGCGGCTGCTGGACCGGCCGGATCCGCCCCACCTGTGGGTGACCATGGACGAGACGGTGCTGCGGCGGCCGGTGACCGTCGACGGCCGGGTGATGCGTGAGCAGCTGGACCGGCTGCTGGAGCTGTCCGAGCGCGACCGGATCACCCTCCAGGTCATGGAGTTCGCCGGGGGGCCGCACCCGGGGACGTACGCGCCGTTCTCCCTGTTCCGGTTCGCGGAGCCGGAGTTGCCGGACATGGTGTTCACCGAGTACCTGACGGGCGCGCTGTACCTGGACTCGCGGACCGAGGTCGCGGTGCACCTGGAGGTGCTGGACCACATGACGGCGCGCGCCGCGACGACGGAACGCACCCGGGAACTGCTGCGGGTGTGGCGCAAGCGCCACTGAGCCGGCCACCGCGTCACTTTCCCGCCGGCGCCCCTGAGCCGGCCACCGCGTCGCGGGTCGGCGAGCGCCACTGAGCCGGCCACCGCGTCACGGGTCGGCGAGCCCGACTGCCCCCCGGGGCGCGGTGGACACGGACACGCCGTCCCGCCGCGCCCGGTGCGCGGTCTCTCCTGCGCGTCCGGTCCGCGGCGGGTGGGGTGCCGTGTCAGGCGGCGCCGCCCCGGCGGTCGCCTGAGGCCCCGGTGCCGTCGGTGTCGTCGTCGACGATCTCCGCGTCCACCACCCCGTCGTCGTCCCGGGACGGCCCCGGACCGTCGTGCGCGCCGGTGTCCGCGCCCGTGTCCGAGGTGCCCTCCTGCGCGGCGCCCGCGCCCGCCGGGCCGCCGGACTGCTCGGCGCCGGCGTACATCGCCTGGCCCATGCGCTGGCTGACGGCGGCGAGCTTCTCCACGCCGGTGCGCAGGGCGGCGGTGTCGGCGTTCTCCTCCAGCTGCCGCTTGAGGTCGGCGATCGCGCTCTCCACCTCGGTCCTGGTGTCGGCGGGCACCCGGTCGGTGTTGTCGTTCAGGAACCGCTCGGTCTGGTAGACGAGTTGCTCGGCCTGGTTGCGGGTCTCGGCGGCCTCGCGGCGGGTCCGGTCCTCCTCGGCGTGCTGCTCGGCCTCGCGCATCATGCGGTCGATGTCGTCCTTGGGCAGGGCGGAGCCGCCGGTGACGGTCATCTTCTGCTCGCGGCCGGTGGCGAGGTCCTTGGCGGAGACGTGCATGATGCCGTTGGCGTCGATGTCGAACGCCACCTCGATCTGCGGGACACCGCGCGGGGCGGGCGGCAGACCGGTGAGGTCGAAGACGCCGAGCTTCTTGTTGTAGGCGGCGATCTCGCGTTCGCCCTGGTAGACCTGGATGCCGACGGAGGGCTGGTTGTCGGCGGCCGTGGTGAAGATCTCCGAACGCCGGGTGGGGATCGTGGTGTTGCGCTCGATCAGCTTGGTCATGATGCCGCCCTTGGTCTCGATGCCCAGGGACAGCGGGGTGACGTCGAGGAGCAGGACGTCCTTGACGTCGCCGCGCAGCACGCCCGCCTGGAGGGCCGCGCCGACCGCGACCACCTCGTCGGGGTTGACGCCCTTGTGCGGGTCCTTGCCGGTGAGTTCGCGGACCAGGTCGGTGACCGCCGGCATCCGGGTGGACCCGCCCACCAGGATGACGTGGTCGATGGCGCCGAGCTTGACGCCGGCGTCCTTGACGGCCTGGTGGAAGGGGGGCTTGCAGCGTTCCAGCAGGTCCTCGGTGAGCTCCTGGAACTGGGCGCGGGTGAGCTTCTCGTCCAGGTGCAGGGGGCCCTCGGCGGAGGCCGTGACGTAGGGCAGGTTGATCGTCGTCTCGGTGGACGAGGACAGTTCGATCTTGGCCTTCTCGGCGGCCTCCCGCAGCCGCTGCACGGCCATCTTGTCCTGCAGGAGGTCGATGCCGTACTGGCCCTTGAACCGCTTGGCGAGGTGTTCGACGAGGCGCTGGTCCCAGTCGTCGCCGCCGAGGGTGGTGTCGCCGTTGGTGGCCTTGACCTCGATGACGCCGTCGCCCATCTCCAGCAGCGACACGTCGAAGGTGCCGCCGCCGAGGTCGAAGACGAGGACGGTCTCGTTCTCCTTGTCGAGGCCGTAGGCGAGGGCCGCCGCGGTGGGCTCGTTGATGATCCTGAGGACCTTCAGCCCGGCGACCTCCCCGGCCTCCTTGGTGGCCTGGCGCTGCGTGTCGTCGAAGTACGCCGGCACGGTGATCACGGCGTCGGTGACGTCCTCGCCGAGGTAGGACTCGGCGTCCCGCTTGAGCTTCTGCAGCACCCGGGCGGACAGCTCCTGGGCCCGGTAGCGGGACCCGTCGACCGAGCCCTCCTGCGGGAACCGCCACTCCGGGTCCCCCATGTGCCGCTTGACCGAGCGGGCGGTGCGCTCCACGTTGGTGACGGCCTGCCGCTTGGCGACCTCACCGACCAGTACCTCGCCGTTCTTGGCGAACGCCACGACGGACGGGGTGGTGCGCGCGCCCTCCGCGTTGGCGACGACGGTGGGCTCACCGCCCTCCAGGACGGCCACCACCGAGTTCGTGGTCCCCAGATCGATCCCGACCGCACGTCCCATCGCCGTTTCCTTCCGTCGGAGCGCCTGCCGTCCGGGTTCCTCCCCCTCCAGCCCAAAACCTGAGGGGGGCCTTGTCAATGGGGCGTCCGGTTCAGGAGCGTCGGGGCGTCCGGTTCAGAGGCGTCGCGCGGGAACCGCGTCGCGCAGTTCCACGGCCCTGCGGGGGCGGTCGGTGACCAGGACGTCGACGCGCGGATCGGCGAGGAAGGCACGCATCGGCGCGTCGTCGTTGACCGTCCACACCATGGTGAACAGGCCGTGACGGGCGGCCTCACGCAGCACCGTGGCGCGGGCCAGACGCTGGTGCACCGCGACGCCGTGGGCCCCGCAGGCACGGACCCGGCGCATGGGCAGCAGCTCGCTCAGCCGGGTCGCCACCAGGCGGCGCCGGCCCACCTCACGGCCGTCCCGGCCGAGGGAGAGCAGGGTGCGCACCCCGGGGAAGGCGCCGGCGACGGCGGCGACGGACCGGTCCTCCAGCGAGGTCGCGACGCAGCCGTCCGCGCCGAGCAGGGCGACCGCCCGGTCCATGAGGTCCCGCTCGTAGCCGGTCTCCTTGAGGTCGAGGTGGGCCACGAGCCGGCCGGCGATCAGGGCCAGGACGTCGTCGACGACGGGCACCGGCCGGCCGGTGAGGGCGTCGAGCCGGGCATGGGTCAGGGCGGCCACCGGGGGTCCGGTGCCGCCCGCGCGGGCGTCGTGGTGGACGACGAGGACACCGTCCGCGGTGCGCCGGACGTCGATCTCGACGTACTCGGCGCCGGACGTCAGGGCGTCCTCGTAGGCCGCCCAGGTGGCGGGGGCGGCCCGTTCGCCGCCGCCGCGGTGGGCGGAGACACAGGGGCGTGGCGGCATGGCGGTGGTCGGCTCCGGAGGGTGACGTGCCGCAGGCCGCCCCGGGCGGGGCGGCCTGCGTGCGGTGCGACGGCGGTCCGGTCAGGCCAGCTTCGCCGTCAGGCTGATCTCGGTGCCCTTCAGGGCCTGGCTGACCGGGCAGTTCACCTTGGCGTCCTCGGCGGAGGCCTGGAAGGCCGCCTCGTCCAGACCGGGGACGGTGCCCTCCACGGTGAGGTGGATGGCGGTGATGCCCTCGCCGGGCACGAAGGTGACGTCGGCGGAGGTCGTCAGGCGGGTGGGCGGGTTGCCGGCCTTGTCGAGGATGTTGGAGAAGGCCATCGAGAAGCAGCTGGCGTGCGCGGCCGCGATGAGCTCCTCGGGGCTGGTCTTCCCGTTCGCCTCCTCGGCGCGCGACGCCCAGGTCACGGGCTGGTCGGCGATGCTGCCGGAGGAGTCGAAGCTGACGACACCGCTGCCCTGGAAGAGGTTGCCTTCCCAAACGGTGTGTGCGGAGCGCGTGGCTGCCATGACGCCATCCTTTCGGAATGTCCTGCCGTGTGTCCGGTGGTGCTCTGTCCGGGCCCCCGGTTGCCGGGTGCCCTCCCCCATCCGATCACATCACGGCCCAACTCACCCGGAGGACGGGCCCCCTGATGGTTTCCGGCGGCCGGCCCACCTCCGGGGGAGACCTGCTGTCGGACCCGTCGGGCCGGTCCCGGGCGGGGGCCGGCCCGGACGGCACGGTGTGTCAGGCCGCGTGTTCCCGGCCCGGGGCCGCCGGGGACGCGGTGCCGCCGGCCTCCGCCAGCCAGCGGCGCAGCACCCGGTGGACCTCCTCCGCGCCGCGCAGTTCGGCGCCCTCCGGCACCGGCGGGGTCAGCGTCAGCGGCGACAGCAGGAAGGGCCGGGACTGGGCACCGCCGAGGCCGCCGTGCGAGCCGATCTGCTCCTCGAAGGCGTGGACCTCGCCGGTGGCGGGGTCGTGGAAGGAGTTGACCATGATGTCGGCGGTGTGCGGGAAGGAGTGGGTCCGGCGCACGACGTCGGCGGCACCGGGACCGAAGGCGGCCAGCGGGCCCGGGTCGTCGTCGAGCCGGTCGAGGGGCACCTCGGCGCCGTGCGCGCCGAGGACGACGCCTCCGTGGCGTTCGCTGCGCACCAGGAGGAAGCCGATGCCGGGGTGGTTGGCGAGGGTCGGCAGCAGGGCGGGGTAGCGGGCGTCGATCTCCTCCTTGCTCATCCGGCGCGGCACGTCCGGGAAGGACACCAGGCCGAGGTTGCCGGAGGCCAGCACGATCGGCTCGTCGCGGCGGGTGGGCCGGTACTGCTCGACGCCCTCCTCGACGGGCCGGCGCAGCGCGGCGCGGACGGCCGCGCGGGCCTCGGCGCCGCTGTGGGTGCGACGGGCCCGGCGCGGCACCGGCAGGCCGCAGCCCGCCCGCACCAGGTCGCCGAGGGTGAGGCCGTACCGGGAGCGGAAGGTCTCGCCCGGGCTCTGCCCGTGGTCGGACAGGACGACGATGCGGTAGGGGCGGGGGGCGTGCTCCGCCACGTTCTCGATCAGGGCGAGGGCGCGGTCCAGGCGCTCCAGCACCTTGGCGGTGTCCCGGCCTCTCGGGCCGGAGTGGTGGGCGACCTCGTCGTAGGCCACCAGGTCGGCGTAGACGGACGTGCGGCCGGCGAGCAGGTCCCCGGTCACCGCGGCGACCACCACGTCCCGCTGGACGACGGTCGCGAAGGCCCGCACCAGCGGGTAGAGGCCGCCGCGGGAGACGCGCGGGCGCTGCCCGGAGCAGCGGGCCCGGGTGGACTGGACGATCTCGCGCCCGACCTCGGCGACGAAGGACAGGGCGGTGCGCACGGCGTTGGCCGGGTCGGAGAAGTAGGCGAAGTAGCCCGCCCGGGAGCGGGTGCCCGGGGCTCGGCGGCGGGTGGCGATGGACAGCACCAGGGCCTGCTGGTCGGCGCCGCCGCCGAAGAGGTTGCCGCGGCTGGCGCCGTCGTCGGCGAGCAGGCCGGGATGCCCGGCGTGGGCGGCGGCGCGGCGTTCGAGTTCGGCGGCGCTGGTGGGGCGGTTGCAGACCATGACCTCCCGGCGTTCCTTCTCGTACCAGCGGAAGGCGGGGACGTCGTGGTTGCTGCCGTGCAGGACGGCGAGCTGGGTGGCGCCGGTCTGGCTGGACCAGTCGGTCCGCCACGGTATGAGCCGGTGGGTGGGGCGGGCGCCGGGGGCGGGGACCGGAGCCGCCCCGCCTGCCGTGCCGGGGTCCGCACCACCGGCCGTACCGGAAGCCGCACCACCGGCCGTGCCGCCTGCCGTGCCGGGGGCCGCCCCGTCGGTCGGGTCGGGGACGGTGCCGAGCCAGCGGGCGACGGTCGGCATCAGGCCCCGCCGGACGGCATCCACCAGCACGTCGTGACCGACGCCGTCCAGTTGCAGGAAGACGGTGCCGGGGGTGGCGGGGGCCGGGCCGGTGGCGCGGCGGCGCCGGTCGGCGAGCCGGTAGAGGCGGCGGCGGTAGGCGTCGTCGTCGCGCACGGCGAGGGCGGCGCCGGTGGCGGAGGCGACGGCGGACATCACCGCGGCGACCACGACCGCGGTCTCCGGGGCGGCGGAACCGCGCTCGACCGGGTTGAGCCACAGCGCCAGCCACAGCAGCCCGCCGTTGAGGAAGAACACCAGCAGGCCGAGCACCAGCGCGGGCACGAGCAGCAGCAGCCGCACCAGCCGGGGCCACACCAGGGCGGACAGCAGACCGAAGGCACCGGCGCCCAGCGCGGCGGTCACCGCGATGTCGGTGGCGCTGCCGCCGTCCGCGGAGCGCAGCCGGAAGTCCGGCAGCAGGCCGGCGAGCAGCAGCATGGTGAGGGTGGAGACCGCCCACACGGCGACGCTCCGCCCGATCTGACTGGCGACCCGTCGCCACCGCACGTCGCCCACGCCCCGCCACACCTCGCGTCCCCGCCCGTCGCCACCGACCGGCCCTCGAAACCGGTACCCACCCTGCCACAACGGCCGGAAGGGCCGTTATGTCCCCGGCGGGAGGGGGGCGGAGGGGTACGGAGGGGGCGCCAGGGGCGTGCAGGGGCGCGGAGGGCCGCGAGGGGGCGCTCAGAAGCCCGGAGAACGGAGGCGCGGACGTGGGGCAGCGGGGGCGACGCGAAGAGGCAGAGAAAACCAGAGGGGCAGAGGTGCAAGGGTCCAGAGGTCCGGAGGTGCAGGGGTCCAGAGGCACGGAGGACGCGGGCGGGAGGCCGAGGGGGCGCGAGGAGGTGCAGCGGCCGCGGACAGGGGGCGGGAGGGCGCCGGCGTCAGCAGCCGTCATGCCCCGCGGTCAGCAGCCGTCGTAGCCCGCGGTCGGCAACCGTCGCAACCGGTCAGCAGCCGTCGTAGCCCGCGGTCGGCATGGAGAGCCTGCGGTGGACGCGGGCCTTCAACTCCGCGTCGTAGGACGGTTCGGGCCGGCCGACGGTCTCCACGCGCACGCCGCGCCGCGCGCACTCGGCGGTGAACTCCTCCACGGAGGTCAGGGCGCTCGCGAGCACCCGGCGACTGGGCGCGACGAACAGGTCGGTGCCGGGGCGCACGCCCTCCCAGAGCGCGCCGTGGTCCGGGCGCAGCCCGCTCACCAGCATCTCCCGGGCGACCACGTAGCCGCGCTCGGCGGCCCAGTGCGCGCACATGGCGTGCTGGCTGCGGGAGTCCACCAGGAAGGGGTCGTCGTCCAGCTCCTCCAGCGGCGTCAGACTCGCGATCGCCGTCACCCGGACCGCTCCCATGCCACCCCCTCGACCTCCGGCTCGTCGCCGACCCTACTCCTGCACGTACGCTTCGGGGAGTCGCGCGAAGGAGGCGGGGAAGTGCCGGTGGAGGTCACCTGGTGGGGTCACGCCACTTGCACGGTCGAGGATTCGGACACGCGCGTGCTGACCGATCCGCTGTTCGCCCGGCGCCTGGCCCATCTGCGGCGCCGCCGCGGCGCGCTGCCGCCGCCCGGGGCGCGGCGGGCCGACGTGGCCCTGGTGTCCCATCTGCACGCCGACCACCTGCACGTGCCGTCGCTGGCGCTGCTCGAGGAGGGCACGCTCCTGCTCGTGCCCCACGGCGCGCTCCGTGCGGTGCCGGGGCTGCGCCGGCTCACGCACCTCCGGGTGCGCGAGGTGGCGCCCGGGGACGTGCTGGAGGTCGGGGGCCTGGCGGTGCGGGCCGTGCCCGCGCACCACGACGGACGGCGGCTGCCGGTGGGGCGGCGCCGGTGCCCCGCGCTCGGCTACGTCGTGGAGGGCGAGGCGCGCACCTACTTCGCCGGGGACACCGGTCTGTTCGAGACCATGGCCGAGGAGGTCGGGCCGGTGGACGTGGCGCTGCTGCCGGTCGGCGGCTGGGGACCGTACCTCGGGGAGGGGCACCTGGACGCCGGGCGGGCGGCCGAGGCGCTGACCCTGCTGGAGGCGGCGGCCGCGGTCCCGGTGCACTACGGGACGTACTGGCCGATCGGGATGGACGCGGTGCGCCCGCACGAGTTCCACGCCCCGGGTGACGAGTTCGTACGGCTGGCCGCGGCCCGGGCGCCGCAGGTGGCGGTGCACCGGCTCGGACACGGGGAGAGCGTGCGGCTGGAGGACGCCCGGTGATCCTGGCCGTCGTCCCGGCCGTGGCGCCGGAGACCACCCAGCAGGCCATCGGCTATCCGTCGCTGTTCCTGCTGGTGCTGATCGGCGCGCTGGTCCCGGTGGTGCCGACGGGCGCGCTGGTGAGTTCGGCGGCCGTGGTCGCCTTCCACCAGACGGCGCCGTTCTCGATGGCCCTGGTGTTCGTGACGGCGGCGCTGGCGGCGTTCCTGGGCGACATGGCTCTGTACGGGCTGGGCCGCCGGGGGATGAGGTCGCGGGGCGGCTCGCGCTGGCTGGAGGCAATCCGGGCCCGGGCGCCGGAGGACCGCCTGGAGCAGGCCCAGGAGAAGCTGGGCGAGCACGGGGTGGCCGTCCTGGTGCTGTCCCGGCTGATGCCGGCCGGGAGGCTCCCGGTGATGCTGGCGTGCCTGCTGGCCCGGTGGCCGATGCGCCGCTTCGCCCGCGGCAACCTCCCGGCCTGCCTGGCGTGGGCGGTGACGTACCAGCTGATCGGCGTCCTCGGGGGTTCGCTGTTCGCCGAGCCGTGGGAGGGCGTGCTGGCGGCGGTGGTGCTGACGCTGCTGATCAGCGTGGCCCCGGGGCTGTGGCGGCGGCTGCGGGGGGACACGGCCGGGTGAGCCCGCCCGCGGGGGCCCGTCCGGGGTGGCCGGGGGCCCGCCCGGAGGTCCGGGAGTCCCTCGGGGCGGCGGGTTCAGGTGAGGACGCGGGAGGCTCCCACCGGGAGGTCCCACAGGTCGGCGCGGGGCAGTCCGGCGCGGGCCCAGGCGGCCCTGACCCGGGTGAGGGGTTCCAGGACCGGCTCGGCGGACAGCACGAAGGTGCCCCAGTGCATCGGCGCCATGCGGCGCGCCCCCAGGTCCTGGGCGGCCCGCACCGCCTCCTCGGGGTCGCAGTGGACGTCCCGCAGCCACCAGCGGGGCTCGTACGCGCCGATCGGCAGCAGGGCCAGGTCGATGCCGGGGTAGCGGCGGCCGATGCGGGAGAACCAGTGGCCGTAGCCGGTGTCCCCGGCGAAGTGGACGCGCTGCCCGTCGGGGGCGGTGAGCACCCAGCCGCCCCACAGCGAGCGGCAGGTGTCGGTGAGGGTCCGCTTGGACCAGTGGTGCGCCGGGACGAAGTCGAAGCGGACCGGGCCACCGGGCCGGGCGGCACCGTCCGCGCCGGTGCCCCCGGCGTCACGGGGCCGCAGTTCGGCGCCCTCCCACCAGTCCAGTTCGGTGACGCGGGTGAAGCGGCGGCGGTGGAACCAGCGGCCGAGTCCGGCGGGGACGAACACGGGGGTGTCGCGCGGCAGGCGGCGCAGGGTGGGGGCGTCCAGGTGGTCGTAGTGGTTGTGGCTGATCACCACGGCGTCGACGCGGGGCAGGGCCTCCCAGGGGACACCGACGGGAGTGACGCGGGCCGGGGTGCCGAGGATCCGGCGGGACCAGACCGGGTCGGTGAGGACGGTGAGCCCGCCGATGCGTATCACCCAGCTGGCGTGTCCCGCCCAGGTGACGGCGACCGTGCGGGCGTCGACCCGGGGCAGTGGGCCGGGCTCGTACGGCAGCCGGGGGATGTCGGCGAGTCCCTCGCGCCCCGGGCGCACGGCGCCCTCGCGGGCGAAGCGGGCGAACGCCTTGAGGCCGGGCAGGGGCGCGGTGAGCCGGTCGTGGAAGGAACGCGGCCACATCCGCCGCTCGGCGAGGGGCCGGGGCTCTGCCGGCGGCGGGCAGGGGCCGTCGGGCGCCCGCAGGGACGGTGGGGTGACCTCGGGGGTGCCGCCGCCGTCCACGGCCTCGGGTGCGCGCAGGAACGGTGCCGTGACGTCGGGGGTGCCGCCGCCGTCCACGGCCTCGGGTGCCCGCGGGCAGGCCCTCGCCTCTTCCCCCGCCTCCGTCGCTGACTCCGTGCGGCTGGTGCCCGCTCGGCCGGTGGACGGCGGGGCGGTACGCGCCCGGCCGCCGGGCGCCAGGCCGACCGTCGCCCCGGCGGCCGTCGTCCCGCCGGTCGCTGCTTCACCGGTCGTCGCATAACCCGTCGTCGCATGACCGGTCGTCGCATGACCGGTCGTCGCTCCGCCGGTCCCGCTGCCACCGGTCGTGGGCCGGCCGGTGGGAGCGGGGTCTGCGGGGGCTCGGCCGCCCGTGGTCAGGCCGGCCGCCGTGCGGCTCGTGGTCGACTCGGACTGTCGCGTCATCGAGGGTTCTCCCATCGCCGGGCGTCGTCACGGAGGTCGTCGAGGACGGAGGTGAGGCGGTGCAGCGCGCGCCGCACCTGGGGCAGGTCCAGTGGGTCGGGCGCGTCGAGGCATTCCGCCCGCTCCCCGGGGGTGTCACCCAGCAGCGGAGCCGTGGACAGGCGCACGCGCGGTGCTTCCAGGTCGTCCCCGAAACGGTGTCCGCCCGGGGCGGGCATGCCGAGCCGGGTGGAGAGGAAGTCCTCGAGTTCCTGGGCGTCGCCGACGCCGTGGGCGGCGAGCCCCGGCCCCAGCGAGGTCAGGTCGGCGTAGAGGTGCCGGCCGACCTGCGGAGGCAGGACCAGGGCGCCCGCGCCGACGAGCGCCGCGTGGGCGGCGGCGGCCACCCGTGCGTGCAGCCGGGTCGTGGCGGCGGCGCGCGCGGTGACGGGTTCCGGCTCGGACAGCGCGTACCCGGCGGCCACGGCGACGGGGGCGGCCACGGACGCGTCGAGGGCGGTGAGCACGTCGAGCACCCGCGCGCGCAGGGCGGCGCCCGCCCCGCCCACCGGGAACCGGGCCACCGCCGCGGGCCATCCCGGCGGGAGCAGCGTCCCCGCCAGGTCGGAGACCACGGTGACCCGGTCCGACAGCATCTCGGCGGGGCTGAGCAGCACGGTGTCCCGCGGCGCGTGCAGGGTGTCCCGCCAGGTCTCGTCGCTGACCAGGTGGAGTCCCTCGCCGACGGCCGCCTCCAGGGTGGCGTGCAGCAGTTCCGGCGGGGCGACGGTGGCCGTGGGGTCGTCGGCCACGGACAGCACCAGGAGCCGCGGGTCCCCGCCCTCCTCCCGCACCCTGCGCACCGTCTCCAGCAGGGCGTACGGGTCGGGCACGCCGCCGCTCTCGGCCGGGGTCGGGACGTGGTAGGCGGGGCGGCCCAGCAGGTGGGCGTACGGGACCCACCAGGCTGCACAGGGCTTCGGCACCAGGACGTCGCCGCCGACGGCGGCGGTCAGCGCCACCAGCAGCGCGGGGGCGCCGGGGGCGACGGCGACCCGGTCGGCGGTGGCCGGCAGCCCGCGGCGCCCCGCGTGGCCGCACGCGGCGTCCAGCAGTGCCGCTCCCCCGCCGACGGGCTCGGCCTCCGCACGGCTCGCGGCGGCGGCGATCACGGCGGCCAGTTCGGGCAGGACGGGCAGTCCGTCCTCGGGGACGGTCGGCCCGAAGCGGACGGGGCCGTGTCCCTGCGGGTCCGTCCGTCGCATGCCTGCCTCGCCTCCGCGCAGTCCCTGGTGTCCGCCCTGGTACGGGTGTGCTGCTGCTGTACGTGCCTGCTGTGGGGTGTCCGTGCCGCCCGGCCGGGGCGGTCCGGCCCCGCGATCCGGTGCTCTCGTACCCTCCGGTCCGTCGGTTACGCCGGAGGCGGCCGGGCCGTGGGTGCCGGCGCGGGCCGACGGTGCGCGGGCGACGGGCGGGCGTCGTACGGCGGTGTACGCGCCGGGAGGGTCGCCGACGGGCGCCGGGCTGGGGTCAGTCCTCCTGGCGGGCGGTCCGGTCCCGGTACACCCGGTGCGCGGCGGCACCGAAGGCCCCGGCGATCAGCAGCCCGCCGGCCGCCAGGGCGGGCACGGAGTCGGTGAAGGCGCCGCCGTCCCCCGCGTGCACGCCGCCCGGAGGCGTGGTCGCCGGGCAGTGGCCGCCGCGGTGGCCGGGGCAGGGGGTCGGCTGGGGAGCGGGTGTGCGGGTCGGGGTGTGGGTGGGAGTGGGGGTTCCGCCGGAGTGCACGGTGACGGTGAAGGTCACGCTCCAGGGGGTGCCCTTCCCGCCGGGTGCCGCCGGGCAGGTGCCGTGGACCGTCCACCGGATGCCGCCGCCGGGCGCCGACAGGGCCTCGGGTGCCTCGGACACCTCCTCGTCCAGCTCCACCGAGAGGTCCTCGGAGAAGTCCTCGGAGAAGTCGTCGGAGATGTCGTCGGAGACGTCGGACTCGTCGAGGGGCGCGTCGGGGATCCCGGGGAAGGCGCCGAGCGGTTCGTCCTCCGCCCCGGGCTCGGGGTCGGGGATCTCCGGCACGCTGTCCGGCGGCGGGATCTCGCCGCCCGGGGGTTCGGGGACCTCACCCGCCGTGCCGGTGCCCGGGCCGGCGGCGCCGGCCCGCGCGAAGTGGGTGGCGTCCGGGAGGGTGGCCGTGCCCTCGTAGGTGGGGCCGGCGCTCTCCTCGCCGGGGAGCAGGGACAGGGTCACCGCGCCGCCCGTGAACGCCTCCGAGGCCGCCTGGAGGGTCTGCGGGGCGGGTCCGCCGGTCGGTGCGCAGGTGACCGTGACGGTGACGGAACCGCCCGGCCTGGCACTGCCGGGGCTGATCTCGGCGTGCGGTTCGGCGGCGGAGGCTGCGGGCGCGAGGCCGCCGAGCACGCCCAGGGCGGTGCCGGCCAGGGCGGCGGCGGTCAGGGCGCTGGCGGTGCGGCGCATGAGGGCTCCTTCGAGCGGTGGCTGGGGCGCGGCGACCGCGCCCGGGGCCCACGGAATCGCCCGCCCGCCCGGTGGGGCGGCGCGACGCCGGTGCGGTCCGCGAGGGCCGCGGGCGCGTGGGGGGTCCCGCATGGGCGCGGGGCGCGGGGTTCGCGCCCCACGGTCCATCACAGCCCCGCACCCGGCGCTCCGCGCGCGGCCGGGCCCATTCGCGCGACGGACCTCGTCCGACCGGGTGATCGCCGCACCCCCGGCCCGCGTGGCGGCGTGCGCGCCGGGGCCGAGCGACGGATCGGAGCGGTGGATCACCGGTCGGTCCCGGTCCAGGAACGGCCCTCGGCGCGCCGGGGCCGGACGTGCGCGAGCGCCGGTTGCCGTGCACGTGTCACGGCAACCGGCGCTCGAGGGACAGGGTCACCTACCGAGGCCGGCCGGGCAGCGAGCACCCGCCGAGGGCCACCCGCGGCGACGGTCACTCGCCGGGGGCCGCGGCCCCCATCGGTCTCAGCCCTTGCTCCCCTCGCTCAGCACCTCGTCGCGGACCCGGCCGCAGCAGCGGCTGATCAGGCGGGAGACGTGCATCTGGGAGATTCCCAGCTGCTCGGCGATGCGGCTCTGGGTCATGTCGTCGAAGAACCGCATGTACAGGATGGCGCGCTCGCGCTCGGGGAGGGCGGCCAGCCGGTCCTTGACGGCCTCGCGGTCGACCACGACGTCCAGCGCCGGGTCGGGGCCGCCGAGGGCGTCACCGAGGGAGTAGCCGTCGTCGCTGCCGGGAAGTTCCGCGTCCAGGGACAGCGCGGTGAAGCTCTCCAGGGCTTCCTGGCCGGCGCGCACGTCCTCCTCGCTGAGGTGCGCCTGCTCGGCGATCTCGGCCACGGTGGGCCGACGGCCCGGGATCGTCGCGGAGAGGTCCTGCGTGGCGTGGCGGACGCGGTTGCGCAGGTCCTGCACGCGGCGGGGGACGTGCAGGGTCCACATGTGGTCGCGGAAGTGCCGTTTGATCTCGCCGGTGATGGTGGGGACGGCGTAGCTCTCGAAGGCGTTGCCCAGGTCCGGGTCGTAGCGGTCGACGGCCTTGACCAGGCCCAGCGCGGCGACCTGGCGCAGGTCGTCGTAGCTCTCGCCGCGGCTGCGGAAGCGCCCGGCGAGGCGGTCGGCCATCGGGAGCCACGCCTCGACGATCTCGTCGCGGAGCGCGTCACGTTCGGGGCTGGGAGGGAGGCCGGCCAGTCGCCGGAAGGCCTCGGCGGTGTCGGGAGCGTCGTCGTGGGGGTGTGCCCTGGTGTTCGAACGGGTCGGCATGGTGCGTCGCAACTCCCTAGGAGTGCTCGGGGACGGACGGTCACCGTGGAGCACGCCCTCTTCGGAACAGGCGCGCCGGGCGGCGGAGCCGCATCACGGACGTGCCTCCTGTCCGAAGCACTGTGAGTGCGCCTGCCCGCCCGTATCCCCCGCAAACCCCGGCGGCGCCGAAACCCTCGGACGGGATCACGGGGCACGGGCCCGGCCGCGACAGGTGCGCAGATCAGGGCTTCACAGCCGCGGGGGTCACCGCCTCCGGATCCGGCACGGCGTCGGGATCGGCCTCGCGCGGCAGCACGAGATCCTCGTAACGTCCCATCATCAGGAGCATGCCGAGCATGAGTACCGGTATGAGAACGGCGAGCACCGCCATGGCGAGTCCTTTCGGAAGGCTCGTGGGGGGCCGTGGTAGCGGGTGACCGCCACCGCCGGGCGCAAACCGGGGTCGTCCCGACCTTTCCGTTCGCCGCAGCTTCGCCGTGGTCGTCCGTTCGCCGCACCTTCGCCGTGGTCGTCCGTTCGCCGCAGCTTCGCCGTGGTCGTCCGTTCGCCGCACCTTCGCCGTGGACGCCGGGGATGTACCGATCCGCCGGCCGGAACGCGGTGTCGGCCTCCGCCCGGCGGGTACGCGGTGCGGACCCCCGAAGGAGCTGGAGGGAGACATGCAGCGAGGCAGTGACCGGCTCAGCGTCCACCGCGACGACGAGATGAAGCACGAACTGCAGGGGCTGCTCCGCTCGGGTCACCCGACCCGGGCCGAGGAGTGGCACGACCCGGAGCCGTCCGCCGAGGACGACCCGGAGGTCGCGCACGGCCCGGTGACACCGAGCCGGGCGCCCACGTCGATGGAGTCGGTGCGGCTGGAGCTGGCCAGGATCCTGGGGCGCGGGTCGTTCCCCGCGGGGCCGCGGGAGCTGATGCGCGTCCTGACCCGGCGGCACGCCCCCGACGCGCTGGTCGAGGCCCTGGAACGCCTGCCCCGGCAGGCCCGGTACGCCAACGTCCAGGAGCTGGCCGAGGCGCTGACCCGGTCACGGGAGACGGAGAACGCCTAGCGACCGGTGCCCCGGGGCATCGCGGCGCCGGCCGGACCGGCCCGTGGTGTCCCGGACCGCCGGGGATGCGGAGGAGAAACCCCGCCATGACGCAGTACGTCAAGGACGTGATGACTCCGGGCGTCGTCGCCGTGCGCCCGGACGCCTCGATCGCGGAGGCCGCGCAGCTCATGCGCGCGCAGGACATCGGCGACGTGGTGGTGGCCGACGGCGAGCGGGTCGTCGGCGTGCTCACCGACCGGGACATCACGGTCCGGGCGGTCGCCGACGGGCGCGATCCGCAGGGTGTGAGTGCCGTGTCGGTGTGCACGCCGGACCCGCTGGTCCTGGCCCCCGACGACCCGGTGTCCACGGCCGCCCGGCTGATGCGCGACCAGGCCGTGCGGCGGATCCCGGTCGTGGAGAACGGGCTTCCGGTGGGCGTGGTGAGCCTCGGCGACCTCGCCGAGGCCCGCGACCCGGAGTCCGCGCTCGCCGACATCGGCCGCGCCGAACCCGACGAGCGGACGTGACCCCGCGAGCGTGTCCGCGGAGCTACGGGGCCGCAGGGCCGCAGGGCCGCAGGCAAGTGAACGAAGGAACGATTGAGGAAGGACGTAGGAAACACGATGCGTATCGCATTTCTGACCGCACCCGAGGGCGTGGAGCAGGTCGAGCTGACCGAGCCGTGGCAGGCGGTGGTGGACGCCGGGCACGAACCCGTGCTGGTGTCGACGCAGTCCGGCCGCATCCAGGCGTTCGACCACCTCGACAAGGCGGACACGTTCCCCGTGCAGGAGGTGGTCGGCGAGACGTCGGCGGACTCCTTCGACGGCCTGGTGCTGCCGGGCGGGGTGGCCAACCCCGACTTCCTGCGCATGGACGACAAGGCCGTTGCCTTCGTCCGCGACTTCTTCGACCAGGGCCGACCGGTCGCGGCGATCTGTCACGCGCCCTGGACCCTGATCGAGGCGGACGTGGTGCGCGGCAGGGTGCTCACCAGCTGGCCGAGTCTGCGGACGGACCTGCGTAACGCGGGCGCCACCTGGGTGGACGAGCAGGTGAAGGTGTGCGACCACGCCCCCTCCAAGCTGGTGACCAGCCGCAAGCCGGACGATCTGAAGGCGTTCTGCGAGACCTTCGTCGAGGTCTTCACACGCGAGACGCAGGCGGTCGCCTGAGCCCGCGCGACCGTGCGACCGAGCCGCCGCCGGGGCCGCCCGCCCCACGGGCGGCGGCCCGGCCCCGGCGGTCCGCCACCACCTCGCGGGGCCCGCTCACCGAGCGGGCCCCGCGGTGTGTCCGGATCCGCGCCCGCCGGGGTGTCCCGGACGGTCGGTCGGCGAGGGAGCCCGGGGCGGGAGGCCCGGGGCGTGGAGGCTCGACACTGAAGGTCTTGGGCATGAGCGCCCGGGACAGAAGGCCGGCTACGGGAGCGCCCGGGGCAGAGGGCCCGGTACCGGAACGCCCAGGGCAGGAGCCTCCGGGGTTGGTGAGTCAGGGGCAGGTGAGCCAGGGGCAGGTGAGCCAGGGCCCCAGGGTGGGAGCACCGGCCCCCGGGGCCGGAACGACGGCTCCGGTGCTCCCGGCTGTCAGGTGCCCGGAGTCGACGGGGCCGCCGCGTCCGAACCGGTGCGTTCCCGCGCGCCCTCGCGAGTGCGGCCGGCGGCCACCGGGCGGCGCGGGTTGCGGCGCAGGTACTCGCCCTCCAGCTGGGCCATGCGCTCGTTGTGCGTGCGCAGCGCGTCGTCGGAGCCGTACAGCAGCGTGTCGTGGCGCGTGCGGTGGATCGTCTCCAGTTCCTTCATCAGCTGCTGGTCGTCCAGGCGGTCGGGCTCGATACCGGTCATGGGGTGCCCCGCTCGTCGTGTTCGTCCATGGTGTCCGGGTACCCGCCCGGCAGCACGAGCACTACCCCGAGCGGTTTCCGGGAGGGACCCATGGATCTCGCGTTTCTGCACCCACTCTACGAACGTCCCGGCCCCTGGGCCTCCGTGTACGTCGACACCTCCCGGCACGCCGAGGACGCGGCGCACCAGCGGCACCTGACGGCCCGGGCGATGGCCCGGGACCTGGCCGACCAGGGTGCGGACGAGGCGACGTGCCGGGCCGTGCTGGAAGCCGTCGACGAGGCCCCGCGCTTCACCGGACCGGACGGCCGGGTGCTGTTCGCCCGGGACGGCGAGGTGGTGCTGGAGGCACCGCTCGCCCGGCCGCCGCAGGGCGGTGACTGGGCCCGCTGGGCGGCTCTGCCGCGGGTGGCGCCGCTGCTGGAACTGGCCGGGGAGGACCCCGTGGCGGTGGTGGCCTACGTCGACCGCAAGGGCGCGGACTTCGAACTGCGCAGCGTCCTCGGCCGTGACGATGCCGGCAAGGTCACCGGGCGGCAGTGGCCGGTGCACCGGACCGCCACCGCGGACTGGTCGGAGCGGCACTTCCAGCTGCGGGTCGAGAACACCTGGGAGCACAACGCGGCGGAGATCGCCGACGCGCTCGCCGTGTGCCAGGAGGAGAGCGGTGCCGACCTGCTGATCCTGGTGGGGGACGACCGTGAACGGCGGGCGGTGCGCGAGCGGCTGCCGCAACGGCTGCACGGCATGGTGGTGGAGGCGTCGCACGGCAGCGGGAGCCGGCTGCTGGACGACGACGTGGAACGGCTGCGCACCGAGCACGTGCGGGAGCGGGAGGCGGCGGAGCTGGAACGGTTCCTGGCCGCGCGAGCCCCGGACGACGAGGGCCGGGCGGCGGCCGTCGAGGGCGTCCCGGCGCTGGTGGAGGCGGCGCGCGAGCACCGCATCGACGAACTGCTGATCCGTCCCGACGCGCCGGACGGGCGCCGTGAGGTGTGGATCGGTGAGGACCCCGACCAGGTCGCGGTACGGCGCACGGAGCTGAAGATCCTGGGTGAGCAGCAGTCCTGGGCGGCCCGGGCCGACGACGCGCTGATCCGGTCGGCGGCGATGTCGGACGCCTCCGCCCTGGTCGTGGGCGCGGACCTGGACCGGGACCCGAGCGGGGACCTGGACCGGGACCGGGACGCCGGCACAGGCAACGGCGACGGCGACGGCGAAGCAGACGGGGCGCCGGCCGACCCGTCGTCCACGGACGCGCCGGTGGGCGGACTGGGGGCCCTGCTGCGCTGGAAGTGAGCGGCGGTTCCGGACGGAGTGTCCGGAGGGAGTTGGAGAGCGGGACCCCGCGGATAAGAGGGACCCGCGGAGGAGCGGGACCCGCAACGCACGACGAGGGGAGCCCCCACGGCCGACGGTCGTGGGGGCTCCCCTCGTCGTGCGGGGGTGCTGCTCAGCGGACGCGTTCCACCCGGCGTTCGTCCCAGACGGGCTCCGGCGTCTCCCTGACCCGGCCGTCGCTGCCGAAGACCAGGAAGCGGTCGAAGGAGCGGGCGAACCACCGGTCGTGGGTGACGGCGAGGACCGTGCCCTCGAACGCCTCCAAGCCCTCCTGGAGTGCCTCGGCCGACTCCAGGTCGAGGTTGTCGGTCGGCTCGTCGAGGAGCAGCGCGGTGACCCCCTGGAGTTCCAGCAGGAGGATCTGGAAGCGGGCCTGCTGTCCGCCGGAGAGCCGGTCGAAGGTCTGCTCGGCCTGGCCGGTGAGTTCGTAGCGGCGCAGCCGGGACATGGCGGCTCCCCGGTCCTGGGCGTGTTCCTTCCACAGGATGTCCAGGAGCGTGCGGCCCTCCAGTTCGGGGTGCGCGTGCGTCTGCGCGAAGTGCCCGGGGACGACGCGGGCGCCGAGCCGCCAGTCACCGGTGTGCCGGACCTCGTCCCCGGCGAGCAGACGCAGGAAGTGCGACTTGCCGGATCCGTTGGAGCCGAGCACGGCCACCCGCTCGCCGTAGAAGACCTCGAGGTCGAAGGGCTGCATCAGGCCGGTCAGTTCGAGCCGTTCGCAGGTCACCGCGCGGACCCCGGTGCGGCCGCCCTTCAGGCGCATGGTGATGTCCTGCTCCCGGGGCGGCTCCGGGGGCGGCCCGGCCTCCTCGAACTTGCGCAGCCTGGTCTGTGCCGCCTGGTACCGGGACGCCATGTCGGGACTGACGGAGGCGGCCTGACGGAGGTTCAGTACCAGCTTCTTCAGCTGGGCGTGCTTCTCGTCCCAGCGTCGGCGCAGTTCCTCGAAGCGGGCGAAGCGTTCCCGGCGGGCCTGGTGGTAGGTGGCGAAGCCGCCGCCGTGCACCCAGGCGTCGGCGCCGGTGGGGCTCGGCTCCAGCGACACGACGCGCTGGGCGCTGCGGGCGAGCAGTTCGCGGTCGTGGGACACGAAGAGCACGGTCTTGCGGGTCTCCGCGAGCCGCTCCTCCAGCCAGCGCTTGCCCGGTACGTCGAGGTAGTTGTCGGGCTCGTCCAGGAGCAGCACCTGGTCGGTGCCGCGCAGCAGGGCCTCCAGCACGAGACGCTTCTGCTCACCGCCGGAGAGGGTGCGGACCTGGCGCCACTGGGCGCGGTCGTAGGGCATGCCCAGGGCGGCCGTGGTGCAGATGTCCCACAGGGTCTCCGCCTCGTAGCCGCGTGCCTCGGCCCAGTCGGCGAGCGCCTGGGCGTAGTCGAGCTGGGCGGCCTCGTCGTCGACGGTCATCAGGGCGTGCTCGGCCCGGTCCACGGCGCGGGCCGCCTCGCGGATCCGGGGGGTGGCGACCGAGACGAGGAGGTCGCGGACCGTGCTCTCGTCCCGCACGGAGCCGACGAACTGGCGCATGACGCCGAGCCCCCCGGAGACGGTGACGGACCCGCCGTGCGGTTTCAGTTCGCCGGCCAGCAGGCGGAGCAGGGTCGTCTTGCCCGCACCGTTGGGGCCGACCAGGGCCATGACGGCGCCTTCCCCCACCCGGAACGAGACGTCGCCGAGGAGCGGCCTCCCGTCGGGGAGGTAGTACTCCAGGTGTGCGGCTTCCAGGTGACCCATGGGAGGCGATTGTCCGGGGAGCGCGGGCGGAGAGCAAACGCTTTACGGCCCGGGTGGGGCGGGCGGACCGACGGCGCCGGGTGGGGCGGGCGGACCGACGGCGCCGGGTGGAGCGGGCGGCTGTCGAGCCGGGCTCGACGGGCGGGCCGGACGGCTGGTGGGCCGCCGGCGTCCGCCAGGCCGGGCGACCGGTGAGGCCGGGCCCGGGCACGACGGGCGGGCCAGGCCGGTCGGGCCGACCGGACCCGGCGAGGCCGGTGCGGCCGGCGGACCGGGAAGCCTGTGGGCCCTCAAGCCAGTTGGCCCCCTGAAGCCAGTGGCCCAGAAGCCGGTGAGGAACCGTCACGCCCGCGAGGCGGTCGTACGGCCTCCCCCACCATCAAACGTCCACATCTCAAGACGGCGATCTCACCATGCGGTCGACCGGCGTACGGTGAGGACCGTCGTTCCCATCAGCTCGCCATCGGAAGGGGTGGAGCACGATGTCCGCACAGCGGGACAGCGCCGTCTACACGCACGGGCACCACGAGTCGGTCCTCAGGTCGCACACCTGGCGCACGGCGGAGAACTCCGCGGGGTACCTGCTCGGCGCACTGCGGCCCGGCATGGAGATCCTGGACGTGGGCTGCGGTCCCGGCACCATCACCGCCGACCTGGCCGAACGGGTACCCGGCGGGCACGTCACGGGTCTGGACCGGGCGCCCGGGATCCTGGAGCGGGCGCGGGCCACGGCCGGCGAGCGGGGACTGACGAACGTCCGCTTCGCCGTGGGCGACGTGCACGCCCTCGGCTTCCCCGACGACAGCTTCGACGTGGTGCACGCCCACCAGGTGCTGCAGCACATCGGCGACCCGGTCCGGGCGCTGCGCGAGATGCGGCGGGTGACCCGGCCCGGCGGGCTGGTCGCCGTGCGGGACGCCGACTACGCCGCCATGACCTGGTACCCGTCCTCCCCCGGGCTGGACGAATGGCTGGACCTGTACCGGCGGGTCGCCCGCGCCAACGGGGGCGAACCCGACGCGGGGCGCAGACTGAAGGCGTGGGCGCTCACCGCGGGGCTGACCGACGTGAGCGCCACCGCGTCCGCCTGGACCTTCTCCACGGCGGCCGAGCGGGCCTGGTGGAGCGAGCTGTGGGCAGACAGGACCGTGGCCTCGTCCTACGCCGGGCGGGCCGTCGACGGCGGCTTCACCACCCGCGCCGGTCTGCGGGCGGCGGCGGACGCCTGGCGGGAATGGGGAGCACGGGAGGACGGGTGGTTCAGCGTGCTGCACGGCGAAATTCTCTGCCGCAAGGAAGTCTGAAACTCGGATTCGGGGCAAGCAGAAGTGTCAGGAGGTTGATGACACTATGGTTCCTATTCTGCTCGTACTTCTGCTGGCCCTCATCCTTTTCGGTGCGGGATTCGCAGTCAAGGCTCTTTGGTGGATAGCCGTGGCCGTGCTGGTCGTATGGCTGCTGGGTTTCGTGATGCGCAGCACGACGGCGGGCGGAGGCCGGGGTCGCTGGTACCGGTGGTGAGGCACCGCTGTTCGAGGTGAGGTACCGGTGACCGTGCCCCGGGACGTCAGTCCCGGGGCAGCAGCGGTCCGAGCGGCCCGAGGTCCAGATTCAGGTCCTCGGGCCGCAGTCCGTAGCGCTCGCGCAGTTCCGTCATGCGCTCTTCCAGCAGCATCAGAGTGAGCCCGACGCGCTCCTCCTGCTCCTCGGTCAGGTCGCCCACGTCGAACCGGCGCAGGGCCTGGCGCTCCATGAGCTGACGCAGCAGTTCCACGACCGTGAGCACCAGTTTGACCAGGTCGCGCTCGACCGTGTCGGGCTCCAGGTCCATGTGGTGGCGGCGGCCTCGGTGGGGCCGTCCGCCGCCGTGCCCGGTGTGCGTGCCGTGCCCGGTGTGCGCGCCGTGCCCGGCGTGGTGCTCGTCGGGGTGCTCGCCGTACGGTCCCGGGGTCACAGCAGCTCCTCGAAGGGGGACGGGACGTTCTCGTTGACGGAACTGATGAGGGCGTTCAGGTCGATGCGGACGAGATCCACGTCGGCGATACGCAGGGTGATGTCGCCGGTGATGACCACACCACCGGCCAGCAGCCGGTCGAGCAGGTCCACCAGGGCGATCTCCCGGTGTTCGACGACGGTCACGAGCCCTCCCCCACGGCGGACTCCTCACCGGCGAACGAATAGGCCGCCCACGGCCCGGTGAGTTCCACCCGAATTCCCGGCATACCGTCCTTCGTCCGTTCCACCCTTTCCACGAACGCCTCGGAATCCGCCCGCGGGACCAGATAGGCCGCGTTGAGCACATTCCGTCCGGAGGCGCCGGACAGGGTGGAATTCTGGGGTGCGTGCAGCCGGGAATCCTCGGCGTGTTCCCCCAGCGTCTCGTGGAGCCGGGCGGCGAAGGTCTCGGCCTTCCGCCACACGTCCTCGCGCGACCGGGTCTGCGCGCGGCGCTGCCGCAGGTAGTCGCGGCCGGACGCGGGCTTCGCGGCGGGCGCCGCCGTCGCCGCCGTCGCCGGCGGGGATTCCTCCTCCACGTACACCTTCACGCCCCACTCCACGCGGCCCGCGAGCCGGTCCAGCGTGTGCAGGAATCCCTCCTCGCGCGTCTCCAGCATCGTGCGGACGCCGCTGTCGTCCCGGAACACGGTCCCGAGACGCAGCGGCAGCGGCGTGGTGACGGTCGTCAGTGCGTCGATGACGCCCTGGTGGGCGCGGGCGACCGCGGTGAGCCAGTCCAGGTCCTCCAGGTGCGCGCGCAGCGGTTCCTCGGCGAAGTCGGCCTCCGGCACGTGACTGACCACGGCCACCAGATCGCGGTGGCCCAGCAGCCGGGGCGGCGCGCCGGCCACCCCGGTCAGCTGGGCCTGGAGCGGAGTGCCGAAGGGACGGCAGACGGCGTAGACGTACCGCAGTCCGGTCACGGGGCCTCCTCCTGGGCGCGCCGGGGCTCCAGCTCCTCCAGCCGGGCCAGGCGTTCACGCAACTCGGCGTTCTCCCGGGCCAGTTCGTCCCTGCGGGCACGCGAGGACAGGGCCGGGTCGGTCTCCCACCAGTCGATGCCCATCTCCTTCGCCTTGTCGACGGAGGCCACGATGAGGCGCAGCTTGATGGTGAGCAGTTCGATGTCGAGCAGATTGATGCGGATGTCGCCCGCGATGACGATCCCCTTGTCGAGCACCCGCTCCAGGATGTCGGCCAGATTGGCACCGCTGCCCTGGCCGGCGTACGGATCGGGAACCCGACGGGGGGTGGTCATCGCCGGCTCCCGCCCTCGGCGTCCTCGTACTCGTCGTCGTACTCGTCCTCGTCCTCGTAGGCCTCGGCGTCCTGCTCGGGCTCGTCCGCCTCCTCGTCCTCGTACTCGGCGTCCTCGGCGTCGGGTTCGTCCTCGTACTCGGCGTCGTCGGCCTCCTCGGCCTCCGGCTCGTCGTCGTACTCGGCCTCGACCTCGTCCTCGGCGTCCGGCTCGTCCTCGGGCTCCTCGTCGGACCGGGGCTCCTCGTCGTGTTCGGCGTCGGGGGCCTCGTCGTCCTCGGCCTCGTCCGTCTCCGTGTCGTCCCGGGGCTCCTCGTCGCCGCCGGACTCGTCACCGGCCTCGCCCTCGGGGGCCTCGTCCTGCTCCCGCTCCTCCTCCTCGATCGCGTCCTCGTGGCTGCGCACGACCTCGCCGTCACGGATCTCACCGCGCCAGCTGTCCTCCGCCTCGCCCTTGATGGTGATGAAGCGGGCGAAGTTCTTCAGGTCGAGCCGCGCCCGGCGGCCCTGGGCGCGCCAGATGTTGCCGGTCTTCTCGAAGAACCCCGAGGGGTAGTACTCGATGACCAGCAGCACGCGGGTGAGGTTCTCGGCGAGGTGGTGGAAGGAGACGACGCCCTTGGTGGTGCCCTTGGCGCCCTCGGAGGTCCAGGCGATGCGGTCGTCGGGGACCTGCTCGGTGGTCTGGGCCTTCCAGCTGCGGTTGGACCACCAGACCTTGGCCTGCCAGTCCGAGGTGGTGTCGTCGGACTTGTTCGCGCTCTTGACGCCCTTGGCGAAGGTGCTGAAGTCCTGGTACTGCGTCCACTGGTCGTAGGCGGTGCGCACCGGCACCCCGATGTCGATCTGCTCGATGATGACGGTGGGCTTCTTGCCGGCGGAGCGCTTGCGCTTGCTCTTGCCTCCGCCGCCGCCACCCAGGCCCTTCAGTGCACCCATGACGTTGTCCTTGGCGCGGGAGGCGCCCACCTCGACGGCGCTGCGCAGGGGGCCCTTGCCCTCGGCGATCTTGCGGCCTCCGTCGAGTGCGAGCTGTGCGAAGCCGGGGCTGTTGCCCTCGGCGATGTCGTTCAGCTTGTTGGTGGTCTCCCCCAGCTTGCGGCCGACTCCGGTCAGCAGACGGGTGGCCTGGGCCGCGAGGTACTCCTGCACCTCGGCCTTGAGTCGGTCCGCGGCCTCGCTGTGGGCGACGTCGGCGAGCGGGTTCTGCTTCGCCCCGTCGCGCGCGGCGCCGGTGGCCGAACCGAGTGTGTCGCTCATCCCTCACCGCCTCCCTTCCGTGCCCGGGAGCCGGCGCCGCGCGTGGCGGCTGTCGTCTTCTTGGCGGCGGTCTTCTTCGCGGTCTTCTTGGCCGGCGCGGCCTTCTTCGCCGGTGCCTTCTTCGCCGGCGCCCGCTTCTCCGGTGCCTTCTTCGCCGGTGCCTTCTTCGCCGCCTTCTTGGCGGGCGCCGCGGCTTCCCCGGTGTCCTCGCCCGTGTCGTCGCCCGTGTCCTCGGCGTCGTCGCGGTCCTCGGGCTCCTCGTCCCGATCGTCGCGCTCGTCGGACTCCTCGTCGTGGTCCCGGTCCGTCGCACCGCCACCCGCGAGCTGGTCGCGCATCTGCGCGGTGCGCCCGTGGAGCCGGTCGGCGAGGGAGTCGAGCTGGCGCTCGATCATCGCGCCGGAGGCGGCCTTGCCGACCCCGCGCAGATCGCCGCGCAGCTGATCGCCGATCTCCTTGAACTGCGGGTTGTTCCGCAGCTGCTGGGAGACCAGCTCCCCGACCATCTTCGGGCTGAGGTTGAGTTTCTTCCCCGCGACGAGGCCGCCGACGGCTATCGCCATCTTCAGCTTCTTCGTCCGGCCGAGGAGATAGCCGGCCCCGATCGCGAGGCCGAGTCCCGTTCGATTCATTGTGGTGCCGTCCCGTCCCCAGTACCCGCGCCTGCGCGCGTTGCGGTCTCCAGCCGGTCGAGGAGTTCGTCCTCCTGCAGGTCGAACTCCTCCTCGGTGATCTCTCCGGCCTCCAACTGCTCTTCGAGCCGCGCCAGTTCGGCACGGATCGTGGCAGGGTCGTAGTAGATGCGCTCCGCTTCCCGGAGCACCTGCCGGATGGCCCAGCCGCTGCCGCGCACCGGGGCGAACGGCAGCAGCAGGACCTCCGAGATCAAACCCATGACGTCACCCCGCTCCGGTGTCCGCCCCGCCCGCCGAGGTGGCCGCCGGTTCGGCAGGGCCGGGCTCCACGAAGCTGTACGGCGGAAGCGGACCGTTGAGCCGCACCTCCAGGTGGGGCATGTCCTTGCGCACCTGCTCCACGGCGGCCAGGAAGTTCTCGGCCGAGTCCCGCTGCACCAGGAAGGAGACGTTGGCGAGCCAGCCCGAGGACTCGGGGCCCACACTGACGGCGTCCGCGGCCGGCTCCAGCGCCTGCTGCACGGCGGCGCCGTCCTCGGCCTCCTGGGCCTGCACCGCGCCGGCGACCATCTCACCGAGGTGGATCTTGTCCTCGTAACTACCGCCGCCCGCCTGGCGGTTGGCCTCAGCCAGGGCACGGATCTCGGGGTTGCCGGCCATCACGTGGTGCAGCACGGCCTCCTCGACGTGATTGGCCTTGACGTTGTACTCGACGCAGCCGTCGAGGGCCCGCAGGCGCTCCTCGTAGTGCTCGGCGCGCTCGGCGAGCACCGCCGTCACCGCGTCGTCGTCCTCGGCGACCGAACCGAAGCGCATCGGCAGGACGCAGCCGGCGGCACCGGTCTCGCTGAGTACGTTCTGGTGCGCGAGCAGCTCCCGCCGCTTGGGCCGCAGCCCGTCGGGGGCGTCGCTGACGACCGCCGTCAGTCCGCCCACGGTCAGCAGCCGCACGGGGCGTGGCGGGTCGCCGACCCCGCCCATGTTCTCGGGCAGCGCGGGGTGCGAGCTCGACGTGATGCCGTAGACGTAGGTGCTCACTGCTCCTCCTTCCGGCGCGAGGAGGTGCTCTTACGGGCCCGCGGGCGGGACTCGGTCTCCTTGTCGGACTCGCCGCGTGCCTGCTGGAACGCGTCCGAGATGGTCTCGGCGGCGCCGGACAGCGCCCCCTTGGACTTGCCCCGGGCGCCCGATTCGGTCATCTCTCCGACCAGGTCGGGCAGACCCGGGTCCTTGCGCGGCCCGGCCTCCAGGTCGAGCCGGTTGCACGCCTCGGCGAAGCGGAGGTAGGTGTCCACGCTGGCGACGACGACCCGTACGTCGATTTTGAGGATCTCGATGCCGACCAGGGACACGCGCACGAATGCGTCGATGACGAGCCCCCTGTCCAGGACGAGCTCAAGGACGTCGTAGAGGCCGCTGCTGCCGCCTCCGCCGCCGGATTGCTGTGCCGGTACGACTGTCATTTCCGGCCATTCCTCCTCGTGGGTATGTGGTGTGGTGGGGGCCCGGGCGGCGGCTCAGCGGCCGCCCTTGCGTGCGTCGGAGCGCCCTCGCTCGTAGCGCCGCACGCGGCGGTAGCCGGTGAGCAGACCCTCGGGGTCCAGCTCCACCTGGTAGCTCGCCATCAGGCTCATCGTGTCGGGCACACGCTCCAGTTCGAGCACTTCGATCTCGAGTGCCCAGCCCTGTTCCGTGCGCTCGAAGGACGACACGGACTCGGCTTCCCGGCCGGTGAGCTCCGCCAGCTGCTCACGCGCCTGGCGCAGCACCTCCATGGGGCTCATCCGCCGGGTCGTCGTGGCCGTCGCGGTGTCCGACTCCTCCGACTCGCGGGGCGGGCCCGCGTCGTCGGACTCCCGGGACTCCCCGGACCGCCGTGCCGTCGACGTCCCGGTCGTCTTCCGGGTTGTCCCGGTCGACTTCCGGGTTCTGCGCGGGGCACTGGCCTTCTTCCGGGGCTGGCGCTTCTCCTGCCCCTCCTCGGTTTCCTGTTCTTCTGCGGAACCCTGCGGTTCCTCGGTGCTCTCGGCTTGTTCGGCGTGTTCAGCGTTCGACATGGCCACCTCCCCCTCCGTGTGGCCGCTCGTCTGTTCGTCAAACCTCCACCGGCTCACCCGATTGCCTCACTCGGGTCGCGACCCTGATCACGGTGCGGGTACGGGGCGGATTCGGGGCCCGCACGGCGCGGTGCCGCCGAAGGGGGCGCGGCGTCACCCGCCGGGTCGGGCGCCGTGCAGCAGCATTGCCCGCCGGGTCGAGCTCCGTGCAGCAGCGTTGCCGGCAGGGTCGGGCGCCGTGCTGGGTGCCGCGGGGGCGGGGGTCCGGTGAGCCGCCGCTCGGGCGGGCGCGTCGGGCGCGGGCGGGCGCGTCGGGCGCGGGCGGGCGCGTCGGGCGCGGGCGGGGGCGTAGGGGAGCCCATACCGTCGGCCCGTCGGCTCCGGCCGCCGACCGCCTCCGGCTCCTGCGCGGGCTGCGCGGACAACCGAGGGGGCTGGGCGGCGGGACTGGTGCGACCTGTGGGACCGGTGGGGCCACTGGGGCCGGTGGGGCCACTGGGGCCGGTGGGGCCACTGGGGCCGGTGGGGCCACTGGGGCCGTCCGGCGCTCCCCGCACCGGCCCCACCGCCCACGGCCCGCCCGGCCCGGCGCCTCGCCACCCGGCCCCCGGCCCCGCGCCACCCGGCCCCCGCCCCGGGCTCTGCCCGCCCCGCGTCAGCCGCGGAGCGCGTCCAGTCGGCGGCGGGCCGGGCCGAGCGCCCGGCCGCGGCGCGGCAGCCCGTGCCAGGGGTCGGTGCGGGCGTGCTCGACGGCGTCGGCGACGGTCCAGCGGCCGGCGTGCAGCTCCGGGTCGTCCAGTTGCTCCCAGGACACGGGGGCGGCGACGGGAGCGCCCGGCAGGGCGCGCACGGTCCAGGGGGCCACCGCGGTCTGCGCGTAGGCGTTGCGTTGCACGTCGAGGTAGAGCCGGTCGCCGCGGTCCTTCTTGCGGGCCGCGGTGGTGAGCCGGTCGGGGTGGGCGTCGGCCAGGGTGTCGGCGACGTCGCGGGCGAAGGCGCGCACCTCGTCGAAGCCCTGCCGGCGGTCGAGCGGCACGATCACGTGCAGTCCGCGCGAGCCGGTGGTCATCAGGGCCGAGGGCAGACGCAGCTCGTCCAGCAGCTCCCCCAGCAGGCGCGCGGCCTCCCGAACCGTCTCGAAGGCGTCGCGGCCCTCCCCCGAGGGGTCGAGGTCGAAGATCAGCCGGTCCGGCCGGTCGACAGGGTCCGCGTCGTCCTCCCTCGACCGGGAGCGGGGCGGACCGAGATCGGCCCGGGACAGCCAGCGGTGCAGGGTGATGCTCGCCTGGTCGACGAGGTACAGCAGGGTGGCCGTGTCGTCGCACACGGTGTGCGTGACCGTGCCGCCCTCCTTGCCGACCTCGACCCGGGTGATCCACTCCGGATAGTGCCCGGGCGTGTTCTTCTGCATGAACGCGGGCCCGTCCAGGCCGTCCGGACGCCGGTCCAGCATCAACGGACGCCCGCGCACATGGGGCAGCAGGAACGGTGCGACGGCCCGGTGGTACTCGGCCAGGTCGCCCTTGGTGTACGCGCGGGTGCCGCGCCCGCCGGGGAAGAGCACCTTGTCCGGCCTTCGGATCTCCACGCTGCGACGGCCGGCCCGGACCGTGCGGTCCGGGCCCGCGCCCGCGCTCACGGCACGATCGCCTCCTCCACCAGCAGCCGTCCGGCCGCCGCGATCGACGCGGCGTCGATGCCCGCGGCGCGCAGCTGCTCCTCGGGCGACGCCGACCCCGGCATGGTCCGCACGGCGAGCCGCACGAGGCGGGGCACCGGGGCCCCGTCGGAGAAGGCCTCCGCGACGGCGTCGCCGATCCCGCCCTCGGGGTGGTGGTCCTCGACGGTGACGAGGCAGCCGGTCTCCTCGGCGGCTCGGCGCAGCGTCTCGCGGTCGACCGGCTTGACGGAGTAGAGGTCGATCACCCGGGCCGCGATGCCCTCCTGCTGCAGCGAGTCCGCCGCCGCCAGGGCCTCGAAGACCGTGCCACCGGCCGCGACCAGGGTGAGCCGGTCCCGGTCCGAGGCGCGCAGCACCTTGCTGCCGCCCACCGGGAACTCCTCGTCGGGTCCGTAGATCACCGGGCTCTCCCCGCGCGAGGTCCGCAGGTACCGGATGCCGTCGAGGCCCGCCATCGCGGCCACCAGCCGGGCCGTCTGGTTGGCGTCGCACGGGTACAGCACCGTGGAGCCGTGCACCGCCCGCATCATCGCCAGGTCCTCCAGGCCCATCTGGCTGGGCCCGTCCTCCCCGATGGCCACGCCCGCGTGCGAGCCGACCAGGTTGAGGGAGGAGCCGCTGATCGACGCCATGCGGACGAAGTCGTGGGCGCGGGTCAAGAATGCGGCGAAGGTGGACGCGTACGGCACCCAGCCGCGGGCCGCCATGCCGACCGCCGCGGCGACCATCTGCTGCTCGGCGATGTAGCACTCGAAGTAGCGCTCGGGGTGTTCCTTCGCGAAGAACTCGGCGCGGGTGGAGTCGCCGACCTCGCCGTCCAGGGCGACGACGTCGCCGCGCGCGGCGCCGAGCGCGGTGAGGGCCTCCCCGAAGGCGTTGCGGGTGGCCACCTCCTCGCCGCGCTTCCAGCGGGGCGGCTCGGCGTCCGCCGTGGACACGGCGTGCAGGGCGCGGGCGGGAACCGGTTCCGGCAGCCGTACGCGCAGGTCACGGGAGCCGCCCAGTTCGGCTACGGCGTCCTCCGCCTCGGGCAGCGGCTTGCCGTGCCGGCCCTCCTGGTCCTCCACCGCGGCGACGCCCTTGCCCTTGAGGGTGCGGGCGATGACCGCGGTCGGCTTGCGGGAGGTCGAGACGGCCTCCCCGAAGGCACGGTCGAGCGCGTCCACGTCGTGGCCGTCCACCTCGACGGTGTGCCAGCCGAACGCCTGGAAGCGGCGGGCGTAGGCGTCGAGGTCGTGGCCGTGCCGGGTGGGGCCGCGCTGGCCGAGCCGGTTGACGTCCACGACGACGGTCAGGTTGTCCAGGCCCTCGTGACCGGCGTGCTCCGCGGCCTCCCACACCGAGCCCTCGGCCATCTCGCTGTCCCCGCACAGCACCCACACCCGGTAGTCGGTGCGGTCCAGCCGCTTTCCGGCCAGCGCGATGCCGACGCCGACCGGCAGGCCCTGCCCGAGCGACCCGGTGGCCGTCTCGACCCAGGGCAGCCGGCGGGGTGTGGGGTGCCCTTCGAGGCGGCTGCCGGCCTTGCGGAAGGTGAGCAGTTCGTCGTCGTCGATCGCCCCGGCCGCCTTGTAGGCCGCGTACATCAGGGGGGAGGCGTGGCCCTTGGACAGGATGAGGCGGTCGTTGCCGGGGTGGTCGGGCCGGTCGAAGTCGTAGCGGAAGTGGTGGGCGAACAGCACGGCCATGATGTCGGCCGCGGACATCGAGGACGTGGGGTGCCCGGAGCCCGCGGCCTCCGCCGCCCGCACGCTGTCCACGCGCAACTGCTGTCCGAGTTCGGTGAGTTCGCCGGTGTTCATGAGTCTCCTTCGGCGCGGTCGCCGGGGTTGTCGGTGCGCTTGACGGGGCCGGGGGCGTCGTGCGGCCCGAGAGGTGCCGCGTCCGGCGGGCGCGACCCCGCGGGCGGGTGCTTCGCCGCCTCCCCACCCGGTTGCTGCTTCGCGGCCTCGCCGCCGGGCTGCTGCTTCGCGGGCTCGCCGCCCGGCTGCCGTTTCGCCGTTTCCCCGCCCGGTTGTTGCTTCGCGGGCTCGCCGTCCTGCGTCCCGTCGTCCGGCTCCGGCCGGGCGCCGGCGGACGGTTCGTCCTGGGGGCCACCCGGCAGGCGGGCCAGCTCCGGGGACGCCGTGTCCAGCGGCACCGACCAGGACCGCACAAGCCCCAACTGGACCGCCTGGCGCGGCAGTACGGCATCCAGCAGCCAGTCGGCGGCCACCCGGACCCGGTTGCCGGGCATCGCGGCGAGGTGGTAGCCGCGGGTGACGAGCCCGGCCAGCGGTCCGGACAGCGGAACGCCCAGCGGATCGGCCGCGGCCTGGACGCCGCCGAGGTCCACGACGAACCCCAGGTCCTTGTGACGGTAGGCACGGCGCTCGCCGTCCCCGAGGGAGGCGGCGATGTTCTGCGCGCACACCTTGCCCTGCCGCCAGGCGTGCTGCGCGGTCATCGGGGTGTACTGGCCGGGGTTCTCCAGGTCCGGGACGGCCGCCGCGTCGCCGCAGGCGAACACCTCGGGGTGGCCCGGCACCTGCAGGTGCGGGTCGACGAGCAGCCGGCCGCGTTCCATGGGCAGGCCGAGCGACTCGGCGAGCGGGTCGGGGCGCACGCCCACGCACCACACCAGGGTGCGGGTGTCGACGAACTCGCCGTCGGTGAGCAGCACCCCCTCGGACGTGGCCTCCTTCACGGAGGTGCCCATCCGGACGTCCACCCCGCGGTCGCGCAGCACCCGGTCGGCGGTGCGGGAGAGCCGTTCGTCCAGTTCGGGCAGCACCCGGTCGGCGATGTCCAGCAGCATCCAGCGCGGGCGCATCCCGGTGCGCAGGGGCTGCTTGCGCACCTGGGCGTCGGTGAACAACTGGCCGTGCGCGGCCACCTCGGTGCCCGTGTAGCCGGCGCCGACCACGACGAAGGTGCAGCGGCTGGAGCACTGGGCCGGGTCGTCGGTGGCGGCCGCGAGCTCCACCTGCCGGGTGACGTGGTCCCGCAGGTACAGGGCTTCCGGCAGGCCGCGAAAGCCGTGGGCGTGCTCGGCGACGCCGGGAATCGGCAGCAGCTTGTTGACGCTGCCCGCGGCCAGCACGAGCCGGTCGTAGGAGAGGCTGCCCTCCCCTCCCTCCGGGTCGGTGTAGTGCACCGTGCGCCCGTCGAGGTCGATGCGGCCGGCCTCCCCCAGCACCAGGCGGACCTCCGGCAGCGTGCCGGACAGGGAGACCGTGACCCGGCGGGGTTCGAGGATGCCCGCCGCCACCTGGGGCAGCAGGGGCAGGTAGAGGAAGTAGTCGGTCGGGTTCAACAGGGTGATCTCGGCCCGGCCCCGGGCCAGCCGGGACAAGGTCTGTGCGGTGCGGTACCCGGCGAAGCCCGCACCGACGATCAGGATGCGGGGTCGGCTCGAGGGTCGGCTCACGTGGTCCTCCGGCGCTGTCGGCGTACCTCGGGAGACTTCCGCGTCCCCCTGGCCGCGAGGGCCAAACGTCGGCCGGTTTCCGCCCGGGGCCCCGGGTACCCGGGCGGAAACCGACCCGCCCTCGTCGCGGAAGGCACCCCCCATGCCCGAGTACGGCTACTTCCTCTCGTGCGAGCAGTACGGTCCGGCGGAGCTGATCGAGCAGGCCCGGATGGCCGAACAGGCCGGATTCGAGTCCCTGTGGATCTCCGACCACTACCACCCCTGGAACGACGCGCAGGGGCAGAGTCCCTTCGTGTGGTCCGTGATCGGCGCCCTCTCGGAGGCGGTGTCGTTGCCGGTGGGCACGGCGGTGACCTGCCCCACCGTGCGGACGCATCCGGCGGTGGTGGCGCAGGCCGCCGCGACGGCCGCGGTGATGGCGGACGGCCGCTTCCGGCTGGGCGTCGGCACCGGGGAGCTGCTCAACGAGCACATCCTGGGCGATCCCTGGCCGCCCGCCCACATCCGCCTGGACATGCTGGAGGAGGCCGTGCAGATCATGCGGCGGCTGTTCTCCGGCGAGGAGGTCAACCACCACGGCACGCACTACACGGTGGAGAACGCCCGCCTCTACACGGTGCCGGACGAGCCCGTGCCCATCGACATCTCCGGCTTCGGTCCGGCCGCGACCAAGCTGGCCGCCCGGGTCGGCGACGGCTACATCACGATGATGCCGGACGCCTCCATGGTCGAGCAGTACCGCAAGGGCGGGGGCGGCGGAAGGCCGGTGAGCGGCGGTACCAAGGTCTGCTACGGCATCGACCGCGAGGAGTGCGTCCGCACCGTCCACCGGTTGTGGGCCAACGAGCAGCTGCCCGGTGAGCTGGGACAGGTGCTGCCCTCACCGAAGCACTTCGAGCAGGCCCAGACGCTGGTGACCGAGGACATGGTGCGGGACAACCGAGTGTGCGGCGACGACGTGGACCAGCACGTGGCGGAGCTGCGCCAGTTCGCGGACGCAGGCTTCGACCGCGTCTACGTCAGCCAGATCGGGCCCGACCTGCGGGGCTTCTTCGACTTCTACCGCACGAAGGTGCTGCCTCAGCTCCAGTGACGGCGGTGCCACGGGCGGGGCGGTGGGGGCGGCGCGATTCCTCGGTCACGGCTCTGAAAGCTCTGACGGCTGTTACGGCTGTTACGGCTGTTACGGCTCTGACAGCGGGACCGCACCGCGGATCGTCGAGCCGGACATGCCCGGAGTCGGCCGGACATGGGCGCCGTCCGTGCGCGCCGCCTCAGCCTCGGCAGAGCACCCCACCGGCAGGACCAGGGGCAATGGTCCTGCCGGTGGGTGTTCCGGGTGCCGGGACGGGTCACGCCCGGGGATCGTGCGTACCGGGTCCGGCGTCACGGGACTGCGGCGGTTCGGCGCCCGCCGTCGGCGGAGCGGGCGGGACCGGCGGAACCTGACCCGTGGCGGGCGGAGTGGCCGGCGGCACGGGTACTCCCTGGCCTCCGGACGGTCCGGACAGGCCCGTCCGACCGGACGGACCCTGACCCCCAGGAGCTGCCTGACCGGGGACGGTCGGCGCAGCCGCTCCGTGCGACGGGCCACCGGCGGGCCCCGGTCGGGCCGCGCCGCGCAGGGCGTAGGCCGCGGCGGCCAACAGTACGGCGGTGATCAGCGCCGCCGCCCAGTCCGGCAGGACCAGGGCGAGCGCGAGCCCCACCGCGAGCGCCAGTGCGGCGCCCGCGTAGAGGGCGGTCGCGCCGGAGGCCGCGTACAGGGCCGCCTTGCGGCGCTGCTTGCGCGTCTGCTCCCGCAGTTCGTCCCGCACCGTCTCGCGTGCCACCTGGGCCAGTTCGTCGACCAGGTGCTTGTCCAAGTGCTGCAAGTGCTCCAAACGCTGCATGGCGGGCCGGGTACCCGTCCGGGCGGACGCGTAACGCCGCTTCAACCGGCCGCCCCGGGCAGGCGATTCGGAACCCACCGTCCGCTCCCGGCTCCGGGCGGGCACAACTAGGCTCGTGCCCATGGAGATTATGGGTGCCACACTGCGTGTCTGCGTCGAGGACATCGAGACCGCGATCCCCTTCTACGAGCGGCTGGCGGGCGGTCCGGCCCTCCGCTTCGAGCGGGGTGGCGTCCACGTCGCCGCGGTGGGCTGCTTCCTGCTGATGAGCGGCCCCGCGGCCGAGTTGGAGGTGCTGCGCAAGGTCGCGGCGACGATCGCCGTGAAGGACGTGGAGGAGGCCCACGAGGTGCTGACCGCGATGGGCGCCGACATCATCGCCGGCCCGGTCCCCACCCCTGTGGGCCGCAACCTGATCGTGCGTCACCCGGACGGCGCGATCTACGAGTACGCCGACCGCCGCTCCTGACGAGGCGAACGGCGCCGGCGGCGCTGACCGTGTACCGCCGCCCCAGGTGAGCGGTCACTGGCCCCCGGCCGGCCGCCGGCCCCCTGCCGTCGAGCGCCGAGCGCCGAGCGTCAGCGGAGCATCTCGCGGGTGAGCGCCCAGCGTTGGTGGTCGCGCCAGGCCCCGTCGATGTGGAGCATCCGGGGCGAGAACCCCTCCAGGTGGAAGCCGCAGCGACGGGCCAGCGCGATCGAGGCGGCGTTGCCGGGCTGCACGTTGATCTCCAGCCGGTGCAGGCGCATCGGTCCGAAGGCGTGCCGCACGACGAGGTCCAGGCCCGCGCTCATCAGTCCCCGCCCGGCGGCGTGCGCGAAGGCGCCGTAGCCGAGCGCGCCGCTCTGGAAGCCGTCCCGGACGATGTTGTTGATGTTGACGAACCCGGCGATGGCGCCGCCGTCGTCCTTCTCGCAGATCAGGAAACCCGCCCTGGCCGGATCGTCGATCAGGCGCTTCGCGTACGCCCGGTAGGCGTCGGCGGTGTCCGGCGGGAAGAGCCAGGGGTGGTGCAGGTCCTTGCTCTCCCGCGCGCGGGCGGTGAACTCGGCGCCGTCCTCGAACGTGAACGGGCGCAACCCCACGCGGGGGCCCTCGGCGAGGTAGGGGGAAGGAACGGAATGCGGCACTCTGCCACCCTACGACGGGCCCACCGCCTCCGCTCCGGCCCTGGGCACCGCCCGCCACGACGCCCCGCCACAACGCCCCCGCTCCGCCCGATCCGCCGGCGGCACGTCCCCTGCGGGGTGCCCGTGTCCCCCACGCCCGCGCGGACCGACTACCGGGGAGCGCAGCCGCCCCGGCAGCGGCAGACCCCGTCGCCCGGCCCCGGCCCGGTCCTCGTCCGGTCCCCGTCCGGGCCCCCGTCCCGGCCCCCGATCAGCTCAGCGCCGGATGCTCCAGGGTCAGGGTGCCCGCCTCCGTGTCCAGTTCCGCGGGGACGCCGAAGGGCACGGTCATGGCCCCGTCGCAGTGGCCGAACCCGAACTCCTCGGCCACCGGCACGCCCAGGCCGCCGAGCCGGTCGGTGAACAGGGCGCGCAGTTCGTCGGGGGGACCGCAGTCCGCCCAGGAGCCCAGCAGCACCCCGGCGACGCCGTCCAGCAGTCCGGCGCGCAGCAGCTGGGTGAGGTAGCGGTCGAGCCGGTAGGTCTCCTCCCCCACGTCCTCCAGGCACAGCAGTCCGCCGCGCGCGGACGTCCGGGCGTGCGGGGTGCCCAGCTCGGCGGCGAGCAGGGCGAGGCAGCCGCCGAGGGTGACCCCGCGTGCCCGGCCGGGCACCAGCGCGGTGCCGCCGGAGGTCAGCACCCGGACGGTTTCCGGCGCGAAGAGGGTGGCTCTGAGGTGGTCCTGGGCGCGGGTGCTCTTGACGAAGTCGAGCCCGGCGGCCATCGGTCCGTGCAGGGTGACGAGGCCCAGCCGGGTGGCGAACGCCTCGTGCAGCGCGGTGATGTCGCTGAACCCGACGAACACCTTCGGTCCGGCGGCGCGCATCGCGGTCCAGTCGAGCAGCTCGGTCATGCGCTGCACCCCGTAGCCGCCGCGGGCGCAGATCACCGCGTCGACGGCGGGGTCGCACCAGGCGGCCTGCAGGTCGGCCGCCCGGTCGGCGTCGGTGCCCGCGAGGTAGTCGAACCGGTGGTGCCGGTCCAGGACATGCGGGGCCACCACCGGGTCGAGTCCCCAGCCGCGCAGCACGTCCAGACCGGCCCGGAGGCGGTCCTGCGGCACCGGCCCGCTGGGGGCGACGACGGCCACCCGCGCGCCGGGGGCGAGCCGGGGCGGTCGTCGCAGGGGTTCCACCTGGTTCATCCGGTCAGCTCCAGCGGTGCGGCGTCCGGCGCGTTCAGGCCGAACACCTGGTTGTAGAGCGCGAGTTCCGCTTCGAGGGCGCGCACCAGGGTCTCCGCGCGCCGGAAGCCGTGGCCCTCGCCCTCGAAGGTGAGGTAGGCGTGCGGCACCCGCCGGCCGGTCAGCCGGGCCAGGAAGCGCTCGCACTGCGCGGGCGGGCAGATCACGTCGTCGAGGCCCTGGAGCAGCAGGAACGGCGCGGTGAGCTTCTCGGCGTGCGTGACGGGCGAGCGTTCGGTGTACCGGGCGGGCACCTCGTCGCGGGGGCCGATCAGGCTCTCCAGGTAGTGGGACTCGAAGTCGTGGGTCCCGCCGGTGCTCCAGTCGGTGAGGTCGAGGACCGGGTAGAGGATCGTGCCGCAGGCGTAGACGTCGGTGGTGGTCAGGGAGACGGCGGTGGTCCAGCCGCCGGCGCTGCCGCCGCGCAGGGCGAGCCGGTCGCGGTCCGCGGTGCCCTCGTCGGCGAGGGCCCGCGCGACGGCGGCGCAGTCCTCGACGTCCACCACGCCCCACTGTCCGCGCAGCCGGTCGCGGTACGCGCGCCCGTAGCCGGTGGAGCCGCCGTAGTCGACCTCGGCGACGCCGATGCCGCGGGAGGTGAAGTAGGCGATCTCCAGGTCGAGGACGAGCGGCGCCCGGCCGGTGGGGCCGCCGTGCGCCCGGATGACGTAGGGGGGCAGGCGGTCGCCCGGGGCGGTGCAGCCGGGGTGGTGCGGCGGGTACACGTGGGCGTGGATCTCGCGGCCGTCCGGGCCGGTGAAGGTGCGCAGCTGCGGCTCGGGGTAGTGGGCGGGGTCCACGACGTCCCGGTGTTCGGCGCCGACGACCCGGGACCTGCCGGTGCGGGTGTCCAGTTCGACGACCTCGGGAGCGCTGCGCGGACTGCCCGCCACGGCGACGACGCGTTCGCCCTGGGCGGCGAGGAAGGAGGCGTACTCGGTCCAGGGGCCGGCCGCGTCGACGACCTCGCCGGTGTCGGGGTCGAGGACCCCGAGCACCGCGGCGCCCCGGCCGTGCAGTACGGCGACGAGCCCGCTGTCCAGCGGGGCGAACCAGCGTGAGCCGGGCCGCCACAAGGGGCCGCCGAACTCCTCGTCGCGCGGGCAGACGGGTTCGCCGTCCCGGTACAGGTTCCACCAGCCGGTGCGGTCACTGGTGTGGAGCAGCCGGCCGTCGGGGGTCCAGTCGGCCTGGGCGACGGACTCCTCGGGTCCGCCGGCGACGGTGCGGGGCTCACCGAAGGTGCCGTCGGGAGCGACGTCGGCGACGAGGAGTTCGGTGCCGTCCCACGGCATGCGCGGGTGGTCCCAGGCCAGCCAGGCGACGCGCCGTCCGTCGGGCGAGGGGCGCGGTCCGGTGACGAAGCGGTGCCGGTCGTCGGTGAGTTCGCGCACCGCGCCCCGGTCGTCGGCGGCCGAGCCGTCCAGCGGGACGGCGGCGAGGAGGCGGCGCACGTCGCCGGGCCCGTCCCCGGTGAACTCCTCCAGGACGCACCACACCTCCCCGCGGTCCGCCCGCCACGTCGGTTCGACCCAGCGCAGGCCCTGCCCGACGGAGGAGACGGGGGTGAGCGGGCGGGGTGCGGTGCCCGGCTCCCAGCGGTACAGGCGCTGGTCCGCGAAGTCGACGAAGACCACCAGGGGGCCCGTGTCCGTCATGGTTCCGGCCCAGGGCAGCCCGCCGTACTCGTGGACGCGGCTGCGCACGTTCCACGGGGCGGGGAGGACACTCTCCTCCCGGCCGTCGGCGTGCCGCCGGACCAGGGTGCGCCGGCCGCCCTCGGCGGGCCGGGGCTCGGTCCACCACACCTCGTCGCCGACGAAGCCCGCGTACTCGGGGCTGCCGCCCTGGGTGACGGCCGTGGCCGCGTCGATGGGCGAGGGCCACGCCCCGTACTGCAGTGTCCGCACTGTCTCCCCCACTTGGTCAGGCCGTCCGCAGGAACCGGTCGAGGACGTGGACGCCGAAGTGCAGTGCCTCGACGGGCACCCGCTCGTCCACGCCGTGGAACATGGCCTGGTAGTCCAGGCCCTCGGGCAGCTTCAGCGGTGCGAAGCCGTACCCGGTGATGCCGAGCCGAGAGAACTGCTTGGCATCCGTCCCGCCCGACATGCAGTACGGGACGACGTGTGCCTCCGGCGCGAACTCCTCGATCGCGGCCCGCATGGCGGCGAACGTCGGCGCGTCGACGGGTGCCTGGAGGGCGACCTCCCGGTGCTCGAACTCCCAGTCGACGTCCGGCCCGGTGAGGCGGTCGAGGGTGGCGCGGAACTCGTCCTCGGTGCCCGGCAGGAAGCGCCCGTCGACCTGTGCCACGGCCTGGCCCGGGATCACGTTGACCTTGTACCCGGCGTCCAGCATGGTCGGGTTGGCGCTGTTGCGGACGGTCGCCTCGACCAGTCTGGCGGCCGGGCCGAGCTTGTCCAGCAGCGTGTCGATGTCGGTGAGGTCGGTCTCGATGCCGTACAGCGCGGCCAGTTCGCCGAGAGCGGCCCGCACGGTGGGGGTGGGGCGCAGCGGCCACTCGTACTCGCCGATGCGGGTGACGGCGGCGGCGAGGCGGGTCACCGCGTTCTCCCGGTTCACCTTGGAGCCGTGGCCCGCCCGGCCGCGCGCGGTGAGCCGCAGCCAGGCGGTGCCGCGCTCCCCGGCCGCGATCGGGTAGATCTGCCGTCCGGCGCCGTCGTGGAAGGTGAACGCCCCCGATTCGCCGACGGCCTCGGTGCAGCCCTCGAACAGCTCCGGGTGCCGGTCGACGAGGAAACCGGCCCCGTCCGCGGCACTGGCCTCCTCGTCGGCCGTGAACGCGACGACGACGTCCCGGCGGGGCCGGAAGCCTTCCCGGGCCCAGGACCGCACCACGGAGAGGATCATGGCGTCCATGTTCTTCATGTCGACGGCGCCGCGCCCCCAGACGACGCCGTCGCGGATCTCCCCGGAGAAGGGGTGCACGTTCCAGTCGCGGGGCTCCGCGGGCACCACGTCGAGGTGACCGTGGAGCAGCAGGGCGTCCGCCGACGGGTCGGTGCCCTCGATGCGGGCGACGACGTTGGTGCGGCCCTCGGTGCGCTCCAGGAGGGTGGGTTCGAGGCCCGCCTCGGCCAGCCGCGCGGCGGCGTACTCGGCGGCGGGACGCTCCCGGCAGTCGCCGCCGCCGCGGTTGGTGGTGTCGATCCTGATCAGGTCGGACGTGAAGGTCACGACCTCTTCCTGTGCCTGCCGGTCAGCCATACTGCTCCTCCACCGCGGCCGAGGCGATCGTGGTGACCGCCTTGAAGACGCGGATCCCGTCGTACATCGTGGCGCTCGTGTACGCCACCTTGCGTTCCCCGGCGTGGCGCACGCCGGGCACCACGGTGACCGCCATGGCGAGGTGCGCGGCGTCGAACTCCACCTCCACCGTGAACGGCCCGGCGTCGGCGGGCGGCTGACGCACCGCCAGCCCCGCCGCCTCCTTCGCCGCGGCCCGGATGTCGGCCGCCGTTCTGCCCGGTGTGCGGCACACCGCCGCGTACCGCGACACGTGGTCCTTGACGGCGACCTTCAGCGCGCCGGGCGCGTAGCCGAGGGCGTCCTCGCAGGCCACGTCGTCCCCGGTGACCAGGACCACCGGCACCCCGTACTCGGCGACGACGTGCGCGTTGAGCAGGCCCTCGCTGGCGCGCTCCCCGTTCAGCCACACCCCGGTGACGGAGTTGGCGAGGTAGGTGTGGGCGAGGACGCCCTCCATGCCGGCGCCCGCGTGGTAGCCGACGAACGCGATGCCGTCCACGTCGCCGTGCTGCACGCCCTCCACCATGGACAGTGCCTTGTGCCGCCCGGTGAGCATGGTGGCCCGCTCGTCCAGCTCCTCCAGCAGGAGGTTGCGCATCGTCCAGTGGGCCTCGTTGATCAGCACCTCGTCCGCGCCGCCGTCGAAGAAGCCGAGCACGGCCGCGTTGACGTCCGAGGTGAACAGGGAGCGGCAGCGTTCCCACTGCGGTGTCCCCGGCAGCACGTCGGCCGGCCAGGTGACACCCGTGGCGCCCTCCATGTCGGCGCTGATGAGGATCTTCATGCCAGGCACGCTACGTGCTCGGCCCGAACCACGGCCAGGCCTGTGGAAAACTCTCACCGCACCGGCCCCGCGGGGCGCGCCGCGCCCCGCCGGGACGGCCCGGAGCGTCGTCGCGGGGGCGCCAGGCGAGCAGGGGGACAACCGGGAACGCCAGCCGGCCGGAGGTGCACGGACACTCCCTGTGGCGGGCGGCCCGCGCGCCCCCGGCACCCGTGCGGGCCTGCGCCCGGGACGGTCGTGGGCCGCCCGCACCCGCTTCCGGCCGCGGGAGGGCCGGGCGGCGTCAGGGCGTTTCGGCGACGGCCCGGTCGGACTCGCCGCGCAGCACGCAGAACTCGTTGCCCTCGGGATCCGCGAGGACCGCCCAGCCGGTGCCGTCGGGGGCGCGGTGATCGGCGACCAGGGTGGCGCCGAGGCCCAGGAGCCGTTCCACCTCCCGGTCGCGTGACGTCCGGGGGCGCAGACAGAGATGGACCCGGTTCTTGACCGTCTTGGGCTCAGGCACCTGCTGGAAGTACAGCACCGTGCCCTCCGCAAGCCGCACCTGCACCTCGGGATCGCCCGGCCGGTCCTGCGGGTCGACCGGGCGGCCGGTGACCCCGCTCCAGAAGCGGGCCAGTCCGTAGGCGTCCGCACAGTCGATCGCCACGTTCTGCAATGTAGAAACCATGCCGGAGAGCCTGCCCGACGCGCGCGGCCCGGAAGCCGACGATCACCGCACGGACCGCGCGCGGGCGGTCCGGGGCCCGACGCACGGCACATCCCCGGCCCGGGCACCGGGGCACCGCGGCACCGCGGCACCGCGGCACCGCGGCACCGGGGCACCGGGGCACGGCAGATCCGGCGCCGGGCCGGCCCGCCGCGCCCCCGGCGGGCTGCCTCAGTCCTCGTGTCCGAGCTGGAGGTTGCGTTCGGTGCGGCCACCTCCGGCCATCTGCAGCACGGTGGCCACCGGCGGGTACCCGGCGGCGATCACGGTGTACTCGCCGGAGGACAGGTCGACGAAGCGGAAGATCCCGTCGGCGCCGGTGGTGAGGGTGTCCACGACGTTGCCCGCCGCGTCCAGCAGGGTCACCCGGGCGTCCTCCACGGCACGCCCCCCGCTCCCCCGGACGGTGCCGCGCAGCACGGCTCCCCCGGCGAGTTCGACGTCCTGCCGGGTCTCGCGCGCCGCCTGGACGGTGACCGGGAGGGCGGCTGGCCGGAAGGCGGGCGCGCTGGCGGCGAGGGTGTACTCCCCGGCGACCAGCTCGGTGATGACGTAGCCGCCCTCGCGGCCGCTGCGGGTGGTGGCCACGACCTCGCCGTGGACGTTGGTGAGCGTGACGGCGGCGTCGCGGACCGGGGTGCCGTCGGCGGTGACGACGGAACCGGCGAGGCGGCCCGCGCCGCCGAGGACCACGTCCAGTTCGACCGGGCGTTCGCCGACGGTGACCGAGACGGCCTGCGGCTGGTGGCCGCCCGCGGCGGCGATCAGCACGTACGAGCCCGAGCCCGGGGTGGCCAGGGCGTAGCGCCCGTCGTCACCGCTGGCGCCGCGCCCGATCTGCCGTCCGCCGACGTCGATCAGGGTGAGCGCGGCCCGCGGCACGACCGTGCCGTCGGGATGCTGGACGGTGCCGCACACCGGGACACCCCCGGCGTGCGGCGGCCGGACGGCGGCGGTGTGCGCCGCGCCCGCGGTGTGGAGGCGGGCCTGGGGGACGGAGCCGGGGGAGTAGGACGCGTCCGGGGCCGGGGCCGCGGTGGGGGCGTTGTGGGACACCAGGGGTTTCTCCTTGAGGAAGAAGGCGAGCAGCAGGCCGAGGACGAGGACCGGCACCAGGTAGAGGAAGATGCGCGGCATGGCGTCGGCGTAGGCCTGGACGTAGGCGTCGCGCAGGGCGGGCGGCAGCGCGTGCACGGCCTGCGGGGTGAGGGACTCGGCGTCGGGCAGGGCGCCTCCGGCGCCGGACGCGGGCAGGCGGTCGGCCAGGGCGTCGGTGAGCCGGGAGGCGAAGAGGGTGCCGAAGACGGCGGCGCCGACGCTGCCGCCGATCTGGCGGAAGTAGTTGTTGGCGCTGGTGGCGGTGCCGAGGTCGGCGGGGCGCACGGAGTTCTGGACGGCCAGGACCAGAACCGGCATGACCATGCCGATGCCGGCGCCGAGGACGGCCATCCAGATGCTGTAGTGGAGCCGGGGCGTGCCGGTCTCCAGGCGGGACAGCAGCGCCATGCCGACGACCGAGAGCGCGCACCCGATGATCGGGTGCGACCGGTATCGGCCGGACCGGCTGATGACCTGACCGGAGATGACCGAGGCGCCGACGATTCCGGCCATCATGGGCAGCATCAGCAGCCCGGACTCGGTGGCCGTGGCCCCGTCGACCATCTGAAGGTAGGTCGGCAGGTAGCTGGCGGCGCCGAAGAGGGCCACGCCGATCACCAGGCCGACCAGACCGGTGATGTTGAAGACCGGGTCCCGGAACAGCCGGAGCGGGATGAGGGGTTCGGCGGCGAAGCGTTCGGCGACGAGGAAGAGGACGGTGGCCGCGAGGGCGCCCGCGCCGAGGCCGAGGATGACGCGCGAGTCCCACGCGTACTCGGTGCCGCCCCAACTGGTCAGCAGCACCAGGCAGGTGGAGGCGGCGGCCAGCAGGAGCGTGCCGAGGACGTCGAGGCGGGGGCGGGCGGCAGGCCGGGGCAGCTTCAGCACCAGGGCGACCACGATCAGGGTGACGATCCCGAACGGCACGTTGATGTAGAAGCACCAGCGCCACGACAGGTGGTCGGTGAAGTACCCGCCGAGCAGCGGCCCCGCGACGGAGGCGAGACCGAAGGCGGCGCCGATCAGGCCCATGAAGCGGCCCCGTTGCCGCGCCGGGACGATGTCCGCGATGATCGCCTGGACACCGATCATCAGTCCGCCCGCGCCGACCCCCTGCACCGCGCGGTAGGCGATCAGCTGGTCCATGGTCTGGGCCCGGCCGGCCAGTGCGGAGCCGACGACGAAGACCACGATGGCGAACTGGAAGACGCCCTTGCGGCCGAGCAGGTCGCCGAGCTTGCCGTAGACGGGCAGCCCGACGGTGGAGGTGAGCAGGTAGGCGGTGATCGCCCAGGACATGCGGTCCAGGCCGTGCAGGTCGCCGACGATCCGGGGCAGCGCGGTGGCGACGATCATCTGCTCGAGGGCGGCCAGCAGCAGCGCCAGCATGAGCGCGACGAAGACCAGGCGCACCCGGCGCGGGCTCAGCCCGGGGCCGCCGGACGCCGCGGGCGGGTCCGGGGCCGGCGGGGCCGCGACCGCCGGTTCGTCCTTCGTCAGAGTGGTCCCGCCCACGTCCCGCTCCCCTCGTCGCCCTGCCGCACCATTCCCGCGTAAAAGCGACAACTACGAGCAAGCACGGCGAGTTACGGCGTACGGAGAGGTCGGCCGGAGATCACCCGAACCGGTGAGGGCGGCCTGGCGCGGAGCGCCGGCCGCCCTCATCATGTCCCCACGTGGAACGGCCCCTTGAGCGGGGGACGCCCGAAGTCCGCGACGGACGGGGTTACTTCTGGACCTCGGCGGCCAGCCTGGCGAGCAGGGCGTCGTAGATGCGGCCCAGCCCCTTGGGGGCGAAGGTCTTCTCGAAGAAGCCGCCGATCCCTCCGGCACCCTGCCAGGTGGTGGTCACGACGACGCGCGAGCGACCCTCGCCGGCCGGGGTGACGCGCCAGACGGTGACCATGGAGGAGTTGCGGTCCTTCTCCACCAGCTCGCCGTCGCTGGGCTCGGTCACCTCCAGGAGGCAGTCCCGCACGCGCTTGCTGGTGGCCTGGAGCTTCCAGTGGACGAGGGTGCCCTCGCCGTCGCCGCCCTCCCGGACCTCGTACTCGCTGAACTGCTCGGGCAGCACCTTGGCCCGGGTGCCGCTGTAGTCGGCGAGGGCGTCGAACACCGTCTCCGCGTCCGCCGCGACGATCCGCTCCGTAGTGGCCTCGACCTGCGCCATGGCTTTCCTCCAGGACCTGGTGTGTCGGGGGTCCGGCCAAGCCAACCACCCCCGCGCCCGGCCGCCCAAATCGGGAGTCCACAACTGATCGGAAGCGTGATCGAACCTGTCACCCGCACGATCAAGGGAACACTTGTTCTATTCTGTGGTCCTGCACTACCGAGGAGGCGTCATGCGCTGGGAGAACCTCTCGACCGGGGACGGCCACAGCCGGGCCGACGCCGCGCTGTTCGGCGCGGACGCCGTCACCACCCGCACCGTCGACACGCCCGAGTTCCGCGGGATCACCTTCCACGAGATCCGCGCGCGCTCGATCGTCAACCGGGTGCCGGGCGCCTCCCGCATGCCGTTCGAATGGACCGTGAACCCCTATCGCGGCTGCTCGCACGCCTGCGTGTACTGCTTCGCCCGCAAGACCCACGGCTACCTGGACCTCGACTCCGGCCTGGACTTCGACACCCAGATCGTGGTCAAGGTGAACGCCCCCGAACTGCTGCGCCACCGGCTCGCCTCCGCCCGCTGGCAGGGCGAGCACATCGCCATGGGCACCAACGTCGACTGCTACCAGCGCGCCGAGGGCCGCTACCGCCTGATGCCGGGCATCATCACCGCCCTGCGGGACCACGCCAACCCCTTCTCGATCCTGACCAAGGGCACGCTGATCCTGCGCGACCTGGAACTGCTCAAGCAGGCGTCCGAGGTGACCGACGTCGGCATCTCGGTCTCCGTGGGCTTCGTCGACGAGTCGCTGTGGCGCACCGTGGAGCCCGGCACCCCCGCCCCCGAGCGGCGCCTCGACGTCGTCCGCACGCTGACCGACCACGGCATCGGCTGCGGGGTGCTGATGGCCCCGGTCATCCCGTTCCTCGGCGACCGCCCGGACCAACTGCGCGCGACGGTACGGGCCATCGCGGCCTCGGGCGCCACGTCCGTCACCCCGCTCGTGCTGCACCTGCGCCCCGGGGCGCGCGAGTGGTTCATGTCCTGGCTCGCCCGGCACCACCCGCACCTGGTGAACCGCTACGAACGGCTGTACGCGGAGGGCGCCTACGCACCGAAGTGGTACCAGCGCCGCATCACCCGCCAGGTGCACGAGCTGGCCCGCGCCCACGGCATCGGCCCCGCGGCACCCGGCCTGCCCCGCCGGATCCGCCCGGCCGCCGGCACGGCCACGGGGCCCGTGGAGTCCGTGGAGTCCGCACCCCCGGAGCCGACTCAGCTGACGCTGCTGTAGACGCGAGGGGGTCGACAGGGCCGAGGAGGTCCAAGGCGCGCGGGAGGCTCCGGCGCGGGCGCCCGTTTCCCTAGAGGGTCGCCGCGCCGGCGCTCGGACGCACCACCGCGTTGCGCACGTCGGAGCGCATCCGACGACCCGTTCGGGTCACGTACCGGCGGAGCGCGTTGGTCCGGGGCCCGGCTGCCGGGACGATCCGTCGAGGGCCGTGCGCCGTGCGGTCCGCCGACCCTCCGTCCCGGGAGCACCTCATGAGGAAGCGCGCAGCCGTGCTGTGCGGCGCCGCCGCCGTCGTGGCCGGCAGCCTGACGGCCCTGCCCGCCTCGGCCGGCACTCCGTCGGCCGCCGCATCCGCCCCCGCCGCGGCCCCCGCCGCCGCGCCCGCCTGGGAGAAGTGCCCCACCGAGCACTACCCGACCCTGCAGTGCGCGAGCGTCGAGGTGCCGCTGGACCACGCCGATCCCGGCGGGCGCACGATCACGCTCGCGCTGTCCCGGGTCCCGCACACCGCCCCGACGTACCAGGGCCCGCTGCTGGTCAACCCGGGCGGTCCCGGCGGCAGCGGGCGGACGCTCGCCGGGTTCGTCGCCGCCTCGCTGCCGCGGGAGGTGGCGGCGCAGTACGACGTCATCGGCTTCGACCCGCGCGGGGTGGGGGCGAGCCGCCCCGCGCTGGACTGCGCGCCGGACCACTTCGACCCGGTGCGGCCGGACTCCGTGCCCACCGGTGAGGCGATGGAGGAGGCCAACCTGGCCCGGGTGAAGTCCTTCGCCGACGCCTGCCGGGCCAAGTACGCCGATCTGCTGCCGTTCATCGACACCACCAGCGCCGCGCGCGACCTGGACGTGATCCGGGAGTCGCTCGGGGCCGAGCGGATCAGCTACTTCGGCTACTCCTACGGCACGTACCTGGGCGCGGTGTACGCGAAGCTGTTCCCGGAGCGGGTGCGGCGCCTGGTGCTGGACTCGGTGGTCGACCCCGACGCGGTCTGGTACGAGGCCAACCTGCGTCAGAACCGGGCCTTCGACGCCCGGCACCGGGCCCTGATGGCCTGGATCGCCGAGCACGACGCGACGTACGGGCTGGGCACCGACCCGGAGCGGGTCGAGGCCCGCTGGTACGCGATGCGGGCGGCGCTGGCCGAGGACCCGGCCGGGGGCAGGGTCGGCGCGGCGGAGCTGGAGGACACCTTCATCCCGGGCGGCTACTACAACGGGTACTGGCCGCATCTCGCCGAGGCGTTCGCGGCGTACGCGAACGACGGCGACACCGGCCCGCTGCTCACCGCGTACGAGAACCTCGGCGCCGCCGAGCCCGGCGCGGGCAACGGCTACAGCGTCTACACGGCGGTCGAGTGCCGGGACGCGTCCTGGCCGCGGGACTGGCGGCAGTGGCGCAAGGACAACGCGGCGGTGCACGCCGAGGCGCCGTTCATGACCTGGAACAACGCCTGGTACAACGCACCGTGCGCGTTCTGGCCGACGCGGTCGCTGCGCCCGGTCTCCGTCGCCAACGGCCTGATCCCGCCCGCGCTGCTCTTCCAGGCGACCGACGACGCGGCGACCCCCTACCGGGGGGCCGTCACGGTCCACCGCCTGCTGGCGCGCTCCGGCCTGGTCGTCGAGCAGGGGGGCGGCAACCACGGCGTCACGCTGAGCGGGAACGACTGCCTGGACCGGCACCTGGCGGCCTACCTGGCCGACGGGACGGTGCCGCGCGGCGGCGGCGCGGGCGTGGCCGACGCGGTGTGCGAGGCGCTGCCGGACCCGGAGCCGCCGACGTCGAAGGCCGTCCCGGCCACGGCCCGCGGCACCGTCCTGCACGGCCTGCTCGGCTCCCGCGGCTGACCGCACCACCGGCACAGCACGGCCGGGTACGGCCGGGCACGGTGGTAACAGCCGGGCATGGTGGTGACGGCCGGGCACGGCGGCGACGGCCGGGCACGACGGTGACGGCCCGTCATGCCCTACCGCTGCCCCGGGATCCGCCCCCGCGCGCCCCCCTGGCGCGGGATGCGGGCCAGGGCCCGGCTCGCGGCCTCCGTCAGCGCCGGGTGGGCCAGGGCCTCGGTCAGCACGGGCTCCGCGCGGGGGTCGCCGAGTTCGCCCAGTCCCTCCACACAGGCGAGCGCGACCCGATGGTGGGGGTCGTGGGGGCCGAGGCGGCGGCGGAGGGTGGTGATGAGGGCGGGGACCGCCTCGGGGGCGCGCAGCGCGGTCAGCAGGCGGACCGGGTGCAGGGCGTAGGCGACGCGGAGTTCGTTGGTGGCGAGCGCCGCGGCGGCGCGGGCGGTGCGGGGGTCGCCGAGCCGGGCGAGGGCGAGGGCGGCCGCGGCGCAGCGCGGCGGGTCACGGTGGTTCAGGAGCAGCACCAGGGCCTCGAAGGCGCGGGGGTCGCCGGCCAGGCCGAGCCGGACGGCGGCCAGTTCGCGGGCCCACAGCGGCTGTCCGGGTGCGGTGAGGACGTCGGCGAGGGTGTCGGGGTCCTCCGTCGCCACGAGGTCGTCGAAGGCCGCCGATCCGCCGGCCTCGGTCCGTAAGCGCTGCGTGAGCTGCCGCCACTCCTCGTCCATGTCCCGAGGTTAGGCGCGCGCCGGGGCGTCCGGGACCCACATCACAAAGTCGGGGACTGGCGCGCTCGTTACCGGCCGGTTAAGCTCAGACGAGCGAGTTACCCACTCGCAGACCCTCCTCGTGGTGGTTTGGTGACGCAGCCGCCGCGAGTCGCAGTCGGTTCGGTACGCGATGTACCGCAGTACGGCCCGGCCCCGGGACAGGGCCGGCCGGATCCGCCGCGGGGCGGGGGCGTGTGCACGCCCTTCCCCACCGGCACCGGGCGTGTGCGCTTTGCAGCCCGGCACCACCACCCGCACTCCGCACGCAGGCCCGGTGCGTCCCACGACGGGGCGCACCCGGGCGGCGTTTCCCGTCGTCACCCTCATTCCTGGAGTCCCGCGATGGCCACTCCCCTGTCCCACACCCCTCCCTCCGCCCTGCGGACCGTCGCCGTCGTCGGCCTCGGCACGATGGGCACCGGCATCACCGAGGTCCTGGCCCGGGCCGGCCGCGAGGTCGTCGGCATCGACGTCAGCGAGTCCCAGGCCGCCCAGTGCCTCGCCGCCCTGGAGGCCTCCACCACCCGTGCCGTGCAGCGCGGCCGGCTGACCGGTGAGGAGCGCACCGCCCTGCTCTCCCGGGTGCGCGTCTCCACCGACCTGGCTCTGGCGGCCGACGCCGACCTGGTCATCGAGGTGGTGCCGGAGTCGTACGAGGTCAAGCAGCAGGTGTTCCGCGAACTCGACGCCGTCGTGCGGCCCGAGGCGATCCTGGCGACCGGCACCAACGCGCTGTCCGTGACCCGGCTCGCCGCGGAGTCGGCGCGGCCGGAGCGCGTGCTGGGGCTGCACTTCTTCAACCCGGCGCCGGCCATGAAGCTGGTCGAGGTGGTCTCCTCGGTGCTGACCGCCCCGGGAGCCGTGTCCGCGGTCACCGATCTCGCCCTCGACCTGGGCAAGGAGCCCGTCGCGGTCGGCGACCGGCCCGGGTTCGTCGCCGACGGCCTGCTGTTCGGCTACCTCAACCAGGCCGCGGCGATGTACGAGTCGAACTACGCCTCCCGCGAGGACATCGACGCCGCGATGCGGCTGGGCTGCGGTCTGCCCATGGGTCCGCTGGCGCTGCTGGACCTGATCGGCGTCGACACCGCCCGCACCGTCCTGGAGGCGATGTACTCCGCGTCGCAGGACCGGCTGCACGCACCCGCCCCGATCCTGCGGCAGCTCAGCGAGGCGGGCCTGACGGGCCGCAAGGCGGGCCGCGGCTTCTACACCTACGAGGCGCCGGGCAGCGGCACGGTCGTGCCGGACGCGCTCACCCCGCGCGAGGACGGCGCCGGCACCGGCGGCCGGACGGTCCGCTCGGTGGGTGTCGCGGGCTCGGGCACCATGGCCTCCGGCATCGCCGAGGTGTTCGCCAAGGGCGGTTACGACGTGGTCCTCGCCGCCCGCAGCGAGGAGAAGGCGCAGGCCGCCAAGGCCCGGATCGGCAAGTCCCTGGCCCGCTCGGTCGACAGGGGCCGGATGACCGCCGAGGCCGCCGCCGAGGCGCTGGAGCGCATCACCCCGACCGGCACCTACGACGACTTCGCCGACGTCGACCTGGCGCTGGAGGCGGTCGCCGAGGACCTGGAGGTCAAGCGGCAGCTGTTCACCGCGCTGGACAAGGTCTGCAAGCCGGGCGCGGTGCTCGCCACGACCACCTCCTCGCTGCCGGTCATCGCCTGCGCGCGGGCCACCTCGCGCCCGCAGGACGTGATCGGGATGCACTTCTTCAACCCGGCGCCCGCCATGAAGCTGGTCGAGGTCGTGCGGACCGTGCTGACCGCCGACGACGTGCACGCCACCGTGCGCGAGGTGTGCGGGACGATCCGCAAGCACGCCGTCGACTGCGGCGACCGGGCCGGGTTCATCGTGAACGCGCTGCTGTTCCCGTACCTGAACAACGCGATCAAGATGGTCGAGGAGCACTACGCGTCGCTCGACGACATCGACACCGCGATGAAGCTGGGCGGCGGCTACCCGATGGGCCCGTTCGAACTGCTGGACGTGGTGGGACTGGACGTCTCGCTGGCGATCGAGAAGGTGCTGCACCGCGAGTTCCGCGACCCGGGTCTGGCCCCGGCGCCGCTGTTGGAGCACCTGGTGGCCGCGGGCTGCCTCGGCCGCAAGACCGGCCGTGGCTTCCGCGAATATGCCAAGCGCTGAGCATCGCCCCGGCGACCGGCCGCCGGCCGGGGCGGAATGGGGCGGGCTGCTCGATCCCGACCGGTTCCCACCGTCCGCGAACGGCACGTCTCCCCCGCCCGAGGAGGGCGGGGGAGCCCCCGGCCACGCGCACCGAGCTGCGCACATGCAGTACGTTCGGGGCATGTCCCAGCCCGCCAAGTCCGTACGTCCATCCGCCACGACCGAGGCGCCGGAGAGCACAGCAGGGTCCCGTGCCGCAGCCCAGCGGCTGAAAATGCGCCGGGAACTGGCGGCCGCAGCGATGGAGCTGTTCGCGTCCAAGGGGTACGAGGCGACCACCGTCGACGAGATCGCGGCCGCGGCCGGGGTCGCGCGCCGCACCTTCTTCCGGCACTTCCGGTCCAAGGAGGAGGCGATCTTCCCGGACCACGACGACACCCTGGTCCGCGCCGAGGCGGTACTCAACGCCGCCCCGGCGCACGAGCATCCGCTCGACACGGTGTGCCGCGGCATCAAAGAGGTCATGAAGATGTACGCGGCGCATCCGGAGATCTCGGTCGCCCGCTACCAGCTCACGCGTGAGGTGCCCACCCTGCGCGAGGCGGAGATCGCGTCGGTGGCCCGTTACGAGCGCCTCTTCACCCGCTACCTGCTCGGTCACTTCGACGAGCACGCGCACCACGACGCGGGCAACGACGACCCGCTGCTGGCGGAGGTCGCCGCGTCCGCCGTGGTGACCGCCCACAACCACGTGCTGCGGCGCTGGCTGCGGGCCGGCGGCCGGGGCGACGTGGAGTCCCAGCTCGACCACGCCTTCGCCATCGTCCGCAGGACCTTCGGCAGCGGCATCATGGCGGGCCGCGGGCGCACCTCTCCGCAGCCGCGGCCGGCGGCGCCGGCCGTGGACCAGGGCGAGGTGCTGGTCACGGTCACGCGGACCGACGCCCCGCTGGACGAGGTCATGCGGACCATCGAGCAGGCCCTCAAGGAGCGGTGACGCGGGCCCTTCCCGGGCACCACGGGGGCCGCCGGGCGGCGCCCCGGGCGGAGAGCGGCGCGAGGGCGGCTCTGGACGGCCCGGAGGGGCCCGGAGCAGCAAGAGGCCGGAGGCCCCGGACTCCGAAGGAGCCCGGAGTCCGAGGGGGCCCGGAGCCCGAGAAGGCCCGGAGCCCGGAGAGCCCCGAAGTGGCCCGAAGTGGCCCGGAGGGAACCGGCGTCCGCAGAGGCTCGGAGCGGCACCGGAACGGCGCTGCCAAGGGCGCGGCGAAGGGGCTGCGAGAGGGGCTGCGCACGCCCCGGGATGGCCCCGGGCGAGCGGCCGGCGCGGTGCGGCGCCTGTGATGACGGCCACCCCACGGGGTGGCCGTTTTGGCATGTCAGAGGCCGTTTTCTGCCCGCTCGCGGACCGCATTCGATCGATCATCGCTCATTTGTCACGTAAAGATTTCATCTGAGAGCAAGTTCTGGCACTCGGTGCCTTGCCGGATGACACGGCGTGCCATACGTTGAAGGAAGTCCGGGCGGCCGGCGCGCAGAGACCGATCGCGCGCCGGCTGTCCCAGCAAGCCGGTCCCCCGGCCTGCCCGCCCGGACGCCTGCGTCACAGGCACCTCCCGCGCCACCAGCGCTGCCGCAGCACCACCGCCGAACCGACGGCACACCCTCGAAACCCCAGCAGCACACCGACGTAACCCTCAGCGCCCCTCCCTCAGGGCGCTCACCGCCGGAGGCAACACCGTGACCGTCAAGGACATCCTGGCCGCGATCCAGTCGCCCGACTCCACGTCGGAGGACTTCGCCGCCCTGCCGCTGCCCGAGTCGTACCGTGCGATCACCGTGCACAAGGACGAGACGGAGATGTTCGCGGGCCTCGAGACCCGTGACAAGGACCCGCGCAAGTCGATCCACCTCGACGACGTGCCGCTGCCCGAACTCGGCCCGGGCGAGGCCCTGGTGGCCGTCATGGCCTCCTCGGTCAACTACAACTCGGTGTGGACCTCGATCTTCGAGCCGCTGCCGACCTTCGGCTTCCTGGAGCGCTACGGCCGGCTCAGCGAGCTGACCAAGCGCCACGACCTGCCGTACCACATCATCGGTTCCGACCTCGCCGGCGTCGTGCTGCGCACCGGTCCCGGCGTCAACGCCTGGCGGCCCGGTGACGAGGTCGTCGCCCACTGCCTGTCCGTCGAGCTGGAGTCGTCCGACGGCCACAACGACACCATGCTCGACCCCGAGCAGCGCATCTGGGGCTTCGAGACCAACTTCGGCGGCCTCGCCGAGATCGCCCTGGTCAAGTCCAACCAGCTGATGCCCAAGCCGGACCACCTCACCTGGGAGGAGGCCGCCGCGCCGGGCCTGGTCAACTCCACCGCCTACCGGCAGCTGGTGTCCCGCAACGGCGCCGGCATGAAGCAGGGCGACAACGTCCTGATCTGGGGCGCCAGCGGCGGACTCGGCTCGTACGCCACGCAGTTCGCGCTGGCCGGCGGCGCCACCCCGATCTGCGTCGTCTCCAGCGACCAGAAGGCGGACATCTGCCGGAAGATGGGCGCCGAGGCGATCATCGACCGCAACGCCGAGGGCTACAGGTTCTGGAAGGACGAGAACACCCAGGACCCCAAGGAGTGGAAGCGCTTCGGCAAGCGCATCCGCGAACTCACCGGCGGCGAGGACATCGACATCGTCTTCGAGCACCCCGGCCGCGAGACCTTCGGCGCCTCCGTCTTCGTCACCCGCAAGGGCGGCACCATCACCACCTGCGCCTCCACCTCGGGCTACATGCACGAGTACGACAACCGCTACCTGTGGATGTCGCTGAAGCGCATCATCGGCTCGCACTTCGCGAACTACCGCGAGGCGTGGGAGGCCAACCGCCTGATCGCCAAGGGCAAGATCCACCCCACCCTCTCGAAGACCTACAGCCTGGAGGACACCGGGCAGGCCGCCTACGACGTCCACCGCAACCTGCACCAGGGCAAGGTCGGCGTGCTGTGCATGGCGCCCGAGGAGGGCCTGGGCGTGCGCGACCACGCCAAGCGGGCGCAGCACATCGACGCCATCAACCGCTTCCGGAACATCTGAGGTCGGACATGACAGAGCGTCAGGCGCCGCAGGCGCCCAGGGAACGGGACCGGCCGTGGCTCATGCGGACGTACGCCGGCCACTCCACCGCCGAGGCGTCCAACGAGCTGTACCGGCGCAACCTCGCCAAGGGGCAGACGGGTCTGTCGGTCGCCTTCGACCTGCCGACCCAGACCGGCTACGACCCCGACCACGTCCTCGCCCGCGGCGAGGTCGGCCGGGTCGGGGTGCCGGTCTCCCACCTCGGTGACATGCGCCGGCTGTTCCAGGACATCCCCCTGGAGCAGATGAACACCTCGATGACGATCAACGCCACCGCCATGTGGCTGCTGGCGCTCTACCAGGTCGTCGCCGAGGAGCAGGGCGCGGACATCACCAGGCTCCAGGGCACGACGCAGAACGACATCGTCAAGGAGTACCTGTCCCGCGGCACCCACGTGTTCCCGCCCGGGCCGAGCCTGCGCCTGACGACGGACATGATCGCGTACACGGTCTCCCACATCCCGAAGTGGAACCCGATCAACATCTGCAGCTACCACCTGCAGGAGGCCGGGGCCACGCCGGTGCAGGAGATCGCGTACGCGATGTCCACCGCGGTCGCCGTGCTCGACGCGGTCCGCGACAGCGGCCAGGTGCCGCAGGAGCGCATGGGCGACGTGGTCGGCCGCATCTCCTTCTTCGTCAACGCGGGCGTCCGCTTCGTCGAGGAGATGTGCAAGATGCGCGCCTTCGGCCGCATCTGGGACCAGGTCACCCGCGAGCGGTACGGCATCGAGAACCCCAAGCACCGCCGCTTCCGCTACGGCGTCCAGGTCAACTCCCTCGGACTGACCGAGGCGCAGCCGGAGAACAACGTCCAGCGGATCGTGCTGGAGATGCTGGCCGTCACCCTCTCCAAGGACGCCCGCGCCCGCGCCGTGCAGCTGCCCGCCTGGAACGAGGCGCTGGGCCTGCCCCGCCCCTGGGACCAGCAGTGGTCGCTGCGCATCCAGCAGGTCCTCGCCTACGAGAGCGACCTGCTGGAGTACGACGACCTCTTCGAGGGCTCGAAGGTCGTCGAGGCCAAGGTCGCGCAGCTGGTCGAGGACTCCCTCGCCGAGATGGAACGCATCGAGGAGATGGGCGGCGCGATGGCCGCCGTCGAGTCCGGCTACCTGAAGTCGCAGCTCGTCGCCTCGCACGCCGCGCGCCGCGCCCGGATCGAGTCCGGCGAGGAGAAGATCGTCGGTGTGAACGCCTTCGAGGGCACCGAGCCCAACCCGCTGACCGCCGATCTGGACACCGCGATCCAGACGGTGGACCCCGCGGTCGAGGCCCGGGTCGTCGCCGCCCTCCAGGAGTGGCGCGACACCCGCTACCAGCCGCCGTTCAACCACCCGCGCCCCTGCAAGGCGCTGGAGCGGCTGAAGGAGGCCGCCAAGGGCACCGACAACCTCATGGAGGCCACCCTGGAGTGCGCCCGGGCCGGCGTGACCACCGGCGAGTGGGCGGGGGCCCTGCGCGAGGTGTTCGGCGAGTTCCGCGCGCCGACCGGCGTGTCGTCCGCGCCGCTCGCGGTGACCGCCGAGGAGGGCACCGCGCTCGGCCGGGTCCGCCGCAAGGTGGAGCTGACGGCCAAGGACCTGGGCGTGGGCAAGCTGCGCTTCCTGGTCGGCAAGCCGGGCCTGGACGGTCACTCCAACGGCGCCGAGCAGATCGCCGTGCGGGCCCGCGACGCCGGGTTCGAGGTGGTCTACCAGGGCATCCGGCTCACCCCGGAGCAGATCGTGGACGCCGCCCTCGCGGAGGACGTGCACGCCGTCGGCCTGTCCATCCTCTCCGGCTCGCACGCCCAGCTGGTGCCGGACGTGCTGGAGCGGCTCCGTGTGGCCGGTGCCACAGATATACCGGTGATCGCCGGTGGCATCATCCCCACCGGAGACGCCGAGGCGCTGCGGGCCGCGGGAGTGGCCGCGGTCTTCACCCCGAAGGACTTCGACATCACCGGGATCATCGGCCGCATCGTCGACGAGATCCGTACCGCGAACAAGCTCGACCCCCTGGAGGTCCCCGCATGACGACCGTCAACCGCCTTCGCCCCCGCCGCTCCTGTCTGGCGGTCCCGGGAAGCAACCCGCGCTTCCTGGAGAAGGCCCAGGGCCTCCCCGCCGACCAGGTCTTCCTCGACCTGGAGGACGCGTGCGCGCCGCTGGCCAAGCCCGAGGCGCGGCACACGATCGTGAAGTTCCTCAACGAGGGCGACTGGACCGGCAAGACGCGCGTGGTCCGGGTCAACGACTGGACCACGGAGTGGACCTACCGCGACGTGGTGACCGTGGTCGAGGGCGCCGGCCCGAACCTCGACTGCATCATGCTGCCGAAGGTGCAGGACGCGCAGCAGGTCGTCGCCCTGGACCTGCTGCTGACGCAGATCGAGAAGACGATGGGCTTCGAGGTCGGCCGGATCGGCATCGAGGCGCAGATCGAGAACGCGCAGGGCCTGAACAACGTCAACGAGATCGCGCAGGCCTCCCCGCGCGTCGAGACCATCATCTTCGGCCCGGCCGACTTCATGGCGTCCATCAACATGAAGTCGCTGGTCGTGGGCGAGCAGCCGCCCGGCTACCCGGCGGACGCCTACCACTACATCCTGATGAAGATCCTGATGGCCGCCCGCGCCAACAACCTCCAGGCGATCGACGGCCCCTACCTGCAGATCCGCAACGTCGACGGCTTCCGCGCGGTCGCCGACCGGGCCGCCGCCCTCGGCTTCGACGGCAAGTGGGTGCTGCACCCGGGTCAGGTGGACGCGGCCAACGAGGTGTTCTCCCCCTCGCAGGAGGACTTCGACCACGCCGAGCTGATCCTGGACGCGTACGACTACTACACCTCCGAGGCGGGTGGCAAGAAGGGCTCGGCGATGCTCGGCGACGAGATGATCGACGAGGCCAGCCGCAAGATGGCCCTGGTCATCTCCGGCAAGGGGCGCGCCGCCGGCATGCAGCGCACCAGCACGTTCGAGATCCCGGAGGGCTGAGCGCCATGCAGTTCGGACGCACCTACGAGGAGTTCGAGGTCGGGGCGACGTACAAGCACTGGCCCGGCAAGACGGTCACCGAGTACGACGACCACCTGTTCTGCCTCCTCACGATGAACCACCACCCCCTCCACATGGACACCAACTATGCGGAGAAGACGACGGACTTCGGCAAGAACGTCGTCGTCGGGAACTACATCTACTCGCTGCTGCTCGGCATGTCCGTGCCGGACATCTCCGGCAAGGCCATCGCCAACCTGGAGATCGAGTCGCTGCGGCACGTGGCGCCGACCTTCCACGGGGACACGATCTACGGCCAGACGACCGTGCTCGACAAGTGGCCGTCGAAGTCGAAGAACGACCGCGGGATCGTGTACGTCGAGACCAAGGGCTACAAGCAGGACGGCACGCTGGTCTGCGTGTTCCGCCGCAAGGTGATGGTGCCGACCGAGACGTACATCAAGGAGCGCGGCGGCGAGCAGCCCGGCCGCCCGGAACTCAGGGAGCAGGAGAAGTAGGCCATGGCCCGTCTCGCCCAGACCGCCGGTCTGACCGACGTCCAGCAGGAGATCCTGTCCACCGTCCGCGACTTCGTGGACAAGGAGATCATCCCGGTCGCCACCGAGCTGGAGCACCGCGACGAGTATCCGCAGCAGATCGTCGACGGGCTCAAGGAATTGGGTCTGTTCGGTCTGATGATCCCCGAGGAGTACGGGGGTCTGGGCGAGTCGCTCCTCACCTACGCGCTGTGCGTGGAGGAGATCGCCCGCGGCTGGATGTCGGTGTCCGGCATCATCAACACCCACTTCATCGTGGCGTACATGCTCAAGCAGCACGGCACGCAGGAGCAGAAGGACCACTTCCTGCCCCGGATGGCGGCCGGCGACATCCGCGGCGCCTTCTCCATGTCGGAGCCGGGCCTCGGCTCGGACGTGTCGGCGATCACCTCCAAGGCGGTGAAGGACGGCGAGGAGTACGTCCTGAACGGCCAGAAGATGTGGCTGACGAACGGCGGAACCTCGTCGCTGGTGGCCGTTCTGGTCCGGAGTGACGAAGGACACCCCGAGGGTACGGCGCCCCACAGGTCGATGACCACGTTCCTGGTCGAGAAGGAGCCGGGCTTCGGCGAGGTACGTCCCGGCCTCACCATCCCCGGCAAGATCGACAAGATGGGCTACAAGGGCGTCGACACGACCGAGCTCATCATGGACGGCCTGCGGGTTCCCGCCGATCGGGTGCTCGGCGGGGTCACCGGCCGAGGTTTTTACCAAATGATGGACGGCGTCGAGGTCGGCCGCGTCAACGTCGCCGCGCGTGGCTGCGGCGTCGCTCAGCGTGCCTTCGAGCTGGGCGTCCAGTACGCCCAGCAGCGCCACACGTTCGGCAAGCCGATCGCCCAGCACCAGGCCATCCAGTTCAAGCTGGCGGAGATGGCTACCAAGGTGGAGGCGGCGCATGCGATGATGGTGAACGCAGCGCGCAAAAAGGACTCCGGGGAACGAAACGACCTTGAAGCAGGGATGGCGAAGTACCTCGCCTCCGAGTACTGCAAGGAGGTCGTGGAGGACGCCTTCCGGATCCACGGCGGCTACGGCTTCTCCAAGGAGTACGAGATCGAGCGCCTCTACCGTGAGGCGCCGATGCTGCTGATCGGTGAGGGGACGGCCGAGATCCAGAAAATGATCATCGGTCGGCGACTGCTCGAAGAGTATCGATTCCAGGGCTGACTTGTCCGGATACGGGGTGTTTTCTTGGAGTACAGGATCACACCCCGTCAGCACTCCTCGGCCGTCGACTCGGTTGCCTGCCTTACCCAGTTGTCGCCCGGAGCCGCTACGATCGCCGGAAAGCCGCCGTCCCCCGTCAGTGCGCGGCACGATCCGCTACGAAGGTCATCCATGCCCCACAGCCAAACCTCTGCACCCCGCGACAGCCGCACCGGCGTACGCCTCGCGCGCGGAGCCTCGCCGTGGCTTCTGCCGACCGTGGCCACGGCGGCCGTCAGCCTGCTGCGTGCCCGCCGCTCGGGTGCCGCGAAGGCCGTAGCCGTCCCCGCCACCGCCCTGGCCGCGGGGATGCTGTGGTTCTTCCGCGACCCCGAGCGCGAGATCACCCGCGGCCGGGTCATCTCGCCCGCCGACGGAGTGGTGCAGAGCATCATGCCGTGGAAGGACGGCCGCACGCGCGTCGCGATCTTCATGAGCCCGCTCAACGTCCACGTCAACCGTGCGCCGCTGGACGGCACCGTGACGTCGGTCGAGCACGTCCCCGGCGGCTTCGTTCCCGCCTTCAACAAGGAGAGCGAGAACAACGAGCGCGTCGTCTGGCACTTCGACACCGAACTCGGTGACATCGAGATGATCCAGATCGCCGGCGCCGTCGCCCGCCGCATCGTCCCCTACGTGCCGCAGGGCACCAAGGTCGAGCAGGGCGACCGGATCGGTCTCATCCGCTTCGGCTCGCGTGTCGACCTCTACCTGCCCGAGGGCGTGGAGGTCGCGGTCGAGGTCGGTCAGAAGACCGTGGCTGGGGTGACTCGCATTGACCGTGATTGATCCCGACACACAGGCCGGGTGGGTGCCCGAGGCCGACCAGGACGAGGACGAGGAGGAGATGCCGCTCTCGCTCCGCCTGTCGATAGCGGACACCCTCACCCTGGGCAACGCCACCTGCGGCTTCATGGCGGTGTACTTCACCACCACCGGCATCCTGATCCCGCACCTCACGGGCAGCCAGGAGACCGGCATGGCCCGCCACAGCGCGGCCACCGCCGTCATCCTGATGCTGTGCGCGGCGGTCTTCGACCTCTTCGACGGCCTGGTCGCGCGCAAGCTCCGGTCCTCGCCGATGGGCGCGGAGCTGGACAACCTCTCCGACCTCATCAGCTTCGGCCTGGCGCCGGCGTACTTCGTCCTCGTCTACGGCATGGTCGCCGACGACGCGCACCAGAGAGTGGCGGCGGTCGGGGCGATCGTGGTGCTGCTGGCGGTGGTGCTGCGGCTCGCGAGGTTCTCCTGCGTCACGGTCAAGGACGGCACCTTCCAGGGCATGCCCTCGCCGTTCGGTGCGCTGACCGTCGTCTCGATCGTGCTGCTCGAGCTGCCGTTCGTGGCGACGCTGCTGGCGATCCTGGGCACCGCCTGGCTGATGGTGAGCCGGGTCGAGTACCCGAAGCCGCGGGGCCGCCTCGCCGTGGCCATGCTGTCGTGGATCGTCCTGTCGATGGGCCTGCTGGCGGCCTGGGCGTTCGACGCGCCGAGCGGCCAGCTGCTGCTGCAGACGGGGTGCGCGCTGCAGCTGGTGATGGGCGCGGTCATCCCGCTGTTCGCCACGGCACGCCGGGTGAACAACTTCCGCGACAACCGGCGGGAGGCGCGGGCGGCACAGATGCCGTAGCGCTGCGCTCGGCCGGAGCGGCCGGCCTGGGTTGGCCGGTATGGCTGTGTGGGCCCCCCGGACCCTTTGGGTTCGGGGGGCCTTTGCTGTGCTTGCCCGCGCGCGGCGGGGCGGGGCGGTTCTCCGACGGTTCCGGGTGGGCCGGGGCGGGGCGTGCTGCCGGTCGAGTCGGGGGTGGGCAGGGCCGCCCCCGAGGCCGCGGGGGCCGAGGGCGGGCCGGGGCCGGAAGGGTGGGATGCCCTGGGGCCCCGGGCGGGCGGGGGGCTGGAGGGCTGGATGCCCTGGGTCCCGGACGGCGGAGGCCGGGTGTGGGCGCCCTTCCGGGGGCGAAGACCCTGAGACGGCCGGTCCGGGCGTCGCGTCCCTCGGCCCGGCTCAGCGCCCGGTCGGGCGCACCCCGTCCCGGTCCCCCGCCCCTCCCCGTCCCGTGGCCGGACTCAGGTCAGGAAGTCGCGGGCGATGCGGGCCGCCGTGCGTTCCAGGATGGGGCCCGCCTCCGCGACGCACCGGGTGACGTCCGGCTCCAGGTCCGTCAGCGCGTACGCCCGGCGGATGCCCGCGCGCCCCAGCTCCTCCGGGGGCAGCGACAGCCTGCCGCACACCGCGACGACCTCCCGGTCCGCGACGCGGGCTGCCGCGGCGACGCCGGCCGGGGCCTTGCCGTGCAGGGTCTGCTGGTCGAGGGACCCCTCCCCCGTGATCACCAGATCGGCCCGCTCCAGCGCCGACACGAAGCCGAGGACGTCCAGCATGACCTCGATGCCCGGCCGGAACCGGGCACCCAGGAGCATCGCGCCGAAGCCGATGCCGCCCGCCGCGCCCGCGCCCGGCGAGGCGGCGTACTCGGTGGCGCGGGCGCCGACCGCACCCTCCAGGACCTTCGCGAAGTGCCCGAGGGCGGCGTCCAGCCGCTCCACGTCCTCCGGTGAGGCGCCCTTCTGCGGTCCGTAGACCGCGGGAGCGCCCTTCGGGCCGGTCAGCGGGTTGTCGACGTCGCTGGCGAGGACCAGCTCGACGTCGCCCAGCCGCGGGTCGAGGCCGGACAGGTCGGCCGACGCCAGCTCGGCCAGTCCGCCTCCGCCGGGTGCCACCGGCTCGCCGTCGGCCTTCAGGAAGCGGGCGCCGAGCGCGGCCAGCATGCCGGCCCCGCCGTCGGTGGTGGCGCTGCCGCCCACCCCGAACACGATCGTGCGGGCGCCCGCGTCCAGCGCGGCCCGCAGCAGTTCGCCGGAGCCGTACGTCGACGCGGTGAGCGGCGCGAAGGTGTCCTGCGGGAGCCGCTGGAGTCCGCTGGCTTCGGCCATCTCCACCACGGCCGTGTCGCCGCGCAGCGCGAACGCCGCGGTCACCGCCTCGTCGAGCGGCCCCCGGACCCGTACCTCGCGCCGGTCGAATCCGGCCGCGACCGCCGCGGCCACGGTGCCGTCGCCGCCGTCGGCCACCGGAAGGGCCTCGACCTCCAGTCCCGGCGCGATGCTGCGCAGCCCGGCCGTCACACGGTCGGCGACCTCCACGGCCGTCAGCGAGCCCTTGAACTTGTCCGCGGCGACGAGCACCCGTCGGATCGACCGTGCCGACCGGGTGCTGCCCACTGCAGTGTCCGCCACTTGCATCCCCTCGCTGTCCGGGTCCCGCACATCCGTCCGGGACCAGTCGCGCCGTTGCGACCTTAACCGGCGGGTGTGTCCCCCGTCATGCGCTGCCCAGCCGGTGGAACGGCCGCGACCCGCGTGGTGACGGGGGCGGGCGGAGCGGGATTCGGGTAGACCGGACCCATGACCGCAGTGGGTACGGACGTGGACACGGACTCGGGGCTGGCCGATCGCGTTCTCGGGGGCTGGCTGGGCCGGATCGCCGGCAATATGCTCGGCAAACCGGTCGAGCAGGGCGAGGTGTGGACGCGGGACCGCATCGACCGGTACCTGCGCTCGGCGGGCGCGCTGCCGCTCACCGACTACCTGCCCGAGCCGCCCGGCGAGAGCGAGGCCGCCCTGCTGCGGCCCGAGTGGCGGGCCTGCGTGCGCGGCCGGGTGCAGGGCAGCTGCCGGGACGACGACGTCGACTACGCGATCCTCGGCCTGCACCTGCTGGAGACGCACGGCTTCGCCTTCACCACGGAGCAGGTCGGCGACCTGTGGCTGCTGCGGCTGCCGTACCTCCAGACGTTCACGGCGGAGCGGGCGGCGTACCGGAACCTGGCGAACGGGCTGAAGCCGCCGCTGACGGCCACGTACGACAACCCGTACCAGGAGTGGATCGGCGCCCTCATCCGCGCCGACATCCACGGCTGGACCTCCCCCGGCGCCCCCCGTCGCGCCGCCGCACTGGCCCGCCGCGACGCGGTGCTGTCGCACACCGGCAACGGGGTGTACGGCGCGATGTGGGCGGCGGCGCTGATCGCGGCGGCGTTCACGGCGGAGACGGTGCGCGAGGCGCTGGAGGCGTCGCTGACCGTGATCCCGGCGAGCAGCCGCCTGGCCCGCACGGTGCGCCGCGCGGCCTCCCTGCACGAGACGGGCCTGGCCTGGGAGGACACCCTCGCCACGCTGGAACGGGAGACGGCCGGCCTGGGCTGGATCCACACGGTGCCGAACGCGGCCGTCCTCACCACCGGCCTGCTGTACGGGGACGGCGACTTCACCCGCACCCTCGCCCTCACCGTCCGCGGCGGCCTCGACACCGACTCCAACGGCGCGACGGCGGGCTCGGTGGCCGGCGTCCTGTGCGGCGCGGCGGCCGTCCCGGACCAGTGGAAGGATCCGCTCCAGGACACGGTGCGCAGCGCCGTCTTCGGGTTCGACGGGGTGCGGATCAGCGAACTGGCGGAACGGACGCTGCGGCTGGCGCGGACGGAGGTCTGACGCGCCGTTCCGACGCCGGTCCTAGGACGGACGGGGGAGAACGACCCTGCCTCCCGCCGGAGGCACCGGCTATGTGTCGCGCCCTACTGTCGGTGCCATGAAGATCACGATTCTCGGTACGGGAACGGTGGGCCGGACCCTGGCCACGGCCTGGGCGCGCTCGGGACACGCGGTCGTGCTCGGCTCACGGCGGCCGGGCGAGGCGCCCTCGCGGACGGAGCTGTCCGCCGCACTGGCCGCGGGGGTGGAGGTCACGGACCCGGAAGCCGCTGTCGCGGACGCGGACGTGGTGGTGAACGCGACGCCGGGCACCGTCTCGGTCTCCGCGCTCGCCGCGGTCGGCACGGCCGCTCTGGAGGGGAAGGTGCTGCTCGACGTGGGGGTCGGCTTCGACGAGGAGGGCGGACTGTCGCATCCCCGGGAGAGCCTCGGCGAGGAGATCCAGCGGACGTTCCCCGGGACGCGCGTGGTCAAGACGCTCGTCACCGTCGACCGGGAACTGATGGTGGAGCCGGGCTCTCTGGAGGGTCCGAGCACCGTCTTCCTCTCCGGTGAGGACGCGGACGCCAAGCACACGGTCCTGGGGCTCCTGGCCGACCTCGGCTGGCCGAAGGACTCCGTGCTCGACCTGGGGGGCATCTCCACCGCGCGGGGACAGGAGCACTACGCGCTGCTGTTCATGGGCATCGCCGAGGCCATCGGCTCCTACGGTTTCGGGATCCGGGTGGTGCCGCCGGCCGGGGCCTGACAGGTCGCGTCCCGTGCTCCCGGCGCGTGCGCCGCCATGTGCCGGTCATGGGACCGGCGTGTGCTGCCGTGCGCCGGGACCGGGGCTTCCGGTTGTGCGGAATGCGGGTCGGCCGGCTGGTTACCCTTCCCCGCATGACCACCACGCAGGACGTCCAGGACTTCGCCTCCTACATCGCCTCCCTCCCCCGTGTGCTCGCCGGAGCCGGTGCGCTCTTCCGGGACGGGGCGGGGCGGGTGCTGCTCGTGGAGCCGAACTACCGGGAGGGCTGGGCGCTGCCCGGCGGCACCATCGAGTCCGACGAAGGGGAGACGCCCCGCGAGGGCGCGCGGCGGGAGACGGCCGAGGAGATCGGGCTGGACCGGGAGCTGGGGCGGCTGCTGGCGGTGGACTATGTGCGGGGTGCGGGGCGGCCGCCGCTGGTGGCGTACCTGTACGACGGCGGGGTGCTCGGTGAGCAGGAGCTGGGGGCGATCCGGTTGCAGGAGGAGGAGCTGCTGTCCTGGCGCCTGGTGCCCCGCGCGGAGCTGACCTCGTACCTGCCGGGCGCGCTGGGCCGCCGGGTGCTGGCCGCGCTGGACGTCGTGGACGAGGGCTCGGGCACCGCGGAGCTGGAGGACGGCCACCGCGTGCGGTGAGCGGGAGGAGCGGGCCGGCCTGCGGATATGCGGTGGCCCGAGCGGGGCCCCGCCGCCTACCCTCGGCCGCATGAGCAAGCCTCTCGTCGCCCTCCTCACCGGTGCCGGCATCAGCACCGACTCCGGCATCCCGGACTACCGCGGGCCGAACGGTGTCTGGCGCCGCGACCCCGAGGCCGAGAAGCTCGTGACGTACGAGTACTACATGGGCGACCCGGACATCCGGCGCCGGTCCTGGCAGCTGCGCCGGGAGAACGGCGCGCTGACCGCCGAGCCGAACGCCGCGCACCGTGCCGTGGCCGAGCTGGAGCGGTCCGGGACGGCGGCGGTGCGGGTGATCACGCAGAACGTGGACGGTCTGCACCAGCTCGCCGGGACGCCCGCCCGCAAGGTCCTGGAGCTGCACGGCACGGTCCGCGAGGTGGTGTGCACCGACTGCTCCGTACGGGGCTCGATGGCCGACGCGCTGGCGCGGGTCGAGGCCGGCGAGCCCGATCCGCCGTGCGAGGTGTGCGGCGGGATCCTCAAGTCCGCGACCGTGATGTTCGGCGAGCCGCTCGACCCCGCCGTACTGTCCGACGCTCTGGCGATCGCCAAGGCCTGCTCGGTGTTCCTCGCCGTCGGCACGAGCCTCCAGGTCCAGCCCGCCGCCGGTCTCGCCGGCGTCGCGGCCGACCACGGGGCCCGGCTGGTCATCGTCAACGCGGAACCCACCCCGTACGACGAGATCGCCGACGAGGTCGTCCGCGAGCCCATCGGCACGGCGCTGCCGGCGCTGCTGCGCCGGATCGGCGGCGAGGACGAGCCCCGCTGACACCGGCGGCAGCGGCCCCGCCGGTCAGAACAGGCCCGCGCCCCGTTCGAAGTCCAGCAGGCGCTGCTTGCGCTCCAGGCCGCCGCCGTAGCCGGTGAGGCTGCCGGAGGCGCCGATGACGCGGTGGCAGGGGATGACGATGCCGATGGGGTTGCGGCCGTTGGCGAGGCCGACGGCGCGGGACGCCTTGGGGCTGCCGAGGGCTTCGGCGAGCCGGCCGTAGGAACGGGTCTCGCCGTAGGGGATGCGCCGCAGCTCGTCCCAGACGCGGCGCTGGAACGGGGTGCCGTGCGGGCGCAGCGGAAGGGTGAACTCCTTCAGCTCGCCCGCGAAGTACGCCGCCAGCTGCTCCCGCGCCTCGGCGAAGGGGGCGTCGTCGCGGTCGCCGAAGGTCTCCTCGGCCGGGCGGTGGCGCTGCTCGGTCATGTAGAGGCCGCACAGGACGCCGTCGTGGTCGGCGACGAGGGTCAGCGGGCCGTAGGGGCTGTCGATCACGGTGTGCTGCTTCATGGGCTTCTCTTCTCCAGTGCTCATGCCGGGCTCATGCGGCTCGTCCGGCTCGTCGGCTCATGTGACTCGTCCGGCTCATGCGGGCTCATGCCGGGAGGACGTTGATCGGGTGGCTGTCCGTCGCCCACAGGTACTGGACCGCGTAGGCCCGCCAGGGCCGCCAGGCCGCCGCGCGGGCGGTGAGGGCGGCCGGTGTGGAGGGCAGGCCCAGGTCGCGGGCGGCGCGGCGGATGCCGAGGTCGGTGGGCAGGAAGGCGTCGGGGTCGCCGAGGGCGCGCATGGCGATGACGTCGGCGGTCCACGGGCCGAAGCCGGGCAGGGCGAGGAGCCGGGCGCGGGTCTCGGACCAGTCGCTGTCCACGCCCAGGGGGAGGTCCCCGTCCGCGAGGGCGCCGACCAGGGTGGTCAGGGTGGTGCGGCGGGCGCGGGGCAGGGCCAGGGTGCCGGGGTCGAGCGCGGCCAGGGCGTCCGGTGTCGGGAAGAGGTGGGTGAGGCCGCCCTCGGGGTCGTGGACCGGATCGCCGTGGGCGGTGACCAGGCGGGCGGCGTGGGTGCGGGCGGCGGCCGTGGAGACCTGCTGGCCGAGGACGGCGCGGATCGCGAACTCCGCCGCGTCGACCGTGCGCGGCACCCGGCGGCCGGGGGCCATGTCGACGAGGGGTGCCAGGACGGGGTCCGTGCGCAGGTGACCGTCCACGGCGACGGGGTCGGCGTCCAGGTCGAGCAGGCGGCGGCAGCGGCTGATGGCGACGGGCAGGTCGCGCAGGTCGCTGAGGGTGAGACGGCAGGCGATGTGGCCGGGGCGCGGGGCGAGGGCGACGATGCCGTGCCCGTACGGCAGGCGCAGGGTGCGGCGATAGGCGCCGTCCCTCCATTCCTCCACGCCCGGTACGGCGGTCGCCGCGAGGTGGCCGAAGAGGTTGTCGGGGTGGAGCGGGGCCCGGAACGGCAACCGCAGCGACAGCGCGCCGGCGGTGTGGCGGGCGTCCTCTCGGGGCGCCCGGGCGCGCAGACCGCTCGGCGGGAGCGCGAAGACCTCGCGCACCGTGTCGTTGAAGGTGCGCACGGACGAGAACCCGGCGGCGAAGGCGATCTCCGCCATCGGCAGCGCCGTGGTCTCGATGAGCAGGCGGGCCGTCTGGGCGCGCTGGGCCCGGGCGAGCGCCAGGGGGCCCGCGCCGAGTTCGGCGAGCAGCTGGCGCTCGACCTGCCGGGTGCTGTAGCCCAGCCGGGCGGCGAGCCCGGGCACGCCTTCGCGGTCCACCACCCCGTCGGCGATCAGCCGCATCGCGCGGGCGACCGCGTCGGCCCGGTGGTTCCACTCCGGGGAGCCGGGGCTGGTGTCGGGGCGGCAGCGCTTGCAGGCGCGGAAGCCTGCCTGCTGGCAGGCCGCCGCGCTGGGGTGGAAGACCATGTTCCCGGCCTTCGGCGGCACCACCGGGCAGCTGGGCCGGCAGTAGATGCCGGTGGTCACGACGGCGGTGTAGAACCAGCCGTCGAACCGCGCGTCCTTGGACCGCACGGCGCGCACGCAGCGCTCGGTGTCGGTGTGCATGGCCTTCCGCATGCCTCAAGGATCCGGCATGGGGCGGCCCGGTTCCGGCGGAAATCCGACATGGACGTCGGCGGTCCTGCGCCGGGGCGGATCGCCTGCCGGACCGTCTCACCGGTGTCGGTGCCCACTGGTCCCCGCCAGACGCCCCCACCACATGCTGGCCACCACTCGTCCGCGTCCGGCCGCCGGCACCCACGCGCCGGCACCCGCACGTCGGCATCCACGGGCCCGCGTCACCGCCCGAGCGTCCCGCCCGGCCCCGGGGGGCACGGGCGGGTGGGCCCGGCCGCCGTCAGTCGATGCGCGCGCAGAGGTCGTCGGTGGTCCCGTGGAGGAGACGGACGTCCTTGCGGCCGGTGGCGCTGATCTCCAAGGTGTAGACCCCGTCGACGACGTACAGCCCGCGCGGCAGGCTGCCCTCGCCCACACCGACCAGGACCGGACCCCGCACGGCCCAGAACTGCGAGCCGTCGCGCCGGTACTCGACCAGGGCGGAGCCGCTCACGTCGGCGTCGTGGTGGGCGCCGGTGTCGGTGTTGGTGACCCGGACGACCAGATCTCCCCGGTACGCGACCCGCTTCGGGGAGCCGTCGGGGTGGGTGCTCAGCACCCGCTGCACCACTTCGTCGACCACCGGCTCGCCGTGGACGGGGAAGTCGCAGCGCGCACCGGCGGCGACGTCCCAGGGGGCGGACGGGGCCGGTTCCCAGCCCGGGTCCGTCCCGGCGTTCGCCGGTGCCGCGCCGAGGAGTACGGCGGTCAGCGCCAGTGGGGCGAGAGCGGCTCGTCGCACGGGGTTCTCCCTTGTGTCGGGGCTCTGAGGGGGTGGCGCGTCGCAGTCTTCCCCCGGGCCCTGACCAGGAGCTGACCATCCTGCCCGGCGGCGCACCGCGCTGCTAGGCTCCGGGCCCACCATGGAGTTCCAGCTGCTCGGCCCGTTCGCCGCCCGCCACGACGGACAGCCGGTGGCGCTGGGCAACCGCCGGCAGGAACGGTGCCTGCTGGCAGTGCTGTTGCTGCACGCGGGGCGCGTCGTCACGACCGAACGCCTGATCGCCCTGCTCTGGGACGCCGCACCGCCGGCATCGGCCCGTGCCACCGTCCACACCTACGTGGGCAGGCTGCGGGCCGCCCTCGCCCCGTACGGGGTCACGGTCGGCACCCGGCACGACGGGTACGTCGTGGAGCCGGGGTCCTGCTCGACCGACGCGCAGGACTTCACCGTGCTCGTGGGAAAGGCGGCCGGGGCCACCGATCCGGTGGAGCGGCTCCGTCACTACGACGAGGCCCTGGCCCTGTGGAAGGGCCCGCTGCTCGCCGATGTCGCGGACGACCGGCTGCGCGACGGCCTCGGGGTGCGGCTCACCGAACTGCGGTTGTCCGCCGAGGAGCAGCGGGCACGGGACCACCTCGGGATGGGGCTGCACGACCGTGTCGTCGTGGACCTCCTCCCCGTGATCGCGGAGCACCCCACCCGCGAATCCCTGGTGACCGCCGGCATGACCGCGCTGTACCGCGCGGGCCGCCAGGCCGAGGCGCTCCAGCTGTACGACCGCACCCGGCGCCTGCTGGCGGCGGAACTCGGTGTCGACCCCAACCCCGGCCTGCGCACCCTGCACGAGCGCATGCTGCGCGGCGACCCCCGGCTGGACCGGCCGCCGGGGCCCGTCTACGCGGTGCGCGTCGACGACCGGTGGCTGCCGTGGAGCACGGGCGGACACCCGGCGCTGGAGTTCTGCAACACCTACGCCGGCTGGGGCGGGGACCCGCTGCCCGGGTCGGAGTGGCTGCTCGACTACGCCACACTCGCCGTGTGGGCCGGGCACCTGGGCCTGATCGACGCCCGGCAGGTGGCCGTGGTGCGCGAGCAGGCGGACCGGCGGCCGGAGGAGGCCGCCGCCGCGCTCGACGAGGCCCGGCGCTTCCGCGACGCTCTCCGCGCCTGCCTGCGGGACGCGCGGGACGGCGGCGCCTTCCGTGCGGTCGCCGAGGAGGTGCAGCGGGCCACCCGGTCGTCCGTGTTCGTCCGGGGCGAGGACGGTCTGGGGCGCCGGCAGCCGTCCCCGTCGTCCGGTCTGCGACTGCCCCTGCGCGCCGTCGCCCTCACCGCGGGCGACCTGCTCGCCGATCCCCGCCGGTTCACCGTCCGCACCTGCCCGAGCCCGGACTGCGGCTGGCTGTTCCTCGACGCGGACGGGCGGCGCCGGTGGTGCAGCCTGGGGACCTGCGGGGCCGGGCGGAACACGGAGGCGTGTTGACGCCGAGGCGTCGCGGGGGACGGTCCCCGTCCGGTGCCCGTGCCGAGCCTAGGCGTCCCCTTCCCGTTCTTCCCTCCCGTCGACGTCACGCTTCTCGCTCTCGTCCACGTCCCGTTCCGCCGTCCCGTCGACGTCCCCCTCCCCGGTCCCGTCCAGCTCCGTGAAGAGGGTCAGCTGGAGGCCGCCCGGGGCCTCCAGGCGGGAGTTGAGGGAGTTCCAGGGGGTGCGGGTCGGCTCGGCGACGACCTCGGCGCCGGCGGCGGCCAGCCGGGCCGTGGTGGCGGTGGAGTCGTCCACCTGGAAGGCGACCCGCAGGTGCCCGGCCACCCGTCGGCCGACCTCGACCTCGTCGATGAAGTCGGCCTGCCGGGGGTCGGCCAGCTCCAGGGTGGCCCGGCCCGCGTCGAGGATGGTGACCCGGCCGTCGGGCGAGCTGAACGCTTCGCGCTCGGTGAGGCCGAGGACGTCGCGGTAGAAGTGCAGGGCCGCGTCGTAGTCGGCCGCGGTGACCACCAACCGGAGTTCGCGGACGGCGGGTTCGTCGGACATGCGCGCTCCTCGGAGTTCGTCGTTGTCCGGCTTCAACCCGCCCGCCGGACGGTTCATTCCGGGCGGGCGGGGCTCAGCCCACCCGTGCCGCGAACGCCTCGTGGGCGCGCTCGTCGAAGAGGACGAAGATGATCTCCTCCACCTCGGTGCTCGTGGCCCGTACGGTGTCCACCGCGATGCGGGCGGCGTCGTCGAGCGGCCAGCCGTAGACGCCGGTGGAGATCGCGGGGAACGCCACCGAGCGGGCGCCGAGTTCGTCGGCGACGCGGAGCGCCTCCCGGTGGCAGGAGGCCAGCAGGTGCGAGCGGTCCTCGTCCGCGCTGAACACCGGGCCGACGGTGTGGATCACCCAACGGGCGTCCAGGCGGCCCGCGGTGGTGGCGACCGCGTGGCCGGTGGGCAGGCCCTCGCCGTACCGGGAGGCGCGCAGGGCACGGCATGCGGCGAGGATCTCGGGGCCGCCCCTGCGGTGGATCGCGCCGTCCACTCCCCCGCCGCCGAGCAGTGAGGAGTTGGCGGCGTTGACGAGGGCGTCGACCCGCAGGCGGGTGATGTCGCCCTGGACGAGGGTGAGGGTGGTGCTCATGTCTGGCGCAGCCTCCTCCATACCGCCTTCGCCGCGTTGTGGCCCGACATGCCGTGCACTCCCGGGCCGGGCGGGGTGGCCGACGAGCACAGGAACACGGCGGGGTGCCGGGTCGCGTACGGGAAGAGGGTGGGCTTGGGGCGCAGCAGCAGCCGGAGTCCGGAGGCCGCGCCGGTGCCGATGTCGCCGCCGACGTAGTTGGCGTTGCGGGCGGCGAGTTCGGGGGGTCCGGCGGTGGCGCGGGCGAGGACGAGGTCGCGGAACCCGGGGGCGTAGCGCTCCAGCTGGCGCTCGATGGCGTCGGTGAGGTCGCCGGTCCAGCCGTTGGGGACGTGGCCGTAGGCCCAGAAGACGTGCTTGCCCTCGGGGGCGCGGGTGGGGTCGGCGACGCCGGGCTGGACGGTGATGAGGAACGGCGCGTCGGGAGCGCGGTCCTGGCGGGCGGCGGAGCGCAGGGCGGTGCCGATCTCGGTGCTGTCGGCGCCGATCTGCACGGTCCCGGCGGCGCGGGCCTGCGGGGCGGTCCACGGGACGGGACCGTCCAGCGCGTAGTCGATCTTGAAGACGCCGGGTCCGTAGCGGTAGCCGGCGTAGGCGGTGCCGAGGCCGGCGATGCGGGCCAGCGCGGTGGGCGAGGTGTCGAAGACGTAGGCGCGGGCCGGTGGCAGGTCGTCGAGGCGTTTGACCTCGTAGTCGGTGTGGATCAGACCGCCGAGGTCCTTGAGGTACGCCGCGAGGGCGTCGGAGAGGGACTGGGAGCCGCCGCGGGCGACGGGCCAGCCGCGGGCGTGTGCGGCGAGGGCGAAGACGAGACCGACGGCGCTGGTGGCGAAGCCGCCCAGCGGGGCCATCACGTGGGCGACGAGACCGGCGAGCAGGGTGCGGGCCGGCTCGTCGCGGAAGCGGCGCATCAGCCAGCTGTACGGGGGGAGGCCGGCCAGGCCGAAGCGGGCGAGGGTGACGGGGTCGCGGGGCAGTGCGGTGGCCGGCAGGGACATGAAGTCGCGGACGAGGGTGTCCCACCGGGGCAGGAAGGGGGACACCAGGCGGCGGTAGGTGCCCGCGTCGCGGGGGCCGAAGGAGGCGGCGGTCTCGGCAACCGACCGGGACAGCACGGCCGCCGTGCCGTCCGGGAAGGGGTGGGCCATGGGCAGGTCGGCGTGCAGCCACTCGAGCCCGTAGCGCTCGAGCGGCAGGGCCCGGAAGGCGGGCGAGTTGATGCCGAGGGGGTGCGCGGCGGAGCAGGGGTCGTGGCGGAAGCCGGGGAGGGTCAGTTCCTCGGTGCGGGCGCCGCCGCCCACGGTCTCCTTCGCCTCGAACAGGGCGACGGAGAAGCCGCGCCGGGCCAGCTCCACGGCGGCGGTCAGGCCGTTCGGTCCCGCACCCACGACGACCGCATCGAGCATCGACGGCACCTTCGGACTCCTTCGTCAGCCGACGGCCAGGGGGATCAGCATAGGCGGGGCCGCCCCGCCCCACCCGCCGCGGGCGGTGGGCAGTTGGGGCGGGGCGGGGCGTCCGTGCGGGTCAGGCGCCGGCCGACAGCAGGTCCACGATCCGGCGGGCGGTGGCCTCGTCGCGGGCCGTGGTGAAGGGGAGCACGTTGTCACCGGTGATGCGGAAGGGCACGCCGGCGCGGGTCAGGTGGGCGCCGCCCGCCTCCTCGACCAGGAGCAGGCCCGCGGCGTGGTCCCAGGCGGCCTCCCAGCAGAACGCGGTGGCGTCGCAGGCGCCGCGCGCGATGTCCAGGTACTCCAGTCCGGCGGAACCGCAGGAGCGGGGTGCGACGCCCTCGGTGTTCAGGCCGAGCAGGGCGCGCTTCTGCTCGTCGGTGGTGAAGTCCGGGTGGGAGGTGGCCACCCGCAGGTCACGGCCGGGCTCCGGGGAGCCGGCGTGGAGGCGCTCGCCGTCCAGGAAGGCGCCCTGGCCGCGGACGGCGGTGGCGATCTGGTCGCGGGCGGGGGCGTAGGTCCAGGAGGCGTGCACGACGCCGCGGTGGGCGAGGGCGACCAGGGTGCAGAACCCGGTGTCGCCGTGCACGAACTGGCGGGTGCCGTCGACGGGGTCGACGATCCAGACCGGCGCGTCCTCGCGCAGTGCGCCGTAGATGCCGGGGTTGTCGTGCACCGCCTCCTCGCCGACGACGGCGGAGCCGGGCAGCAGGGCGCGCAGGGCGTCCGTCAGGTACAGCTCGGCCTGGCGGTCGGCGTCGGTGACGAGGTCGTGGGGGCCGCTCTTGCGGTCCACCTCGTGTTCGGTGAGCCGGCGCCAGCGCGGCATGATTTCCTGCGCGGCGGCCTTCCGGACGGATTCCTCGACGTCGTCGGCGTGCCGGGCGAGAAACTCCTCGATGGTTTCGTTGTCCTCGATCATTACTCCATGAGACCATGCCCGCTTGACAAACCCCAGCGGACCGGTGTGCTAGCGGCGACGGCCCGGAGAAAAATGGGCTGCCGGACCGCGCAGGTATGGGCTCAGCGGCCCACGGCGTGACCCTGCGTGCCGCGCGGCTGCGCGGCGGCGGAGAGCACCCCGGTGGCCGGGTCGCGGGCGACCGCGCACAGCCGGCCCTCCCACCAGGCGTCCGAGACGGTCACATGGTGGCCGCGGCGCCGCAGCTCACGGACGACGACCGGGTCGGTGCGGGGCTCGACGGTGACGCCGCCGGGCCGCATGCAGGGCTCGACCGTGACGCCGCCGGGGCGCTTGCGGCACGGGTGGAACGAGCCGGGCGAGCTGTCGTCGTGCAGTCGGGGCGGTCACCCGTGGGCCGGCCGGGGCAAGGGGGCCGGACGCGACCCGCGGAGTGTGCGAACTGAAGTGCACACCCTCCCCGTTGGGGCATAGGTTGTGCTCGATCACCCGCGCCTCGGCTGAGAGATGGACCGTACCCATGAGCGACCCCGCTACCCCGCCCGGACCTTCGCAGCAGAACATCGACACCTCGGTGCCGCACTCGGCACGCATCTGGAACTACTGGCTGGGCGGCAAGGACAACTACCCGGTGGACGAGCAGGCCGGTGACGCCTACACCGCCGTGTTCCCCGGCATCGTCACCATCGCCCGCAGCAGCCGCGCGTTCCTGCGCCGCAACATCACGTACCTGGTCGAGGAGGCGGGCATCCGGCAGTTCCTCGACGTCGGCACGGGTCTGCCGACGGCCGACAACACGCACGAGGTCGCGCAGCGCCTGGCCCCGGAGACCCGGATCGTCTACGTCGACAACGACCCGATGGTGCTGGCGCACGCCCGCGCGCTGCTGTACTCGACGCCCGAGGGGGCGACGGCGTACGTCGACTCGGACGTGCACGACCCGGAGCGGGTGCTCGAGGCGGCGGCGAAGACGCTGGACCTCAGCCGTCCCACGGCGCTGATCCTGAGCAACATCCTGGGCCACATCCCGGACTACGACCAGGCGCGCGGGATCGTCACCCGGCTGATGGCCGGGCTCCCCTCGGGCAGCTACCTGTCGATCAACGACGGGTCGCGGGGCATCGACCCGGAGTTCGAGCAGGCCCAGGACGCGTACAACGAGAGCGGCGCCGCCCCCTACGTGCTGCGGACCGTGGACGAGATCACGGCGTTCTTCGACGGTCTGGAACTGGTGGAGCCCGGTGTGGTCCCGGTGACCGAGTGGCGCCCGGACCCGGACGGCCCCGCCCCGGGGCTGATCGCCGAGCACGGCGGCCTGGCCCGCAAGCCGTGAGTTCCTGAACGACCGCCCGGCCCCGGTCCGCCCGCCCTGCGGGGCAGGCGGACCGGGGTTCGTTCGCACCCGGGCCGGCCGATGCCGGAGGGCCGCGCCGACGGCACAGCGACGGCGGCACGGCGGCACAGCGACCCGGCGGCGACGGGCGACCGCACGGACCGGCCGGCCGAGTCGGACGGCGGGGGTCAGGCTGCGGGGGTCAAGACGGCGGGGGCGTGCACAGGTGCTCCTCGTGCTCCCGCCGGCCGGTGGGGCGGGGGCGGTGTCCGCCCGCGGGGGAGGTCTCCGGGAGGCTCGCGGACGTGCCGACGGCCGCCGCTTCGGTCGTCCTCCGCCCGCCCCGGCCACCGGGACGCGCGAGGGAGAGCACCCAGGCTGCCGCGGACAGCGCCGCGCCCGCGGCGGCGACGGACGGCAGGCCGTGGCCACGGGAGAGCAGGAGGCCGGCGAGCCAGCTCCCCAGGGCGATGCCGACGCAGAAGGCCGAGTTGTTGACGGTCAGCGCCATGGTGGGGGACGAGGACCCCGCGGCGGCCACGATGCGCGTGTTGAGTGCCGGGATGCCGGCGAAGTACGCCGCTCCCAGCAGGCAGAACAGCGCGGCGACGACCCACCCGTTGCCGGGTGGCACTGCGAGCAGGAGGAGTCCCGCCGTGGCCGTGCCCAGGGTCACGGGCACCGACGCGTGGGGGAAGCGGTCCGCCGCCCTGCCGCCGAGCGAGTTGCCGACGACGCCGCCGGCCCCGTAGAGCAGCAGCAGGACGGTGACGGCCCGCGGGTCGATGCCCACGGCCTGCGTGAGGTAGGGCGAGGCGTAGGTGTAGAGGGCGAACACCCCTGCCGTGCCCAGGGTGATCACCAGCGCGACGAGAAGGACGGGACCCGGCAGGGCCGGTGTGCGCCGTCGGTCCGCGCCGGACGCCTCCGGCCTGCGCGGCACGGCCTCGGGCACGGTGCAACGGGTGAGCAGAACGGTGGCGGCCAGGCTCAGCCCGGCGAGCGACCAGAAGGTGGCGCGCCATCCGAAGGCCTCCCCCACCAGGGTTCCGACGGGAACACCGGCCACGCTCGACAGTCCGATGCCCAGGGTGACCTTGGCCCCCCAGGCCGCTCTGCGTTCCGGGGGCGCCATGTCGCGCGCCGTGGCCACGAAGACCGCGATGAGGGTGGAGTGGACGACGGCGCTCACCACTCGGCCCGCCATCAGCCAGCCGAAACCGGGGGCCAGTGCCGCCTGCGCGTTGCCCAGGACGAACACGAGCATCAGGGCGGGCATGAGGACGGCACGGCTGAGCCCTGCCGTGGCCGCGGTGACCAGCGGGCCGGCCAGGACGACCGCGAGGGCGTATGCGCTGATCAGCAGGCCGACCGAGGAGAGGGAGACGCCGACGTCCCGCGCGATGGACGGCAGGATGCCGGCGATGACGCTCTCGGCGGTGCCGATGCAGAAGGTACAGGCCATCATCGCGAAGACGGGCAGGGGCATGGAGGTCTCCTTCCTCGTCGCCTCCGGCGGTCCCGCCCGGCGAGGGGTCGTCCCGGAGGCCCGCGGGGCACGGGTCCGGCGCGTGGGGTGGAGCGCCGGACCCGTGCCCGCGGACACCGGGGCCCCGTCGGGGGCGCCGCGCCGGGGCGGCGGCTGCGTCAGGTCGTGCCCACGGTGACGGGACGGTCGGTGTCGTCCGGCGTGGGGCGGGCGGGCTCCGGCGGCTCGGTCCCACGTGCCGTCCGACTCCGGCGCCCCCACGCCCGCATGACGGGCCGCTCGACGCCGATGTAGAGCAGCCAGGCCAGCAGGAGGCTCACGGCGGCGGCCAGCAGCGCCACGCCGACGGCCTCGCCGAGTGAGTCCGCCTCCCGGAACCCGAACCGTTCCTGCGTGACGGACAGCAGGATCTGGTGGACGAGGTAGAAGGCGAAGGACACCTCACCGAGCCACACGCACACCCGCCCGCTCACCGCGGTGGGCCGGCCCCGGGCGTCGCGGGCCGCCACGGCCGCGATGAACAGGGCGAACGGGACGACGACGACGGCGTTGAGGGAGAAGAGGAAGGGGACGCCGAGGCTCACCGCGTACGCGGCGGCCGTGAGGGCCAGTGCGGGCCGGGCGCCGAGGCCGATCCACCGGCCGGACAGCACGATACGGGCCATCAGGATGCCGAGCAGGAAGTCGAGCACCCGGATGGGCGGGAAGATGTAGACGAACCACATCTGGGTGATCGAGTGCCCGTACAGCGGGGAGTTGGCGTGGTTCGGGCCGAACCTCTCACCTGTGGGCAGAAGTTGGGCGGCGAGGGGGAGCAGGACGATGACCGCCGCCGTTCCCGCCGCCCACCACCACAGCCGGTCGGCGCGGATCCGGGACACCCACCGGTGCAGGACCGGGAACAGCAGGTAGAAGACCAGTTCGCAGGAGAGCGACCAACTGGGGTTGTTGATGCTGAAGAAGACGTCGTCGCGGGGTATCCACGCCTGCAGCAGCAGGAAGTTGGGGATGCCCTGACCCCAGGTGGCCGACACGTAAGCGTAGGAGGCCAGGGCGAGGAAGAAGGTCACGACGTGGTTGGGGAGGATCTTGGCCAGGCGGCGTCCCCAGAAGGCGCGGGTGGTGTCGCCGTCGCGGACGGACCAGGTCAGGACGAATCCGCTCAGGATGAAGAAGAAGGTGACACCGGCCCATCCGCCGTTGCGGAGGGCGGACGCGAACGGCCCGTTGCCCTCCCCGTCGGTGGAGTAGGCGTCGAGCAGCGAAAGGTGGAACAGGAAGACGAGGAAGGCTGCGAAGAAGCGCAGTCCGGTCAGTGAGGGCAGCCGGGAGGAGCGTTCCGGCGCGGCCGGAGCAGTGGACACGAAGATCACCTCGGCAGGGGGTCGGTGGGGCGGTGTCGCCCGGTGGGGAGGGCCGGCCGGCGGTGCCGGGCCGGAGGGGTCACACGGGGCGGACGGACTGGGCGTGCCGGAAGAACCCGGTGGGGTCCCAGGCAGCCTTGACCTGCTGCAGCCGCCGGTAGCCGTCCTTGTAGTAGAGGTCGTGCCAGGGCACTCCCGAGCTGTTCCAGCGCGGGTCGCCCAGGTCGGCGTCGGCGTAGTTGACGAAGCAGCCGTCGGTGGTCCGGTTCGGCACCGGTACGCCACCGGTGGCGGCGAACATGTCGCGGTAGCACTCCCGCACCCAGGCGATGTTGGCCGCGTCGTCGGCCGCGTCGTCCCACAGCGAGACGACCTGGTACTTGAGCACGGAGTCACGCTGCGGTACCGCGGTGGCGTCGGGAGCGACGCGGTTCACCGCTCCCCCGTACGACGCGATCATCAGGAGCGCGCCGGGGTTGTCGAAGTCGTCACGCGTCAGGTGGCGGTAGGCGGCCGCGATGTGCGCGTCCGTGTAGGTGCGCCGCGCGTACACGGACTTGCCCTTGAAGCGGATCGTGGGGTCGGGGCCGGTGAACCCGGACCAGTGCGTGGCGTGCAGCCACGGCATCCGCCGGTGCTGGCGGACCTGGGGCCGGATCCCGAGTCCCTCCCCGACCGCGGACACGTAGCGTCGCAGCATCCCCTCGGCGTCGGGGGCGCCGGCGTCCACCAGCGAGTCGAGGACGACCGCTCCGGCCGACCTGTGGAACGGTTTGAGCTGGCTGAACAGCGCGGTGTAAGGGGAGTCGGGCCCGCTGTTGCGGGTGTGCCAGTCACCGTGGTTGCGCATCAGTCGCGCGAAGCGTGCCTCGGACAGCCGGTCCCACGGCCAGGCGACCTCGCTCAGCCACACCTCGCGCGGCGGGGTGGGCAGTTGTGCGGCCGGATCGTTCCCCGTCGCTCCGGGCGAACGCAGCCAGTACCGGGTGACGACACCGAAGTTCCCCCCGCCCCCTCCGGTGTGCGCCCACCACAGCTCCCGGTGGGGGTCGTCGGGCTCGCGCGTGGCCACGACCGTGCGGGCGGTGCCGTCCGCCCCCACGACCACGATCTCGATGCCGTACAGGTGGTCGACGGCGAGGCCGTCGCGCCGGCTCATGGACCCGTAGCCGCCGCCCTGGATGTGGCCTCCCGCCGCGACCGTGGGGCAGTTGCCGGCCGGGAGGTACACACCCCAGCCCTTGTAGAGGCGGTCGTAGACCCGGCCGAGGGGCGCGCCGGGCTGGACGGAGAAGGCCCGGCGGTCGCGGTCGTAGGAGATGCCGTCCATGCGGGACAGATCGAGGACGACCTCGATGTCCCGGCTGGTGGTGAAGTCCTCGTAGCAGTGGCCGCCGCTGCGGACGGCCAGGCGTCTGCCGGAGTCGACGGCCCGTTGCACGGCCGCGACGACATCGGCGGTGGTCTCGGCGAGGACGATCCTCTCCGGGCTGCCGACCCATCGCTGGTTGGTGCCGCGGCGGAGATCGGCGTAGCGCCGGTCGTCCGGGCGGACGGTGACGGGTCCGGCGCCTCGGGTGCCGGGGCGCCGGACCGGTTCGGCCGCGAGGGCGGGGCTCAGACCGGCCGCGGTGACCGCGAGGGCACCGCCCACGGCGGCCGTGCCGGACAGGAAGGTTCTGCGCTGCACGCGTACCCCGTCGGCGGTTCCGGCTCGCCGGTCCGGGGCGGTCGCGGGAGACGGGGAGGCGGGGGCTGAGGGGTGGGGAGCTGATGAAGGCATGAGTGCATTCCTCGGGAAACGGGATGAAAGGGAATGAAGGAGGACGCGGAAGGTGCGGTGCACGCCGTCCGGGTGTGCGTCCTCGGAACCCGTCCGGGGCGCGCCCGGAAGGTCAGCGGGACGAGCAGGAACAGCGGGACGAGGCCGCCGGGGCCTCCGGAGCGTGCAGTGCGTCGAGACGGATGCCGAACCAGTCGAGGACCCGCACGACGCGACGGGCCTCCTCCAGGTCGACGGAGGGCCGCAGTACGGCGTCATCGTCGGCCGTGAAGCTCCGCAGCGCTCCGGGGGTCAGGGCGACGGCCGTCCCGGGGAGCAGGCACTGCCGCGCGTACCCTGCGCCCCGGTCCGGGCCGGCCATCGGCCGGGTGGACACCAGCAGGCCGGGAGCGGGCCGTCCGCGGTCGAGGGCCCGCAGCCACTGTGGCGAGTCCAGTTCGCGACGCAGCGCGTCGTGCAGCAGGTGGGCTCCGGCGACACCGGCCCGGTCGCGCATGGCCTTGGCCTCCCACCCGCCGATCCGGTCGAGACCGGCGTTGACCAGGGCGTCGACCGCGGGGGCGGGATATTCCACGAGGTACCGGGGGGCCTGGCCCGCGATCGCCCGCGCGGTCAGCAGTCTCCGCAGGAGTCGTCGGGCCGCGGCGGGCCCGTGCACGGGGCCCGTGATCACGACACCGCCCCGCGACCGGTACTCGGCGGTCGCCCGCCCGGTCGCCGGCGGCAGAACGTCGTCGACGGCGTGCGGTGCCGCCGCGTGCGCCTCGGCCACCGCATCCGGGGCGAGGTGCCGGCAGTCGAGCCAGAGCCCGGTGCCGGGCGTCGTCCCGTACGGCGGTGCGGAGGATCGGGCCGGTCGTCCGGGGGGTCGGGCCGCCGGGGGAAGGAGCGTATGCATGGAGGCTGCCTCAGGGGTGTGGGCCGTCACGCCGGGACGCCGCCCCTCCCCGGTCGCGGGGGCGCCGGCGCAGGCGGGAGCGGCCCGGGTGACAGGGCTCGGGATACGGCGAGGAAACGTTCAGGCAGGAGGGACCGGCGCCGGCACCGCTCAGGGGCGGTCCTGCCAGCGCAGGGCGCCGGGAGTGGCACGACGGGCCTCGGTCCGGTTCTCGTACGGCAGTGCGCCGTCCGGCATGTTGATGATCTCCATCTGGATGCCGGCCGGTGTGGTGAAGTACAGCCAGCGGTCGCCGGCGATGGGCCCCGTGCGGATCGTCTCGGGTTCGCCCATCAGCGTCACGCCCTCCTGCTCGCGAAGGCGGGCCGCGGCGGCGTCCACGTCGTCGACATAGAGGGCCAGGTGGTGACCGCCGACGTCGCTGTTGCGCGGGGGGCGGGTCCGCAGCGCGCCCTCGGCGCACTGTGTCAGCCGGCAGTTGGCCGTCGGCCCCAGGCGCAGCATGACCTGGCGGCACCGCTCGGCACCGGGCGGCCGGTGCCCGTCGTCCGGCTCCGGGGTGCCCTCGTGGCCGGCCACGAGTTCGGCGCCCAGCACCGTGGTGAAGAACGCCGTGGCGGCGTCGAGGTCGGCGACGGTGTAACCGGCGTGCTCGACGCGGAACGGCCCCAGGCCGTGCCGGGCGGCACCGTCACCCGCCGCGGGACCGGGGGCGAAGAGGCGGCTGTCCCGCCGGCCGGGGGTGCCCAGGGAGAGCAGCAGACCCACGGGGGTCGCGAACCAGCGGCGGCTCCCGTCGGCGGGCCCCGAGGGGCCCAGCCGGACGGCGCCGGCCCGGCGCAGCTGCCGCTCGGCCGTCTCCAGGTCGGTCACCGTCAGGGCGAGATGGTGTCCGCCGACGTCGTTCGGGCCGGGCGGCGAAGTGCGCTGGTCCGGCGCGTCGTATTCGAAGAGTTCGAGATTGGTGTAGGTGTCGAGCCGAACGAGGGCGACGTGGGCCCGGGCCCTCGGGTGAACCCCGAGCTTCCGGCGCATCCAGTCGCCGGTGGTGTCCTCCACCGGCCCTTCCCGGTAGCAGAGTCGCCCTCCGAGGACGCCGGTGAAGAAGGCGATGGCCTCCTCCAGTCGCGGCACCGTGAAGGCGTAGTGGTCGACGGCCCGCGCGGTGGGCAGGCCTAAATGCCCCGGCGACGCGGCGGTGTTGAGCATGTCTCCCCCTGTTGTCGTGCGGCGGGTGATGGACACCACGGCACATCGATGCCCCGACGCCGGAACATGCCGACGAGCGGGACCGACCGAGGGGACAGTACGACAATGTCATTGCGCACGCAAGGACCGCGCCCCGACGGACGCTCCGGAGGTAGCCCCGCACAACAGTCCTGAGCTGGCGTTTGGACCACTTGTAGACGTTGCTTGAATCGTCACCGAATTCAAGGACCTGCGGATCTGCTTGTCCGGGCATGTAAACCCCGTGCTGACCGGGGGTTTCCCCGGCCTCAACGGTCTCGTATTCTGGGCATGGACCGGCGGTGCCGGCTGTCGCGCGCCGAGCCCGTTTCCCCCCACCGCGCCCGGAAGGTTCCCCCGACGGCCGGCGGATCCCGGGGCATCCTGAAGAAGGCGGCATCATGCGAACGCGCAAGGAAGACAGTGTCGAGCTGTGGAGCCAACTATCGGTTCTCGTCGCGGAGGTCGGGACCGCGCTGGACAGACGGCTGTCCGAGGACTTCGAACTGGGCCTCACCGACTTCCTGGCCCTGCGGGCACTGAGCAACGGTGACCCGGCCGGCATCCGCATGAGCGAACTCGCCCAGCTCCTCGGCCTCAACCAGTCGTCCGCCACCCGTGCGGTCCAGCGGCTGGAGGGCCGCAGCCTGGTCGAGAAGGCGGCACACGCGACGGACCGCCGGGGCGTGGTGGTCCGCGTCACCGACGCGGGCCGCGACCTGGTCGCGGACATAGGGGGCCTCTTCCGGCGGGAGGTGGGCATGGCACTGGAGGTCGCCTCCATGGACAGCCGGACCAGTTCCGTCGTCGCCCGGTTGCGGTACGCCCCCACCCTCGACCGCTGACCCGGCCGCCCCACTCACGCCCCCGCCCCTCGGCGGGGGCGTCCCCGTCCCCGCCCCTCCGCGCGGGCCTGACAGAGCGGAAAACAGGCCGGACGTCCTTGCGCAGGCATGCATCGAAACCATCTCTTCCGGGCATCCCTGAAGGCCGCCCCTGCTGTGAACCAGCAGGCCAGTACGCCTTGGCGCGCGGAAGGCGTCCGGATCCAGCCATCACCCACCCCCACCACGGAGAGATGTCCTTGCGTGCGCAATGACTCCTGTGTCAGGGTCGCTGCCGACAACGGGGGCGGGTCACGACACGGTGACCGAAGTGCGTGCGGACGGCCCGGAGGGCCGCGATGCCGACACGTGAGAGAACTGCCCCGACCGGATGCTCCGAGCACCCGGATCGAGACTCTTCGCCGGAGGCAGAAGTCTGATGCAGCAACGAACCCAGACCACAGCGACCAACGACGGCCTCTTCGCCGTGGGCAGCCCGGTCACCCACTGGTCGGTGCAGACCAGCAATCCGGTGCAGTACGAGATCCAGGCCTGCGACAACCTGCTGGACCCGGCGAACTCCGCGATTCTGGAGGGGACTTCGGGCACCGGGCCCCGCCGCCGCTTCGTCGTCACCGACCGGGTCGTCGCGTCCCTGTACGGGGAGCGGATCCACGCCTACTTCGATCACCACGGCGTCGACCACCGCCTGCTCGTGCTGGACGACGGCGAGACGCACAAGTCGATGGACGCCGTGCTGCGGGTCGCCGAGGCGCTCGACGACTTCGGCGTCGACCGCCGCCGTGAGCCCGTCATCGCCATCGGCGGGGGCGTCCTCATGGACATCGTCGGTTTCGCCGCCAGTCTCTACCGCCGCTCCACACCGTTCATCCGCATCCCCACCACCCTGATCGGCCTCGTGGACGCCGGCGTCGGCGCGAAGACCGGGGTCAACCACAACGGACACAAGAACCGGCTGGGCACCTACTTCCCCGCGGACCGCACCCTGCTGGACCGCTCGTTCCTGGCCACCCTCGACACCCGGCACATCAGCAACGGACTGTCCGAGATCCTGAAGATCGCCCTGATCAAGGACGCGCGACTGTTCGACCTGCTGGAACAGCACGGGGCCGACCTCCTGCGCACCAAGCTGCAGAGCCCCGCAGGCGTGGGCCCCACCCCTGCGGACGCCCCGGTGGAGCAGCGCCTCGCCGCCCGGGGCCTGCACCTCGATCCCGCGACGGAGGTGACCGAGCGGGCCATCCACGGGATGCTGGAGGAACTCCAGCCGAACCTCTGGGAGAAGGTGCTGGAACGCGTCGTCGACTACGGCCACACGTTCAGCCCGACCATCGAGATGCACGCCCTCCCCGCCCTGCTGCACGGGGAGGCCGTGGCCGTCGACATGGCGCTCACCACCGTGATGGCCGAGCAGCGCGGGCTGGTCAGCGCCTACCAGCGGGAACGCGTGCTCGCCGTGATGGAACGGCTGGGGCTGCCGGCCTGGCATCCCCTGTGCACGGCCGACGTGCTGATGGACGCCCTGCGCGACACCGTGCGCCACCGCGACGGCAAGCAGCGGCTGCCACTGCCGGTGGGGATCGGCAGCGCCGTGTTCGTCAACGACGTCACCGAGGCCGAACTCGAGGCGGCGGCCGAGGCGCTCGCCGGGCTCGCCGCCGGGGTCGCGCGATGACCTCGGCATCCCCCGCGCGACCCGGGACGATGGTCGCCGCCCCGGCCGGCGCAGCGCCCCGGGCGTTCCGCTCGATCGGTACCGTGACCGGTGCCGCCACGGTCCACGGCGTGCACGGCGCCGCCGGGCGCACCCGCTGGAAGTGCTTCGCCGGCCGCCGCCAACTCGACTCCCCCTCCGAGGCGGTGGAGTGGGCGTCCGTCCCGCCGGGCGGCCTCAGCGGGGAACACCGTCACACCCGTACCGAGGAGATCTACCTCGTGCTGCGCGGACAGGGCGAGTTCCTCTTCAACGGCGCCGCCCACCGGGTGGGGCCGGGGTCCCTCGCGCTGACCGCCCCCGGGAACGTGCACGGGCTGCGCAACACCGGCGAGGCCGACCTCGACTGGTGGGTCATCGAAACCCTCTCGCCCGGCACCCGCGCCGTGCTGTCCTCGACCGGCCACACCCATCCAGGAGTTACCCCCATGGGCGATGTCGTCATCCACGACCTGTTCAAGGAGCGGACCGTCTCCACCGACGGTGTCTTCAGCGGGCCGCTGCGCCGGGTGGAGGTCGTCGAACTCGACGCCGGCCAACGCACGGTGCTGGGCTCGCCCGACGCGGAACTCGCCGTGTTCGTGCACAGCGGCGAGGGCCGGGCCGCCTCGGGAGCGGACGCGGCCGAGCTGGTGGCCGACACCTGCCTGACCCTGGGCGCGGCCACCTCGACCACCGTCGAGGCAGCGGCTCCGCTGCGTCTGCTGATCGTGACGCTGGCCGTCCCCGAACGCGCCGAGGAGGTCGCGTGATCCTCACGACGACGTCCGAGGCGGTGCGCACCGCGGTGGGCACCGAGGCGGGAGGCGAGGCCGAGGCGGCCTGGACCTGCCTGGTGCGCAGGGGCATGCTGCACAGCGAGTGCGAGGCCGCGGAGCACTGGCTGCTCCCCCGCGGCTCGGTCCTCACCACGCACCCCGGGCACGGAGTGGAGGAGGCGCTGCTCGTGCTGGAGGGCGTGCTGCGCCTGACAACGCCCTCCGGCGAGCACACCGTGCGCGCGGGACAGCTGGCCCTGGTGCCGCAGGAGTGCCGGGCCCGGATCACGGCGGACTCCCCCACGGCGCGTCTGGTCTCGGTCCGGGGGCTCTCCGCCTCCGTGTCCGGCCGGCTGCCGCCTCGGGTGCCCGAACTCACCCGCCCCTGACGACCGGCGGCGCGCCGTGACGGCGGCGCGCCGCACCCCCTACGAAAGCGAGCAGACATATGCGCGCCGTGGTCCTGACCACGTACGGCGGGCCGGAGGTCCTGACGGTCCGCGAGGTCCCGGAGCCCGACGGCCCGGGGCCGGACGGCGTCCTCGTCCGGAGCGCCGCCGTCGCGGTCAACCCCGTCGATCTCCAGACCCGGGCCGGCCTCCACACCGAGCGCACCCCGAGCGGCCCGCCCATGATCCTCGGCTGGGACCTGGCCGGCACCGTCACCGCCGTGGGCGAGGCGGTCACCGGTTTCGCCGTGGGCGACCACGTCGTGGCCATGTCCGCCCAGCTGGCGACCGGACGGGGAACCCACGCCGAGAGCGTGGCCCTGCCGGCGGACGCGATCGCCCACGCTCCGTCCTCGGTCCCGCTGTCCGACGCGGCCGGACTGCCCCTGGCCGGTCTGACGGCCTGGCAGGCCCTCGGCCTCCTGGCCCTGCCCGAGAGGTCCTCGGTGCTGATCACCGGCGCTCTCGGGGCGGTCGGCGGTCTCGCCGTCCAGCTCGCCCGACGGCGTGGCCTGACGGTGGTGGCCCACATCCGGTCCGCCCGGGAGGCGGAGCAGGCGCGCGCTCTGGGTGCCGAACGGGTGGTGGACGAGCGGTGCCTCCCCGACGCCGGAGTCGACGGCCTGCTGGAGACGGCCGGACTGCCCCGTGCCATCACCGCCGTGCGGGACGGCGGGCGCGCCGTCTCGATCGTCCCCACCCGGGTGCCCACGCCGGAACGCGGCATCGAGGTGGCGGTCTCCTACGTCGAACAGAGCGGCGCCGACCTCGCCACGCTCTGCGCCCTCGTGGACGCCGGGGAGCTGCGGCTGCGCACGGCACGCCGGCTCGGCTTCGCGGACGCGGCCGAGGCCCACCGGCTGCTGGCGGCCGGGGGCGTGCGGGGCAAGCTCGTCCTGCTGCCCTGACGCCATGCCCGGTGCAGCAGAGCCCCACCGGGGCTCGGACCCGACGAACCGAGGACAGTCCACGTGACCGAGACGCACGACGAGGGCGCTCCCGACGCGGACGCCGATTTCACCTCGCGGTTGTGGGAGCGGATGGTGCCCATGTACTCCCTGCTGGAGGGAAAACTGGACCGGGTGCTGACACACCGTCACAACATCGGCCTGGGGGCGTTGATGGCGCTCGGGCAGCTCGCGAGGAGCTCACCCGCGCCGTTGTCGGTGAGCGGGGTCGCCGGACGGCTCGGAGTGAGCGTCTCGTCCGCGAGCCGGGTGCTCGCCCGGCTGGAGGAGCAGGGCCGGGCGGTCCGGGTGGCCTGGCCCTGCGACCGCCGGGCCGGCCGGTTCACGGCCACCGCCGCCGGCGCCCACCTCTGGACCCACGCACGTCGCACGCTCGACCGCGAGCTGTCGGCCGAGTTCCGGGCACTGCGCTACAACGAGAGATACGCGCATGTGGCGGCGCGCCTGTGCCGGGCGGAGGACGAGCCCCCGGCGCCCTGAGGCCGCGACCGCCCTCCCCCGCGTACCTCCGGCCACCGTGCGTGGGGGACGCCCCGCACCCGGGGCCTTCCCGCGGGTGCGGGACGTCCCTCAGGCCTCCGGCTCGGGCCAGGCCGACATGGCGTACGCGGCCGTGCGCCGGAGCTCCTCCGTGGTCGCCCCGTCGCGGGCCTGCTGCGACATCCCCTGGATCACTGCCGCGAAGTAGACCGCCAGCGCGCGCACGTCGGCCTCCTCGGCGAGCGCCCCGCCGTCCTTCGCGCGTGCCAGCCGCTCCTCGAAGGAGCGGACGTTGGCCACTCTGCGGGCGCGCAGGTCCTGTTCGACGTCGGCCGTCTGGGGCGAGTAGTTGGCCGCCGCGGTGATGATCAGGCAGCCCGCGGGATGGTCCGGCGCGGTGTAGGACACCGCCGCTTCGTCCAGCATTCTGGCGAACCCGGTACGCGGGTCGCTCTCCTGGTCCAGCGCCTGGTCCATGAAGGCGCCGAAGCTGCCGCCGTAGCGCTCGACGACCTCGTTGAACAGGGTGCGCTTGTCGCCGAAGGCCGCGTAGAGGCTCGGCGGCGAGATGCCCATGGCCGCGGTCAGGTCCGCGACGGACGTGCCTTCGTAACCGTGCTGCCAGAACAGGAGCGTGGCCTGACGGAGGGCCGCCTCCCGGTCGAAACTCCGCGGTCTGCCGCGTTTGGTCGTGGTCATCCCTGAATTTTACAGCGATCGCTAGGAAATTGATGTAACCTCATTGCGTAGCGATCGCTACACATTGCTGACGCGACACGAAGAGGAGAGGTCATGGGTGCTCTGACGGGCCGGACGGCACTGGTCACGGGCGGCAGCCGGGGAATCGGGCGCGCGGTCGCCGAGCGCCTCGGCGCGGAGGGCGCGCTGGTGGCGGTGCACTACGGCCGCGACGCCGCTGCCGCCGACGAGGTCGTCGGCAGCGTCCGCGCCGGGGGCGGGAGGGCGTTCGCCGTGCGGGCCGACCTGAGCGGCCCCGAGGGCGTGGCGACCCTCTGGGAAGGCTACGACCGGCAGGTTTTGGAGCACGCGGACGGTGCCGGCCTCGACATCCTGGTCAACAACGCCGGCATCACCCCGCGCGGGGAGATCGAGGAGACCACCGCCGAGGCGTTCGACGCGGCCGTCGCCGTCAACATGCGCGCGCCCTTCTTCCTCACCCAGCAGGGGCTCAAGCGCCTGCACGACGGCGCGCGGATCATCAACGTCTCCTCCGGGGCGACCCGGATCGCGCTCACCGACATCATCGCGTACGCCATGACGAAGGGGGCCGTGGACGCCTTCACCCTCACCCTGGCCAAGACGCTCGGCCCACGGGGCATCACGGTCAACGCGGTCGCGCCCGGCATCATCGACACCGACATGAACGCCACCTGGCTGCGCGGCAACGAGGCGGCCCAGAGGTCCGCGGCGGACCTGTCGGCGCTCGGCAGGGTCGGGCGTCCCGAGGACGTGGCCGACGTGGTCGCGTTCCTCGCCTCCGACGACGCCCGCTGGGTGACCGGACAGGTCATCGACGCCACCGGCGGATCACAGCTCTGACCACACCGGACCGCCTGCACGCCCACGGTGTCAACGGCGACACCCCGACCCCCTACACGCTGGTTGCACTGGAGGCCCCATGCACGTCGTCATCGCCTGGTGGGACAAGCGGCGCACCGCCCCGGCCGACGCCCTACGACCGCACCGCTCCCGGAACGACCGGGACCGGTCGGCGGAACAGGGCCCGTTCGACCCGGCGTTCCCCTTCCCCGGCCTGCGGACCGGCCGGTGGATCACGGACCCCGCCGCCGACTTGTGCGGGCTCGCGCTGGTGTGGGATTCGGCGCACAGTGCCGAACTCTCCCTTCCGACGCTGTTCGACAGTGCGTTCGGCTGCGCTCCCGCCCATCGATGGTCCTTCGAGCTGCCCGACGCGCCACCGCGGCGCGAGGACGTGAGGGGCCACCCGGCGGAGCTGGACCTGCTGCTCCACGCCTGACCGTGGCCGCCCCACCGGCACACGGGCGCAGAAGGGGCCGGCGTCACGACGACGTCGGCCCCGGACGCCGGTGGGACCGCCGGGAACAGCCCGTCCCCGTCCGGCGTTGACCTGGACGGCCGGGCCAGAGGGGCAGCGAGCGGCCGGAGGGAAGGACGTCGAACGTGCACGGTGAATACAAGGTCCCCGGCGGCAAGCTGGTCGTGGTGGACGTCGACGTGGCGGACGGGGTGCTGCGCCGGGTGCGCGTGGCGGGCGACTTCTTCCTGGAGCCGGACGAGGCCCTGGACGCCGTGAACAGCGCGCTGGAGGGCGCCCCGGCCGGGACGGACGCCGCCGGGCTGGCGGCACGGATCGACGCGGCGCTGCCCGCGGGGACCGTGATGTACGGGCTGACCTCGGAGGGCATCGGCATCGCCGTGCGCCGGGCGCTCGCGCACGCCACCGACTGGACCGACTACGACTGGCAGCTGATCCACGAGGCCCCGCAGGACCCCGCGCTGCACATGGCCCTGGACGAGGTGCTGACCGCCGAGGTCGCCGCGGGGAACCGTCCGCCGACGCTGCGGGTGTGGGAGTGGGGCCGCCCGGCGGTGATCATCGGCAGCTTCCAGTCCCTGCGCAACGAGGTGGACGCCGAGGGTGCGCGCCGCCACGGCATCGAGGTGGTCCGCCGGATCTCCGGCGGCGGCGCGATGTTCGTCGAACCCGGCAACACGATCACGTACTCCCTCTCGGTGCCCGAGTCGCTGGTGCAGGGGCTGTCCTTCCAGGACAGCTACGCCTACCTGGACGACTGGGTGGTGGGAGCTCTCGGTGACATGGGGATCCGGGCGTGGTACCAGCCGCTGAACGACATCGCGACCGACCAGGGCAAGATCGCCGGTGCCGCGCAGAAACGGCTGGTGGGGCCCGGCGGCGGTCCGGGCGCGGTGCTGCACCACGTGACGATGGCCTACGACATCGACGCGGACAAGATGACCGATGTGCTGCGCATCGGGAAGGAGAAGCTGTCCGACAAGGGCACCGGCAGTGCGAAGAAGCGGGTGGACCCGCTGCGCCGGCAGACCGGACTGCCCCGCGAGGCCGTCATCGAGCGGATGATCGACTCCTTCCGGGAGCGGTACGGTCTCGGAGCGGGCAAGGTGACCGACGAGGAGCTGTCCCGGGCCGCGGAGCTGGCGCGGACGAAGTTCTCCTCGCCGGAGTGGACCGCCCGGGTGCCCTGACCGGCCCGCGGGCGAGTGGCGGAGGCGGGAACCGGCCGTTCACGGGTCAAAGGGGATGCAACGGGGCACGGTTCGGTCCGTTGCTGTCACCGCTCCCCTACGGAACGAGTTCGCCCTTCCGCCCCACCGGGACTCGTGTGAGACTGGCCGTCCCGTCCGCAGTGCGGGCCCCTTCCGCACCGTCCCCCACGAGAAGTGCGCCGTGCGTTCCTTGCCTCTGCCGCTCGCCCTCACCGCACGTCTGTCCCCGGTGGTCGTCCTCGCCGCGGCCGGCTGGGCGTTGTCGTCCGGACCCCTGGCGGCACCGCAGGCTGCCGAGAACAAGCCGGTCGAAGAGACCCGGACCCAGAGCCGGTCCGAACCGGGCCCGTCGACGACCCAGGAGTCGAAGACGTACGAGAGCGCGCCCGCGCCCTGTGACGCCCTGGCGTCCAAGAGCATCAAGTCCCTCGTCCCGGGCGCCAAGACGGCCGGCAAGGAGATCGCCTCCACCGACTCCGAGCTGCGCCGCACCTGTTCGTGGAACGCGCTCAAGGGCTACGAGTACCGCTGGCTCGACGTGTCCTACGAGGTGCTGGCGTCCGACGAGGCGGCCGAGCGCAGTTACGCGGGCCGGGTGGACGACAAGAGCGGCGGCGGCGCCGTCCCCGGGCTCGGTGAGGAAGCTTACTCCGTGGTGAACCTGACCACCGAAAACAAGCAGGAGACGCGGGAGGGCGTGGTGCTGGCCCGCGCCTCCAACGCCCTGGTGATCGTGACGTACAACGGCAGTGACTTCGAGTCGAAGAAGGCGCCGAGCACGGACGAGATCAACAAGGGCGCCATCAAGGCCGCCAAGGAGGCGATGGCCGCCCTGCAGAAGGGCACCGGAGACTGATTCCGCCGGCCCGGGCCGGCCGGGCACCCGACCGTCCGTGCGGCGCCCGGTCGGCCCGTTGCCCCCGTCAGCCCGTCAGCCCGTCACCCTCGTCAGCCCGTCACCCTCGTCACCCTCGTCAGCCCGTCACCCTCGTCAGCGCCTCAGCTCTCCAGCCCTTCAGCCTTCAGCCTTCAGCCTTCAGCCTTCAGCCTTCAGCCTTCAGCGCCGGGATGATCCGTTCGCCGTAGGCGTCGATGACGGCCTCCTGCGCGTCGTGCATGTCGTAGACGGCGAACTGGTCGACACCGAGCGCGCGGAGGGCCTTCAGCTTCTCGATGTGCTTCTCGGGCGGGCCGATGAGGCAGAACCGGTCGACGATCTCGTCGGGCACGAACCGGGTGTCCGGGTTCCCGCTGCGCCCGTGGTGGGAGTAGTCGTAGCCCTGACGGGACGTGATGTAGTCGGTGAGTTCGTGCGGGACGACGCTGCCGTCGGCGCCGTACCTGGAGACCAGGTCGGCGACGTGGTTGCCGACCATGCCGCCGAACCAGCGGCACTGCTCGCGGGCGTGGGCGAGCGCCCCGGGCGAGTCGTCGGCGGTGACGTAGGCGGGGGCGGCCACGCAGACGGTGACCTCGGCGGGGTCGCGTCCGGCGGCGACGGCCGCGTCCTTGACGGCCTTCACCATGTACTCGGTGAGGTACAGGTCGGCGAGCTGGAGGATGAACCCGTCGGCCTCCTCGCCGGTCATCTTCAGCGCCTTCGGGCCGTAGGCGGCCATCCAGACCGGGAGGCGGGCGTCGGGGCCGATCCAGGGGAAGCGGACGACGGTGCCGCCGCCGAGGTCGGCCTCCCCGCCGCTCGCGAGGGCGCGGATCACCTTCATGGCGTCGCTGATGCGGGCCAGGGTGTTGGGGGCGCGGCCGGCGACCCGCATCGCGGAGTCGCCGCGGCCGATGCCGCAGACGGTGCGGTTGCCGAACATGTCGTTGAGGGTCGCGAAGGTGGAGGCGGTCACCTCCCAGGTGCGGGTGCCGGGGTTGGTGACCATCGGGCCGACCGTCAGGGTCGTGGTGTGCGCGAGGATCTGGCTGTGGATCACGAAGGGTTCCTGCCACAGCACGGCGGAGTCGAAGGTCCAGCCGTGGCTGAACCCGTTGCGCTCGGCGCGCTGCATCAGCTCGACGACCCGCGAGGCCGGCGGGTCGGTCTGCAGGACGAGTCCGAAGTCCATGCGCACCACTCCTAGGTGAGGTACTGGCAGGTGGAACGCGGGAGGTAGGCGCCGTGCCCGGCACGCCCGGTGTACTCCCGCTCGGTGATGACGGGCACTCCGCGGGAGAGGACGGTCTCCACGCGGCCGGTGATCCGCTTGCCCTCGTACGCCGAGTAGTCGACGTTCATGTGGTGCGTCTCGGCGGAGAGCACCTGCTCGGCCCGCGGGTCGTACAGGACGACGTCGGCGTCGGCGCCGGGGGCGATCGTGCCCTTCTTCGGGTAGAGGCCGAACATCCGGGCCGGGGTGGCGCAGGCGATCTCGATCCAGCGGCGGCGGGAGATGTGCCCGTCGACGACGGCCTGGTGCAGCAGGTCCATGCGGTTCTCCACGCCCGGCAGGCCGTTGGGGATCTTGGAGAAGTCGCCGCGGCCGAGTTCCTTCTGGCCCGTGAAGCAGAAGGGGCAGTGGTCGGTGGAGACCACCTGGAGGTCGTTGGTGCGCAGGCCCCGCCACAGGGCCGCCTGGTGCTCCCTGGGGCGCAGCGGTGTGCTGCACACGTACTTGGCGCCCTCGAAGTCCGGTTCGGCCAGGTTGTCGGTGGACAGGAACAGGTACTGCGGGCAGGTCTCGCCGAAGACGTTCAGGCCGTCGTCGCGGGCCCGGACGAGTTCGGCCACCGCCTCGGCCGCGGAGACGTGCACCACGTACAGCGGGGCGCCGGCGACCTGCGCGAGCCGGATGGCGCGGTGGGTGGCCTCGGCCTCCAGCAGCGCCTTGCGGACCTCGCCGTGGTAGCGCGGGTCGGTCTCGCCGCGGGCCAGGGCCTGCTCGACCAGGACGTCGATGGCGATGCCGTTCTCGGCGTGCATCATGATCAGGCCGCCGTTGTCGGCGGAGCGCTGCATGGCGCGCAGGATCTGGCCGTCGTCGCTGTAGAAGACGCCCGGGTAGGCCATGAACTGCTTGAAGCTGGTGACGCCCTCCCCCACCAGCAGATCCATCTCCTTGAGCGTCTCGTCGGTCACGTCGGAGACGATCATGTGGAAGCCGTAGTCGACGGCGCAGGTGCCCTCGGCCTTGGCGTGCCAGGCATCGAGTCCCTCGCGCAGGGGGCGGCCGACGCTCTGCACGGCGAAGTCGACGACGGTGGTGGTGCCGCCCCAAGCGGCGGCGCGGGTACCGGTCTCGAAGGTGTCGGAGGCGAAGGTGCCGCCGAACGGCAGTTCCATGTGGGTGTGGGCGTCGACCCCGCCCGGGAGGACGTACTTCCCGGTGGCGTCCAGGGTCCGGTCGGCGGTGAACGCCTCGGCGGCCGGGGTGCCCGAGGCGGCGAGGGCGGCGATGCGGCCGTCCTCGATCAGGACGTCGGCGTGGATCTCGTCGGAGGCGGTGATGACGAGTCCATCCCGGATGACGGTACGGCTCATGGGTGCACGCTCCGCTGGGTCGTGGTCGGACGGTGCGGTGCGCCGGGGGCGGCCCGGCGCGGTCCCCCGGGCCCGCGGGCGGGTGGTCCCGTCCGCCGGGTCGAGGAGGCTGGGAGGACGGTCAGGGCACGGTGAGCGGAAGGTGGGCGTCGGCGCGGTGGTCGCGTCGCGCCGCCGTCGGGGCGGGGGGCGGGGACGCGGAGCCGTGCGGGGTCACAGCGGGCTCCGCGCCGTCGGGGCGGGAGGCGGGGCCGCGGAGCCGTGCGGGGTCACAGCAGGCTCCGCAGGGCGTCCTCCAGGATCGCGGCGCCCTCCTCGGCCTCCGCCACGTTCAGGGACAGCGGCGGGGCGACGCGCAGGCAGCTCGTGTCGTGACCGCCCCCCTTGCCGATGAGCAGTCCGCCCGCCCGGGCCGCCTCCAGCACGGCGGACGCGGCTTCCGGGTCGGCGTGGTCGGTGCCGGGCCGGGTCAGCTCGATGCCGATCATCAGGCCGCGTCCGCGCACCTCCCGGACGTGCGGCACGTGGGCCGCGGCGGCCCGCAGCCGTTCGATGAGCAGTCCGCCGACCCGACGGGCGTTGCCCTGGAGGTCGTGTTCGAGGTGGTAGGTCAGGTTGGCGAGGCCGGCGGCCATGGTGATCTGGGTTCCGCCGAACGTCGAGATGCTGTTGGCGTCCAGGCAGTTCATGATCTCGGCGCGGGCGACGACACCGCCGATGGACATGCCGTTGCCGATGCCCTTGGCGAAGGTCAGCATGTCGGGCGGTCCGTTGCGGCCGTGGGCCTGCCAGCCCCAGAAGTGCTCCCCGGTGCGGCCCCAGCCGGTCTGCACCTCGTCGGAGATCCACAGGATGCCGTGCCGGTCCAGCACCTCGCGGAACGCCGCGTACAGCCCGTCGGGGGGTGAGGTGAAACCACCGACGCCCTGGATCGGTTCGGCGATCAGTGCGGCGGGCGGGCGGGTGTGGCCGAGGAGGTCCTTCAGGTCGTCGACGCAGGCGGCGACGAAGTCGTAGTCGTCGAGCGCCGCGAACGGCCCCCGGCCGCGGACGCCGCCGTGGACGTAGAGGGTCTGCAGCGGGGACATCGACGTCGGGGACCAGCCGCGGTTGCCGGTGATGCCGACGGCGCTGAAGGAACGGCCGTGGTAGCTGTTGCGCATCGCGAGAACCGTGTTGCTGCGCCGGTAGGTGGTGGCCAGCAGCAGGGCGGCGTCGTTGGCCTCGGTGCCGGAGGTCGTGAAGAACACCCGGGCGTTCGGGATGCCGCTCAACTTGGCGATGCGCTCGGCGAGTTCCACCATCGGCCGGTTGAGGTAGAGGGTGGAGGAGTGCACGATCCGCCCGGCCTGGTCGGCGACCGCCTTGGTCACCTCGGGCAGGGCGTGGGCGGTCATGGTGGTGAGGATGCCGCCGAAGAAGTCCAGGTAGCGGTTGCCGCGGGCGTCCCAGACGTGGCGTCCCTCGCCGTGGGTGATCTCCAGCGGCTCGTCGTAGTAGAGGGCCAGCCAGTCGGGGAGCACCGCCCGGTGGCGGCCCAGCAGGTCGTCGTTCACGGCAGCACCAGCCCCTCATAGGCGTCGGGGCGGCGGTCGCGGTAGAAGGCCCACTGCTGCCGCACCTCCTCGATGAGGTCGAAGTCCAGGTCCCGGACGACGAGTTCCTCCTCGCGGTCGCTGGCGACGTCCCCGACGAACTGGCCGCGCGGGTCGACGAAGTAGGAGGTGCCGTAGAAGTCGTTGTCCCCGTACTCCTCCTGGCCGACGCGGTTGATGGCGGCGACGAAGTACTCGTTGGCGACGGCGGCGGCCGGCTGCTCCAGCTGCCACAGGTGGGACGACAGCCCGCGGTGCGTGGCCGAGGGGTTGTAGACCAACTGTGCTCCGCCGAGTCCGAGTTGACGCCAGCCCTCGGGGAAGTGCCGGTCGTAGCAGATGTAGACGCCGACCTTGCCGACGGCGGTGTCGAAGACGGGCCAGCCGAGGTTGCCGGGCTTGAAGTAGAACTTCTCCCAGAAGCCCTTGACCTGCGGGATGTGGTGCTTGCGGTACTTGCCGAGGACGGTGCCGTCGGCGTCGATCACGGCGGCGGTGTTGTAGTAGAAGCCCGACTGCTCCACCTCGAACACCGGCACCACGATCACCATGCCGGTCTCCCGGGCCAGCTCCCGCATGCGGCGGGTGGTCGGCCCGTCGGGCACCGGCTCCGCCCAGCGGTAGTGCTCCGGATCCTGGACCTGGCAGAAGTAGGGGGCGTTGAAGACCTCCTGGAACCCGATGATCCGCGCGCCCCGCCGGGCCGCCTCCCGGGCGTGCTCCTCGTGTTTCGCCAGCATGGACTCGGTGTCGCCGGTCCAGGTCGCCTGGACCAGGGCGGCGCGTACGACGTTGGCCATGAGCTGCTCCTTCGACGCGGGGTCAGCGCCTCTACGCCCGTAGAAACGGTCGTAGAGGGACGAACGTAAGCCTCTCGGACGCCCTTGCCAAGACCATCGTCATACGGACCGGGGTGTCCCCGGCGTTTCGCACTCCGGTGGGTGAGCCGGAGAAGGGGGCCGGAGGGCGGGTGGGGACGGGGCGGGGGCACGGGGACGCCGGGACCGGCCGGGCGGCGAGGAACGCGGGAACGCAGGAGCACCGGTCCGGCGGCGGCCCCGGTGGCGCGGAGGGCGTGCGGGACGTCCGCGTAGCCTGCGTGCGGGACGTTCACGTGCCGTTCCCTGCGGGACGTTCACGTGCCGTTCCGTGCGGAACACCTGCGTCCCCTTCGCGCAGGGCGCCCCCGTGCTCGCGTCCGGGACACCTTGGGGCGGCGACCCGCAACAGCAGTCGGGCCGGTCGGCGCGGGCCGGGGGCACCGCTGTGGGCGGCCCGGCTCGCGGGCACACAGCACCCACGGCCGGACGCGAGGACCGGCGGCACAGCACCGGCCGCGCGGAACCCGAGGCTCCGGACCGGCGGGCGCGACACGGGAGGAGACACACAGGCGGCCGCGCGGCGGCGCGGCGGCTCGGCGGCGCCCGCGGGTCAGGCGGCCAGCGGCACTTCCGGCGGGCACCGCCTCAGCAGGTCGTCCAGCGACAGCCCCAGCTCCCCGGCCAGCGCGGCCACCGTGAAGAACGCCGGGGTGGGCGCCCGTCCGGTCTCGATCTTGCGGAGGGTCTCCGGCGAGATGCCGGCGCCGGCCGCCACCGCGGCCATGCTGCGGTCGCCCCGCGCCTCGCGGAGCAGCCCGCCGAGCCGCTCGCCGCGCCTGCGTTCTTCCGGAGTCAGAGGAGTGCGCACCATGGCGCCCATTCTAATACCGGTATAGTAATTGGAATGATCGAGCTCAAGACCCCGGCATCGATCGATGCCATGTATCGGACCGGCCAGGTCGTCGCGGGTGCGCTGACCGCCGTGCGCGAGACCGCGGACGTCGGTGTCTCCCTGCTGGAGCTGAACGAGGTCGCGCACGACGCGCTGCGGGCGGCGGGTGCCTCCTCCCCGTTCCTCGGCTACCGGCCGTCGTTCGCGCCGACCCCGTTCCCCGCCGTCCTGTGCACCTCGGTGAACGACGCGATCGTGCACGGGATCCCGACCGGCCACCGGCTGCGCGACGGCGACCTGGTGTCCGTGGACTTCGGCGCGCAGCTCGGCGGCTGGGCGGGCGACTCGGCGCTCAGCTTCGTGGTGGGCACCCCGCGCCCGGCGGACCTGCGACTGATCGAGACCGCCGAGCGGGCGCTCGCGGCCGGCATCGGGGCCGCCGTGGTCGGCAACCGCATCGGCGACATCGCGCACGCCATCGGCACCGTGTGCCGGGAGGCGGGCCTCGGCATCCCGCAGGACTTCGGCGGGCACGGCATCGGCCGCCGCATGCACGAGGACCCGTCGGTGCCGAACGAGGGGCCGCCGGGCCGGGGGCTGCGGCTGCGGGCCGGCCTGGTCCTCGCCATCGAACCGATGGTCATCGGCGGCGGCAGCGACGGGTACCACGCCGACCCCGACGGCTGGACGCTGCGCACCGACGACGGCTCGCGCGCGGCGCACGCGGAGCACACGGTGGCCGTCACGGAGGACGGCCCCCGGATCCTCACCGCCCGCTGACGGACCGCCGCGCGCCCGCCCGTGGCCTCCGCCGCGCGCCCGCCCGCGGCCTCCGCCGCACGCCCGCCCACGACCTCCGCCGCACGCCCGCTCGCGGCCTCCGCCGCACCCTTCCGGACCGTCCCGCGCCCCTGGGGCACCGCCCCGTCCGGCCCGGGGTGCCGCCCCCGGGCGATCGTGCGAAGGTGACGGGGTGGGCACCCTCGGGGTGCCCCAGGGACACGCGTGACACGCACGACCCGCACGACCCGCACGACCCGCACGACCCGCACGTGTGTAACCGGGAACCCGGCCGGGCACCCGCGTCCGGACCGGTACGTCGAGCAGTGAGCGCGCCCCGGGGTCCTCCGGTCCCGGCTCCGCCTGAGGGGGACCCCGCGAGGCGCCGGAACGGATCGCCATGACCAGCGGGTTCACAGGTCCGCAGGGCTACGGCTCGGACCCCTTCGGAGAATTCCTCGCACGCTTCTTCGGCGGGCCGCGCCCCCGGCAGATAGACATCGGGCGGCTGCTGAGCCGGCCGGCCCGGGAACTCGTGCGGGACGCGGCCCAGTACGCCGCCGAGCACGGCAGCCGGGACCTGGACACGCAGCACCTGCTGCGGGCCGCCCTCGCCAGTGAGCCGACCCGCGGCCTGCTGAGCAGGGCGGGCGCGGATCCCGACGCGCTGGCCTCGCAGATCGACGAGCGGTCGGGCCCCGCCCAGCACGCGCCCGACTCCGCTCCCCCGCCGACCTCCCTGTCCCTGACCCCGGCCGTCAAGCGCGCGCTGCTGGACGCGCACGAGATGGCACGGGCCGGCGGCGCGGGCTACATCGGCCCGGAGCACGTGCTCAGCGCACTGGCCGCGAACCCCGACTCGGCCGCGGGCCACATCCTCAGCGCGGCCCACTTCGCGCCGCCCCCGGCGCCCTCCGAGACGCCGGAGGGCCCGGCGCCGCGCGCCGAGCGGCCGCGTCCCGCCACCGGCACACCGACCCTGGACAAGTACGGGCGCGACCTGACGGAGCTGGCCCGCGAGGGCCGCGTCGACCCGGTGATCGGCCGGGAGGAGGAGATCGAGCAGACCGTCGAGGTGCTCTCCCGGCGCGGCAAGAACAACCCCGTGCTGATCGGGGACGCGGGCGTCGGCAAGACGGCCGTGGTCGAGGGGCTCGCCCTGCGCATCGCCGACGGTGACGTGCCCGACGTGCTCCTCGGACGGCGGGTGGTCGCCCTGGACCTGACGGCCGTGGTGGCCGGCACCCGCTACCGGGGCGACTTCGAGGAACGGATGACGGCCATCGTCGACGAGATCCGCGGCCACTCCGACCGGCTGATCGTCTTCATCGACGAGCTGCACACCGTCGTCGGCGCCGGGGGCGGCGGTGAGGGCGGGTCGATGGACGCCGGGAACATCCTCAAGCCGGCCCTGGCCCGGGGCGAGCTGCACGTGGTGGGCGCGACCACCCTGGAGGAGTACCGCAGGATCGAGAAGGACGCCGCGCTCGCCCGGCGCTTCCAGCCGATCCTGGTGCCGGAGCCCACCCCCGCGGACGCCATCGAGATCCTGCGCGGCCTGCGCGACCGGTACGAGGCCCACCACCAGGTGCGGTACACCGACGAGGCGCTGGTGTCGGCCGTGGAACTGTCCGACCGCTACATCAGCGACCGCCGCCTTCCCGACAAGGCCATCGACCTCATCGACCAGGCCGGCGCCCGGGTGCGGCTGCGGGCCCGGACCAAGGGCACCGACGTACGGGCCCTGGAGCGCGAGGCCGAGCAGCTGACCTACGACAAGGACCAGGCGGTCGCGGACGAGCAGTACGAGCGGGCCACCGAGCTGCGGGACCGGATCGCGCAGCTGAGGCGCCGCATCGAGGAGGCCGGGGGCGGCAGCGAGGTGGACGAGGGACAGGACCTGGCGGTGGACACCGAGGCGATCGCCGAGGTGGTGTCCCGGCAGACCGGTATCCCGGTCAGCCGGCTCACCGAGGAGGAGAAGTCCCGGCTGCTGGGCCTGGAGCAGAACCTGCACCAGCGGGTCGTCGGCCAGGACGAGGCCGTACGGGTCGTCTCGGACGCGGTGCTGCGCTCCCGGGCCGGGCTCGCCAGCCCGGACCGGCCGATCGGCAGCTTCCTCTTCCTCGGACCGACCGGTGTCGGCAAGACGGAACTGGCCCGCGCGCTCGCCGAGGCCCTGTTCGGCAGCGACGACCGGATGGTCCGGCTCGACATGAGCGAGTACCAGGAGCGGCACACGGTCAGCCGCCTGGTCGGCGCCCCGCCCGGGTACGTCGGCCACGAGGAGGCCGGCCAGCTGACCGAGGTGGTGCGGCGGCACCCGTACTCGCTGCTGCTGCTCGACGAGGTGGAGAAGGCCCACCCCGATGTCTTCAACATCCTGCTGCAGGTGCTCGACGACGGCCGGCTGACCGACGCGCAGGGCAGGACGGTCGACTTCACCAACACCGTCATCGTGATGACCAGCAACCTCGGCTCGGACGTGATCACCCGTCGGGGCGCCACCCTGGGGTTCGCGACCGGCGGCACGGAGGCGGACGAGGAGGCGCGGCGCGAACAGATCCTGCGACCGCTGCGGGACCACTTCCGCCCCGAGTTCCTCAACCGCATCGACGAGGTGGTGGTCTTCCGCCAGCTGACCCCCGAGGAGCTGCGCCGGATCACCGACCTGCTGCTGGAGGGGACGCGGCGCGGCCTCAAGGGGCAGGGCATCGGCGTGGAGTTCACCGAGGACGCCGTGGACTGGCTGGCCCGGCGCGGCTACCAGCCGGAGTACGGGGCCCGGCCGCTGCGCCGCACCATCCAGCGGGAGGTCGACAACGAGCTGTCCCGGCTGCTGCTGGACGGCACGCTCCGGGAGGGCGGCCGGGTCACCGTCGCGACGGAGGACGGGCGCCTCGCGTTCCGCGTGGCGCAGACGCCGCCCCCGGAACTCTGAGCGGGGCCGCCGGGGACCCGGCGCCGGGGTGGCGGACGGGGAGCCCGGCGCCGTCCGTTCGCGGCGGGCGGCGCCGGCCGGGTCCGCCGTGCCCCCTGCCTTGCCCGTCCTGGGCCCGGGTTTCAGCGGGCGGGGCGGACCACCCGCGCGGAGCCCCCGCCCCGCCGCTCGGGTTCGGCGGCGGCGAGCCACGCCCCTCCGGGCAGGCGTTGGACGGCCGTGACGGCGCCGATCTCGGGGTTCCGGGTGAAGGGGTGCCCGATCCTCTCCAGCCGCTGCCGGACGGGGTCGTCGTACAGGCCGGGTTCGAGGTCGGTCCGCGCGGTGTTGCGCTGGCTGGCGCGGGGCGCGGCGATGGCGTCGGCCAACGGCAGGCCGCGGTCGAGGAAGCCGGTGAGGGTCTGCAGCACCGTCGTGATGATGGTGGAGCCGCCGGGTGAGCCCAGCGCCACCACGGGCCGGTCGTGGCGGTCGAGCACGATCGTCGGGGCCATCGAGGACCGGGGCCGCTTTCCGGGACCGGGCAGGTTGGGGTCGTGGACGGCCGGGTTCGCGGGGGCGAAGGAGAAGTCGGTCAGCTCGTTGTTGAGCAGGAAGCCGCGTCCGGGCACGGTGATGCCGCTGCCGCCGGTCTGCTCGATGGTGAGGGTGTAGGCGACGACGTTGCCCCAGCGGTCGGCGGTGGTGAGGTGGGTGGTGCTCTCGCCCTCGTACGTCGTGGGGGCGGGCGTGCCGCGCGCGGCACAGGGCTCGGGGTCGCGCGGGTCGCCGGGGGCGAGCGGGCTGGTGAGGACCGCGTCGTCGCGGAGGAGGCAGGCCCGGCTGTCGGCGAACCGCTGGGAGAGCAGTTCCCGGGTCGGTACGTCCTCGAAGGCCGGGTCGCCGACCCAGCGTCCCCGGTCGGCGAAGGCGATCCGGCTCGCCTCGATCAGGCGGTGCAGGTAGCGGGTCTCGTCGGCCCGGGACAGGTCGGTCCGCTCCAGGATGTTCAGGGCCTCGCCGACGGTGGTGCCGCCGGAGGACGACGGGGCCATGGACTGCACGGAGAGGCCGCGGTAGGAGGTCTGGGTCGGCGGCCGGTGCAGGACGCGGTAGGCGGCGAGGTCCCGGGCGTTCAGGTCGCCGGGGCGTGCGTTCCAGCCGGAGGCGGGGTCCACGGGCGGCTTGGTGACGGTGGCGACGACGTCCCGGCCGATGGCGCCGCGGTAGAGGGCGTCGACGCCCTCGCGCCGCAGTTCGGCGTAGGTGCGGGCGAGGTCGGGATTGGTGAACGTGGAACCCACGACGGGGAGTTCGCCTCCGGGCAGGAACAGCTCGGCGGTGTCCGGGAAGTGGCGGAAGCGGGTCTCGTTGGCGGCGGTCTGGGAGCGGAAGGTGGCGTCGACGGTGAAGCCGTCGCGGGCCAGCCGCTCGGCGGGCTTCAGCACTGTCCCGAGCCCCTTGCGGCCCCACGCGTCGAGCGCCCGCTGCCAGGTGGCGGGGGTGCCCGGGGTGCCGACGGCGAGGCCGCTGCTGACGGCCTCGGCGAACGGGATCGGCTCGCCGTCCTCCAGGAACAGGTCCCGTCCCGCGGTGAGCGGCGCGGTCTCCCGGCCGTCGAGGGTGTGCACGGAGCGGGTGCGGGCGTCGTAGTACACGAAGTAGCCCCCGCCGCCGACGCCGGCCGAGTAGGGCTCGGTGACGCCGAGGGCGGCTGCCGTGGCGACGGCCGCGTCGACGGCGTTGCCGCCCTCGCGCAGGACCTCGATCCCGGCGGCGGAGGCGTCGGCGTCGACGCTGGAGACGGCGCCGCCGTGCCCGACGGCCACCGGGGCCTTGGCGGGCGGCGGGCCGGGGCGGTGGGGGCCGGCGGGCGGTGTGCCCGCTCCCACCGAGACCACGGCGGCCGAGACCGCGAGGACCGCCAGCTTCCGTGCGACGGGACGACGCATGCGCACCTCCGGTGAGGGACCGTTGGCGCAGCCTACGTCTTCGCCATGCTCCCGTCAGGAACGCCTCGCCGGGCGATCCCCGGACGGCCGACGGGAGGCCGAGGGATGTCCGACGGGTCTCCCCGGCGTCCGACGGGTCTCCCCGGCGTCGGCGGCGGGCTCCGGACCGGTGAGGCCAGGACCGGGCCGCCCCGGGGTGACGGACACCGGTGCGCCGGGGACCGCTAGCATGCGCGCCCATGACGGACGACATACGCAACGTGGTGCTGGGTGTGGTGATCGCCGCCGTGGCCGGCGCCGCGCTGGGCTGGACGGCCAGGACGTATCTGTACCGGCGCAGGCTCCGGCGCAAGCAGGTCTTCTTCGGGCTGCCGGAGAACGCCGAGTCCCTGCTCGTCGTCAACCGCGACCCGGCGACGGCGGAACCGGCGGTGCACCGCTTCGACGTGTTCTCCCTGCTCGAACTCTCCGCGCTGGTCAAGGAGTGCGGGGCGAACGTGCAGGTGGTCACCCAGGACACCGCGCACCAGGGTTTCGGCGAGCGCACGGAGTTCTGCGTCGGCGGCCCGGGGACGAACCGCCGGATGGTGGCCCACATGGCGGCCATGCTGCCCGGGGTGCGGGTGAACGTGGATCCCGAACCGGGCCCGGACCGGGGCGCGTTCCAGATCGGGGGTGAGCGCTACCGGATGGAGCCGGGGGTCACGGAGTACGTGCTGCTGGCCCGGCTGACGGCCGGGGACCGGCGGGAGGCCCGGCCGGTGTTCCTGTTCTGCGGCCAGCGGGCGATCACCAACCAGGCGGCCACCCGCTATCTCGCCCGGCACCACGAGCGGCTGGCCCGCAAGCACGGCACCGGCTCCTTCGTGCTGCTGCTGAAGGTGGTCAACTCCCAGGCGTACGGGCCGGACGTGGTCGAACTCGTCGGGGACGTGACGCGGGCGGCGCAGTCGCCGCTGCCGGTGCCCGCCGAACGCGGCGGGGCGCACCGGGCGCCCTGAGCCCTCCGCCGCTCAACATTCTTTACTGGCACGTAACTTACCGACGGGTTACCTCGGGTCGGCGCCCGAGGTTACCGTCTGGTCACTTTCCACTGACACGAGTGAGGAGTGACCGTGCGACGACCTCGCAGGGCCCTGCGCACCACCGCCCTGGGCGCCGCCTCGGCGACCCTGATCGCCGGGAGCGCCCTCACCACCGCACCCGCGGCCCACGCGGCGCCCGGTCCGGTCCGCTTCGTCGACATCACCGGGGACGGCGGCACCCTCCTCAAGGCCAACGTCGTCACCCCGGCCCGCGCGGAGGCCGGCCGCCGGTACCCGCTCGTCGTGCTGCCCACCAGCTGGGGTTTCCCCCAGGCCGAGTACCTGGCCCAGGCGCGGAGGCTCGCCGACTCCGGGTACGTGGTGGTGTCGTACAACGTGCGCGGCTTCTGGCAGTCCGGCGGGCAGATCGAGGTCGCCGGGCCGGCCGACACCGCCGACGCCTCCCGGGTGATCGACTGGGCCCTCGCGCACACGCCGGCGGACGGGGACCGCGTCGGCATGGCGGGCGTCTCCTACGGCGCCGGGATCAGCCTGCTGGCCGCCGCCCACGACCGGCGGGTCCGTGCCGTGGCGGCACTCAGCGGCTGGGCCGACCTGATCGAGTCGGTCTACTCCGAGCGGACCCAGCACGTGCAGGCCGCCGCCGTGCTGGACGGCGTAGGACGTCTGACCGGCCGCCCGAGCCCCGAGGTCCGCCGCGTCTTCGACGCCCTCTACGCCTCCGACCTCTCCCGGGAGCAGGAGATGATCGCCTGGGGGAAGGTCCGCTCCCCCGCGACGTACGTCGACCGGCTCAACGACAGCGGCGTGGCCGTCATGCTCGCGGGCGCCTGGGGCGACACCGTGTTCCCGCCCAACCAGTACGCCGACCTGTACGAGAAGCTGTCCGGCCCCAAGCGCCTCCAGCTGCGCCCCGGCGACCACGCCACCCCGGAGGTGACCGGCCTGCTCGGGCTGCCCAACGACGTGTGGCGCGACACCCGGCGCTGGTTCGACCACCACCTGCGCGGCGTCCCCAACGGGGTGGGCCGGGAACAGCCGGTCCTGCTGAAGTCCCGTACCTCCGGCGGCTACGAGACCTACCCGGACTGGAAGTCGGTGGCCGCCACCACCCGGAAGTTCGACCTGGCGGACTCCACCACCCTCCGCACGAACGTCAACTCCGGTGCGGACGGCGGCATCGTCTTCCTGTCGAGCATCCTGGACCAGGTGGCCCGGCTGCCCCCGATGGCGTGGGTGCCGCTGCTGCCCCGCCGCTGGGCGGCCGTGTGGCAGTCGGAGCGGTATCCGACGGCACGGAAGGTGCGCGGCACGCCGACGCTGCACACCACCCTCACCCCGACGGCCGGCAGCGGCACCTTCATCGCCTACCTGTACGACGTCGGGCCGCTCGGGGTCGGCCGGCTGGTCAGCAGCGCGCCGTACACCTTCCACGGCCGCACCCCCGGTCAGGCGTTCGGTGTCGACCTGGAGTTGTTCGCGACGGCCTACGACGTACCGGCCGGGCACCGGCTCGCCCTGGTCGTCGACACGGTCGATCCGCTCTACATCGAGCACAACCCGTCCGGCGCGCAGCTGACCTTCTCCTCGCCGGCCCACGACCCGTCGTACGTGTCGGTGCCGCTGGGCGAGCAGTGATCTCCGGCTGCGGCCGGACGGGACTGGCCGATGTGGCCGTCACCCACGGGCGGGGGGCGGTGGGCCCCTCCCTGCGGCGACGTCCCCGCTCCCGGTGCGAAGTCCCCTCCTCCACCGGGGCGGAGGAGCCATCGTAGTCGAGGTCCGGCCGGGCGGACGGCTCGGCGCCACCCCGCTCAGTGCTTGAGGATCTTGGAGAGGAAGTCCTTAGCCCGGTCGCTGCTCGGGCGGGCGAAGAAGTCGTCGGGCGTGCGGTCCTCGACGATCCGGCCGTCGGCCATGAACACGACGCGGTGGGCGGCCGAGCGGGCGAAGCCCATCTCGTGGGTGACGACGATCATCGTCATGCCGTCCGCGGCCAGGGCCTTCATGGCCTCCAGCACCTCCGTGATCATCTCCGGGTCCAGGGCGGAGGTCGGCTCGTCGAACAGCATCGCCTTCGGCTCCATCGCCAGCGCCCGCGCGATCGCCACCCGCTGCTGCTGCCCGCCGGAGAGCTGTGCCGGGTACTTGTCGGCCTGGTCGGCGACGCCCACCCGGTCGAGCAGCTCACGGGAACGGCGGTCCGCCTCCTCCTTCTTGCGGCCGCGGACCTTGATCTGGCCCAGCGAGACGTTCTGCAGGACCGTGCGGTGCGCGAAGAGGTTGAACGACTGGAAGACCATCCCGACATCGGCCCGCAGCCGCGCCAGCTCCTTCCCCTCGTCCGGCAGCGGCCGGCCGTCGAGCCGGATGGTGCCGGACTGGATGGTCTCCAGCCGGTTGATCGCCCGGCACAGGGTCGACTTCCCCGAGCCCGAGGGGCCGATGACGACGACCACCTCCCCCCGGTCCACGGTGAGATCGATGTCCTGCAGGACATGCAGGTCACCGAAGTACTTGTTGACGTTCTGCAGTTCGATCAGCGGATCGACGGCCATACCGCCCCTACTCGTTCTCAGCCGTGTGGTGCTGCCGCAACGTATCCAGGCAAGATCGCACGGAGGGCGCGACACGCACTTTCCTGCCAATAGCCGTATTTACCGCCCTTTGCTCCACAGCCTTTTACTTCATCGCCCTTTACTTCACCGCCCTTTGCTTCACCGCCCTCCACTGCGGGCCGGGCGGCCGTCCGCGCGGTCGCGTCACTCTCCTCGCCGCCGGCGGTCCCGCGACGGGCGGCCCTCCGTCCGACGGCCCGCGTCCGGGCGGGGCGCGGCGGACGGGACGGGCGGGGCACGGACGAACGGGCCGGGCGGTACTGGACGGTCAGGGTGTCACGCCTCGGCGACCTCGGCATAGAGCTGGGACAGTTCGGGGGCGCCGCTGGATGCCCACGCGTGCCCGGACTCCACGACGTCGAACTCGCGGCCGGAGGCGAGCCGTACGACGGGCTGCCCGTCGCCGCGGATCTCCCAGCGGGCACCCTCCACGGTCCGCACGATCACCGTGCCGAGGTAGAGACCGGCGTCGTTGCCCAGCCAGTTCAGGGTGTCCTCGTCGTCCCGCCAGCCCGGCACCAGTTGGTCCAGCGCCTCCAACGAGGCCGGGGAGTCGTCCAGTCGGACGCCGGACCGGGACGCCTGGGAGCGCAGCAGCTCGCACTCGGCCAGGGGTTCCGCGAGGCCCTCGGCGTCGGGGAACCCCGGCTTCCGGCGCCGGCTGCCCAGGAAGGGGATGTTCATCCCTCCAGCCTGGCACTCGCACCGCGTGGTGCACCACAGGGCGCGCGGGTTCGGGAGGGGTGGGCGACCTCCCGGCGTGACGGGCGGGGCCCGGCGAGGCGCGGCCACGGGACCGCCCCGGCGGGTGTGCGGGCCGGGGCGGCGGGAGCCGAGGCAGGGGGCGGGACGCGGCTCAGGCGTCCGGGGCGGTGTCCACGGCGACGTCCAGGTCGACGACGACCGGTGCGTGGTCGGAGGCGCCCTTGCCCTTGCGCTCCTCGCGGTCCACGTAGGAGTCGGTGACCGCCTTGGCGAACGCCTCGTTGCCGTAGACCAGGTCGATGCGCATGCCCCGGTTCTTCGGGAAGCACAACTGGCGGTAGTCCCAGTACGTGAACGGGTGGTCGTACTTCAGGGGGCGCGGCACCACGTCGGTCAGCCCGGCGCCGCGCAGGGACGCGAGGGCGGCCCGCTCGGCGGGGGTCACGTGGGTGGAGCCCTCGAACGCCGCCCGGTCGTAGACGTCGTCGTCGGTCGGCGCCACGTTGTAGTCGCCCATCACGGCGAACGGGCGGCTGCCCGCCGCGTCCCCCGCGACGGCGGCCCGCAGCGCCTCCAGCCACTGGAGCTTGTAGGCGTAGTGCGGGTGCTCCACCTCGCGGCCGTTGGGCACGTACACGGACCAGACGCGGACCGGCCCGCAGGTGGCGGAGATCGCCCGCGGTTCCACCGAGCCCTCGTACCCCGGGTCGCCGGGGAGGCCCTTGACGACGTCCTCGAGGCCGACGCGGGAGAGCACCGCCACGCCGTTCCACCGGCCGGTGGCGTGCACCGCCGCCTCGTACCCCAGCTCGCGCAGGGGCTCCACGGGGAACTGCTCCTCGGCGACCTTGGCCTCCTGGAGGCACAGCACGTCCGTGCCGCTGCTCTCCAGCCAGGCCAGGAGCCTCGGCAGGCGGGCGGTGATCGAGTTCACGTTCCAGGTCGCGATGCGCATGCCCCCCAACCTACCCGGCACCTGTGACAACCCGGATCCGCCGCCGCTCGCTCACAGCTCGACCGACGCGCGGGGCTCCAGCCGCAGGTGATCGGTGCCTCCGAGGGCGCCGATCTGCCGGTCGTAGATCGGGCGGGCGAGGTCGGTGAGCAGGGCGTCGTGGATGTCGTAGGCGCGCTCGGGGCGCACCTCCCGGACGTAGTCGATGACCTCGGCGATCTTGTTCCAGGGGGCCATGACCGGGAGCATCAGCGTCTCCACGGGGCGGCCGGGGACGGTCAGGGCGTCGCCGGGGTGGAAGACCGCGCCGCCGTCGACGAGGTAGCCGACGTTGGTGATGCGCGGGATGTCCGGGTGGATCACGGCGTGCAGCTCGCCGTGCACCTCGACGTCGAAGCCGGCGGCCGTGAAGGTGTCACCGTGCCCGACGGTGTGCACACGCCCGGGGAAGGCCGCGGTGAGCTGCTCGGCGACCGCCCTCAGGGTCCAGATCTCGGTCGCCGGGTCGGCCTCCAGGGCCGCCCGCAGCCGTCCCTCGTCGAAGTGGTCGGGGTGCTCGTGCGTGACCAGCACGGCCTCCGCGCCGACGGCGGCGTCCGGCTCGGTGAACCCGCCGGGGTCGATGACCAGGGCACGGCCGTCCCGTTCCAGGCGGACGCAGGAGTGCGACATCTTGGTGAGCTTCATGTCTCCATCCTGCCCCCGCGGCGGCGAGCCCGGCCGGGAGGACAGGCCGGGGCGAGGGGCGGACGGGCCAGGGCGAGCGGTCGGTGCCGGTCGGTGCCGGCCGAGGGTAGGGGGTGCTGCCGCCGGGCGGGCGAGGGCTCCCTGCGACCGGGCGGGGCGACGCGTCCACGCGGCTGCTCCTCCCCGGGCCGCCGTGCGGGGCACCGCCGGCCGCCGGGCCCGGATCCGTGCCTCCCGCTCGCTCCTTGCTCCCCCTGCTCATTCCTGCGGTGTGGTCTCCTCGCTCACTCCTGAGGTGTGGTCTCCTCCCGGATGACCTGCTGGGCCACGCGGAAGGCGCTGCCCGCGGCCGGGACGCCGCAGTACACGGCCGCCTGGAGCAGGACTTCCTTGATCTCCTCCGGAGTCAGGCCGTTGCGCAGGGCCGCCCGGGTGTGGGAGGCCAGCTCCTCCAGGTGGCCGCCGGCGACCAGGGCGGTCAGCGTGACACAGCTGCGGGTGCGCCGGTCCAGGCCGGGCCGGTCCCAGACACCGCCCCAGGCGTAGCGGGTCACGAACTCCTGGAAGTCGGCCGAGAAGTCGTCGGCCTGCGCCAGCACGCGGTCGACGTGCGCGTCCCCCAGCACGTCCCGGCGCACCTTCATCCCCGCGTCGTACGCGTCGGTGACGCCATGGGCGGGCTGCTGGGGGCCGACGGCCGGGGCGATCTCGGCGACAGGCGCGGCGGGCGCCGGATGCGGAACGGCCGCCGGGGCGGGGGCCGGGCGGGGGACGGCGCCGGTGGGCAGGGCGACCTGCCCGGTGCTGCTGTCGAAGGCCGGCTGCCAGGCGGTCGAGAAGTGCCGCACCAGCAGATCGGTCACGGCGGCGGGCTGCTCGACCGGCACCAGGTGGGAGGCGCCGGGGACGACGGCGAGCCGGGCGTCCGGGATCCCGGCGACCAGGTTGCGCGCCTCGGCCGGCCCGGTGATCTGGTCCTCCGAGCCGACCAGGACGAGCGTGGGCACACCGATGCTGCCGAGTCCGGCCCGCACGTCGAAGGAGGCGAGGGCCTCGCAGGCCGCGATGTAGCAGCCGGGGTCGGTCGTGCGCACCATCTGCACGGCCCACTCGGTGATGGCGGGCTGCGCCGCCGCGAACCCGCCGGTGAACCAGCGCTCGGGCGCACTGCGCGCCATCGGGTCCAGCCCGTTGGTGCGCACGATCACTCCCCGCCGCCGGAACTCGTCGGCCGAACCGAAGCGCGGTGAGGCCGCGATCAGCGCGAGGGAGGCGAGGCGTTCGGGGTGGCGCAACGCCAACTCGATGCCCACCGCGCCGCCGAGCGCGCACCCGGCGTACCCGAACCGCTGCACCCCGAGCCCTTCGAGCGTGGCCAGCAGCCGGGTCGCGAGCTCGCCCACGGAGTCCGCCGGCCGGGCGGGAGCCCCGCCGTGCCCGGGCAGATCGAACCGGAACACGCGCCACTGCTGTGCCAGTTCGGGCACCTGGCGGTCCCACATGTGCCACGTCGTGCCCAGGGACGGTCCGAGGATCAGGACCGGGGCGTCTTCCGGCCCGTCACAGCGGTATTGCAGGGTGTTCGGTGGTGTCTCGCTCACGCACCAGACCTTCTCACGTCTCACGCCATCTCACGCAGCCCGGGGGAAGCCGGCTGGTCAATGCGTCCGTGGTCGATCCTGCCGGACAATGCCGACGGCCTCACGGATCAAGACCGACCCGCGGCGGACGTCGATCGACACGTGAGCCCTGACCCGGAACGCGCCGCGCATTCCGGTGGCGTCCCCGGCCCTGCGTCACGGAACACAGCCGGTCCGCTGCCCCATCGCGCCGTCCGGGACGGGCTGCGTCGATATTGCGGCCGGGATCTGTCCTCAATCGCCGCTAGCGTGAGAAGCCGCTCGCTTCCGTCGATGTGAGGACGCTCATGCAGCAGAAGGCTATTCAGATCATCGGTGCCCGTGAGAACAACCTCAAGGGCATCTCCGTGGAGGTGCCGAAACACATGGTCACCGTCTTCACGGGGGTATCGGGATCCGGGAAGTCGTCCTTGGTGTTCGACACCATCGCGGCGGAATCCCAGCGGCAGCTCAACGAGACGTTCACCGCGTTCGTGCGCAACCGCCTGCCCAAATACGGCCAGCCCGACGTGGACGACATCGCGAACCTCTCGACTGCGGTGATCATCGATCAGAAGCGGATCGGGGGGAACGCGCGGTCCACCGTCGGGACGATCACCGACATCTACGCGTTGCTCCGGCTGCTCTATTCCCGGGTGGGCAAACCCTGGATCGGCTATTCGAACGCCTTCTCGTTCAATGACCCCTCCGGAATGTGCCCCGATTGCGAGGGCCTCGGCCACCGGGTGCAGGTCGACCTCGACAAGCTGCTCGACAAGTCCAAGTCGCTGAACGAGGGCGCCATCCGGCACCCCGCCTTCAATGTGGGGGGCTGGTTCTGGAAGCTGTACGCCAATTCCGGCCTTTTCGACAACGACAAGAAGCTCCGTGACTACACCGAGAGCGAGTGGCAGGCGTTCCTGTACGGGACCCAGGGGTCGATCGCTCTGGAGTGGCAGGGCGGCAAGATCAACTCCAAGTACGAAGGGCTGATGGACAAGTTCAACCGGCTCTACCTGCGCAAGGAGCCGGACGAGATGAGCGCCAAGAACCGGGGGGCACTGGAGCGGGTCGTCACCCGGGGGCCCTGCGACACCTGCCAGGGTCAGCGGCTCAGCCGGCAGGCGCTCGGGTGCCGCATCAACGGCCGGAACATCGCCGAACTCGCCGCCCTGGAGATCACCGACTTGATGGACGCCGTCACGAAGGTCGACGCGTCCTCCGTCTCCACCCTGACGGCCAGTCTGATCGAGCGGCTCCAGCACCTCGTCGAACTGGGGCTGGGATACCTCAGCCTCAACCGCGAGACGTCCACGCTCTCCGGCGGCGAGTCGCAGCGCATCAAGATGGTGCGGCACCTCAACAGTTCGCTCGTCGACATGGTCTACATCTTCGACGAGCCCACGATCGGCCTGCACCCCAGCGACGTCCAGCGGCTCAGCCGGCTCCTGATGGAACTGGCCGGGAAGGGCAACACGGTGCTGGTGGTCGAGCACGACCGCGACATCATCGAGATGGCCGAACACGTCATCGACATCGGGCCCGGGGCCGGGCGCCACGGAGGCGAGATCGTCTACCAGGGCGACGTCCGGGGCCTCACCGAGGCGGACACGCCGACGGGACGGTTCCTCCGCAGGATCACCCCGATCAAGGACCGGTTCCGCGAGGCCAGGGGGCACCTGGAGGTGACGGGAGCCCGGGCCCACAACCTCAAGGACATCAGCGTACGGATTCCGCTCGGCGTACTGACCGCCGTCACCGGGCCGGCCGGCTCCGGCAAGAGCACACTCATTCACGACGTGCTGTTGCGGCAACACCCCTCGGCGGTCGTCATCGACCAGTCCGCGGTCACCACCAATCGGCGTTCGAACCCGGCGACCTACACCGGCATCATGGACGAGATCCGCAGGCTGTTCGCCCGCGAGAACCAGGTCAGCCCCTCACTGTTCAGCTTCAACTCCGAGGGCGCCTGCCCCACCTGCCAGGGACACGGCATCATCTACACCGACCTCGCCTTCATGGATCCGATGATCACGACCTGCGAGGTGTGCGCGGGGATGCGTTTCACCGAAGACGTCCTGCGTCTGACCCTGCGCGGGCAGAACATCCACGACGTGCTGTCGATGAGTGCCGCCGAGGCGGCCGAGTTCTTCACCGAACCCAGGGTTGCCACGACCCTCCGTTCCATCAACCGGGTCGGCCTCGGCTATCTCCAGCTCGGCCAGCCGCTGAACACGCTCTCCGGCGGAGAGTGCCAGCGCATCAAGCTCGCCACGGAGCTCGGTAAGAAGGGCAGCGTCTACGTCATGGACGAGCCCACCACCGGGCTCCACATGTCCGACGTCGACAGCCTCGTCCACCTGGTCGACGGCCTGGTCGAGAAGGGGAACTCGGTCATCGTCATCGAGCACAATCTCGACGTCGTCAAGCACGCGGACTGGGTCGTCGACCTCGGTCCCGGGGGCGGCAGCGAGGGCGGCCGGGTGATCTTCGAGGGCACCCCCGCCGACCTGGCGAAGGCCGAGCACTCGGTCACGGGTCGGTTCCTCGCCGCGTCCTTGGCCGACGCCAGTTCCGGGACGACCGTTCATCGCGCCCGGCGCTGATCCTTGCCCCGAGGGCCCAGCGGCGTCCCGTACGTGCCCGTCCAGGAACGCCGCGGCCCCGGGACCAAAGGTCACCGGACAGGGCTCAGCGCCGGACACGCTGCCCGGCCGACACACGGTGCCGGGCCGTCAGCTGTTCCAGCGTCGGCACCACCGCACCGGGTGCCGGGGTCCGCAGCATCTCCGCGCGGATCCGCGCGGCGCTCTGCCGGAAGGACGGCGCACGGTCGGGACCGGACGTCCAGCCCGTGCGTGGAGCCCCCGGAGGTGATGATTCCCTCATGGATCGGCGGTCGCCGACGGCCCGACATCGCCTCCGGGCCGAGTCTCGGTGACGACTCGGCGGACATCGCGACGCGCCCGGACCACGCCGAGGGGACGGGCTGTGCCTGCGCGCCACCGTGCGCAGGCGCCGAGCCGAGCATGCACCGCATCACTTCAGCCGTTCTCCAGCGGAACGAGCGCGTCCCGGGACGCCGTTCGGGCACGATGGCGAGCGGTCCATGACCAAGTCGACGAGGAGCGCAACATGCACGTGACCCATGACCAGGTGCTCGCCTGGCGGCTGCGACAGCAGAGCCTGGCCCCGCGGGGGACGTCGTCCGTCGCCACCCTCGTGCGGGAACTGGCGGGCGTTCAGGCGCAGGTGGCCTCATCGGCGGAACTCGCCCTCGCCGTCCGGCAGCGGAAGCCGAAGGCCGACGCCGTCCAGCAGGCGCTCGACGCTCGCGAGGTCGTCAAGACCTGGGTCATGCGGGGCACGCTGCACCTCGTGGCGGTGGAACACGTGGCGGCCTACCTGTCGTTGATGGCGGCGGCCAAGACCTGGGAGAAGCCCGCCTGGCAGCGGACCTTCGGGGTCACGCCGGAGCAGATGACGGCCCTGGGCGAAGCCGTCGACGAGCTCCTCGCCGGCCGGTCCCTGACCCGTCAGGAACTCACCGAGGCACTGGTCGCCCAGAAGGAGTTCGCGTCCCTGGAGGGGCAGCTGACCTCCGGGTGGGGGACGGTGCTCAAGCCGCTGGCCTGGACGGGGAAGCTGTGTCACGGACCGAACCAGGGCAACCGCATCACCTTCGCCTCACCGCGCGACCGGGTGCCCGGCTGGTCCGGGACGATGGAGCCGGAGGAGGCGGCCCGCATCGTGATCCCCGCGTATCTCGGGGCGCACGGGCCGGCGACACCGGAAACCTTCGACGCCTGGCTCACGCGCAACGCGCACCGCAAGACCGCGGTCCGCGGCTGGTTCGCCTCGCTCGGTGAGGAGCTGGCGCAGGTGGAGGTGGACGGGACGGCGTGCTACCTGCGTGCCGAGGACGTGGACGCGCTGGCGGCCGCCGAGCCGTCCGAGGAGGTGCGGCTGCTGGCCGGGTTCGACCAGTACGTGCTGGGTCCGGGCACGGCCGACACGCGCCTCCTGCGGTCGGAGCGGCGCAAGGCGGTGAGCCGCACGTCCGGCTGGATCACGCCCGTGGTGGTGCACCGGGGGCGGGTCGCCGGGGTGTGGGAGGTCTCCGACGGGACCGTGGACGTGCAGCTGTTCTCCGAGAGCGCCGAGGTGCCGAAGGAGGCGCTGGAGGCGGAGGTCGCGCACCTGGAGACGTGCCACGGCCAGTCGTACACGATGTCGGTGCGGACCGTCTGACGCCCGTACCGGGTCCCACGGCGGCGGGAGGGAGCGGGATCGCCGCCTCCTCCCCCGCCGCCGTGCCGGGCCCCTGAGGCAGCCGGGCGCGGTGGCACCGGGCTTGCCCGTCGTACGGTTCTCGCCGGTCAGCGAGCCAGGGGCCGGCCCGGCAGGAAGGCCGACAGCGGGGTCGTGCCGCCGCCCTCGGCCGTCGCCTGCCGCAGCACCGTCAGGACGTCGTCGATGCGTGCGAGCCCCGTCTCCCGGGACCACAGGCCGGTGTTGAGTTCCAGGGCCACGCTCAGCCGGTCGGGCCGGGCCTGGCCGTGGAAGGACATCTCGTAGCGGGCGGTGCCGTGCGAGACGAGTTCGTACTCGACCGTGATGTCCGGCAGGTCCAGCGGCATCCACAGAGCGAGCTGGAGTTCGCAGGTGACCTGGAACAGGGGCTGGCGGTCGCCCGAGCGGACCGGCCGCAGGGCGTCCACGATGTCGGCGACCGGGAGCCGCTGGTGGTCGTAGGCGTCGAGGAGCCGTTCGCCGACGCGGCGCTGGAATTCGGCGAACGTCGGGTCCCCCGAGCAGTCGACGCGCAACGGGAGCACGTTGAGGAAGCACCCCATGAGCCGGTCGGCACCGGGCTGGGTGCGGTTCTCGCACGGGACGCCGATGACGATGTCGTTCTCGCCGCTGAGCCGGTGCAGCACGGTGAGGACGGCGGTGAGGAACACCGTGAAGACGGTGCTCTGCCGCTCCCTGGCCGCCTCGGACATGCGGGTGAGCAGATCGCCCGGTGCCCAGCCCTGGAGGAACTCACCCACCTGGCCGATGTCCGCCGTGCGCGGCCGGTCGGTGTCGAGGCGCAGTTCGCGGGCCCCGGTCAGCCGCCGCACCCAGTAGCGGCGCAGGCGTTCGCCCTCCGGTCCGGCGAGCATGGCGCGCTCGTCCGCGACGATGTCGGCGATGCCGGTGGTCAGGGGCGGCAGGCGGTGGGCGCGTCCTTCGGTGCGGGCCCGGTAGAACTCGGACAGCTCCCGCATGAACAGCGTCATCGACACCTCGTCGGTGACGAGGTGGTGGAACAGCAGGTGCAGTACGTGCTCCTCCTCGCCCAGCCGGACCAGGCGGACCTTCAGCAGGGGTCCGTTCTCCAGGTCGAGGGGGGTGTGGGCGGTCTCCTGGCGCAGCCTGGCGGCTTCCCGCGCGCGTTCCGTCCGGGAGGGCGTCCCGGACAGGTCGATCAGCGGGACGGGCACGTCCAGGTGCGGGACGATGCGCTGGCGGGGTTCGGCATCGACCTCGACGAAGGTGCTGCGCAGGGCCTCCTGCCGGGCGACGACGTCCGCGACCGCGCCCCGGAGGGCAGCCGTGTCGAGCGGGCCGTTCAGGGTGAGCAGCATCGGCACGGTGTGGGTGAGCGTCCCGGGGTTCTTCTGCTCGGCCAGCCAGATCTGGAGCTGTGAGGCGGCGAGCGGGACGAGCCGCTCGGCGGCGTCCCCGGCCGGTCCGGTCCCGGCCGTCCCCTCCGCGTCCACCGCGGGCTCGGTGTCGGCGAGGCTGCCGGTCAGCTGGGCGACGCTGCGGACCAGTTCGTCGATCTCGGGGTACATGCGCTGGATCTCGGCGGTGAGCAGCGCGGGCGTGGGGTTCTCGAAGAGGGTGCGCAGCGGCAGGCGCACCGCGAAGGTCTCCCCCAGCCGGCCGACGAGCTTCGCGGAGAGCATGGAGTGCCCGCCCATGACGAAGAAGTCGTCGTCGGGGCCGACGTCGGGCAGGCCCAGTTCCCGTGCCCAGACCTCGCGGACCAGGGAGAGCAGCACCGAGTCGGCCGACGGTGTCCGGGCGCCGCCCTCCTCCTCGGGCCGGGTGTCCTCGCCGACCGGCTCGACGGCGGTGACGGGGAGGGCGGACAGCGCGACGGCGGGGTCCTCGGCCCAGGCGCGGAGCACGGCCGCGTACTCGGTGAACAGCAGGCCGATCTCGTCCGCGGTGAACAGTTCGGTGTCGTATTCGACCCAGGCGCGCAGCCGTCCGGGACTCAGGTCGATCTCGGTGATGGTGTCGAGGCGGCCGCGGGTGCGGTCCACCTCGAAGGGCTCGGCGACCGCGGCCCCGAAGCGTGGTGTGGACACCGGGGAGAGACGGGGCAGGAAGAGGTGCTGCAGGAGGGCGTTGCGGCTGTCGGAGCGGCTGCCGCCGGGGAGCGCGGTCTCGACGATCCTGCCGAGACTGGTCCGTCCGTGGCCGGCGGCGGCGGACACGGCGCGGCCCGTGCGGCGGATCAGCTCCTCGAAGTCCGGGTCCGCGGAGGCGTCCAGGCGGACGGGGACGGTGTTGGCGAACTGGCCGACGACCTGTTCGAGTTCGGGCAGGTCCCGGCCCGGCACCATGGTGCCGAGGAGGAAGTCGTCGCGGCCGGTGCGGCGGGCGACGAGTCCGGCGAAGGCGGCGAGTGCCGTGACGTAGCCGGAGGTGCGCTGCCTCCGGGCGAGGGCGAGCAGCCGGTCGGCGAGATCGTCGCCGAGGTGGAACTCCACCCGGGTGCCGGTGGTGCCCTTCCGAGGGGGCCGCGGGCGGCCCGCCCCCAGGTCCAGGACGTCCGGCGCGTCCCGCAGGGTCTCCCGCCAGTGGGCCAGCTCCGCGGGCTCCGCCGCGTCGCGGGTGTCGCGCTCCCACACGGCGAAGTCGCCGAACTGCAGGGCGGGTTCGGGGACGGAGGAGATCCGGCCCGCGGTGAACGCCTCGTAGTCGCGGACGATCTCGTCGAGGACGAGGGCGGCGGAGGTGGCGTCGCACACCACGTGGTGACAGGCGAGGACGAACACCGACGTGCCCTCGTCGGCGTCGATGAGCAGGGCCCGCAGGAGCGGCCCCTCGGCGAGGTCCACGGCCCGCTCCACGAAGTCGGTGGCGGCGGCCCGCGTGGCCTCGTCCCGGTGTTCGGGCGGGATGCCGAGGACGCTGGCGAAGGTCAGGGGCGGCGTCTCGGGTGGGGGCAGGACCCTCATCACGGGAACGCCGTCCGGTGCGGGCACCACGGTGCGCAGGGCCTCGTGGCGTGCGACGGCGGCGAGCACCGCCCGCCCCAGGGCGGCACGGTCGACGGGGCCGGTCAGCCGCAGTCCGCCGGACTCGGTGTAGAGGGTGCGGCTCGTCTCCATGGTCTCGGCGAACCACAGTTGGGCCTGGACGGGTGTCAGGGGCAGCTGCTCGTCTTCGGGGCGCATCGCAGGGGGTTCTCCTCGGTCTGGGGTCGGTCGTCCGTGGTCCGCGGCGGGGCGGGGGCTCAGGCGTCGTCGAGGGCGGCGAGCATGGCGTCGATCTCGGCTTCGCTCATCCCGGCGAGGGCGGTCTCGCGGTCCGCTTCCATGGCGGCGCCCGCGTCGTGGGAGCCCGCGCCCGCGTCGATCTCGGTGGCCATCTCTCGCAGGCCGGGGTGCTGGAACATCCCGGCGATCGGCACTTCGCGGCCGAGCCGTTCGCGGATGCGGGAGACCAGCTGGACGACCATCAGGGAGTGGCCGCCGATCTGGAAGAAGTCGTCGTCCAGGCCCACCCGGGGGACGCCGAGGAGCTCCTGCCAGATGGCGGCGAGTGCCTTCTCGGTGTCGGTCTGCGGCGGCACGTGGGCCCGGGCCGCCGCGTCGGGGCCGGCTCCGGGCGCGGGCAGGGCCCGCCGGTCGACCTTGCCGTTGCGGGTGAGGGGGATGGCGTCCAGGGGCTCGTAGACGGTGGGGATCATCCACTCGGGCAGTCCGCGGCCGAGGGCCCGGCGCAGCTCGCGGCCGTTGACCTCGCTGCCGTCGGACGGGACGACGTAGGCGATCAGCCGCCGGCCGCCGGTGGTGTCGGCCCGGGTGACGACCACCGCGTCGACGATGCCGGGGAGCGCCAGCAGGGCCGAGCGGATCTCGCCCAGCTCGATCCGGTGGCCGCGGATCTTGACCTGGCCGTCGGCGCGTCCCAGGTAGCACAGGTCACCGCCGGGCGTGCGCCGGGCGAGGTCGCCGCTGCGGTACATCCGGGCGCCGGGTTCGGTGCCGAAGGGGTCGGGGAGCATCCGGTCGGCGGTGAGGCCGGGCCGGCCGAGGTAACCGACGGCGACGCCCGCTCCGCCGACGAAGATCTCCCCCGGGACGCCGGGCGGGACGGGGTTCAGGTCGTCGTCGAGGACGTACAGGGCGAGGTCGCGCAGGGGGTCGCCGATGACCGAGTCGGTCCCGGCCGCGTCGGCCGCCGTGACGCGCCGGTGGGTGACGTGGACGGTGGTCTCCGTGATGCCGTACATGTTGACGAGCGACGGCGCGCTGTCGCCGTACGCGGCGAACCAGTCGGCGAGGGCGGTCGGGTCGAGGGCCTCGCCGCCGAACACCACGTACCGCAGGGAGAGTTCCGGCCTGCGTTCCAGGACCATCCGGCTGAACTGGGAGAAGGAGGAGGGTGTCTGGTTGAGGACGGTGACGCCTTCGGCGGCGACGAGTGCGGCGAACTCGTCGGCGGCGCGGGTCACCCAGTGGGGCACGACGACGAGACGGCCGCCGTGCAGGAGGGCGCCCCACAGTTCCCACACCGAGAAGTCGAACGCGTGGGAGTGGAACATCGTCCAGACGTCGTCGGGGCCGACGTCGAAGTGTTCCTCGGCCGCGGTGAACAGGCGCAGCGCGTTGGCGTGGCTGACGACGACTCCCTTGGGCACGCCGGTGGAGCCGGAGGTGTAGATGATGTACGCCGGTGCGCCCGGGTCCGTCGCGCGGACGGCCACGGGGGTGTCGGGGAAGCCGGCGAGGGGGTCGCCGTCGTCGTCGAGCAGCAGGGCGGGCGGGGTGGAGTCCGGGTACCGGGCGGCCAGGTCGGAGGTGGTGACGACGGCCGCGCAGTGCGCGTCGGCGAACTGGGCGGCAGTCCGCTCGGGCGGGTTGTCGGCGTCGACGGGGACGTAGGCGGCGCCGGTCTTGAGCACGCCGAGGAGGGCGGCCGGCAGGTCGGCGCACCGGTCGAGGTGGACGCCGACGTTGCGGCCGGGGCCGGCGCCGAGGGCGCGCAGCGCGTGGGCGAAGCGGTTGGAGCGGCGGTCCAGGTCCGCGTAGGTGAGGTGTTCGTCCTCGAAGGTGACGGCGGTGCGGTCGGCGCAGCGGGCCGCGGTGGCGGTGAACCGGTCGTGGAGGGTGGTGCCGGCGCCGGACGGCGGGGCCGCGGGTGGGGCGAGGAGCCGGGCGCGTTCCCGGACGCCGAGGAGGTCGAGGTCGGCGACGGGGGTGTCGGGGCGCCGGACGGCGTCCTCGAGCAGGCGGTGCATGCGGTCGAAGAACGATCCGATGGTGCTGTCGTCGAACAGTTCGTCGTTGTAGGGGAGGTAGCCGGTGACGGTGCCGCCCTCGGCCCACAGCTCGGCCATCATGTCGTAGTGCGTCGCGCCGCCGCCGAGGTCGGCGTACTCGACGGTGGTGCCGGGGAACGCCGGCGGTGCGGGAGGGGCGTCGCGCAGGCTGAAGGAGGTCTGGAAGACGGGCGTGGTGCCGGGGGCGCGGCGGGTTCCGAGGGCCTGCACCAGCATCTCGAACGGCAGGTCCTGGTGGGCGAAGGCCTCGTTCGACGCCCGGGTGACCCGGTGCAGCAGTTCGCGGAACGAGGGCCGGTCGCCGAACCGGACGCGGATGGGCAGCCAGTTGAGGAAGTAGCCGATCATCGACTGCACTTCGGGGCGGCTGCGTCCGGCGACGGGGACGCCGACCACGATGTCGTCCTGGCGCACGTGCCGGGACAGGGCCGCGAAGTAGGCGGTGAGGAAGGCCTGGTGGAGGGTGGCGCCCTCGGCGGCGGCGAGGTCGCGCACGGAGCGGGTCAGGGCGGGGGCGAAGCGCACGGGGTGGAAGCGGCCCCGGGTGCGGCGCTCCGCGGTGCGGGGGCGGTCGACGGGCAGTTCGAGGAGTTCGGGGGCGTCGGCCAGGGTGTCCCGCCAGAAGTCCAGTTCGCGCCGCAGGTTCTCGCCGGTGAGGGTCTGCCGCTGCCAGTGCGCGAAGTCGGGGTAGTGGAGCGGCGGTGCGGCGGGGGCGGGGGTGCCGTCGCGCTCCGCGGCGTACAGGGCCCCGATCTCGTCGAGCAGGATGCCGAGGGACCAGTAGTCGGAGACGATGTGGTGCTGCACGATCAGCAGCAGCCACTCCTGGGCGGCGGTGCGGTGGAGACGGACGCGCAGGAGCGGGCCGCGTTCCAGGTCGAAGGGTTCCAGGACGGCGTCGGCGGCGCGCTGCTCCGCCAGCCGGCGGGCGTCGGGGCGGCCGGTCAGGTCGTCGACGGTCATCGGGACGTCGACCCGGTCGAGCACGGTCTGCACGGGGCCCCGCGCGGTCTCGGTGAACACGGTCCGCAGCGACTCGTGCCGCTGCACGGTGCGCCGCAGGGCGCGCCGCAGGGCGTCCGGGTCGAGCGGCCCGTGCAGCCGCAGGGCGGTCGGCACGTGGAAAACCTCGCGGAAGGGCACCAGCCGGTCCATGAACCACAGGCGTTCCTGCTCGTAGGACAGGGGCGGCTCGGTGACGTCGCCGGGCCGCCGTCCGATCCCCCGCTCCGGGCGTCCCGCGGCGGTCTCGGCGAGCATCCGCAGGGCGAGGTCGCGTCGTTGCGGATCGAGGGCGGCGAGGCGTCGCGCGACGTCGTCGTCCAGGGGCAGGGCCAGGTCGGTCATGGCGGGCTCCATCGGGTGAACCGGTCTTCGAGGTGGGGCGGGACGGCGGGCGGGGCGCGTCCCGGCGGTCAGCGGGCGGTGAAGCCGCCGTCGACGACGAGGCAGGTGCCGGTGACGCCGCCGGCGCTGTCGGCGGCGAGCCAGAGGACGGCTTCGGAGACCTCGCGAGCGGTGACCAGCCGGCGCAGTGCGTGGTAGGAGGCGGAACTGCGTTCGTAGTCCTCCAGGGAGCTGCCGATGGAGGCCGCGACGGCCGTGGTGCTCTCCGTGCGCAGCGCCGGATCGGCCTCGACGGTGGTCGGGCAGACGGCGTTGACGCGGATGCCGAGCCGGCCGTACTCCAGGGCGAGGGCCTTCGTCAGGCCGACGACGGCGTGCTTGGAGGCGACGTAGCTGGAGAACATCTCGAAGCCGACGAGCCCTCCGGTGGAGGCGGTGTTGACGATGACGCCGCTGCGCCGCGCCGCCATGTGCGGGAGCACCGCGCGGGCGCAGCGCCAGGTGCCGTTGAGGTTGACGTCGATGACGAGCTGCCAGTCCTCCTCGGACAGTTCGTGCGACATGACGCCGCCGGGGGCGAGCAGTCCGGCGTTGTTGACGAGGACGTCGACGGCGCCGAACTCCTCGATCCCGGCGGCCGCCGCCGCGTCGACCTGGGCCTGGTCCCGGACGTCGGCGACCGCGGTGACCACGCGGCTGCCGAGACGGCGGCAGTCCCGTGCGGTCTCCTCCAGGAGCTTGCGGCCCGGCATCGCGTACGGCCCGCCGTCCTCCCGGCCGAGGTCGACGAGCACCAGGTCCGCGCCCTCCTCGGCGAACAGCAGGGCGTGCGAGCGGCCCAGGGCACGGGCCGCACCGGTGATCATGACGGTCTTGTTGTCGGCTCGCCCCATGGTGACGCGCTCCTTCGCATGTGATCCGCCCGCGCGGGTGCCCGCGAGGCCTGGGTGTCGGCTAGACGTGCGTGAGGGTGGCGGCCGGTGCGCGGCGCAGCACGCCGGCCAGGTCGGTCAGTGCCCGGGTCAGGACGTCGACGGACCGGTGGAGGTCCCCGAGGTCGATGTGTTCGTCGTCGGTGTGGTCGAGGTGGGCGTCGCCGGGGCCGTAGGCGACCATCGGGACGGGCCACCGGTGGTCGACGACGTTCATGTCCGAGGTGCCGGCCTTCAGGCGCAGGACCGGGTGTCCGCCGTGCTGCCTGATGGCCTTGCGCAGGGCGCGGGCCACCGGGTCGGAGACGTCGCGGCGCACGGCGGGCACGCGTTCGTCCAGGCGTGCCGCGGCGTGCACGGCCGTGTCGTGGACGAACCGCTGGAAGTCGTCGAAGTCGAATCCGGCCGGGACCCGGCAGGTGATGGACGCGGTGGCGTCCCGGATGTCGCCGTCGAGCCGCACCAGGGTGGCGGCGGCCGCGCCGAAGGACACGCCCTCGTGCGTGCCGGAGACCCGCCGCATGTAGGCGTCGACTCCGCGCCAGAACGCGGCGGCCGCCTCGACGGCGGTCTCCTCGGGGCTGGAGGTGTGCATGGGCGGGCGGCTGACCTCGTACTCGACGCCGACCCGGCCCTTGTAGCCGAGGCAGACCCCGTCCCAGCCGCTGGGCTCGCCGATGACGACGGCGTCCGGCGCGGGCAGGGTGCGCAGCAGGTGCCGGGCGCCCCGTGAGCCGGGCACCTCCTCACCGACAGCGCCCGCCACGACGATCCGCAGCCCCGGCCGGGCGGCCGCGGCGCGGACGGCGGCGCAGGTCATGGCGGCGAGCGGGCCCTTGGCGTCGACGGTGCCGCGGCCGTAGAGCAGATCGCCGACCTGGCAGACCGCGATGTCGCCGGGGACGGTGTCGATGTGGCCCAGGAGCAGCACGGTGGGCCCGTCGGGCGGGCCGATCTCCCCGACGGCGTTGCCCACGGCGTCCACCCCGGCGCGCATGCCGAACCGTTCCATCTGTCCGGCGAGGTACGCGGAGGCCCGTTCCTCCCGTCCGGAGACGGAGGGGATCCCCACGAGTCCGCGCAGGAGCCGCGTCGGACAGATGTCGCCGCCGCTCACCCGGTCCCCCTCCCCGCACGCGCTGCCGGGCTCCGGCCCGTGGCCCCGGGGCCGGCCGGCGGGAGGGGCCCGCGCGGCGGCACGCGGCCCGGTACGCGGGTGCCGGACGCCGGTCCGGCGGCCGGGGCCGGGCCGGGGCGGGTGCGTCCCACGCGGACGGCGTGCGGGACGGTGCGGTCCGCGCCGCGGACGACGCGGCCTGGACGCTCGCGGGTGTTCACGCGGGTCTCCGGTGCGTCGTGGCGGTCAGGTGCAGTCGGGTGCCCGAGCGGGCCTGCAGCGCCGCGCGGACGGGGGCGGGGCCGTGACCGGGGGCGATGGCCACCAGCTCCACCCCGCCGGCCAGCGCGTCCGCCGCGGAGCGCAGTTTGTGACGCATCCGGCCGCGTACGGACGGCGGAAGCGGTGCGGCCGGGCCCACGTCCAGGTCGGGGAGCAGGGTGTCGGGGCGGCCGGGGTCGCCGAGGACTCCCGGGGCGCGGGTGAGCAGCACGAGGGCGGTGGCCTCCAGCGCGCGGGCGACGGCGGCCGCGGCGCGGTCGGCGTCGACGTTGAGCAGCATGCCGTCCTCGGCCGCGGCGGGCGGCGACAGCACGGGCAGGTGCCCCGCGGCGAGCAGGGCGCGCAGCAGGGCCGGGTCCACGCGGTCGACCCGGCCGCTGAGGTCGTCGCGGACGATCCGTACCCGGCCGCCGCCGTCGTCCACGCGCAGCGCCGTCTTGCGGACCGCGGTCAGCGTGCCGCCGTCCGCGCCGGACAGCCCGGTGGCGGCGATGCCGCGCCGGCGCAGCCCGCTCAGCAGGGCGGGCTTGACCCGTCCGAGCAGGGCCATGGTCAGCGTGTCGAGCGCCGCCGGGTCGGTGCGCCGGGCGCTGGTGCCGTCGGCCGACCGCAGGTGTTCCACGGTGCGGCCCAGCTGGCCGCTCAGCCGGTCGGCCTCCGCTCCGCCGCCGTGGACGAGCACGACCCGGGTGCCCTGCGCGGTGAGTGCGGCGATGTCGTCGAGGACGGCGTCCCGGTCGGTGCCGCTGCCCAGTTTCACGACGAGTGTCATCCTGTCCTCCCTTCACGTCGGGCGGGCCGTCCCGGGTGGCCGGCCCCCGGGCCGGTTCACAGCGGGTGCAGGCCGGGGAAGTCCAGCCCCGACCGCTCCGGCAGGCCGGTGGCGATGTTCGCGCTCTGCACGGCTCCGCCCGCCGCGCCCTTGACGAGGTTGTCGAGTGCCGCGACCGCGACGATCCGGTCGTCGTCGAGGTCGAAGCCGATGTCGCAGTGGTTGGAGCCGAGCAGCACCCGTGGTTCCGGCAGCCGGTGCAGTCCCTGGCGCTGTGCGACGAGCCGCACGAACGGCTCGCCGGCGTACGCCTTGCGGTAGGCGGACCAGACCTCGGCCCGGGTGACGGTGCGGCCGGGACGGACCTGGGCGACGACCTGGACGCCGCGCACGGCGGGTACGGCCGTGACGGTCATCCGGGCCCGTACGCCGGTGTGCTGGGTGATCTCCGGTTCGTGCCGGTGGCCGACCGGCCCGTACACCCGCAGGGCGGAGGCCCGTTCGGGGTGGTGTCCGGCGGCGCCGGGGGTGTGCCCGGAGCCGCTGGAGCCGGTACGGGCGTCGACCAGGACGTCCCCGTCCACGAGTGCGGCGTCCGCGAGGGGGCGCAGGGCGAGGACGGCCGCCGTCGCCATGCAGCCGGGCACCGCGATCCGGTCCGCGGTGCGCAGCCGGTCCCGGTAGACCTCGGGCAGGCCGGGGACGAAGGCGGTGGCGTCCGCGGCCCGGGCGGCGGAGCCCGCGCCGTAGTGCCGCTCGGCGGCCTCGGGGTCGTGGAGCCGGAAGTCGGGGCTGAGGTCGACCAGGAGTCCGGCCGTGCCGCGCAGTTCGTCGAGCCGGGCGGTGAACTCCCCGCGCGGCAGGGCGCTGAACAGGACGTCCACGCGCTCCAGGCGGGCCGGATCGGTGAAGGACGGCCCGTGCGCGCCGCGGAGGTTGGGGTGGGCGGTGTGCAGGGGCCGGCCGGTGTGGCTCCGGGACGTCGCCTGCACCAGGTCGAAGACGGGGTGGCCGAGCAGGAGCCGGGCCAGTTCGCCTCCGACGTAGCCGGCGCCTCCCAGGATGCTGGCTCTCATGGCTGGTCGCCCTCCTGACGCGGTGCGGGTCCGGTCGCGGGGGCGGCGCTGTGCGCCTGCTCGCCGGGAGGGCCCCCGGCCGGCAGTGCCCCGCTCAGCACGTGGTCGGCGAAGGCCCCGGCGATGGCACGGGCGGTGGACTCGTCGCCGACCGCCGCGCCCCGGAACTCGACGCCGCTGTTGACCTCGTTGACGAGCAGCCGCCCGTCGTCGCTCTCCAGCAGGTCGACCCCGAGCAGACCGCCGCCGACGGCCTTGGCGGCCCGCAGCGCGAGATCCTCGATCTCGGGGGTGAGCGGGCAACGGCTGGTGCGGGCGCCCCGTGAGACGTTGCCGATCCAGTGCTCCCCCGTCCGGTGGACGGCCGCCACGGCGCGGTCGCCGGCGACGACGACCCGGATGTCCCGTTGCGGGGTGCGGACGAACTCCTGGGCGTAGACGAGCTGTTGCTGCGGCGAGGGCAGTGTCTCCTTGAGGGCGAGCACGGCCTCGGCGGCGTCGATGTCGTTGATCTTGCACAGTCCCCGGCCCCAGGAGCCGTTGACGGGCTTGACCACCGCGGGCAGTCCGACCCGGCGCAGCGCCTCCCCGCCGGCGGCCGGGGTGAGGGCCACGGCCGTGTCGGGGACGGGCAGTCCCGCGCGGTGCAGGACCAGGGTGCTGTGGATCTTGTTGTCGCAGACGGCCACGGTGGACGCCGAGTTGGTCACCGGAATGCCCAGGGCCTCGTACAGACGGCTCACTTCGAGGCGCCGGGTGCCGGCGAGGGAGCGGTTGCACACCGCCCGCCAGGCGGGCGCCGGGTCGCCGATCCGGTGGCAGAGCGTCCGGTCGTCGATCACGACGACCGCCGCGCCGCGCCTGCGGAACGCTTCGAGCAGGAGCTTCTCCTCGAAACGCACCCGGGAGGCGATCAGCGCGACGGGCCCGCCGTCGCCGGTACCGGGCTCCGCCCCGGTCCGGGTCGGGTCACTCACCCCAGTCCTCTTCGATCTCGGGGGCCAGCGCGAGGGTGACCGGCCCCACCGCGACGACCTCCAGCTCCGCGGCGCAGCCGGTGCACACGACGATCTCGGTGACCTCGGTGTCCGCGGCCAGGCCGACCTCCGCGCCGCAGTCCGGGCAGGCGGCTCGTTCGGTCATGGTGTCCAGAGTCATCACTCACTCCACATCGATTCATGAAGCATCTTGCCCGATCCGGGCGATTGACTCCATCTAAAAGCTACAGACTCTTCAAAGTCAAGCGAGACTCTATGTAGAGTTCAGGGGTCAGTATCACTCTGTGCGTGGAGGGGGACCGAAGTGACGCTTCAAGTCATCGAACCGGCCGACGCGAGAAGCAGGGAGGCGAAGGAGCACATACAACTGCCGCTGCGGCTCACCGACCTGTTCAACAACGTCGCCTTCACCGGTCCCGACACCCTGGGCAACGGCCGGCTCAACGTGTGGGGCAACAGCCTGCCCATCGGCACCCTGCCGACCGGCCGGATCCGGGTCTCCGGTGTCGAGTTCGACGTCTGCGCGCCCGACGGCGTCGCGCCCGACAACGTGCGCTGCACCGGCCAGCTCGTCCACCTTCCGGACGGCACCGCCGCCGACTGGCTGCACCTGCTGATCACCTCCGAGCGGCGCTGCGAGGAGACCGTCCACCTGCACTACGCCTCCGGGGCCGTGGACCCCGAGTGGATCCGGGTGTCGGACTTCTGGCCGGCCACCGGGCACTTCGGCGAGGTGCTCGCGGCCCGCTCGGCCGGCATGCACTACCCGCACCACATCCAGCCCGACCTCGGAGGTCAGGTCTGGTCGGTGCGCGTCCCGGCCGTACGCCGGGAACCACTGCGCAGCGTGCGGCTGCCCGACAACGCCGCCCTGCACCTCTTCGCCATGACCGTGGAGGGAGTCCGATGACCGTCCTGGAGAGTGCGGGCCCCGTCGCGGGAGGCGCCCCGGGCCCCGTCAGCACCACCCCCACCGGGCCGTACACGGGCGCGGTGCCGGTGACCTCCTCCCCCGCCTGGTACGACGACCTCTGCAGCTGCCTCCAGGTCGACCTGATGCACGTGCTGCGGCTCGGCGGCTGGGACCCGCTGCAGGCCCTGGGCACCGGATGGCGGCTGCGGGAAGTGCCCGAGGAGTGCGAGCCCGTCGAGTTCTTCCACCCCGCCGGAGAGGACCTGGCCTCCTCCTTCGGCCTCTACCACCCGCTGACCCTGCGCTGGCACCGGCCCGCCGACGACGCCGAGGCCCACGACCAGGTGGCCGCCGCGCTCGCCGACGGCGTCGTCCCCATCGTCTCGGTCGACAACTACCATCTGCCGTTCCGCCCGGCCTACCACGACGTGCACGCCGGACACCTCCTGATGGTGACCGGCTACGACGCGGACACCCGCACCTACCGGGTGCTCGACCCGATGCCGCCCGCCTACCGCGGGCCGCTGCCCCGCGAGGTCCTGGAACGCAGCCGCTCGTCCGCCAACCCGGACGACGGCAGCGACCCCTTCTTCGCCGGGTCGGGGCCCGCCAGGCGCTGGCTAGAGGTCCGCACGGAAGGACCGCAGCCGGAGCCGACCTGGTCCTGGGTGCGGAGCGCGCTGGAGACCAACGTCCGTTCCCTGCGCGGCGCGGAGGGCGACGGCCTGCCCGCCCTCGCCGCCTACTTCGACGCCCTGCCCGGCGCCGTCGCCGCCGAGGGGGCGGGCCCGTTGCTGCGGACCTACCGCGTCGGCTGGCCCGCGCAGGCCGAGGCCGGGCTGCACGCCCGGTTCCTCGCCGCGACCGCCCGGCGGCTGGGCCGCTTCCGCCTCGCCGAGGCGGGCCGTGCCGTCGATCTGGTCTCCCACGCCTGGACCGGCGTCCGGATCAGCGCGGCGCACGGCGAGGAGAACCCCCGCGAGGCGGTCCGCCAGGTCACCGAACACGCCCACGCCCTGCTGCGCGGTTACGAGGCCTCGCTGCAGGCGGTCGAGTCCGCGCTGGACCGGCCGTGACCGCCGCACGCCCGACGCACACCCCCATGACCGAGGGAACCGAGAGAGGCGGACCGACAGGCATGACGGAGCGACCGCACCAGCTCGCGATGCTCGGCGGACCCCGCGCGGTCCCGCCGGAGACCGCGGCCCCCCGGTGGCCGGTGGTCACCCGGGACGACGAAGAGGCCGTGGGCCGGGTTCTGCGCGGCGGACGGCTCACCGCCACGGCCGAGGGCGAGGAGGAGGTGCCGGGCCTGGAACGGGAGTGGGCCGCCTACACCGGCACCGCGCACTGCGCGGCCGTCGGCTCCGGCACCGCGGCGCTCCAGCTGGCCCTCGCCGCGATCGGCGTGGGCCCCGGCGACGAGGTGGTGGTGCCCGCCGTCTCGATGAACGCCACCGCCCTGGCCGTGGTCCAGCAGGGAGCCCGGCCGGTCTTCGCGGACATCGACCCGCGGACGTACACCATGGACCCGGACGCCGTGCGCGCCGTGGCGGGTCCGCGCACCCGGGCGCTGCTCCCGGTCCACCTGCACGGGCTGCCCGCCGACATGGACGCCCTGCGGACGGTCGCCGCGGGACTCGGCGCCGCGGTCGTGGAGGACGCCGCCCAGTCGCACGGAGCCGTCCACCGGGGCCGGCGCACCGGCTCGCTGGGCACCGTGGGCTGCTTCAGTCTGCACCCCAGCAAGAACCTGCCCACCTGCGGCGAGGGCGGCCTGCTCACCACCGACGACCCGGAGCTGCACGAACGCGTCCTGCGGCTGCGGCAGTTCGGTGAGGACCCGCGTCCTGGGCGCACCCGCAGCTACGTGTCCCACGTCGCCGGATGGAACCACCGCATCGGGCCGGTGGAGGCGGCGTTCGCGCGCAGTCAGCTCACCCGTCTCGACGAGTACGGCCGCCTCCGGACGCCCGGGATCCTGGCCTTCCTCGACCGGCTCGCCCGGCTGCCCGGCCTGCGGGTACCGACGGTGCCCGAGGGCTCGGTCCACGTCTGGCACATTCTGCGGTTCCGGCTGGAGCCGCGGGTGCTGGGGCTGGCGGACGGGGACGCGGCGGACCTGCGCCGCGCCCTGCACCGGGCGCTGCGCGCCGAGGGCGTACCGGTGTCGCGCTACCAGGAGGAGCCGCTGCCGGCGCACCCCGCGTTCGCCCCGTACGTCCCGGCCGGCGCACGGTTCCCCGTGGCCCGCGCCGTGCTCACGGACTCGCTGTGCCTGCAGCGGCGCCACCTCGACCCCGGCTCCGGCCCGGTGCTCGCGGCGTACGCCGACGGCTTCGAGAAGGTCTGGCAGCACCTGGGGCTGATCCGCCGGATGGTGCGCTCCGCCTCCCCGGCCGCTCGCGGCAGGCGGGAGGTGAGCACCGCATGACCTCCCCCACCGCCACCGGGCACCCGCCGGCCCCCGCGGAAGCGCCGGACAGGGCCGCGCGCCGGGTCACCGAGGAGGCCGCGCTGCGCATCCGCCGCGGCATCGTCGGCATGGCCGCCGGCCGCCAGGGCGCCCACCTCGGGGGCAGCCTGTCCTGCGCGGACATCCTGGCCGTCCTCTACTTCGACGTGCTCGACCTGCCCGGGGACTCCTTCGTGCTGAGCAAGGGCCACGCGGCACCGGCCCTGTACGCGGCGCTCGCCGCCCGCGGACTGCTCGACGCGGCCGAACTGGACGGGTACGCCTCGCCCGGCAGCCGGCTGTTCGGGCACCCGTCCCGCGGCCTGCCCGGTGTGGAGTTCGCGACCGGCTCGCTCGGACACGGTCTGGCACTCGGCTGCGGTCTGGCGCTCGCCGGGCAGCTGCGGCGCGACACCGGGGAACGGGTCTTCGTCCTGATGGGGGACGGGGAGCTGCAGGAGGGCTCCGTGTGGGAGTCCCTGATGTTCGCCGGCCACCGCCGGCTGTCCCGCCTCACCGCGATCGTCGACCGCAACGGCCTGCAGCAGGCCGCGGCGACGGAGGGGTCGGTGTCCCTGGAGCCGCTCGGGGACCGGCTGCGGTCGTTCGGCTGGGAGGTCCGGGAGACCGACGGCCACGACCACACCGCACTGCGCACCGCACTCGCCACCCCCTCCGGGAGCGGACGGCCGGTCGCCGTGGTCGCCCGCACCGTCAAGGGACGCGGCATCCCGTTCCTGGAGCGCCGGGTGGCGAGTCACTACGTGACGCTGAGCCCGGCACTGCACCGGCGGGCGCTCGCCGCGCTGCGCGCAGCGGGGCAGGTGGCCCGGTGACCGCCCCGGCCACCGGCCCGTCCACGCCCGCCGGGCCGCGGCCGGCGCCCTCCGGTCCCCGGGAGGTGTACCGGGAGGCCCTGACGGCCCTCGCCGCCCACGACGAGCGCGTGCTCTGCCTCGACTCCGACCTGGGCGGCCTGGACACCTCCTTCGGCAGCCGGTTCCCCGAGCGCTACGTCAGCACCGGCATCGCCGAGGCGAACCTGTTCACCGTGTCGGCGGGACTCGCCGCCCGCGGACTGCGCCCGTACGCCCACACCATGGCCACGTTCGCCGCGACCCGGGCGGCCGAGCAGCTGAAGCTCGACATCGTCGGCACCGGCCTGCCGGTCCGCGTGGTGGCCACCCACGCCGGCCTGTCCGCGGCGCACTTCGGCAGCACGCACTACTGCCTGGAGGACCTCGCCGTCACCCGGGCGCTGCACGGGCTGACCGTCGTCGTGCCCGCCGACGTCCGGGAGATCGGCCCCGCCCTGGCGGCACTGCACGAGCTGGACGGGCCCTCCTACCTCCGGCTGGGACGGTCGGCGACCCCTGCCGTCCACGGCGGGCCGGTCCCGCCGTTCCGGATCGGCGAGGCCGTGACCCTGCGGGCCGGTGACGACGTCACGCTGGTGGCGTGCGGCCCGCTCCCCGTGCACTTCGCGCTGACCGCCGCCGACCGGCTCGCCGGGGACGGGGTGACGGCCCGGGTGCTGCAGGTCCACACCCTGGCCCCGTTCGACGAGGCGGCGGTCGCGGCGGCGGCCGCCGGGACCGCCGCGCTCGTCACGGTGGAGGAGCACCGGCCGCAGGGCGGTCTCGGGGACGCCGTCACGCACGTCGTCGCCGCCCACGCCCCCCGGCCCGTCCTGCGGGTCGCGGTGACGGGCCCGCTGCCCGGGCTCGTCGACGACCACGCGGGGCTGCTCGCCGGCACCGGGGTGAGCGCGCAGGCCGTCCACGACGCCGCGCTGCGGGCGCTGGCCCTCGCCCCGCCCGCCGACGGCCGCCGGCCCGCCGGCCGTCCGGTGCGGCCCCGGCCCGCCGGAGGGGCCCCCGGGGCGCCCGCACCGCACCGGCCCGGCCCTCCCCCGGCCCCGCGACCGGAGCCGGCAGCCGGCCGGGCCTCCGACGCGGACCCGGTCCCGCGTCCGGTCCGCCCGCACCCCCGCCCGAACCCGTGCGGTGAGCCGTACGGGACGCCCTACCGCGGGACGCCGGGTTCTCCGGCGCCCGGGCGTCGCGCACAGCCGTCCGCAGCCCCGGACCGTACCCGTCCGGCCACACCGATCACGTCCGCAACCCCCTCGGAAAGCAGGCCCTCATGAGCACGCAGACCACGTCCGCCGGCCCGGCGTCGCAGGACTACGTCGCCGCCCTGTTCGCCCGGCTGCTCGGCGTCGGCACCCCCAGGCCCGACGACGACTTCTTCGTCCTCGGCGGGACCTCGCTGTCGGCGATGGACCTGATCGCCCTGATCGAGCAGGAGCGCGGAGTGCGGCTGCCCGTCCGCGACTTCTACCGCGGCACGTCCGTCGCCGAACTCGCCGCCACCCTCGATCAGCTGTCCGACACCTCGGCCTGACCCGGCCGCCCGGCCCTTCCCGGAGGAGACAAGCAATGCGCCTTTCGACACCGCCGTTCGCCCCGGCGGACACCGATGTGACGGACGTGGACTTCCTCGCCTCGACGTACTACACCGAGGGCGACCCGCACGCGCTGTGGACCCACCTGCGGGCCCACGACCCGGTCCACCACTTCACGCCCTCCGACGGCCGGGAGCCCTTCTGGGTCGTCACCCGGCACGCGGACGTCAGCCGGGTGCTCAAGGACCACACGGTCTTCTCCTCCCGGCGCGGGACCATGCTCTGCATCATCGACCTGTCCATGCCGGACATCGCCTCCGACCAGATGATGCCGGACACCGACCCGCCCCGGCACGGCCAGCTGCGCGACCCGCTCAACCGTGTGATGACGCCCCGTGCCGTCGCCGCCCAGGAGGACTCGATCCGCGGCATCGTCCGCGAGATGCTCGAACCCGCCCTGGACGGTGAGGTGTTCGACCTGGCGCAGGCCGCGCTGATGTTCCCCATGGCGTTCACCGGTTCCATGATGGGCCTGCCCCGCGAGACCTGGGACCGCATGTCGAGGCTGACCACGATGACCATCGCCTACGACGACCCCGACTACATGGAGAAGGCTCCCAAGCCCACCCTGCGCCAGGCGCACCACGAGCTGTTCTCCTTCTTCAGCGACGAGATCGCCCGCCGGGACCGCACGGACCCCGGCGACGACCTGATCGGCATCCTGCTGCGGATGAACCTGGAGGGCGAGCCGCTGACCGAGCGGCAGATCATGCTCAACTGCTACAGCCTGCTCCTCGGGGCCAACGTGACCACGCCCCACGTGGTCTCCACCACCGCCCTGGCCATGGCCCAGCACCCGGAGCAGTTCCGGGCGCTGCAGCAGAACCCGCAGCTGCGCGGCACCGCCCTGGAGGAGCTGCTGCGCTGGTCCTCGCCCGCCAGCCACTTCATGCGGTACGCCACGGCCGACGTGGAACTGGGCGGGCGGACGATCCGGGCGGGCGACCCGGTCAGCGTCTGGCTGGGCTCGGCCAACCGTGACGAGCGTGTCTTCAAGGACCCGTTCACCTTCGACATCGCCCGCCGGCCCAACCGGCACATCGCGTTCGGGGTCGGGCCGCACTACTGCATCGGTTCCGGCCTCGCCCGCCTCGCCCTGCGGGTGTTCCTCGACGAGCTGGCCGAGCGGGTCGAATCGGTCGAGACGGCCGGCGAGCCGGTGCACCTGGCGTCGAACTTCGTGGCCGGCTTCAAGCACCTGCCGGTACGGCTGACGCCCCGCGCCCGGACGGCTCCGGCACGCTCCCGCGCCGCGGCGGGGGCGATCGCATGAGCGTCACGGTCCCGTCCCCCACGTCCGCGAGCTGGCTGGAGCGCAGGCACCGGGCGGCCGGTGCCCCGCCCCGGGTGGCGCTGTACTGCTTCCCGTTCGCAGGGGGCTCCGCCGCGTACTACCACGCCTGGGCCGAGGAGTTCCGGTCCGACGTGGAACTGGTGCCCGTGCAACTGCCGGGCCGGGGGACCCTGATGGCCGAGAAGCCGGTGCCGAGCATGGCCGTGGCCGCCGACCTGGCGGCGGCGGCCATCGCCCGCTCGCCCGTGCCGGCCGCCCTGTTCGGCCACAGCATGGGTGCCGTGCTGGCCTTCGAGACGGCGCGGCGGCTGGAGCGCCGCGGGCATCCCGTGCAGCACCTGTTCGTGTCCGGGAGGCCGTGCCCGACCGTGGTGCGTCCGCCGTCGCGGGTGAGCGACCTGCCGCGCGAGCGGTTCGTGGACATGCTGCGGGACTACGGGGCGGCGCCGGAGGAAGTGCTGTGCCACGACGAACTCCTGGACGTGCTGCTGCCGATGATCCGCGCGGACTTCCACCTCATCGAGAACTACCGGTACGAGCCGGAGATCGGTTCGCCGCCCCCGCTGACCTGCCCGGTGTCGGCCTGGTGCGGAGACCGGGACCCGGAGGTGCCGCCGGAGCTGATGGCGCGGTGGGGACGTGAGACGTCGGGCCCGTTCGCGCTGGAGGTGCTCTCCGGCGGTCACTTCTTCCTCACCGAGCACCGGACGCGGATCGTGTCCGCCGTGCACGAGCTGCTGCGGGGGGCGGGCCGGTGAACGGCCGCGACGGCGACGGCCGGCTGGTCGTCCTGTGGAGCGCGCCGCGCTGCCGGTCCACCGTGTTCTCGCGCAGCATCGCCGAGCGCGGTGACTTCCTCGTCCTGCACGAGCCGTTCTCGCACCTGGCGGACTTCGGCCGGGAGGAGATCGAGGGCGTGGTGTGCCGGACGGAGGCGGAGGTGATCGCGCGGCTGCTCGCGCTGGGCCGGGAGCGCCGGGTGTTCGTCAAGGACACCACCGACTTCCGCTTCCCGGGCGTGCTGGCGGACACCCGGTTCCTGACGGAGGCGCGGCACACCTTCATCGTGCGCGACCCCCGGGAGGCGATCGCCTCCCACTACGGGCTCAACCCCGGGCTCGGACGGGACGAGATCGGCTTCGCGTGGCTCCGCGAGATCCACGACCGGGTCGTCGCGGTGACGGGCACCGAGCCGGCCGTCGTCGACGCGGCGGACCTGGTCGCCGCGCCGGCGGACACGCTGCGGGCGTACTGCGCGGCGATCGGTGTCCCGTTCCTGGAGCACGCCCTGGCGTGGCGCCCGGGCGGTCTGCCCAGCTGGCGCAAGACCGCCCGCTGGCACCGCGACGCGAGCGCCAGCGGCACGATCAGTCCCGCCGTCACCAGCCGCCCGGCGCTGGACGTCCCGCGCCATCCGGTGCTCGGCCCGTTCTACCTGCACCACCTCCCGCACTACGAGCACCTGTGGCAGCGGCGGCTGCGCGTCACCTGACGGCACGCCACCCCGCACCGCACCCGCCCCCGGCAGCGTCCGCCGCCGGGGGCGTCGCTCTGCCGCCGCGCACGAAGGCGACGGCGGCACCCGGGGGTGGGTGCCGCCGTCGCCGGGAGGGGCGCGGTCGCGGTTCAGGCCGCCAGGGCGCTCGCGAGGACGCGGACCGTGGGGTGGTCGTAGACGGCGGAGACCGGGAGGGACGCGGCGAAGCGTTCGTTCAGCCGTCCGATCATCCGCATGACGCGCAGGGAGTCGCCGCCCAGGACGAAGAACGTGTCGTCGCGGCCGACGCGGTCGACACCCAGGACGTCCGCCCACACCGCGGCGATCTCGCGCTCGAGTTCGCCCTCGGGGGGACTGTACGCGGCCCGGGCCGGCCCCGCCGGGCCGCGCCCGCGCACGCCGGTGGTGTAGGGCGCGATGTGCTCGTTGGCCGGGTCGGGCCCGGCGAGCAGACAGGTCTCCGGCCGCGCGAGGGCGGCCAGCAGGAGCTGCACGCCCCGCGCCGGGTCGATGCCCCGCAGCCCGCGGTGGCGGGCGGCGGCCGCCAGCGGGCTGCCCTCGTTCATGCCGGTGCCGTCCCACATGCTCCAGGCGACGCAGCGCACGGTCCGGCCCCGGGCCGCCCAGCGTGCGGCGTAGCCGTCGAGCGCCGCGTTGGCCGCCGCGTACGCGCCGAAGGAGCTGCCTCCGAAGAAGCCGTTGACGGAGGAGAAGAGCACCACCGCCGTGCCGGGCCGTCCCGCGAGGAGCTGCTCGACGGCCTGGGCGCCGCCCGCCTTGGGCCGCATCATGGCGGCGAGGCCGTCCGTGGTCTGCGCGGTCAGGGTGTGGGCGTCGAGCGCGTCCCACTGCCCGCGCACGTCGGCCCCGGCCAGGTGCAGCACGACGTCCACGGCACGGCCCCAGCGTCGTTCGGCGGCGGCCACCGCGGCCTCCAGCGCGGCGCCGTCGGCCACGTCCACGGCGGCGTACGCGACGTCACCGAGTTCCCTGAACTCCTCCAGTGCCGCCCGGCGTTCGCCGGTGAGCTCCGCCTCCGGGGTACGGCCGGTGAGCAGCAGCCGGGCACCGAGCGCGGACAGCAGGTGGCCGGCCACCTCGCGCCCGATCCCGCCGAGCCCGCCGGTGACGAGCGCGGTGCCGCCGGGGGGCAGGATCTCGCGGGGGACGGCGAGCGTGCCGGGTTCGGGCACGGGCCGCAGGCGCTGCACATGGACGACGGGGCCCGCGCGCACGGCGCTGACGTCCTCGGCGGGCGCGCCGCGCACGGCGGCGACGGCCGCCGTGTCGTCGGCGTCCGCGGCGATGTCGACCAGGCGTACGGCGGCGACGGTCCGCTCGGCGCGTGCCGTGCGCACCAGGGCGCCGAGCGCGGCCCGGCCCGGGTCGACGGTGTCGCCGTCGCCGACGGCGGCGGCGTGGCGGGTCAGTACGGTGACCTTGGCGTGCGGGCAGCCGGCCGCCAGCGCGCGCAGCGCCAGCAGGACCCCGGTCACGGCACCTTGCGGATCGGGGACGCCGGGGACGTCCGCGGTGTACTCCCAGGCGTGCAGGACGTGTTCGGGCACGCCTCCGAGACCGGCGGCGACGTGGTCGAGCGCGCGGGCGTGCTGACCGGCGTCCAGCGGGTCGATGGTGACGCTCAGCGCGCCGTCGGTGAGGAACGGGGAGCCGGGCGCGCCCGCCCGGACGACGGCGATCGGGCATCCCGGTCCCGTCGTGTCGTCGGCGAGGGCGACCGGCAGGGCGCTGCCCTCGGGCGCGTAGACGAGCAGGGGTTCGGCCGGGGGGCGTGCGGGGACGTCCTGCCCGGTGCCGCCCCCGGCCCGCGGCGCGGGCTCCCAGACGGGTGCGAGGAGCCAGCTGTCGGCCTCGTCGTCCGGGTGGCGGTCGTAGCGTCCCTCCGCGTACGCCGTGGCCAGTTCGGCCCGCTGGATCTTGCCGCTGGCGGTCTTCGGGAACTCGTCCTCCGACAGGGCGACGACGGCGCGCGGGTGCAGGCCGATGTCCCGTGCCAGGGTGGAGGCGATGTCCTGCTCCAGGGTGTCGGGCGCGTGCTCGGCCGGTACGTGGAAGACGACCACACCGTCCGTGTCGCCGTCCCGCACGGGGCAGGCCGCCGCCCAGGTGGCGCGGACGCCGGGGACGGACTCGACGACGGCCTCGACCTCGTGCGAGGGGTAGTTGGCGCCGTTGACGATGAGCATGTCCTTGCTCCGCCCGGTGAGCGCCAGCCGGCCGTTGAGCAGGAAGCCCAGGTCACCGGTGTCGAACCAGCCGTCCTCGGTGAAGGAGGACGCGTTGGCGGCGGGGTTGCCGTGGTACTCGCGCAACAGGGTCGTGCCGGAGACGTGCAGCCGTCCGACGTGCCCCTCCGGCAGCAGCCGGCCGTCCTCGTCGACGATGCGCAGGCGGACCCCGGCGACGGGCGCGCCGACGTCGGTGAAGGTGACGGCGCGCTCGGAGTCGTGGGGCACCTCGGCGAGGCGGGTGTCGAGGGTCGCGGAGTCGACGCTGAAGGTGCCGACGGCCGGGTCGTCGGGGTCGAGCCGGGAGTAGGTGACTCCGGAGGACGTCTCCGACATGCCCCAGCAGGGCACCATGGCGTCGGCGGGCAGGCCGTGGGGGCGCAGCAGCCGGACAAAGCGGCGGGCGGTGCGGGCGACGACGGCCTCGCCGGCGTTGCAGATGTCGCGCAGGGAGGACAGGTCCCAGCTGCCCCGCTCGATGGCGTCGGCGTGCTCGTTCACCAGGGAGAAGGCGAAGTTCGGCGCCCAGGTGTTGGTCGCCTTGAACCGGTCGATCAGGTCGAGCCAGGTCAGCGGGCGGCCGACGATGCTCTCGGTGCGGGCGTTGATGTGCTCGCAGCGCAGGAAGACGTCCCGGACGTTGAACATGACGATGCCGCCGACGTGGTCGAGAGGCATCCAGTTGAGGGCGACGTCGTGTTCGGTGAAGCCGCCCGCGTCGATGGCCGCGTAGGTGCGGGCCACCAGGGAGCGGTTGGCGTGCCGGACGCACTTGGGGACGCCGGTGCTTCCCGAGGTGAGCAGGTTCAGCACGTCCTGGCCGGGAGTGACCGGTTCGACGCGGCCGGGCGCGTGGGCCATCAGGTCCTCGACGGCGTGGGCCCGGATTGCCGGTTCGCCCCACTGCGCGGCGAGCGAGCGGACCGGTTCGCGCAGTGCGCGGTCGGTGAGGACGACGGGCCGTTCGAGCAGGGTCCAGGCGGCGTGGAGTTTGCGGGTGACGGCGTTCTCGCGCGTGTAGTCACGGGCCTCGCCCACCGGAGTGGGCAGGAAACCGCCCAGCACGCAGGCCCAGAAGCCGGTGACGAAGGCGCGGTTGTCGTGGCACTGGAGCAGCACGGAGTCGCCGGGGCGCAGGCCGAGCTCCTGCAGGCCGCCCAGGACGCGCAGACCCTCGTCGAGGAGTTCGGCGTAGGTCTGCCGCTCGCACGTGCCGTCGGCACGCACGTAGACCGTTCCGCGTCCGCCGGCGTCGGCGGCCGCCTTGAGGAGCGCCTCCTGCAGGGTGCGCGCGGCACCGGGCGGCACCACGGGTTCGGGTCCCACGACCAGAGCGGGCCGCGGCGGGGCTTGGGTCATGAGGCTTCCTCCAACTCGGCGGGCGGGTGGAGCAGGGTGGTCTCCAGGGCCGCGACCAGGACCGCCACGGCCTGCGGCGTCATGTCGTTGACGAAGTAGTGGCCTCCGGGCACCTGGGCGACGTCCCGGGGCGGCGCGGTGGTGTGCTCGCGCCAGGCGGCGGCCTCGGCCTCGGTGACGACGGTGTCCGCGTCGCCCCGCACCGGCAGGACGGGGAACGGCAACGGGGGTGCGCCGGGCGGGTGCCGGTGGGTCTCCCACAGGGCGAAGTCGGCGCGCAGCAGGGGCAGCAGGAACTCCATGAAGGCGGCGTTGCCGAGCAGTCGTTCGGGGATGCCGCCGAGGGCGCGGACCCCGTCGAGGAAGTCCGCGTCGGGCAGGGTGTGCAGGGGCCTTGCGCGGGCCGGCAGGTGCGGGGCCCGGTGTCCGGCGGCGATCAGCAGCCGGGGCGGCGCGGCGCCGCGGCGCACGAGTTCCCGGGCGGTCTCCGCGCCCAGTACGGCGCCCGCGCAGTGCCCGTACACCGCGTACGGCACGGTGGTGTACGGGCGCAGGGCGAAGGCGCACGCGCGGGCGAGGGCCGGGACGCCCGAGGGCAGCGGGTCGCGCGCGCGGTCCTCCCGGCCGGGCGGCTGGACGGCGACGATCTCGATGTCCTCGGGCAGCAACGCCGGCCAGGACCGGTAGAGGGACGCGCCCATGCCGGCGTACGGGAAGCACAGCAGTCGCAGCCGGGGCCGCCCCGGGCGCGCGGCGCGGCGCACCCAGGGCGACTCGGCGGTGAACACGGAGGGTGCGGGAGCCCCGGGCGCGGGGGCGGGCGCGGTCATGAGGCCCGCCTGCGGGTGATGGCCGGCAGGGCGGGTGCGGAGGCGGCCGCGCGGCCCGACAGCAGGTGGGCGAGCGCCGCGGGCGTCGGGAAGAGGAACAGGTCCTGCAGGGACACCTCCTGCGGCACCCGCTGTCGCAGTCTGACCAGCATGCGTCCGGCGTCGAGGGAGCCGCCGCCGAGGTCCATGAAGTCGTCGTCGGCCCCGTAGCGGATCTCGCCGAGGACCTCGGCCCACAGTTCGGCGATCGTCGCCTCCAGTCCTTCGGCGGGCTCGCGGTAGGGGGCGCGGACCCGCCACAGCGGCCAGTCCTCGGGGGGCAGCGCGCGCCGGTCGACCTTCCGGTTGGCGTTGCGGGGAAGTTCCGGGAGGCGGACGAAGGCGACCGGGATCATGTAGTCGGGCAGCCGCTCGGCGAGGAAGTCCCGCAGCTCGGTGCCGTCGAGCCCGTCGTGGCCGGGCCTGGTCACCAGGCAGGCGACCAGCTGGAGGTCACCGGCCGCCGAGCGCACGGGGACCACGGCCGCCTCCGCCGTGCCGGGGTGGGTCAGCAGCGCGGTCTCGACGTCGCCGAGTTCGACACGGCAGCCGCGGACCTTGACCATGTCGTCGGTCCTGCCGTGGTGTTCGAGCAGTCCGTCGGGGCGGTAGCGGCCGAGGTCGCCGGACCGGTAGAGGCGGCTGCCCGCGGGGCCGTGCGCGTCGGGGCGGAACCGGTCCGCGGTGAGTGCGGGGTCCCCCCAGTAGCCCAGGGCGGCCTCGGGGCTGCCGAACCAGATCTCGCCGAGGGCACCGGCCGGGAGGAGTTCGCCCTCGTCGTCGAGGATCCGCATCCGGACCCCGGGGTTGGGCCGCCCGATGGGCGGCGGGGTGAGCCGGTCCCGGGCGGTGGCGGTCGACGCGGTCAGGCGCTTCTCCCAGGGCTGGAGCGGGCTGGCCACGAACAGCGCCTCGTGGCAGCCGTAGCCGACGGCCACCTCGAACGGGAGGCCGGAGGGCCCCCATCGGTGCAGTTTCTCGCCGCCCATGATGAGGACCCGGACGGCGGTGTCCGGCGGCCAGGGCAGGTTCTGGAGGCTGTTGCCGACGGAGGTGACGACGAACACGGAGTGGATGCCGCTCGCCACGACCCAGTCCCGGAAGGCGGGCGGGTCGGCGACGGTGCCGGGCTCGGCCACGTGGACGGTGGCGCCGACGACGAGCATCCGGGCGACCTCGGCCATGGTGGTGCCGAACCCGGTGGGGGTCGTCCAGCTGCCGCGGTCCCCCGGCCCGAGGAGCGTCGCGTCGGCGAACGAGGCGCCGGCGTGGACGATCACCCGGTGCTGGCCGTACACGGCCTTGGGTTCGCCGGTGGAGCCGGACGTCTGCATGACGTAGGCCAGGTCGTCCGGGCGGACGTCCAGCCCCGGGTCGAGGTCGGGCAGACCGGCCAGTTCACCGTCGAGGGTGTCCCTGAGCAGGGTGCCGTCCGGCAGGAGCCCGGCCGCGGGGGCCGCGGTGGTGGTGATCACCAGCCGGGGCGGCACCTTGGCGAAGACGCTCGCCAGCCGGGCGGCCGGTGCCGACGGATCGACCGGGAGGACCACACCGCCCGTCTTGTGGACGGCGAGGAGTGCCTCGATCCACTCGGCCGAGCGGGGCAGACTGAGGGCGACGACGTCGCCGCGGCGCAGGCCCCGGGCGGTCAGGTGGTGGGCGAGCCGGTTGGCGCGGGCGTTCAGCTCCGCGTAGGTGATCCGCTCGGCGCCCCGCACCACGGCGGGTGTGCCGGGCGAGAGCCGGGCGTGCCGCTCCACGAGCGTGTGCAGGGCGGCGCGCGGCTCCCAGCGGTCGGGCAGGTCGCTGAACTCGTGGAGCAGTTCCCGGGTGTCCTGCTCGTCCAGCATGGCCAGCCGGTGGTGCGGTGCGTCGGGGGCGTCGAGTCCGGAGCGCAGCAGCCGGACGAAGTGGCGGGCCAGTGCGGTGACCGTGCGCCGGGTGAACACGTCGCGGCGGTAGCGGATCTCGGCGGCACCGCCGGATGTGATCACCAGTTCGAGTTCGGTCTCCGTGGCCGGGTCGGTGGCCTCCGTCGCGTGCCACTCGGCGGGCAGTGCGGGGCGCAGGGCGACCACGGAGGCGTACGGGCTGGGGCTCTCCTCGGAGAGCGGCCGTCCGGCGAGCTGGGCGAGGAGCGGGACGGGCAGCGTCGCCTCGTCGAGCCCGCGGCGCACCGCGTCCGCCACCTGACCGGCGACCGTCCGCAGTCCGCCCGTGCGGGTCACCACGGGCAGCACCTCGGCGACGGCCCCCCGGGGCCGCCGCCCCGGCCGGGTCCGGTCGGTCTCCACGCCGACCGCCAGTTCCTCCAGCCGCGACCAGCGTTGCAGCACCAGCGCCCACGCGGCCACGAGCACATCACCGCCGGTCACGGGGACGGCGGGGCCGCCGGCGGGCGGGGCGGCGAAACCGTCCCCGCCGGGTGCGGCCAGGCGCGCGGCAGCGGTGAGGAGGTCCGCGGGGAGAGCGAAGGAGTGGCGCGACCAGGCCGGGACCCGCGTGGAGTCACCGACGGCGGGGAGGCGCGGCAGCGCGTGGTCGAACGGCACGCCGAGCAGTTCCTTGCGCAACCGCCCGACCTGCTCGTCCGTCGGGGCGAGGGGCGGGTCCCCGGCGGGAGCCGGCGACGGGCCCGGCACCGGGTCCGGGCCGGTCGCGGTCGCAGGCGCAGGCGTCCCGGCCGTTGCCGGCCCGGGGCGGGTCCCGTCCTCGGGTTGCCCGCACAGCTCCGCCAGCCGGGACAGCAGCAGGGCGGCGTCCGCGTGGTCGACGAGCATGCGGTCGAGGACCAGGGAGAGGCGGAGGCCGGCCGGGGTGGTGGCGATCAGGGCGCGCGCCAGGGAGGGCCCGCTGCCGGCCGGGGCCTCGTGCTCGTCCGGCTCGCTCTCGAACCGTTCCAGGAGGAGCGCGGCGGCGTCCTCGGGCAGGTGCACCCGGCGGACGGTGATGCCCGCCGCGTCGGGATCGACCGTGAGCGACCCGTCGGGCCGCCGCAGGGTCGCCGCGAAACTGTGCGGGTACCGCGCGGCCAGCGCGTGCAGTGCCGCGTCGAGGCGTTCCTCGCCGATGTGCGCGGGCGGTGCGAGACGCAGGGCGAGCCTGCGTACCCGCGAGGTCCGCGCGACGGTGCGGAACCGGTCGAGCGCGGGGTCCACCGCCGTCCTGGCGGCGGCCGGGAACACGGTCCCTCGGTCACTCACGGGGTCACTCCCTTCGTCGTCGCTCCGGCGGCGTCACCCGCTCCGAGCAGCGCGGCGACCTCCTCGTCGTCGCGGTTCTCCACCATCGCGAGCACGTCGAGGACGCTCTGCCGATGGCTGCGGGTCCGCGCCAGGAGCGCGTCCACCGCCAGGGCGGTGCCGGACACGGTCGGGTTGCGGAAGAAGTCGGCGATGGGGAGTTCGACGCCGAAGACGGCCTTGATCCTGGGGGCGATGCGGATCGCCTGGAGGCTGGTGCCGCCGAGGGCGAAGAAGTTGTCGTGGTCGCCGACCCTGGGGGTGCCGAGCAGCGGCTTGAACACCTCGTCCACGAGGAGCCGTTCGGTCTCGGTGCGCTCGCCGTCGTCGGCGTCGTCGTCCACCGGCGCGAACTCGACGGCGGGCAGCGCCTTGCGGTCGACCTTGCCGCTGGCGGTGAGCGGGATGTCGTCCAGCGGCACCAGGAAGGTGGGGACCATGGTCGGCGGCAGCCGGTCGGCCAGGTTGGTCCGCACGGAGTCCAGGTGCAGCGGGCTCTCCGGCGCCCCCGTGACGTAGGCGACCAGGAGGTTGTCGCCGCGCGGGCCGGTCACCACGTGGGCCACGGCCTGTCCGATCTCGGGCACGGCGAGCAGCGCCGCTTCGACCTCGCCCAGTTCGATGCGCACGCCGCGGACCTTTACCTGGCGGTCGATCCGCCCGCGGAAGACGAGGTCGCCGTCGCTCTGCCACCCGGCGAGGTCGCCGGTGAGGTACATCCGGGAACCGGGCGGCCCGTAGGGGTCGGGCCGGAAGCGCTCGGCGGTCTGGTCGGGGCGTCCGAGGTAGCCCCGGCCGAGGCCGGCGCCGGCGACGGCGAGCTGGCCGCAGGCCGATGGCGGCAGCAGGTCCAGCTTCTCGTCGAGGACGTACGCCCGGTGGTTGCGCATGGCCCGCCCGATCGGCGGAGAGGCGTGCCAGGTTCCCTCGCAGCGCTTGGCGATGACGGTGACGGTGGTCTCCGTCGGCCCGTAGCCGTTCCAGAAGGCCCGGCCGCCGGCCGCCCAGCGGGTGGTGAGCTCGCCGCTGAAGGCCTCACCGCCCACGAAGCAGACCCGCAGCTCGGGGTAGTTCTCCGGGGTGAGCAGGTCCATGATCGCCGGGGGGAGGTCGATCACGGTGATGCGCTGGTCGGCGAGGATGCGGTCCAGTGCGGAGATGTCCCGGCGTTGGTCCTCGTCGGCCAGGTAGACGCTCGCGCCGGTGAGGAGCGCCCCGAAGAGTTCGAACACGGAGACGTCGAAGCCGGTGGAGGCGAAGGCGAGGAAGCGGTCGTCCGCGGTGAGGCCGAACATCTCCTGGGTGGTGCGGATGAAGTTGGTGACGTTGCGGTGCTCGACGAGGACGCCCTTGGGGCGGCCCGTGGAGCCCGAGGTGAAGATCGAGTAGGCCAGGTCGGCCGGGTGGGCCGCGACGGCCGGCGCGGACTGCCGCTCCTGCGCGCCGAGGGTCTCGACGTCGATCAGCTGCCAGGGGCCCTCGGGCAGCTCCCCCGCGGTCGCGGCGTCCCCCAGGACCACGCGCACCCCGGCGTCCGTGAGGACGGCCTCGTTGCGGGCGGCCGGGTTGCCCAGGTCGAGCGGCACGTAGGCGGCACCGCACTTGAGGACCGCGAGGACGGCCTCGACGAGCCGCGGGGTGCGCCGCATGGCCACGCCGACGAGCTCCCCGGGGGCGGTGCCCATGTCGGCCAGGCGGTGGGCGAGGGCGTTGGCCCGCCGGTCGAGCTCACGGTAGGTCAGAGTGCCGTGCGGGCCGGTGACCGCCGTGCGGCCGGGGTGGCCGGCGGCCGTGCGGGCGAACGCCTCGTGCACGGTCTCCGCCCCGTCCGGGTCTCCAGGGGTGTCCGTGTCACCGGCGGGGACGTTCCACCGGGTCAGAATGGCGCGCCGCTCGTCCTCGGTGGCCAGCGGGGCACGGGTGAACGGCTCCTCGGGGGCGTCGCAGAGGGTGCGCAGCTGCCCCAGATAACGGTCCAGGAAGAGCCGGGCCGTCTCGGGGGTGTAGAGGCTGGTGGCGTACCGGACCCGCAGGACGGGTGCGGCGGAGCCGAGTTCGGCGGAGAGGGCGAACTCGAACGGGGAGCTGCCGGTGTCCAGCTGCTCCAGGGTGATCGTGAGGTCCCCGGCATCGGCCCGCCGGACCGCGGGCGGGGTCACCTCGAAACCGAGCTGGACCAGCGGCAGCCTGCCCTGGTCCGGTTCGACCCCGGCGGCGGCCAGCAACTCCTTGAAGGGCAGGCCGCCGTGGTCGGCAGCGGCGGTGCGGGCCTCGTGGGCGTGGCGGACCAGGTCCGAGAAGGAGGTGGCACCGTCGGTGTCGACGCGTACGGGCAGCAGCTCACCGCAGTCGCCGACCAGCAGGTCGGGATCGAAGGCGCCGAAGACGTCACCGGGCACCCCGATGAGCAGATCGGTGCGTGAGGTGAGACGGCTCACCAGCGCGAAGCAGGCGGCGAGCAGCACGTCCTGGTCCGGTACGCCCAGCCGGCCGGCCAGTGCGCCGACCGAGCGGGCGAGCGGTTCGTCCAGGGTGCGCTGCACGGTGCCCGCGGTGAGGTCGAGGACGAGCCCGCGCGGCCGGTCGGGGGTGATCTCGGTGCTCTCCCAGCCGGAGAGGGCTGCGCGCCACCAGTTCCGGTGGCCGGCCGCCTCCTCGGAGGTCGCCCAGTCCCGCTGCCAGGCGGCGTAGGCGCCGAACTGGGGCCGCTGGGCGCCGTGTCCGCGGGCTTTTGGACGTCCGGCGGAAGGGCCGGCGGTGCGGTCGGCGTAGGCGGCGGCGAGGTCGCGCAGGACGACGCCGGCGGACCGGGGATCGAAGACCAGGTGGTGGGCGAACCACAGCAGGACGTGCCGGTCCTCGGCGACCTTCAGCAGCCTCAGCCGGATCATCGGCCCGCCGTCCAGGTCGAAGCCGTGCCGCAGTTCCTCACGGACCAGGGCCTCACAGCGTTCGGGCAGCCGTTCCTCACCGACCGTCTCGGCGGTGAGCCGGACGCTCGGCCTCCCCCTGACGATCTGCTCGCCGGTGGGGTGGTCGTGCGGGAACACCGAGCGGAGCACCGTGTGCCGGTCGAACACCTCGTCGAGGGCGGCGGAGAGCGCGTCCCGGTCCAGGTCACCGTTGAGGGTGTAGGCGAAGGCGAGGGCGTACCGGCTGTCGCCCGGTGACACCTTGTCGAAGACCCACAGCTGCTCCTGGCGGAAGGTGAGGGGCGACACCCTGGTCCCGCGCTCCACCGTGCCGATTCCCCGGAGGAACTGCTCTCGTCGTTCGGCGGGCAGACTCCGCAACCGGCGCAGGAGCTCGCTCTCTTGTGTCATCGCGGTCTTCCCCCAACTCGGGTGTCATGTCGACTTCCATCAACAGTCTTCGTTGATTATGTTGACTCTAGTACGGTGAGGAAAGTCTCGACAAGGGTGAGGCCATGGACTTCAGCATTCTGCGGACAACAGACGAGTTTCGCCGTGAGCTGCGCGAGGTGCTGTACTCGCCCGCGGTCGACGACCTGCTCAACGCGGTCGCGTTGCGGGCGGACGGCATGGACGGCGATGCCCGTGAGCTCTACCGCCACTTGGGCAAGCACGGGGTGCTGGCCCCGGCCTGGCCCTCGCGGTACGGCGGCCGGGACGGTGACTTCACCGAGACCGTCGTCCTGATGGAGGAACTCGTACGGCGTGGTGTTCCACAGAGTCTCTACTTCATTTCCGTTCAGATCGTGGGGTCGCTCATCCTCCAGTCCGGGACGGAGGAGCAGAAGCGCGATCTGCTGCCCCGGCTCGCCTCCGGCGACCTCGCGGCGTGCATCCTGTTCACCGAACCGGACAACGGATCCGACCTCGCGGGAGTCGTCACGCGCGCCGAGCAGCACCCCCGTACCGGTGTGTGGACGGTGCACGGCCGCAAGAAGTACAACCTCAAGACGGCCTACGCGGACGTGGCGCTGATCGCCGCCCGCACCGACGACTCGGTCAGCCAGTACGAGGGCATCAGCCTCTTCCTCGCCCCGCTGTCCGCGTCCGGGGTGACGGTCCGTCCGCTGCCCAGCCTGGCCGACGAGCAGTTCCACGACGTGCTGCTGGACGGGGTCCGGCTGGAGGCCGACGCCCTGCTGGGCGCACCGGGCGAGGGGTGGTCCCTGATCACCGGGATGTTCTCGGCGGAGCGCAGCGGCGTCGACTACTACGCCCGCGGCCTGCACTGGCTGCGGCTCGCCGAGGAGCAGTTGACGGCGAGCGGCCGGCAGGCGGGTGAGGACGAGATCTCGGAGCTGGCCCGGCACTGGGCGCGGCTCGACGCCGGGCGGCTGCTCACCAGCCGGGCGCTGCAGCGCCTGCAGGAGCGCGAGCCGGACATCGCCGAGGCGTCGCTGGCCAAGTGGCACAACTCCGACACCGCGCAGCGGATCGCGTGGTGGTCGCTGGAACGCCTCGGCCTGCCGGTCGCGGCGGGCGGACCGCCGTCCTCGCCCACCGAGGTGCTGGAGGCCGCCTACCGCGAGGCGGCCGGCATGACCATCTCGGGCGGTGCCTCCGAGGTGTTGCTGGAGATCGTGGCGGGCGCCCGCCTGCACCACGAATCCGACCCCGGACCCCTCCGGGCCGGCGGGGGGCGGCGCTGACCATGGACCTGCATCAGGATCCGATCCAGAGCCGGATCGCCGACGCCGTCGCGCTCGCCCTCACCCACACCGGTCGGGCGCGGCGCGAACTGGCCGCGGTCGGCGTGCCGTCCGTCGGGCTGCCGCTCTCCCTCGGGGGCATGGGCCTCGGACTGACCGCCGACATCGCGGTCCACCTGGAACTCGGCCGCGCCCTGGAGACCGTTCCGGAGCTGCGCGAGACCGTGCTGTGCCTGGAACTGCTCGCCGATGCCGGCGTCGACGGCCTGGAGGACGTGCTCGCCCGCATCCACGAGGGCGTGGGCTCCGCCGTCGGCATCGGCCTGCACGGACCGACGACCGTGCGCCTGGACGGTGACGGGCTGCTGTGGGGCACCAGCGGGGCACTGCCCGCGGCCGACTGGGACGTCGCCCTGGTACGGGCCGCGACGGACGGCGGTGGTCACCGCTGGCTGCTGGTGCGGCCGGACCCGGCGACCGTGCGGCGCGAGGAGGCCAGGCTGCTCGGCACTCCGGCGGCGCGCTGGCGGTTCGAAGCGGCGGCCGGCCAGCCCGTGCCGGTCGTGGAGGCGCAGCGGCGGCGGGCGGTCGCCGCGGCCCGGGTGCGGCAGGCCGCGCTGCTCCTGGGGATCGCGGGCCGGGCCCTGGACACGGCCCGGGCGCATGTGGGCCGGCGCCTGCAGTTCGGCAAGCCACTGCTGGAGTTCCAGACCGTGAGCCACCGCATCACCACGCTGCTCGGCGAGGCGGACGGCTGGAACCTGCTGCTCAACGAGACGGCCTGGGCGCACGACCGGGACGCCGGGGCGCCCGCCGCGGCACCGCAGATCCTCGCGGCGGCGGCGGAGCACGCGCTGAAGGCCGCGCGGCTCTCGCTCCAGCTGCACGGCGTGCGGGGCATGCTGGCGCACTCGGCCCCGGCGACGGCCTACCGGCTGGCGACGGTGGAAGCGGTACGGCTCGGTCCGCCGGCCGGTCTCTGGCTGGACGCGGGACGCGGGAGGCTGGCCGCCACGGGGAGCTGAGCGGCCCGGGTACGGATGTCCAGGTACACGTGGGGGTTGAGCCAGGTCAGCGCGAGGCAGGTGAGCACCGCCCGGCGGCGCGAGCCGGCC
>NZ_JBEZWE010000005.1:210959-320094 GCF_040637405.1 Streptomyces sp. NPDC029526
GGGGTTGGCGGGTGGATGGCGCCCCGGGGCCCGGTGGGGCCCGGGTTACGGACGAGGCCCCGCCGGGCGCCGGCGGGGCCTCGTCCGTACCCGGGCCGCGGGACGTCAGGCCATGGCGGTCAGGTCCCGGGCCAGACAGGCCACCAGGTCGGCGGGGGCGTCCAGGAAGGTGTAGTGCGTGCCGCCGAGGACCTCCTTGCGGGCCGCGCCCTCGGGGACCCAGTCGGCCCAGCCGCCCATCAGGGTGTGCGGGACCTCGACGTCGGCGTCCCAGCCGATCCCGGTGACGGCACACGGCAGCGAACCGGCCGCGTCCTTGCGGTACTTCCTGTTGGCCTCGACATCCGCGACGAGGACCTCCAGGTACAGGTCGAGGATCTCCTCCGGCGGCTCGGCCGCCCCGAGGGCGCGGAGCAGGGCGACGAGCTCCGCGCGCAGCCCCTTCTCGTCCAGTCCCAGGAACCGCCCGTAGGGGCCGTCCTGCGGGGCGACCTGGGAGGAGACGAAGACCCGCTCGGGCGGCCGCAGTCCGCGCTCCACGATCCGTACGACGCTCTCGAAGGCCGGCAGCGCGCCTCCGCAGTGCCCGAACACCGCGTAGGGGCGGTCCAGGTGCCCGGCGATGCCGGCCACGAGGTGGTCGGCGAGCTCCTCGTAGGTGCCGAAGTGCGGTTCCCGGGTGCGGTTCTCCCGGCCGGGGAGCTGCAGCGGGACCACCTCGGCCGGGCCGATGCGGGTGGGCCAGTTGCGGAACATGGAGGCGCCGCAGCCGGAGTAGGGGAAGCAGAACAGCCGCACCTCCGCGTCCTCGGAGGGCGGGGTGAGGAACCAGGGGGACGACGTTGACTTTGCAGTATTCATGACCACATACTACATAAGCACTATAGAGACTGTGGAGAAGTCAACCGTAGGCACAGTGGAATGCCGGGGTGATGTGCATGCGTGACCTGCTTCCCGGAGCCGTGGCCGTGGCGGTGGCGGACGCCTCGGACTGGGCCGAGGAGCCGCTGCCCGAGGAGGCCGCGACGCTCGGTGAGCGAGCGGTCCCCGCCCGGCGGCGGGAGTTCGGGGCCGGCCGTGCGTGTGCGCGTCGCGCCCTGGCGGCCCTGGGCCTGCCCGCGGTGCCCGTACCCGCGGGCCGGGACCGGGCACCGGTCTGGCCGCCGCGGGTGGTCGGCAGCATCTCGCACACCGGGAACTACTGCGCGGCGGCGACGGCCCGTGCGGACCGCTTCCGGTCCATCGGCATCGACGCCGAGGACAGCATGTGCCTGGACGCGTCCACCCGGCGCCTGGTCTGCCGCCCGGAGGAAGAGGACTGGTGGCACGGTCCGGGGGGCGGTGCCCCCCACTGGCCGACCGTCTTCTTCAGCGCCAAGGAGTCCGTGTACAAGGCCTGGTTCCCCCTGGCCGGCGGCCGGCTCGGCTTCCACGACGTCCGCGTCGAACCCGATCCGCGCGACGGCACCTTCACCGCCCGCGTCCTGGGCGCCCGCGGCCGCCCGGGCCCGGCACCACAGGTGCTGCACGGCCGGTTCGCGGTCTCCCCCGGCCTGGTCCGCACGGTGGTGGTCGTCACGGCGCCCTGAGCGTCCGGCGCGGTGACGCCGGCGGGGCGGGCGGCGGACCGGGCTGCCCGCCCCGCCGGCGTACGCGCGCCGCGGCACGTTCCGCGGCCCCGGGAACGCCGAGCCGCCGCCCCGCCGCCCGGTGTGCGCGCGCAGGGCCGTCCACAGCAGCGGCGGACGCCTCCCGGCCGGAGACCGTGCACGCACCTCACCTCCTGGTCCCGGCCGCCCCCCGGAGGGAGCGGCCGGAGCCGGTCGCGGAGGGAGCCGGCCGGAGCCGCGCGGCCCGGGACCGGGGGCCGCCCGACGCACCGGACGTCCGCGGAGCCCCGGGGCGCCACGGCGCCCCGGCCGCCCCGCGATGCCACGGGCGGACGGCCCGCGCGGTGGGCGCCGCCGCGCACCGGGGTTCTCACTCCGCGTTCTCCGCCATCGCCCGCAGGCGCGGACGGTCCAGTTTTCCGTTCGGCATGGCGGGGAGGTCGGTCACCGCGCGGAACCGGCCCGGGACCATGTAGTCCGGCAGCAGGTCCGCGAGGTCCGCGCGCAGGGAGGCGAGGGCGGACGGGCCCAGCCCCGGTTCCAGCACGACGAAGGCGACCAGCGACTTCTCGATGCCGTCCTCGCCCCGCACCGCCACCGCGCACGAGGAGACCCCCGGCAGATCACCCAGCACCCGTTCCACCTCGGGAATCTCGAGCCGGAAGCCGCGGATCTTCACCTGGTCGTCGGCCCGGCCGAGGTAGTCCAGCAAGCCGTCGGGCCGCCGCCGGGCCAGGTCTCCGGTGCGGTACATGCGGCTCCCCCGGTGCCCCGGCTCGGGGAGGAAGCGGTCCGCCGTCAGGTCCGGGCGGTTCCAGTAGCCGTACGCGACCTGCACTCCCCCGACGTGGATGTCGCCGATGCCGCCGGGCGGCACCTCCTCGCCCATCGGGTCGAGGACGTACACCCGGTTGCCGGGCACCGGCAGACCGATCGGCGGCAGGGCGGGCCAGCCGTCCGGGTCGCCCTCCAGGGAGTGCCAGGTGACCACGTGGGCCTCCGAGGGCCCGTACTGGTTGATCAGGCGGCAGCCCGGCAGTGCGGCCAGCAGGGCGCGCAGGGCCCGGGAGCACTGCAACTGCTCGCCGGCGGTGACGATCTCGCGCAGCGGCGGCGCGCCGGGCGCCCCCGGTTCGGCCACCAGGACCAGCGCCTGGAGCGCCACGTACGGGAGGAACAGCCGGTCCACCCGCTCGCGTGCCGCCGCCTCCCACAGGCGCAGCGGGTCCCGCCGTTCCTCGTCGCTCACGCACACCACGGTGCCGCCGACCGCGAGCGAGGCGAAGATCTCCTGGAACGCGACGTCGAAGGAGATCGCCGAGAACTGCAGGGTGCGGCTGCCGACGGACGCCTCGGAGGCACCGGTCTGCCACTCCACGATGTTGGCGAGCGCGCCGTGCGGCATGGCGATGCCCTTGGGGGCTCCGGTGGTGCCCGAGGTGTACAGGACATACGCCAGGTCCCCCGCGGCCGGCAGCTCGGGGAGCAGGTGCTGCGCGGCGGTTCCGGCGGCGCCCCGGGCCGGGGTCCGGGTGCGCGCGGCGGGATCCTCGTCGAGCAGCAGCACCGTGCGGTCCGCGGTGGCGAACCGCTCCGCCGTCTCCCGATGGCCGAGGACCACGCCCACCCGCGCGTCGTCGAGCATGTGCTCCAGCCTGGCCCGGGGGTAGCCGGAGTCCAGCGGCAGGAACGCCGCGCCCGAGCGCAGCACTCCGATCAGGGCGACGATCAGCTCGGTGGACCGCAGCGCGGCCAGCCCCACCACGTCACCTTGCCCGATGCCCTCCGCCCGCAGGCGGGCGGCGACCGCGCCCGCCCGCAGCCACATGTCCCGGTAGGTGACGGTGGCGCCGTGTCCGGCGAGGGCGGGGGCGTCGGAGTGGCGGGCCACCGCGTCGGCCACCAGGTGCAGCACGCTCGGCGCGCCGCCGGCGCGGGTCCGCCCGGCGGCCGGCGCGGGTGCGGCGGGAAGTCGGATGTCGATGCTCATCGGCGGTGCGCCTCCTCCGTCATGCGGCCGGCGGCGCCCAGCACGCCGTCCAGTATCCGGGCCACGCGGGTCAGTTCGGGATTGCGCATGATGCTGTAGTGGTCGCCGGGCACCCGGTGGACCACGATGTTCTCGGCGACCGCCCGCCAGCCCTCGACCGCCTCCGGGGACCGCTCCGCCTGCACCAGGTGCACCTCACCCGGGTAGCGGGGGCCGGTCGGCCGGTAGGCGGCGAGGCCGAGCATGTTGTCCCGGTAGATGCCGTACCGCCGCACCACCTCGTCGAGGTCCAGTCCGGCGGGCACCGCGTCGCCCCAGCCGTCCAGGACGTCGGCGAACAGGCGCCGTACGGTGAGCAGTTCGCTGCCCGGTGGGAGGGCCGGGACCGGCATGCCGAGGTCGGCGGTGAGGTCCCGCAGGAAGCTGTGCAGCAGGTAGGCGTGGGTGTCCGGGCTGTCGGGGTCGCCGTCGTACAGGAAGGAGTCGATGAGGACGACCGGTCCGGGATCCTGGCCCCGCGCGTGCAGCCGGCGCGCCATCTCGAAGGCGAGGGTGCCGCCCAGCGACCAGCCGCCCAGCAGGTACGGTCCCGGGTCGGCGGCCTCCAGTTCGGCCAGGTACGCGGCGGCGCGGGCCTCGTGCGAGGGTGCCTCCTGTCCTCCCTCGAAGGCGTAGACGGTGCGGTTGGTGAGCGCCGTGGCCAGGGAGGCGTAGCAGAAGACGCTGCCGCCCGCCGGGTGCACCAGGGCCAGCGCGGGCGCGGCGGTGCCGGACTGGATGCGGGCCAGGGCCCCGGGCCGCTCCTGGGCGCCCGCGCCCAGTGAGCCGATCCGCACCGCCAGATCGGCGATGGTGCGGTAGCGGAACAGGACGCTGACCGGCAGGTCCACACCGGTCGCGCGGCGCAGCCGGGACATCACCTGCACGGCGAGCAGCGAATGGCCGCCGAGCAGGAAGAAGTTGTCGTGCACGCCCACCGACGGCAGACCGAGGACGGAGCGCCAGATCCCGGCGAGGGTCTCCTCCAGCGGGGTGGACGGCTCGGTGTGCACGGGTGCGGCGCCGGGCCGCTCCGCGGCGGGGGCGGGCAGGGCGGCGCGGTCCACCCGGCCGTCGGGGGTGAGCGGGAACGCCTCGAGGACGACGTAGGAGGTGGGCAGCAGGACCTCGGGCAGCAGGCGCTGGCAGTGGGCGCGCAGCTCCTCGCACAGCCGGCCGGTCTCCTCGGAGCCGGGGCGGTGCGGACGGTGCGGGACGAGGTACGCCACCAGCACCAGGTTCCCGGTGTCGTCGAGGCGGGCGTCGACCCGGGCGTCGCCGACGCCCTCGTGGGTGAGGAGCACGGCCTCGATCTCGGCGCGCGGCACCCTGACCTGCTTGAGGTGGACCTGCTCGTCGCGGCGGCCGAGGATCTCCAGGGCGCCGTCCTCGCGGAAGCGCCCGAGGTCGCCGGTGTCAATCTCCGGGCCGCCGTCGGTGGCCGGCCCGGAGACGTGGACGCGGCCGGGCACGCCGACGGGCACCGGGTTGCCGTGGTCGTCGAGCACCCGGACGCGGCGTCCGGCCAGCGGGCGGCCCGCGATGTCGTGGCCGGCCGGCACGTCACCGGCGCAGCGGCGGCCGGCGATCTCACCGGCCGCGGGGCTGGTGTAGCGGGTGTGCAGCTCCGTGGCCGGCAGGGCCGCCAGGCAGCGCCGTTCCAGGGTGAGCGGCAGGGGTTCGCCGGAGCAGACGATCCGCCGGGGGGCCCGTACGGCGGCGCCGTTCTCGATCGCGGCGACGAACTGGTGCAGCAGGCCCGGGCGGATGCGCAGTTCGGTGATCGCGCCGGCCCCGGGCGCGTCGGTGGCGAGCGCGTCGAGCACGGCACGCACGTCGGCGCCCGCGTCGAGGACCTCCTCGGCGCGGACCGCCGGCTCCACGGCGTCCGTCGCGGGCGCGGCCAGCCGGGCGATTTCGGCCAGGTCGGCCTCGTCGAGCAGGGGGATCTCCCCGAGCGGCCGGTCGGGTTCGGCGAGCGCCCGGGTCAGCAGGCGTCCGAACGTCCGGCTCATGCGGTGCATCACGGCGGAGTCGAAGAGTTCCGCGTTGTACACCCAGGAGCCGCCGAGGCGCCGTTCGTGCGCGTACAGGTTCAGTTCGAGGTCGAAGCGGACGATGCCGCTGTCGAACGGCACGAGGTCCGCACCGAGGTGCGGCAGGCGTACCCGTTCGTCGCCCGCGGTCTGGTAGTTGAACAGCACCTGGAAGACGGGACTGACGGTGGGGTTGCGGTCCGGCTGGAAGTCGATGACGAGCTTCTCGAAGGGCATGTCCTGGTGGGCGAAGGCGCCGAGCACGGCGTCCTTGGCGCGCCCCACGGCCTCCCGCAGCGTGGGCGCCCCGGTCAGGTCGGACCGGACCACCAGGGTGTTGACGAAGAAGCCGATCAGTCCCTCCAGCTCCTGGTGGCTCTGTCCGGCGACCGGTACGCCCAGAAGGACGTCCTCCTGGCCGCTGTAGCGCCCCATCAGGGCGGAGAAGCAGGTGAGCAGGACGGTGAACGGGGTGGTCCGCTCCCGCAGGGCGAAGTCGTGGACGGCACGCGCCAGGTCCTCGGAGAACTCGAACTCCTCGTTGCCGCCGTTGACCCGGTGGCCGGTGGGCCTGGCACGGTCCATCGGCAGCTGGAGGATGCCCGGGGCGCCGCTGAGCCGTTCGCGCCAGTACGCGGTGAGTTCCTTCTCGCGCTCGCCGGTGAGGCGGCCGCGCTGCCAGATCGCGTAGTCGATGTACTGCTGCGGCAGCTCGGGCAGCGAGGCGGCCCGGCCTCCGGTGAACTCGTGGTAGTAGGCGTCGAGTTCACGGAAGAGGGTGCCCACCGACCAGCCGTCGCAGACGATGTGGTGCACGCAGAGCGCGATCAGGTGCTCGTCGGCGGAGACCCGGACGGTCATGACGCGCAGGAGGGGACCGGTCGCGAGGTCGAAGGGCTGCCCCGACCACTGCCTGACGCAGTCCTCGGCGGCCGCCGCGGGATCGCCTGCGGTGGAGACGTCGACCGCCTCGACCGCCGGTTCGAAAGGCGGCTGCACCTGCTGGACCGGCATGCCGTCGGGTGCGGGGAACACGGTCCTGAGCACCTCGTGGCGCCGCACGACCCGGGCGAGGGCGCGGGCCAGCGCCCGGCCGTCGGGGGCCGTGGGGGTGCGCAGCACGATGGGGATGTTGTACGCGCAGCTGCCGGGGACGAGCCGGTCGAGGATCCACAGCCGCCGCTGGGCGAAGGAGACGGGTCCCGTCCGGGTCTCCTCGTCGCGGCCGCGCTCGGCGAGCAGCCTGGCCAGCCGGCGCCGCTTGTCTTCCAGGGCATCGGTCGATATCTGGTCGGTCACGGGCCTACCCGTCTTCCTCGTCGCCGTCGGGCCAATGGGTGGGGCGCTCTGGAACAGCGCGGTGATGCGTGGGGAAGCACGAGGTCCGGCCGACGGGGGGGGTTGGTGCGGCCGGACCTCGTGCGGTCGGAGGGGCCGGGTCCTAGGCGGCCTGCAGTTCCGCCGGGACCTCGTCCTTGATGCCGTGCACCGAGCCGGCCACCAGCCAGCCGATGGCGGCCCAGGCGAGCACCGCGGCCAGGGCGAACGCCGCGGCGTTCCCCCACACGGAGGCCGCGGCGGCGCCGAGGACGGGGCCGAGCGCGTTGGCGCCCCAGACCAGCGGGAGGGAGACGCCGCCGACCCGGCCCATGAGGTGCAGCGGGGTGGCCTTCTGCACCATGGTCATGATGCCGACGTTGGCGATCGGCGTGGTGAGGGAGGCGAGGAACTGCGAGAGTCCCACCACCACGACGCCCGCCGTGCCCTTGCCGGCCGGCACCATCAGGAGCACGGCGAGACCGAGCAGGGCGTGCGTGACGATCAGCGTCCGTCCCATGCCCAGGTGGTGCAGGGCCTTGCGGGAGAAGATCGCGCCGATGACGAAGGCGGCCCCACCCGCGCTCATGACGAACCCGAGTTGTGCGGGGCTGAAGCCCAGGTCGTCGTAGGCGTACACGACCAGCATGGCCATGGTCATGGAGACGGCCAGGTTGCCGAAGAAGCCCATCAGGGTCAGGTTCCGCAGCAGCCGGTTGCCGACCAGCGTGGTGAAGCCGTGCCTGAGGTCGGTGACGGCCGCGCCGACGCCCTTGCCGTTGGGCTGCGGGGCGGGCTCCGGCTTGCGGATGGCCCAGATCGTGAAGGTCGACACCACGTACGACAGGGCGTCGACGGCCACGGCCTTGGCCGCGCCGAGCGCGCCGACGAGCACGCCGCCGATGCTGCGGCCGAAGACCGCGGCGAGCGAACGGCTCATCTGCGTCTTGGCGTTGGCCTCGGCCAGGTCCTCGCGCTCGATCAGCGCCGGGAAGTGCGCCTGGTAGGCGAGCTGGAAGACCACGTCGAGGGCGCCCTTGACCACGGCCACCACGTACAGGTGCGCCATGCTCACCGAGCCCAGGACCGCGACCAGTGGCAGCGATCCGAGGGCGACGGCACGGCCGAGGTTGGCGACGATCATCAGGGGCCGGCGCCGCATCCGGTCGGTGAGCACGCCGACCGCGGGGCCGAGGACCACGAAGGGGATCCACTGCAGGGCGATCAGCAGACCGACGGACCCGGCGGACGCGCCGAATGCGAGGACTGCCATGGAGGGCAGCGCGATCAGGGAGACCTCGCTGCCCAGCAGGCTCACGGACTCGCCGGTCCACAGCTTCATGAAGTCGCTGTTGCGGGTGAGCCCGGGCCTGCGCGGGGCTTCGGCCGCCCTTCCAGGCTGCTCCTGGGTGGTCATCAGGTAGTACCTCTCTGCGGTGAGGGGACGGGGGTCGGGGTGGTGCGGGGGACCGGGGGCGGCAGCGGTCCGTGGGCGGCCGTGTCGTGCTCGGTCGGTCGGTCTGTCGGTCTGTCGGTCTGCCGGTCTGTCGGTTCGCCGGCCTGCCGGTCTGTCGGTTCGCCGGTCTGCCGGTCTGTCGGTTCGCCGGTCTGCCGGTCTGTCGGTTCGCCGGTCTGCCGGTCGGCGTGGCCGGGTCCGGTCAGCGGGACTCGGCCGCGGCGAGGCGGCGTCGCAGGCTCAGCGGGCGCATGTCGGTCCACACCTCCGCTATGTGGGCCAGGCAGGCGTCCTTCGGGCCGGAGAACCCGGTCGCGGTCCAGCCGAGCGGGACGGCGCGGCCCTCGGCCCAGATCGAGTACTGCTCCTCGTGGTTGACCACGACCAGGTAGGTGCGGCCATCGTCGTTGCTCATGGGTGTCAGCTCCTTGTCGTCCGGGTCACCGGGCCGGTCGGCCGGGGTCAGGGGAAGGAAATGCGCTCGCCGATGCCGTGCTCCAGGGCACGCCGGTATACGAGGGCGGCGGCGACCGCGTCCTGCACGGGCAGGCCGAGGGTCTCGAAGACGGTGGTCGAGGTGGCGTCGAGGCGGCCGGACCGGGTGCCGGCCAGCACCTCGCCGATCTCGGCGGCGACGGCGTCCTCGGTGAGGGCCCCCTCCGCGATCGGCAGCAGGATGTCCCCGGCCTCCCGCAGCGCCGCTTCGCGGTTGTCGACGATCAGCCGTGCGGAGGCGACCGTCTCGGTCGGCAGCTCACGGCAGCCGGGGCCGAACGCGCCGATCGCGTTGATGTGGACGCCGCGGCCGACGGGCAGCTCCGCCGCGTCGAACACCGGCTCGTCGCCGGCCACGGACGTGGCGGTGCACAGGACGTCGCAGCCGGTCAGGGCCTGCGCGGTGGAGTCGCACACCTCGGCGCGCGGGTAGAACCCCTCGGCCCAGCGGGCCAGTTCCTCGGCGGTGGCGCGGGTGCGGCTGTGGATGCGCACCCTGTCCCACTCGCGTATCCGGGACAGCGCCTCCAGATGGCCGCGCGCCTGCACACCGGCGCCGATGACGGTGAGTTCACGGGCGTCGGTACGGGCCAGCGCGCGGGTGGCCACCGCGGTGACCGCCGCGGTACGGATCTCGGTGAGGGCTCCGGCGTCCACCAGGGCGAGCGGCTGCCCGTGGACCGCGTCGACCAGGATGACCAGCCCCTGGACGCTGGGCAGTTCCCGTTCGACGGCGCGCGGGAACATGCTGAGCATCTTCAGGCCGAGCACCGGCTCCTCGGCGGGGCCGCCGACGGCGGGCATGAGCAGCACCATGCCCCCGTGACCGGGCGGCTCGACGGTCACCCGCGGGTGCTCGTAGAGCTCGCGCCGGGACGCCCTGACCATGGTGTCCTCCATGGCGGGGATCGCGTCGTCGTAGGTGAGCAGCTTGCGTACCGCGGCTGCGTCGATCACATGCAGGTGTCCCACCGGCTTCTCCTCGGATGGCGGTGTCGGGTGGTGGTGACCGGTCACGGGCGGAAGCGCCCGAGGGGGTACTCGGTGCTGCCGTCGAGGGCGAGGCCGGCGAGGGCGCTGCCGAAGACGGGGACGAACTTGAAGGCCCACCCGGCCGCGTGGACGAGCACCCGGTCGCGGCCCCCGCCGGGCGGCAGCGCACCGAGGTAGAACTGGCGCTCGTGGTCCCGGGGCAGGGCGATCAGGCACGACCCCGGCTGCACGGGCTCCGGGTCGAGCATCGGCAGGTGCCGGGCGACGAAGTCCGCGGTGCGGCGCAGCTGGTGCGGGTCGGGCCCGGGGCGCGACGCGGGCGGTTCGGTGGCGGGGTCGCTCTCGAAGTCCGGTGCGACGCGCACCAGTCGGCCGGGGCTCCAGGGGTTGACGCCGAATCCGTAGAACAGGTTGGAGTCGGTGTCCGTGGGGGTCTGGAAGGCGAACCAGGTGGGCAGGTCACGGGCCGGGTCGCGCAGCCGGAAGTACGCCGTGGCCATCTCGTACACCTCGACGTCGAGACGGACGCCGAGCGGGCCGGTCAGCTCGTTGGTCCAGGGGCCGGCGGTGACGACGACCTTGCCGGCGGTGATGCGGGCGTCGTCGGTGACGACCTCGACGCGCTCCGGGTGCGGCTCCAGGGCGAGGACGCGCCGGCCGGTGTGGATCCTCGCCCCTGCCGAGCGGGCGAGGTGGGCCAGGGACCACAGGGTGCCGCGGACGTCGACCACGCCGCCGTCCGGCTGGTGGAAGCCCTCGTAGTGGGCCGGCAGGCCGGTGAAGCCGAAGCGCTCCTCGATGGCGGCCGCGGTGAGCCACTCGTAGGGCAGGCCGGCGTCGTCGAGGACCTGGGCCGCGGCGGCTATCTGACCCTCGTTGGTGGACTCCTTGGTCTCGCCGAACCACAGGCTGCCGGTGTGGTGCACCAGCCGTCGGCCGCACGCCTCCTCGATGCCGCGCCACAGGGGCAGGGCGCGCACCGTCAGTTCGGTGAGGTCGCGCTGGCTGTACTGGACGCGCCACTGGCGTTCGGCGCCGGCGCTGCTGCCGGTGTTCTCCGGCCCGTCGGTGCTCTCCAGGACGAGGACCGAGGCGCCGCGGCGCGCGGCGTACCAGGCGGTGCTGAGTCCGACGGCGCCGCCGCCGACCACGACCAGGTCGTAGGAGGGGTGCGGGGTGCGGGGTGCGGTCATGCGGTCCTCCCGAGAGGGGTCCGCCCGCGTCGCCACGACCGGCTGATCGCGCGCTCCAGCAAGTCCATCAGCTGGGCGGCCTGGTCGTCGTCGATGCCGGGCTGGCAGGGGATGTTGATCATTTCCCGGAACCAGCGGCGCTCGGCCACGGGGCACTCGCCCTCGCGGTGACCGTGGGCCCGCCACTCCGGCATGAGGTGCAGGGGGAAGTAGCGCAGCGGCAGTTGCGCGCCGGCCTCGTCCATGGCGCTCAGCACCGCGTCCCGGTCGATCAGTCCGGGATCCACGAACGCGGTGAACAGGTGGTACGGGTGGTCGGTGCCCTCCGGCACCGGCGGCACGTACACGCCGGGGACGTCGGCGAGGCGCTCGGTGTACTGCCGGGCCAGCTCCCGGCGCCTGGCCTGCAGTTCGGGCAGCCTGCCGAGCTGCACGAACCCGACCGCGGCGGCCGGCTCGGCGAGCGTCCCGTTGATGCCCGTTCCCCGGAGCATCAGGCAGTCGGCGGTGTAGGAGCCGGCCGGGAACATGGCTCCGGGGGGCGGGCGCCGGGTGGCGGCGAAGGTGTGCCGGGAGGGGACGTAGACGGCGTCGACCGCGTTGTCCCGCAGGGCGGCCGCCCGCGCGGCGTGGTCGTCGTCGCGCACGACGAGCATGCCGCCCTCGCCCAGGGTGGTGATGTTCTTGGACGAGTGGAAGCTGAAGATCCCGAAGTGTCCGAACGAGCCGAGCGGGCGGCCGTGCAGCGAGCCGCCGATGGCGTGCGCCGCGTCCTCGACGACCGTCAGGCCGTACCGGTCGGCCAGCGCCATGATGCGCGGCATGTCGGCGGCCCGGCCGCCGTAGTGGACCAGGACGACGGCCCGGGTGCGCTCGGTGATCAACTCCTCGATGCGCGAGGCGTCGATGTTGAGCGAGTCGGGCTCCACGTCGCAGAAGCGGACCCGTACGCCGTAGTCCAGCAGCGGCTGCACGGTGGCGAGATAGGTCTGGGGGGTGGCGATGACCTCGTCGCCGGGGCGCAGGTCGAGCAGGTGGAAGGCCAGCCGGAGGGCGGTGGTCCCGCTGGTGACCGACAGCGCGTGCGTGGCGCCGAGGTGGTCGCGGAACGCTTCCTCGAAGCGCTCCCGCCAGACGCCCCCGGAGAGGGGGCTGCCGGACCGCAACAGTTCTTCGATCACGGCCAGCTCGTCGTCGCCGAGGATGCTCCCCCGGGTCGGTCTGGTGTGGGAGCCGAGCGGAACGACTGCGGATGGTGCTCTTTCCATGATTCCCCGCATCGTCTGATGGACCTGTGTCGACCTCTGGACCGGCGACACAACACAATGGCAACCACTAAACAAACACGCTACACGAGAGACTTCAAGCAAAGCACCGAAATCTAGAAAGTCTCCAGTGTGGTTCCGTTGTCTCTCCAGAGGCCGCTGCGACCCTGCGGGCAGTGTGGTTCACCCTGAGGAGAGGACGCCGCCTTGACGACCTGCCCGATGCACGAGAGTCCCCCGGCCTACCCGTTCGGCAACCGCCCGTCGGTGCTCGACGCCCCCCTGGAACTGCGCGGTCTGCGCGAACGGCCCGTCGTCCGGGTCACCCTGCCCAGCGGGGACCCCGGATGGGTCGTCACGCGGTACGAGGACATCCGCGTCCTGCTCTCCGACCCGCGGCTGCACCGCGACCGCACCAGCGAGGACCTGCCGCGGATCACCAAGGACAACTCGATGTTCCAGGATCCGAACGTGAGCCTGGACCCGCCGGAGCACCCGCGGATGCGCCGGCTGGTCACCAAGGCCCTGAGCGCCGCCCGGGTCGAGAAGATGCGGCCGCATGTGCAGGCGCTGGTCGACGAGTTGCTCGACGCGATGGAGGCCGCCGGGCCCACCGCCGATCTCGCCGAGGCGCTGGCCTTCCCGCTCGGCATCCGCACCCTGTGCGGACTGCTGGGGGTCCCGCCGGAGGACCAGAAGGACTTCCGGCTGTGGACCGACGCCTATCTGTCGGTCAACCGCTACACCGCGGAGGAGGTCGCCCGGTACCGCGGTGAACTGTTCGGCTACATCCAGCGTCTGGTCGCGGCCAAGCGCGAGCAGCCGGGGGACGACCTGATCAGCTCCCTCATCGCGGTCCGGGACGAGGACGAGAGCCGGCTCAGCGAGTACGAACTCCTGTACTGGGTGCAGGGGCTGCTGATGGGCGGGTACGAGTCCACCGCCAACCACCTGTCCGCCGCCGTCGTCACCCTGCTCGCGCACCCGGAGGAACTGGCGAAGGTGCGCCGGGACCCCTCGCTGGTGCCGGCGGCGGTGGAGGAACTCCTGCGCTACCAGGTGCTCTTCTCGCAGCTGGCCGCCGTCCGGTACACCTCCGCCGAGATCGAGGTGGGCGGGACGACGATCCCGGCGGGCTCCGCCGTCTTCCTCGCCCTGGAGTCCGCCAACCGTGACGAGGAGGTCTTCAAGGAGCCCGACGCGCTGCGGGTGGAGCGCGACGACAACAAGCACCTGTCGTTCAGCGCCGGCCCGCACTTCTGCGCCGGCTCGGCGCTGGCCCGGATGGAGCTCCAGACGGCGATCGGCACCCTGCTCCGGCGCTACCCGGACCTGCGGCTGACGGTCCCGGCGCACGAGCTGACCCGTCACACCGGAGTGCTCGTGGAGGGGTTCACCGAGGTACCGGTCACCTGGTGACCCACCCGCCCCGCCCGGCCCGTGGCCCATGGGAACACCCCCCGTGGGCCACGGGCTTCCGTGTGTCTCCGCCCGGGTGACCCGTCCACGTGCCCCGCCCACGTGACCCGGCCGGGGCGCGGAACAGGGGGCGCGGAACAGGGGGCGCGGAACAGGGGCGGCCCGCACGACACCACGTCGTGCGGGCCGCCCACCGTCCCTCACCGCGGTCAGGCCGCCAGACCGGTGGCCTCTCCCGCGGCCTCGGCCACGAGCCGGAGCAGCTGACCCGGCGTCTGCGCCTCATGGACGGCCTCGTCCCCCAGGCTGAACCCGTACTCGCGCTCCAGCGCGCCGACGGTCTCCAGAACCGCGATCGAGTCGTACCCCAGCTCGCTGAAGGTCACGTCCGCGATGTCCCCGTCCAGGTCGACTCCGTCCCCCGCCCCCGCTGCGGTGCGCAGGGCGCGGACGACGGCCTGAAGGGTGATGGACTCCTGTACTGCCATGGCATTTCCTCCGGTGAGTTGTGGCAACTGGCCCCTCCGGCGCGGAGGGAGGTTCACTGGGACGGGGTGCGGCGGGCGGCCGGGGCGCGCAGCACCATCGCGGAGTTGAAGCCGCCGTGTCCCCGGGCCAGGACGAGCGCGGTGCGGGTGGGCACGGCGCGCGGCCGGCCGGTGACGAGGTCGATGCGGTGGGCGGGGTCGGGCAGGGCCACGTTGACGGTCGGCGGGATCACGCCGTCCCGGAAACCGAGCAGCGCGGCGGCCAGGTCGAGCGGCCCGCCGCCCGAGTACAGCCGCCCGGTCATCGTCTTGGGCGCCGTGACCGGGACGCCGTGGGGTCCGAAGACCGCGCACAGCGCCGCGGCCTCGGCGGCGTCCTTGTCGGGAAGGCCGGCCGCGTCGGCGTACACCACGTCGATGTCACCGGGCGTGCACCCGGCATCGGCGAGTGCCCCCAGGATCGCCGCCCGCAGGGCGGGCCCGCGGGAGCTGCCGGGGGGCGGATCGAACGTGGCGGCGTGTCCGGCGACCGACCCGTAGGGGCGTGCTCCCCGGGCGCGCGCCGACTCCTCCGGTTCGAGGACGAGGATGGCCCCGCCCTCTCCCGCCACGTAGCCGTTCGCGGTGTCGGCGAAGGGGGTGTAGGCGCGGGCCGGGTCCTGCGAGGTGCTGAGCAGCCCGGTGGCGATCTGCGCGGTCCACCCCCAGGGGCACAGCGCCGAGTCCACGCCCCCGGTGACCATCAGGCGGGCCCCGCCGCGCAGTTGCCTGCGGGCGTGCGCCACCGCGTCGAGTCCGCCGGCCTGGTCGGCGACGAGCACCCCGCTCGGGCCGCGCATCCCGTTGCGGATGGAGATCTGACCGGTGTTGACGGCGTAGAACCAGGCGAAGGACTGGTACGCGCTGACGTACTCGTTGCCCTTGCTCCACAGGTTCTCCAGCTCGCGCTGGCCGAACTCGAACCCTCCGGAGGCGCTCGCGGTGACCACGCCCGCCTCCAGGGTGTGCAGTTCCCCGGGGCCCGCCCCCGCGTCGAGGACCGCCAGGTCCGCTGCGGTCAGGGCGAGCCGGGTCATGTGGTCGGTCTGCGGCAGCAGGCGGTCGGGCAGGTGTGCCGCCGGGTCGAAGCCGGTGATCTCGCCGGCCAGTCGGGAGGGGTACTGAGCGGGGTCGAAGCGGGTGAGGCGGCGGATGCCGCTCGCGCCGCGCAGGGTCGCCGCCCAGTACTCCTCGGTGCCCAGGCCGTTGGGGGCCACCACGCCGAGACCGGTGACGACCGTCGTGCCTGCGGTTCCGCTCACGGGGCGAGTCCCCCCTTCTCGGTGCCGTTGCCGGTCAGGACCACGGCGCTCTGGAACCCTCCGAAACCGCTTCCGGTGCTGAGCACCGAGCGGACCGGCGTCTCCCGCGCGGTCAGCGGCACGTGGTCCAGGTCGCAGCTCGGGTCGGGGTCGTGCAGGTTGGCCGTGGGCGGTACCAGGCCGTGCCGCATGGCCAGCAGACAGGCGGCCACCTCCAGGGAACCGATCGCGCCCAGCGAGTGGCCGATCATCGACTTGATCGAGCTGACCGGTGTGGTCCGTGCGTGCGCGCCGAGGCTGGCCTTGATGGCGGCCGTCTCGTGCAGGTCGTTCTGCTTGGTGCCCGATCCGTGCGCGTTGACGTAGTCGAGGTCCCCGGGTGCGACCCGGGCCTGGGCGAGTGCCGCGGTGACGGCCTGGGCCAGTTCGGCGCCGTCCGGGCGCAGACCGGTCATGTGGTAGGCGTTGCTGCGGGTCGCGAAGCCGGCGACCTCGGCGTGGATGTGCGCGCCGCGGCGCATCGCGTGCTCCAGTTCCTCGAAGACGAAGACGGCCGCTCCCTCGCCGAGGACGAAGCCGTTGCGGCTCCGGTCGAACGGGCGAGAGGCGTGGGCCGGGTCGTCGTTGCGCGGTGAGGTCGCCCGGATCGCGTCGAAGCAGGCCACCGTGATGGGCGAGATCGGGGCGTCGGTGGCGCCGCCCACCACGACGTCCGCCGAGCCCTCCCGGATCAGCGCCGCGGCGTGGCCGACGGCGTCCAGACCGGAGGTGCACCCGGTGGAGACGGTGCCGACCGGTCCCTCCGCGCCCACCCGCCACGCGACCTCGGCGGCGACCGAGCTGGGCACCAGGTAGTCGTAGAGGTGGGGCACGCCGTAGCGGTGGTCGGTGAGGGTCTGGCGGCCGCCGTCGCTGACGACGACGTACTCCTCCTCCAGGCTGGTGGTGCAGCCGACCGCGGTGCCGATGGACACGCCCGTGCGGTGCGGGGGCAGCTCCGCGAAGAGCAGACCGCTGTCGGCCACGGCTTCGTCCGCGGCGACGGCCGCGAACTGGGCGGAGCGGTCCATCCGCCGGATCTCCTGCGGGGTCAGGCCCGCCTCCTCCGGGTGGAAGTCGCACTCGGCGGCGATCCTCGACCGGTACCGGGAGGCGTCGAAGGAGCTGATCGCGCGGGTGGCGGTACGGCCGTTCGCCAGCACGTCCCAGTACGCCTTGGCGCCGATTCCGCCTGGGGCGACGACCCCCAGCCCCGTGATGACGACTCGTCGAGTCATCCGTACTCCTCCCGTTGTACCCGTCGTTGGTGCTTCGACGGTGGCACCGGGTCATGGAGCCGGACTGGAGAGAGGCTGCACGTCGTCGCCGCCCGCCGTCCTCCATGGGACGGCGAGCGAGCCTCCAGCAGGCCCGCCTACGGTCCGGTGAAGCTCGCAGACCACCCAGGGAGGCCAAGCATGCGGTCGATCCGCTACCACGACTACGGGAACCCGGACGTCCTCACCGTCGAGGAGGTCCCGGTGCCGTCCCCCGGTCCCGGACAGGTCCTGATCAGGTCCGAGGCGATCGGGGTGAACTTCGTCGAGACCCAGCGCCGCCGGGGCACCGGCCCGTTCCCGCCGCCGCTGCCGGCCACCCCGAACGGTGATGTCGTCGGGCGGGTCGAGCAGGTGGGGGCCGAGGTCACCACCGTCGCCGTCGGCGACCGCGTGGCGGCACCGGTGATGGGCGGCGCCTACGCGGACTTCGTCCTGGCGGACGCCACGTTCCTCGCCCCCCTGCCGGACGGCATCGACACGGCTCAGGCCAGCATCCTGGCCTCCCCCGCGCAGACCGCCCTGTGCGTCCTGAAGACCGCGCGCATCCGGCCCGGCGACACCGTGCTCGTGCACGCGGCGGCCGGGGCGATCGGGCACCTGATGACGCAGCTGGTCCGCCACTACGGGGCGGGCCGGGTGATCGGCACGGTCGGGTCGCCCGCGAAGGCCGCCTTCGCGCGGGAGCACGGAACCGACGTCGTCGTGGACTACAGCACGCGGGGCTGGACCGACGACGTCCTCAAGGCCACCGACGGCGAGGGCGCCGACGTCATCCTGGACAGTGTCGGCGGCGACATCCTGCTCGCCGGCCTGGACGTGCTCAAGCCGTTCGGCCGGCTCGTCTTCTACGGCGCCGCCGGCGGCACCCTGCCCCAGGTGCCGGCCATGCGGCTCATCCCGATGAAGCACGTCGTGGGCTGCGGCCTCGACCAGTGGTGGCAGCACCGCCCGGACGACATCCGGACCGGTCTGCAGGAGCTGATCGGCCATGTCACCGAAGGCCGGCTGAAGGTGCACGTGCACGCCGAACTGCCGCTCACCGAGGCCGCCGCGGCCCACCGGATCATCGAGGACCGCGCCCAGCTCGGCCGCATCCTGCTCCGGCCGTGACCCGGCCCGCCGACGTCCGTACCTCGAACGGAAGGACCATCATGCCCGAAACGGTTCAGCGTCTCGCCCTGGTCACCGGTGCCACCAGCGGCATCGGACTGGCGGTCGCACGCGGCCTCGGCCAGGACGGCCACCGGGTGTTCCTGTGCGCCAGGACCCAGGAGAACGTCGACGCCACCGTCAAGACACTGCTCGACGAGGGGATCGACGCGGATGGCGTCGCCGCGGACGTGCGGGACCCCGCGTCGGTGCACGCCTTCGTCCGTACCGCCGCCGAACGCCACGGCCCCGTCGGCGTGCTGGTCAACAACGCCGGGCGCAGCGGCGGCGGCGTCACCGCCGACATCGCCGACGACCTGTGGCTCGACGTCATGGCGACCAACCTCAACAGCGTCTTCTGGGCGACCCGCGAGGTGCTCGGCACCGGCGGGATGCGGGAGAGCGGCCGCGGCCGGATCATCAACATCGCGTCCACCGGGGGCAAGCAGGGCGTGGTGCTCGGCGCACCGTACTCGGCGTCGAAGCACGGGGTGGTCGGCTTCACCAAGGCGGTGGGTCTGGAGCTGGCGAAGACCGGGATCACCGTGAACGCCGTGTGCCCCGGCTATGTCGAGACCCCGATGGCCGAACGGGTCCGGCAGGGGTACGCCGCCGCCTGGGACACCACGGTCGAGGACGTGCAGGAACGCTTCAACGCCAAGATCCCCATGGGCCGTTACTCCACGCCGGAGGAGGTGGCGGGCCTGGTCCGCTACCTGGCCGGCGACGTCGCGGCCTCCATCACCGCGCAGGCGCTCAACGTCTGCGGCGGACTCGGCAACTACTGACCGCGCCGAGGAGAGAGAGGACAAGCAGCAGATGGCAGCAGCAGTGGAGCATCACACCGAGCACACCGTCCTGATCGACGCGCCGCCGTCCGAGGTCTACGCGGTGATCGCCGATGTGACCCGGTGGCCGGCGGCGTTCACCCCGACCGTGCACGCGGAGGTGCTGGAGAGCACCGCGCACGACGACGGGACGAGCGAGGAACTGATCCACCTGTGGGCGCAGGCCAACGGCGAGGTGAAGGACTGGACGTCGCGCCGCACCCTCGATCCGCAGAACCTCCGGGTCGGCTTCCGCCAGCGGCTCAGCGCCCATCCGGTGGCGGCGATGGGCGGTGACTGGTTCGTCGAGCCCTCCGGTGACGGTGGCACGCTCGTCCGTCTGACGCACGACTACCGTGCCGTGGACGACTCCCCCGAGCACCAGCGGTGGATCGCGCGTGCCGTCGAGGACAACAGCACCGCCGAGCTCGCCCGGCTCAAGGACGTCGTGGAGAACGCCGTGTCCGGCGGCGAGCCCGTCACCTTCTCGTTCGAGGACTCGGTCACGGTGGCCGGCTCGGTCGCCGACCTGTTCTCCTTCGTGGACCGGGCGGACGCCTGGTCCGAGCGCCTTCCGCACGTGGCCCGCGTCGACTTCACCGAGCAGCCGGGCGGGGTGCAGATCCTGGAGATGGACACCCGGGCTCCGGACGGCTCGGTCCACACCACCCGCTCGGTCCGGCTGAGCCTCGCGCCGGACCGCATCGTGTACAAGCAGCTGGTCCTGCCCCGGATGCTGGCCGCGCACACCGGCCGGTGGACGTTCACCGAGACCGACGGCGGGGTCGTCGCGACGTCCCGGCACACGGTGACCGTCCGGCCCGAGACGGTGACGGCCGTGCTCGGCGCGGACCGCACGCTCGCCGACGCCAAGGCGTACGTCCGCAAGGCGCTGGGCACCAACAGCCTGGCCACGCTGGCCCTGGCCAAGTCGTACGCCGAGTCCCGCGCCGCCCTGGTGGACGCGTCGTGAGCGCGCCCGCGCGGACGGACGCGCCCGCGGGAGCCGCCGGGTCCCGGCGGCCGGCGCCGCCGGAGATCCAGGTGGAGGTCCAGGACTTCTACGCCCGGCAGATGCGGCTGCTCGACGAGGGCCGGGCCGAGGAGTGGGCCGAGACCTTCACCCGGGACGGTGTCTTCGAGCAGAACGTCAAGCCGGAACCCTGGCGCGGCCGCCAGGAGATCGTGGCCCGGATGCGAGCCGGTCTGGAGCGGCTCGCGGCGCGCCCGGTGACCCGTCGCCACTGGCTCGGCATGCTGATCGTCGACGAGGGCGAGGAGCCCGGCACCTGGCGCTGCCGGTTCTACGCCCTGGTGTTCGAGATCCCCGACGGCGGCGATCCGCGGCCGCACCTGAGCGCCCCCGGTGAGGACCTGCTGGTCCGCGGGGAGGACGGCCGGCTGCGGATCCGGCACCGCCTGGTGGAGCACGACGGCGCGGTGTGACGTACGACCCGGTGACACGCGGCGGCGGAGCGACGGTGCTCCGGCGCGGCGGTGGCCAGGGGGACGCCCCCGGCCTGCCTCAGGCGAGGCAGGTCAGGGGGCGTCCGCCGTTGAGCGTCACCATCTCGCGGAACACCGGTGCCGAGGGGAGGTACGCCCCTTCGGGCGCCCCCTCCAGTTCGGCGTAGGCCCGGTGCAGGTTGGCCACCAGGCGCTCGGGGTCGCGGAGTTCCGCGAACTCGCCGTAGCCCGCGTCACGGGCGACGGTCAGCGGGTCCCTGCCCCGCCGCACGCCGTACGCGGCGAGGTCGAGGACCCGGGCGAGATACGCCTCGGTCAGCTCGAACACCTCCGGCCCGCACACCGGTCCGTGACCGCAGACGATGCTGCGGGCCCCCAGTGCGCGCAGTCGGCCGACGGCCCGCACCAGCCCGCGCACGGAGCCCATCAGGGCGAACGGGGTGCAGTCCGACATCAGCAGGTCGCCGGCGAACAGCACCCGGGTGTCGGGCAGCCACACCGCGGTGTCGTTGGTGGTGTGGGCCACGCCCGGGTGCAGCAGCTCGGCGGTCCGGCCCGCACCGAGGTGCACGGACAGGGACCCGGTGTAGGTGAGGTCCGGCAGGACGACGCTGAGGTCGCCCCAGTCCGCCTCGGGCCACACGTGGGTCAGGGCCAGCCCGCGCTCCGCCATCTCGGCGCGGGTCCGCTCATGCGAGACGACGACCGCACCGTCGGAGAACACGAGGTTCCCGTGGGTGTGGTCGCCGTGGTGGTGGGTGTTGACGACGGTCCGTACCGGGAGCCGGGTCAGCCGGCGCACGCTGTCGCGGAGCCGTTCGGCCCGGGCCCGGGTGGCCGCCGTGTCGACGAGGAGAACGGAACGGTCGCCGACGACGACACCCGCGTTGTTCAGGCACCAGCCGCCATCGGGCTGGACCCACGCGTGCACGCCGTCGGCGACCCGCTCCATGCCGAGGTCAGGCATGAACGGCCGGCAGACCCTCCTGGACGACCTCGCAGACGTGCGGGTCACCCTTGATGATCGGCAGCAGCTGCTCGAACTGGGCACGGAACTCGGGGGTCCTGAGGGCGTCCTGGAACGCCTCCTCGGACTCCCATTCCGCGATGTTGAAGTAGACGTCCGCCTCCTTGGTGGAACGCACGAGCCGGAATCGGATGAGGCCCGGGCGGGCGCTCATTATTTTGCCGATCTCCGCGTAGATCCTCTCGAACTCCGAGGGCTCCCCGATCATCGTGAGACGGTTCATGAAAACAACCACAGAAGTAACTCCCATCCGGAGGGTGTCCGACTCCGGAAACGCTAGGAGAAGCCACTGGAAGGCCAGGTGAGAACACATGGAAAAGATCTGGTCATTCCACATGCGCCAGTCCGCCTCCATCTCACCTCACCTGGGATTTCATCAAGAGCCGCGACAAATCCGGCCGGCCGGTAGGTCGGCGTGGGCGAAAAAGCCCTGCCCGAAGCATTAGTTCGACCGTGGACATCCGTCCGAGCCGATTGCTAGCGTCGCGGTCGTTCTCGGATGCACCGGACAACACCTTCCAGAGGAGACCTCGTGGAATTCGGAGTTCTCGGTCCTGTCGTCATGAACGACGGCGGAGTTTCGCATCTTCCGTCCGCGCCGAAGACGCGCCAGCTCCTCGCCCTGCTGCTGCTCAACGCGAATACGCCCGTACCGGCCTCGGTGTGCATCGAGGAGCTGTGGGGGACGCGGGCGCCGCGCAGCGCGGTCCAGACACTGCACACCTACGTGCTGCACATCCGGCGGGCGCTGGCCGGCTGCCCCTCGGTCATGACTCCCGAACAGCCCAAGCAGATCCTCGTCACCAGACACCAGGGTTACCTGATGGACGTCGCCCCGGGCAGCCTCGATCTGCACCACTACGAGCGGCACATGAGCGACGCCCGCGCCGCCCAGGCGTCCGGCGACGACCAGCGGCTGGCCACCGCGCTGCGCGCGGCGCTCGCGGTGTGGCGGGGACCGACGCTGGTCGACGTGCCGGCCGGGCCGCGCCTGGAGGCGCGGATCGCGGGCCTGGAGGAGACCAGGCTGACCACGTTCGAGCGCTGCGCCGAGGCGGAGTTGCGCCTCGGCCTGCACCACGGGCTGCTCGGCGAGCTGCGCGCGCTGACGGCCGACCACCCCACGCACGAGAACCTGCACGCCCAGTACATGCTCGCGCTGTACCGCTCGGGCCGGGTGGCCCAGGCCCTGGACGTCTACCACACGCTGCGCGAGAAGCTCAACGACGAGCTGGGCCTGGAGCCCTCGCCCCGGTTGCGCCACCTGCAGACGGCGATGCTCGCCGCCCACCCCGCGCTCAGCGTGGAGACCACCCGTGACGCGGCCCTCTCCCTGGACCTCCTCGACCCGCACGGGACCCCGGGGCACCTGGAAGCGGTCCGGCGGTGACCGCCGGGGCACAGCATGCCGCGATGGGCTCCGCGTACGTCGGGGCACTGGCCGGGGTGCCTCCCTTCGACCGCCTGCGCATCACCGGCGCCGAGCGGCCCACGGCCACCGGCTTCGCCGGCCTGACCCTGTTCGTGACGGCCGAGGAACCCGACGGCACCGAGCGGAGGTTCGTGGTGAAGGGGGCGCCGCGGGACACCCGGGTCTACCCGGAGCCGCGGATCGCCGAACAGTACGAACTGCTGCGCGTCCTGGGCCGGGACACCGGTGTCCCGGTCCCGGCGGTCCACCACTGCGAACCCTCCGGGAGCCTGCTCGGCGGCCCCTTCTTCGTCATGGACCTGATTCCCGGCCGGGTCCCCTCGGACTTCCCCTCGTACCACCGGCAGGGCTGGATCGCCGAGTTGCCGGCCGAGGACCGGGCGCGCCTGTGGTGGGCGTCGCTGGAGGCGATGAGCCGGGTGCACCGGGTCGACACCCGGCGGCTCGGCCCCCGTCTCGCGGCACCGCCGGACGGCGGGCCGTCCCCGACCGGCCGACAGCTCGAACACTACGCGCGGCACATGGAGTTCTTCGGCTGCGCCGGTGACCCCCTGCTGACGTCGGTGCTGGCCTGGCTGCGCGCCCACCTGCCCGCGGAACCCGGCCCGCCGGGACTGCTGTGGGGCGACGCGCGGCTCGGCAACATCGTCTACGGGCAGGACCTGCGTCCCGCGGCCCTGCTCGACTGGGAGATGACCGGATTCGGACCGGCCGAGGTGGACCTCGGGTGGTTCCTGTGGATGGACCGGTTCCTGAGCGAGGGCATCGGCGCGGAACGGCTCGCCGGGCTGCCCGGGCACGAGGAGACCGCGCTGCGCCACGGTGAACTCCTCGGCCGCCCCCTCGCCCCCCTGCCGTTCTACGAGATCCTGGCCGGCTTCCGCTTCGCTCTCGTCACCAGCCGGGTGGAGCGGGTCGTGCTGGCGGCGCGCGTGATGCCGCCGGGTGTGCCCCTCGTCCTGCACGCCAACGCCAAGGCGCAGCTGGAACGTGCGCTGGCCAGGGTCACCGGTTCCTCGGGATCACGGCCAGCCGCCCTCGACCTGCGCTCCAGCCGCCCCTGACACGCTGAACGGGTCCAGTCACCCTGTCCAGATCTCAGGCCACCACTGGGGGCGAGCGTCCATGCCTGTCGAAGCCGAACAGTTCCGGAAGATCTTCGGAGCACTCTCCAGTTCCGTCGCCGTGATCACCACGGCGGGCGCCGACGGCCCGAAGGGGTTCACCTGCACCGCGGTGACCGCGGTGTCGAAGAACCCGCCCCTGCTGCTGGTGTGCGCGGACAGCGGTTCCCGCACCCTGCCCGCCATCCTCGCCTCCCAGGGCTTCGCGGTGAACTTCCTCGCCGCGGGCCGCGGTGCCCTGGCCGACCGCTTCGCGTCGTCCGACGCGCACAAGTTCACCGGGACGGCCTGGACGCCCTCACCGCACGCGTGCGACGCCCCGGTCCTGACCGGGGACACCGTGGCGGTCGCCGAGTGCCGGCTGCGCTCCGCCGATCTCGTGGGCGACCACTGGATCGTCGTCGGCAGCATCGAGCACGGCCGGCACACACCGGACGCCGCCCCCCTGACGTACTACCGGCGGGCGTACGACGCCCCGTCCGCGCCCCGACTCGTCACCACTCCCTGAGGCCCCGGAGACGCCATGAAGTTCGGAATCAACCTGTTCCCCACCATCGGGCCCGCCGACAAGAGCGCGGTCGACCACTTCGACGACGCGCTGCGCCTGGCGGTCCTCGCCGAGGAACTGGGCTTCCACCACGTCAAGACGGTCGAGCACTACTTCTTCGACTACGGCGGCTACAGTCCCGACCCGGTGACCTTCCTCGCCGCGGCCGCCGCCCGGACCCGCCGCATCCGGCTGGTCACGGGTGCGGTGATCCCCGCCTTCACCCATCCGGTGAAGCTCGCCGGGCAGTTGGCGATGCTGGACAACCTCTCGCACGGCCGCCTCGACGTGGGCTTCGCCCGGGGCTTCCTGCCGGACGAGTTCGCCGCGTTCGGGATACCCATGGACGAGAGCCGGGAGCGCTTCGAGGAGGGCGTGGAGGCCTGCGAGCGCCTCTGGGCGGGCGAGGACGTCGTCTTCAGCGGCCGCTTCCACCGTTTCGGTCCGGTCACCCTCCTGCCGCGCCCGGCGCAGCGCCCGTACCCCAAGGTGCTGGTCGCCGCGTCCATCACCCCGGAGTCCTGCGCGGCCGCCGGCCGGGCCGGCCGCGGGCTGATGCTGGTGCCCTCGATCAACAAGCCCGAGCGCACCCGGGAGATGATCGATCTGTACCGGCGGTCCCGCGCGGAGGCCGGCCACGACCCGGACGCCGGGGAGGTCCACCTCAGCTACAGCAGCTACCTGCACGAGGACGCGGGCACCGCCCGGGAACGCGGCCGCCGCTACTCGGCGTACACCAACGCCAAGATGGTGGAGGCGGTGTCCGCCTGGGCCCACACCCGCAGCGGGGACTACGACGGCTACCAGCGCATCGTGGCCAAGGTGAACAGCGCCAACTTCGACAAGCAGGTCGACGAGGGCAAGGCGCTGGTCGGCTCGCCCGAGCAGGTGCGGGCGCAGCTGCGGCAGGTCCGGGAGTGGTACGGCGACTGCACGGTCAGCCTCCAGGTGATCTCCGGCAACATGCCGTACGAGGAGTCGGCGCGCACCATGCGGCTGTTCGCGGGTGAGGTGATGCCCGGGTTCACCGTACCGGAGCCGGGCACCGCGCAGGCCGCGGACGCCGGGGCCGCCCCCGCCTCCCCGGCGTCGGCGTCCGGCACGGTGCTCACCGGCTGAGCCGTACCTGCGGCTCAGCCGGCCATGCCGGCGGCGAGCGTGGCGCCGTCGGCCGGGTCGATCAGCAGGAAGGCGCCGGTGGCGCGGGAGCGTGCGTACGGGTCCAGCGGCAGCGGCTCGAAGGCGCGCAGCACCACCGGGCCGATGTCGTTGACGCCGAGCCGGTCCGGCCTGCCGGGCCGGCCGGCCGGGCCCGTGCCGGGCGGCAGGTCCTCGACCACGGCGTGGACGGTCCGGGTGCCGTGCTTGACCAGGACCCGGTCGCCGGGGCCGAGCGGCCGTTCGTGGAGGTGGCAGACGGTGGCCTCGATGTGCCGGGTGACGGCCGGTGCGGCGTCGGCGGGAGCGATCAGGTCACCGCGGGAGACGTCGATGTCGTCGGCGAGCAGCACCGTCACGGACTGGGGTGCCCACGCGGTGTCCACGGCCCGGCCGAGCAGGTCGATCCCGGTGATGCGCGTGGTCCGGCCGGAGGGCAGCACGCTGACCCTGTCGCCCACCCGCAGGACGCCGGCGGCGATCCGGCCGGCGTAGCCCCGGTAGTCGGGCCGGTCGGCCGTCCGCGGACGGATCACGCACTGCACCGGCAGGCGGGCCGGGACGAGGGACGGATCGGCTCCCACGGGGACGTTCTCGAGATGCGCCAGGACGGTGGGTCCGCCGTACCAGTCCATCCGGGCGGACGCTTCCACGACGTTGTCGCCCCGGAGGGCCGAGACCGGGATGGCGGTGACCTCGGGCACGCCCAGTTCGGTCGCGTACGCCGTGAACTCCTCGGCGATGGCGGCGAACACGGACTCCTGGTAGCCGACCAGGTCCATCTTGTTGACGGCGAGCACCACGTGCGACACCCGCAGCAGGGCGGCGATCGCCGCGTGCCGCCGGGTCTGCTCGACCACGCCGTTGCGGGCGTCGACGAGGATCACCGTCAGCTCGGCGGTGGAGGCGCCGGTGACCATGTTGCGGGTGTACTGCACATGGCCCGGGGTGTCGGCGAGGATGAACCGCCGGCGGGGCGTGGCGAAGTAGCGGTGGGCCACGTCGATGGTGATGCCCTGCTCCCGCTCGGCCCGCAGACCGTCGGTGAGCAGCGCCAGGTCGGGCGCCTCCTGCCCGCGGCTCGCCGACGCCCGCTCCACGGCCTCCAGCTGGTCGGCGAGGACCGACTTGGAGTCGTGCAGCAGCCGGCCCACCAGGGTGGACTTGCCGTCGTCCACCGAGCCGGCGGTCGCGAGACGCAGTGTGTCGACAGTCATCAGAAGTACCCTTCACGCTTGCGGTCTTCCATCGCGGCCTCGGAGAGCCTGTCGTCGGCGCGGGTGGCGCCGCGCTCGGTGAGCCGGGAGGCGGTGATCTCGGTGATCACCTTCTCGATGGTGTCCGCGCCGGAGTCGACGGCGCCGGTGCAGGACATGTCGCCCACGGTCCGGTACCGCACGGTCCGCTTCTCCACCGGTTCGTCGTCCCGCGGTCCGCCCCACGCGCCGGCCGTCAGCCACATGCCGTCGCGGGCGAACACCTCGCGCTCGTGGGCGAAGTAGATCTCCGGCAGGCCGATGCCCTCCCGGGCGATGTACAGCCAGACGTCCAGCTCCGTCCAGTTCGACAGCGGGAACACCCGGACGTGCTGGCCCGGCGCGTGACGGCCGTTGTAGAGCTGCCACAGCTCGGGGCGCTGGTGGCGCGGGTCCCACTGCGAGAACTCGTCCCGCAGACTGAACACCCGCTCCTTCGCGCGGGCCTTCTCCTCGTCGCGCCGTCCGCCGCCGAACACGGCGTCGAACCGGTGCCGGCGGATCGCGTCGGTCAGCGGCAGCGTCTGCAGCGGGTTGCGCGTCCCGTCGGGTCGCTCCCGCAGCTTTCCGGCGTCGATGTAGTCCTGCACGGACGCGACGTGCAGCCGCAGCCCGTGCCGGGCGACCGTGCGGTCGCGGTAGTCCAGGACCTCGGGGAAGTTGTGCCCGGTGTCGACGTGCAGCAGGGGGAAGGGGACCGGCGCCGGGGCGAAGGCCTTGAGCGCCAGGTGCAGCATCACGGCGGAGTCCTTGCCGCCGGAGAACAGGATCACCGGCCGCTCGAACTCCCCCGCCACCTCACGCATGATGTGCACGGCCTCGGACTCGAGCGTGTCCAGGTGCGACAGCGTGAACGGCGTCCGGGCGGGGACGGTGCCGGCGGACGCGGGCTCGGCGGTGCTGACGGCGGCGGTCACAGCAGGCGCCTCTCGGCGAGAAGCGCGTGGAGCGACGCCGCGGACTCCCGCACGCTCTCGCGGTGGGACTCGATGCGCAGGTCGGGCGCCGAAGGCTCCTCGTACGGGTCGTCCACGCCGGTCAGCCCGGTGAGTTCGCCCGCGGCCTGCTTGGCGTACAGGCCCTTCACGTCCCGTACGGAGCACACCTCCACCGGGGCGGCGACGTGCACCTCCAGGAACGGGACGCCGGCGGCGCAGTGGCGTCCACGCACGGCGGCACGGCCAGCGGCGTAGGGAGCGATGACCGGCACCAGGACCTTCACCCCGTTGCGGGCCAGGACCTCGGCGGCCAGGCCGACCCGCCGTACGTGGGTGTCGCGGTCCTCGCGGCCGAACCCCAGTCCCGCCGAGAGGAAGGACCGGATCTCGTCGCCGTCGAGCACCTCGGCCCGGTGCCCCTCTCCGCGCAGCCGGCCGGCCACTTCGCGCGCGATCGTCGTCTTGCCGGCGCTCGGCAGACCGGTGAGCCAGATCGTGGCTCCGCGGGTCCGGGGGCAGGTGCAGGCGGGGGCGGGACGGTCTGCCGTCACAACCATGGCTTCAGCTCCTCGGCGGCCCGCCGCTCGGGGCGGGCCGCTGACTCGTGGGTCACTCGGGTCACGCGGGGGGTCAGGTCAGCAGGAGGACGACCTTCCCGTTGACGGCTCGGCCCTCCAGGCGTTTCAGCGCCTCGGCCGGGTCGTCCCAGGAGGACGTGAGAGCGACCTGCGGATCGAGCCGGCCGTCCGCACAGAGCCGGAGCAGGGTCGCCAGGTCGGCCGCGGGGTCCTGGCGTCCGATCTCGTCGAAGAGGAACAGGTGGTGCAGGCAGACCCCCGGCCGGGCCCGCCCCCAGTCGGCCGGCAGCACCAGTGCGGAGCGGGTGGTGTTCCCGTACACGACGGCCGCCCCGCCGGGCCGGAGGGTGACGAAGGCGCGGGTCAGCACCTCTCCGCCGACGCTGTCGAACACCACGTCCGAGGCGCCGCCCTCCGCCTGCTCGTAGGTGGAGACGACCTCCGCCCCGAGTCCGGTGAGACCCTGCCCCCGGTCGGGGGAGCCGGTCCACGCGACGACCCGCGCGCCGGCCTCTGCGGCCAGCTGCACGGCCATCCGGCCGACACCGCCGCCGGCCCCCGTCACCAGGACGGTGCGGCCGAGCAGAGGGCCCGCCTTGCGCAGTCCGTACCAGGCGGTGAGCGCGGCCACGGGCAGGGCGGCGGCCTGTTCGTCGGTGACGGTGCCGGGTATCTCCGCCAGCCGGGACACCGGCAGGGCGACATGTTCCGCCCAGCCGCCGCCGTCGGCGAGGCCGGCGACCCGGGTGCCGGGCGGCGGGCCGGAGCCGTCGGCGGCGGCCTCGACGACCGTACCGGCGACGTCCCACCCCAGCCGGGTGCCGGCCGGGGAGACCGCGGCGAGCGCCAGTTCGCCGCGGTTGACGGAGACGGCCCGGACGCGGACGAGCGCCTCGTCCGGAGCCGGTACCGGGTCCGGAGCCTGCGCGTGCCGCAGGCCGAACGGGCCCTCGCCGGTGGTGATCAGTGTCTTCATCGGGGGGTCTCCTGACGGTCGGGGCGGCATAGCGCGGGACGGCCGGGCGGGACCGTGGGGAGGGGCCCGGCTACCACGACAGGCCTCCGTTGACTTCGAGGACGTGGCCGTTGACGTAGCCGCTGTCCCCGCCGGCGAGGAACACCGCGGCGCCGGCGACCTCGTCACCCGTTCCCATCCGTCCGGCGGCGAGCTTGCCGCGGTAGCGCGCCCACACGTCCTCGTTGGCGCGCAGGGCACGGCCCATGCCCTCGTCGATGAAGCCGGGGGCGAGGCAGTTGGCCGTGATGCCGTGGCCGGCCAGTTCGAGCGCGCAGACCTTGGTGTACGCCTCCACCGCGGCCTTGGAGGCGCAGTAGGCGGCTCCGCCCGCGACGGGCCGGGAGGCGAGCACGGAGGAGAGGTTGATGATCCGGCCGGCGGGTGAGTCCCGCAGGTGGGGCACGGCGGCGCGGGTGCAGTTGACGACGCCGCCGAGGTTGGTGCCCAGTACCTCGTCCCAGTGCTCCGGGGCGAGCGCCGCCGCCGGCCCGGGCCTGCTGACGCCGGCGTTGGCCACCACGATGTCCAGGCCGCCGAAGCGCTCGCGGGCGGTCCGCATGAGGGCGTCCACCGCCTCGGGGTCGCGGACGTCGGCGGTCACGGCCGCGGCCCGGCCGGGGTGGGCCTCCACCCAGTCCTTCAGCTGCTCGACGGTGCGGGCGGAGGCCACCACCCGGCAGCCCTGGGCCGTGAACGCCTCGGCGATGCGCCGTCCGAGGCCGCGGCCGGCGCCGGTGACGACGGCGACACGGCCGTCGAGGCGCGGTCCGGTGAATCTCATGCCTGTCTCCTCAGCGAGGTCGTGAGCCGGTCAGAGCTTGGTCGCGGCCCCGCCGTCGACCGGCAGCACCACACCGGTCGCGAAGGCGCCCTCGGGGCGGGCCATGGTGACGATCCACCAGGCGATCTCCTCGGGTGTGCCGATGCGGCCCATCGGCACACCGGCCTTCTGGGCCGCGCGCAGCCGGGCGATCTGCTCGTCGTCCAGTCCGGACGCCTTGGCGATGCCGGTCTCCACCGGGCCCGGGGAGACCGAGACGACCCGGACTCCGTGCGGGGCCTGCTCGACGGCCCAGGTGCGGGTGAGGAAGTCCAGACCGGCCTTCGTGGCGCCGTACACCGAACTGCCCGCCCAGCCGCGGACGGCCGCGGAGGCGCTGACGTTGACGACGACGCCGCCGCTGGTGCGCAGGTGGGGCAGCGCGGCCTGGGTGAGCAGCAGCGGGGCCAGCAGGTTGGTCGCGATCTGTTCCTCGGCGATCCGCCGGTCGATGTCCTCCAGCGGCTGTCGTCGGACCACGGCCGCGTTGTTGACGAGGACGTCGATGCCGCCGCACTCGGCGACGGCGGTGCGCACGATCTCCTCGGGAGCGCCCGGTGCGGTGATGTCGAGCGCCAGGTGGCGGACGGCGGGCCGGCCGCGGGCGGCTTCCTTCAGGGCCGTCCCGTCCCGGCCGACGATCAGTACGTCGTGGCCCTCGTCGGCGAAGGCGTGCGCGGCGGCCCGGCCGATGCCGGTGCCCCCACCGGTGATCACCACCGAGCGGCGGTCGTTCCCGGTCTCTCCCACAGGTGTCCCTCCCACAGGTGCACTCCTCCGAGTCTCGAGTCGCGGTCCCCCAGCGGTCCTCCAGCGCGAGAACACACCAAAGGCTACACTCAAACTCTGCACACACAACACCAGATACGTGAAGTGTTTCCAGCGAGACCCCAGCACGCCCCGCTCCCGCGTCGACCTCCCGTCCAGCGGGGCTTGGCAGCCTCGGGACGACACACCAGACCCGACACCGGCGGACGGAACGAGGAGCGGTATGAGGTTCGGCATCCTGTACTTCCCGACGACAGGCCCCGGGGAGAAGAACCCGGCCGAGTACTACGACGAGGGACTGCGCCTGGTCCGGCTCGCCGAGGAACTCGGCTACTTCCAGCTGAAGGTGGTGGAGCACCACTTCTTCGACTACGGCGGCTACAGCCCCTCCCCCACCACGTTCCTCGCCGCGGCGGCCGCGCGCACCACGCGCATCCGGCTCGGGACCGGTGCCGTGATCCCGGCCTTCGCGCACCCCGTCAAGCTGGCGGGTCAGCTGGCCATGCTGGACAACATCTCCCACGGCCGGCTCGACGTGGGCTTCGGCCGCGGTTTCCTCCCCGACGAGTTCGCCGCCTTCGGCATCCCCATGGACGAGAGCCGCGAACGGTTCGAGGAGGGCGTCGAGGCCTGCGTCCGCCTGTGGGCGGAGGAGGACGTCGTCGTCGACGGCAGCTTCCACCGCTTCGGCCCGGTCACCCTGCTGCCCCGCCCCGCCCAGCGGCCGCACCCGCCGGTGTTCTCCGCGGTGACCACCAGCGTCGAGTCCTGCGCCGCGGCCGGGCGCGCGGGCCGGGGACTGCAGATCATCGCGGCGGTCTCCCCCACCGAGCGGGTGCAGGGACTGATCGCGGCCTACCGCAAGGGCCGGGTGGAGGCGGGCCTGGAGCCGGACACCGGCCGGATCGAGCTCAGTTACCCCTGCTACGTGGCCGAGGACGGCGACGCCGCCCGTGCCACGGGACGCTTCGTGGAGGGCCGGTACGGCGAGAAGATCTCCGCGGCCACGCTGTCCTGGGCGGACACCCACAGCTCCGCCTACCCGGGGTACGAGAAGCTCGCGGACGCCGCCACCCGCGGCTCCGCCGACTTCGACGACCGGGTCGAGGCGGGCCGGGTGCTCGCCGGCAGCCCGGCCGAGGTGGCCGCGCAGATCGAACGGATCGCCGGGTGGTACGGCGAGGACGTCGACCTGACGCTCACCACCCACTCCGGGCACCTTCCCTACGAGGAATCCGCCCGCTCGCTCACCCTCTTCGCCGAGGACGTCGCCCCCCGGCTGCCGTTCGCCCGGCTGATCAGGGAGGACCGATGACCACGGCCCGTCCTGCCCCCGCCGCGCAGGCGCAGCCCCCCGGGACGCCCCCGGCCGCCTCTCCCCTGCGCTGGTGGGCCCTGGCCGCCCTGGCCGCCGCCCAGCTCACCGTCGTGATGGAGATGAACCTGGTGCCGGTGGCCCTCCCCTCGGTCCAGCGGGACCTCGGACTGACCGGCGCGGAGCGGGCGCTGGTGGTCTCCGTCTACACCGTGGCCTTCGGCCTGCTGTTCCTGCCCGCCGGCCGCCTCTCGGAACGCCTGGGCCGGCGCCGCGCCTTCGTCGTGGGCCTGGCCGGCTTCGGCGCCGCCTCCCTGCTGACCGGCACGGCGGACGGGCCCGGCCACCTGCTCGCCCTGCGCGCCGTGCAGGGCGCCTTCGGAGCCCTGGCCCTGGCCCCCGCGAGCATGGCACTGGTGGCCAGGACGTTCCCGGATCCGCGCGAACGGGGCACCGCCATCGGGGTGTTCACCGCGGTCGCGGGCGGCGGGGGCGGGCTCGGTGTCCTGTTCGGCGGCCTGCTGACCGACCACGCGAGCTGGCGGTGGTGCATGTACGGGCTCGCGCCGCTCGCCGCGTTCGCGGTCGGCGTGGCGCTGTACGCCATCCCCGCCGACACCCCGGCCGAACACCGCACCACGGGCCCGCTGCTGCCGCTGCGGGTGCTGCGGGACCGCACCCGGGCCGGGGTCCTCCTCGCCGTGTTCACCGCCAACATCGGTACCTTCGGCGGGTTCACCGTGATCAGCTACACCCTGCAGGAGGGCGCCGGCTGGAACCCCACCGGAGCGGGTCTGGCCATCCTGCCGCTGGCCGCGGTGGTCGTGGCCAACTCGGTCCTCGCCGCCCCCCACCTGCTCCGCACGCTCACTCCGAAGGCCCTGCTGGCCTCGGGAACGGCGCTGGTCGCGGCGGGCACCGCGTGGCTCGCCGTGGCCGCACCGGGCACGCCGTACGCCGCGGGTGTGCTGCCCTCCGTCATCCTGATGGGGTTCGGCATCACCTGGATCATGATCTCGGCGAACGGCACCCTCGCCCAGCGGACCGAGCCCCGGGACATGGCGACGGCGGGCGGGATGGTGAACATCACCACCCAGCTCGGCGGAGCCGTCGGGGTCCCCCTGATGCTGGCGCTCGACGCCCGGACGGCGGCGGTGACAGCGGGAGTGCTGATCGCCGCGGCGTCCGTTCTGGTGGCCGTGCTCGTGGACGCCCCGCGCCTGCGCGGTCCGCACTGACGTCCGCCCGGTGGGTCCCGGCGGAGTGACGGGACCCACCACAGTCTCCATCGAGAGTAGACTGAAGATCTCTCGAGGAGGCACGAAGTGAGCGAATACGTCATCGACATCACTCCCACCGGCAGTGACGGGAAACCGGATCCCACCGGGCCTCAGACCACCGTGCGGGTCGACACCACGGACGGGCCGCGCATCGTCGAACTCACCGTGCGCGCGGCGGGCGGCAAGGGCCTGCACAACCGCGCGCTTCCGCTGATCGACTTCGATCTGCTGGTCCGTGCCATCAGTCCCGGTCCGTCCGCCCCGCAGCCGGAGTCGGTGGCTCCCGCCCCCGTCCCCCTCGCCCCGGTCACCCCTGCGACGCCCGGCGAGGACCGGCCGCGCCCCTACCGCAAGATGCCGGACACCGAGGTCGTGGTGGCCGCCTACCAGGAACTCGGCGGAAGCGTCGGGGCGGTCGCCAAGCGGTTCGGTGTGCCGCGGCACACTGCGCAGGCGTGGGTGGGCCGGTTGCGCAAGCAGGGCCACATCGACTGAGAGGGCATTCCTCGTGAGACTCTCCGACCTCGCACGGACCTCCCGGGAGATCGCCTCGGCCTCCGGGCGCACGGAGAAGACCGCCCTGCTCGCCGGCCTGCTCCGGACGACGGAGCCCGAGGACGCGCCGGTCGTGATCACCTATCTGGCCGGGCGGCTGCCGCAGCGCAGGATCGGCGTCGGCTGGAGCACGCTCACCGAGCGGCGGCCGCCCGCCGCCGAGCCGCGCCTGCGGGTGGCCGAGGTCGACGCGGCGCTCACCCGGATCGCCGCCGTGTCCGGCAAGGGCGCCCGGGCCGAGCGGAGAAGGCTGCTGGACGAACTGATGGGCGCGGCCACCGAGGAGGAGCAGCAGTTCCTCTTCCGGCTCATCAGCGGCGAGTTGCGCCAGGGCGCCCTCGACGCCGTGGCCGTCGAGGCCGTCGCCGCGGCCTCCGGCGCGCCCGTCGCCGAGGTGCGGCAGGCGGTGATGCTGAGCGGTTCGCCGGCCGCCGTCGCCCGGGTCCTGCTCTCCGAGGGCCCGGCCGCTCTCGCCGGATTCCGTCTCGAGGTGGGACGGCCTCTCCTGCCGATGCTGGCCGGCACGGCCAAGGACGTCGACGAGGCCCTCGACCGGACGGGGCCGTGCGCCCTGGAGGAGAAGCTCGACGGCATCCGTGTCCAGGTGCACCGCGACGGTGACGTCGTGCGGGTCTTCACCCGGACCCTCGCCGAGATCACCGGCCGGCTCCCGGAGGTGGTGGCACTGACCGGCGCGCTGCCCGTCCGTCAGGTGGTGCTGGACGGGGAACTGCTGGCCCTCGACGAGCGGGGCCGGCCCCGGCCGTTCCAGGAGACGTCGGGCCGGGCGGGATCGACGCCCGACGTGGCGGCCGGCGGGACGGCACTGCCGCTGTCGCCGGTCTTCTTCGACGTGCTGCACGCCGACGGTGTGGACCTGCTCGCCGCCCCGGCGGCCGAACGGCGGGCGGTGCTCGACCGGCTGGTGCCCGAAGCGCACCGGGTGCGCCGGCTGGTGGTGGCGGACCCCGCGGATCCGCAGGGGCGCGCGGCCGCCACGGCCTTCGCCGCCGACGCGCTCCGACGGGGGCAGGAGGGTGTGGTCGTCAAGGCCCTGGACGCGGCCTACAGCGCGGGGCGCCGCGGCACCTCGTGGCTGAAGGTGAAGCCGGTGCACACCCTGGACCTGGTGGTCCTCGCGGCCGAATGGGGCCACGGCCGGCGCACCGGGAAGCTGTCCAACCTGCATCTGGGCGCTCGCGCCGCCGACGGCTCCTTCGCCATGCTGGGCAAGACGTTCAAGGGCCTGACCGACGCCATGCTCACCCGGCAGACCGAACGGCTGCGGGAACTCGTCGTCACCGAGGAGCCCTGGGGCGTCACCGTACGGCCCGGACTCGTCGTCGAGGTCGCCTTCGACGGAGTCCAGCGCTCCACCCGCTACCCGGCGGGCGTCACGCTGCGCTTCGCCCGCGTGGTCCGCCACCGCGAGGACAAGGACCCGGCGGACGCGGACCCCGTCACCGCGGTGACGGCGCTGCTGCCCTGACCGCCCCGGCGCCCCCGCCTCCGGCCGGGTCCCGGGGCGGCACGGGAGCCGGCCCGGCCACCGCACACCCCGGCCGGCCGCCCGTCCTCCTCCCCGCAGACCGCCCCGTCCGTGAGGGCCACCGCCCCGGGCGCCCCTCCTCAGCCGGCGACCGGTGCCGGGCGGCGGACGGCGGGCGCCGTGGTCCGCAGCCCTCGCGCCGCATGCTCCTCCGCGACCGCCCGGAGCACCAGTGCCCAGGTCTTGCCCAGTTGAGCGGCGAGCTCCGGGTACGGCGCCCCGCTCCACGCGGCCGCCTCGACACCGGCGACCACTGCCGCGACGAGCGCCCGCGCGGCGTCCTCCGCCACGCCGCGTCGCAGTGCACCCTCGGCCGCGGCCCGCACGAGCAGCCGCCCCGTCGCGGCCACGCACACCAGGTGGAAGTCCAGCACCGGGTGTTCGCCGCCGGCCCGCTCGCGTCCGACGCGGAAACTGGCCCGCACGACCGGGTCCGCCGACGCCCACGCGGCCAGGGCGTGGGTGGTGTCGATCAGCGACTGCAGGGCCGGCTGTCCGCCGCGGCCGAGGGCCAGGACCGTGTCCTCCAGGAGTCGGCAGCCGCTCTCCTGGACCGCGACGGCCAGTTCCCGCTTGCTGGCGAAGTGGAAGTACAGGGCCCCCTTGGTCACTCCGGCGGCCCGGCTGATGGCCCCCAGACTGGTCTCGGCGTATCCGTACCGGTCGAAGAGTTCCGCCGCCGCCTCGACGAGACGGGTGCGGGTGCGCTCGGATCGCTCCTGCACGCCCTCACCCCGCCCGCACGAGCCGTCGGTCGTCCGCCTCCGGTCCGTCGAGGAGCTTCGGCGAGGCGGTGAGGACCGCGTGCTGCAGCTCACGGAGCTGGTCCGAGGGTTCCAGACCGAGTTCGCGGACCAGCGTGCCCCGCAGCCGCTGGTACACGTCGAGCGCCTCGGTGCGCCGGCTGGACCGGTACAGGGCGAGCATCAGATGCGCGTGCAGATTCTCGTGCGTGCGGTGCTGCTGCACCAGCACGCTGAGTTCCCCGATCAGTTCACGGTGCCGCCCCTGCCGCAGGTCCAGTTCGATGCGGTGCTCCTGCACGCACAGGCGTGCCTCCTCCAGCCGCCTGGCCTCCAGAGCGAGGAGCGGTCCGGCCTGGACGTCGCCGAAGGCGGGCCCCCTCCACAGGGCGAGCGCCGCCCGCAGGGTCCGCGCCGCCGTGTCCGTGTCGTGGTCGGCGAGCGCCTGGAAGGCCAGGCCGGACAGCCGTTCGAACTCCTGGGCGTCGCTGGTGCCCTCACCCCGGTCGAGCAGGTACCCGCCGGCACGCGTCGCCAGGATTCGCTTCGCGTCCCCGCCGGGCCGGCCGTCGGCCTGAAGTGCCGCGCCGACGGCACCCCGCAACTGCATCACGTACGTCTGCAGCGTGGCCTGCGCGCTCCGCGGCGGCTTCGCGCCCCACAGCTCACCGATCAGCGCCGCCACGGGCACGACCTGGCCGGAGTGCACCGCCAGCGTGGCCAGCAGCTGACGCGGTTTCGGCGCGGACGGCGCCACCGGAACCCCGTTCACGCTCACGTCGAACATGCCGAGAACCTTCAGGTCCATCGCTTCTCCTCTCCACCCCATGGAGGCTTCCAAAAGGCGTTCTCGAGGGCCAGTGCAGGGCTCCTCAGGCAGGGATGAAGCACACCCGGAACGACCATGAGAACTTCATACGAGGCTTGTGAGCCAGACACTGCCCACACCCCCGTGGCCGGGGTCAGACTCCTGGTCACCGCCGCAAGGTGCGGCCGGGCCATCCGTCCAAGGGGGATGCATGAACCTCACGCACGCAGTCGTCGCCGTCGCCTCCGCCGCCGCTCCCGCCGGGTGCGAGGACCTGGTCGTCGAGGAGCTGGTCTGGCAGAACGCCGAGCAGGCCCAGCCGGGCACCTGCATCTGCTGGATCGACGTCTACAGCGACTGAGGCCCGGGTCCACTCCCGCAGACGCATCACCGCCGCGCGCCCGCCGGCCGTTCCGCAGCCGCCGGCCGGACGGCCCGGGCGCGCGGCACGCACACCGAAGCGAAGTCCCGTCCACGTCACAGGGGGAGACAGTGATGGATGCACAGCCGAGCAGACCGGGTCTCGCCTTCAAGCCCCATCTCACAGCGGAGGTCGTCCCCGGTGAAGGGGTCTATCTCGTCTCGGAACGCGGTGTGACGGCCCTGCGCGGGCCGGGTGTCACCGCGCTCGCGCCCCTGCTCGACGGTTCCCGCAGCCTCGACCGGCTGGTCGCGGACGCGGAGCGGACCGTCCCCGCCCGGCAGGTGGAGGCGGTCGTGTCCCGGCTGCGGGCGGCCGGCCTGGTCGACGACCGGGCACCGTCGGCGGCGGACTCCGCCGACCTGGCGTTCTGGGAACTGGCCGGGATCGACGGTGCGACCGCGATGCGGCGGGTCCGCGACACCCCGGTGGAGGTCGTCGGCGTCGGGGAGAGGAGCCGTTCGAGCGTCGCGGAGCTGTCCGACGCGCTCCGGGCGGCCGGCCTGCGGCTGCACCGTCCGCCGGCCGGAGACGCCGGCGCGGCGGTGCCCGCCGAGCACGCCGGCTTCACCCTCGCCGTCTGCGACGACTACACCGACCCGGCGCTCGGCGACCTCGACGCCGCCCACCGGGAGTCGGGAGTGCCGTGGCTGCCGGCCCGGTTCGTGGGCGACCAGCCCTGGATCGGGCCGGTGTTCCAGCCGGGTGAGGGTGCCTGCTGGACCTGTCTCAGGGACGCGCTGCGGCGCAACCGTCCGGCCGAGACCTATCTGGACCGGGCACTGGGCCGGCGTGCCCTCACCCCTGCGTCGTCCCTGGCCGCCGGCCGTGCCGCCGGGCTGCATCTGGCGGCGCTGGAAGCCGTCAAGTGGGTCGCAGGGCACCGTCATCCCGGCCAGGACGCCATCTGGCGGCTCGACCCGCTCACCCTGACCGGCCGCCATCACCCCGTGCGCCGCCGCCCGCAGTGCCCCGTGTGCGGGGATCCCGGGGCCGTCGCCCGCCGGGTCGGCGCTCCGCTGGTCGTGCGCAGCCGCCGCAAGGCGGAGGCGGAGGCGGACTGCGGTGACCGGTGGCTCTCTCCCCGGGAGACGCTCCGCCGGTACGGTCACCTGGTGGATCCGCTGACCGGTGTCGTCAAGGAGCTGCGACGCGACACCCGTGGACCGGAGTTCCTCAACTGCTTCCACGCCGGGCACAATCCGGTGCACTCGCCGGACGGCCTGGCCTCCGTGCGGGCAGGGCTGCGCAGCACCAGTTCCGGCAAGGGCACCACGGCGCTCAACGCCCGGGTCAGCGCGCTGTGCGAGGCGGTCGAGCGGCACAGCGGCTTCTTCCAGGGCGACGAGCCGACGGTGCGGGCCTGCTACCGGGAGGTCGCCGACCGCGCCGTGCACCCGGACGAGGTGCAGCTCTTCCACCCGCGGCAGTTCGAGGACCGCGAGGCGTGGAACGCCTCCCACGGGCCGGCGCACCGGATCTGCGAGCCCTTCGACGAGGGGGTGCCGCTGGACTGGACGCCGACGTGGTCGCTGACCGCTCGCCGCCACCGTCTGCTGCCGACCTCGATGCTGTACTACAAGGCACCCCGCACACCGGGGAGCCGCTTCTGCTCGGCCAACTCCAACGGCTCGGCCGCCGGCAGCTGCGTCGAGGACGCCATCGTCCAGGGCTTCCTCGAACTGGTCGAGCGGGACGCCGTCGGTCTGTGGTGGTACAACCGCACCCGTCAGGCGGCGGTCGACCTGGACGCGTTCGACGACCCGTGGGTGCGGGAGGTGCGGGAGGGCCACGCCGCCCTGCACCGGGAGCTGTGGGTCCTGGACCTCACCAGCGATCTCGGGATCCCGGTCTTCGCGGCCCTCTCACGGCGCACGGACAAGCCGGCGCAGGACATCACCCTGGGGTTCGGCGCGCACTTCGACCCGCGGACGGCGCTGCGCCGGGCGCTGGCGGAAGTGAACCAGATGCTGCCGCCGGTCGCCCGGGTGCGGGTCGACGGCAGCGGATACGCCTGCGACGACCCCGCCGCGCTGGCCTGGTGGCAGGGCGCCACCACGGCGAACCAGCCCTATCTGCTCCCCGGTCCGGCGCTTCCGGTCACCGTCCCCGGCTCCTACGTTCCGGTCCGCCGCGGCGATCTGCGGGAGGACGTCGCGGCGATCGAGGACCTCGTCTCCGCGCACGGCATGGAACTGCTCGTCCTCGACCAGACGCGTCCCGATGTCGCCCTGCCCGTGGTGAAGGTGATCGTGCCGGGGCTGCGGACGTTCTGGACGCGGTTCGGGCCCGGACGGCTCTACGACGTCCCGGTACGGCTCGGCCGGCTGCCCGCGCCCACCCGTTACGAGGACCTCAATCCGGTTCCGCTGTTTCTTTGACATCGTCAGAAAGGTCCTGTGCCGTGCCCGCTCCTCCCTCGTCCCTCACCGGGCCGCAAGCCGGTCTGGTCGAGCTGTGGTCACTGCGTCAGGACACCCTGCTGGAACTGCCGGACGAGACCACCGCGGCCCCGGCGGCGGCCGGTTCCCCCGACGGGGCGGCGCTGTTGTCGTCCCGTTGGGGCGAGACGCGGCTGCCGATCACGGACCCGGTGGTCCTCCGCGCGCTGGAGCGTCTGTCGTACGGTCCGGTGTCGCTGGACAACGTGGTGGCCGGCATCAGCGTGCCGGACGGGCCGGGGAGCCCCGAGCGGGAGGCCCTGGCGCCCCTCCTGCGGTCGTTGGAGAACGTCCTCGTACGCTCGCTGGCCACCACGGACGGCAGGACGCTGCTGTCGGTGGTCCCGATCTCCCGGTACGCCCGCTTCCGGCCCCCGGCCACGCCCGCCGACGCCGTGCTGCGGCTCTCCCGCTTCACCGTCCTGCGCACCCATGAGGAGGGGCTGTGCGCGGAATCGCCGCTCTCCGGGCAGCGCGTGGTCCTGGTCCAGCACCGCTCCGCCTGGCTGGTCAGCTGTTTCGCCCGCCCCTCCACGCCGCGGGAGGCCGCGAAGCGGCTGCGCATGCCGGTGGACGACGTGCGCCGGGTCGTGGCGTATCTGGAGGCGTCCGGCATGCTGGTCCGGGGGACTCCGCCCGCGGCGGGCGGGCAGGAGAGCGGGCCGAAGGAGAAGTACGCCTTCGCCGAGGACCGGGATCCGGCGCTCCTGCCGTGGTCGCCCCACGACCTGATGCTGCACGCCCGCAGCCGGCAGGGCCGCCACGACGGCCCGTTGGGTGCGACGGACGACTTCTCGGGCGAGCTGGCCGCGGAGCCCCCGTTCGCACCGGACCGGCACGGGCCGGCCCGGGTGCCGCTGCCCGTCCCCGACCTGGACGACGTCCTCGACCGCGATCCGCCCCTCACGGTCGCCCTGGAGGCGCGCCGTTCGGTGCGCGACCACGGCGGACGACCGCTGGACCTCGCCCAGTTGGGGGAGCTGCTCTACCGCTGCGCCCGGGTGCGGTCCATGGGCGGCCCTGGGGGCGGCGAGGGCGCGCCGGTGCCCACCAGCCGCCCGTACCCGAGCACGGGCGGCACATACGCGCTGGAGTTGTACGTCACGGTGACCCACTGCGCGGGGCTGGCGCGGGGCACGTACCACTACGACCCGGTCGCGCACGCCCTGGTCCCGGTGGACGTGGCCGCCGAGAGCCTGGACGAACTGCTCGCCGAGGCGCAGTCGACGGCCGGCCTGCGGGCCGAGCCGCACGTCCTGATCACCATGACGGCCCGGTTCCGCCGCATGACGCTGCGGTACAGCGGACTCGCGTACAGCGGGCTGCTCAAGGACGTGGGCGTGCTCCAGCAGACCCTGTACCTGGTCTGCACGGCGATGGGTCTGGGGCCGTGCGCCCTGGCGTTCGGCGACAGCGACCTGTCCGCCCGCGCGCTCGGCCTGGACTGGCGGACGGAGTCGGCCGTGGGCGAGTTCGTCCTGGGCACGCCGCCGTCGCAGCCGGACGCCGGCCACCCGCCGACGGACGCCGTGGAGGTGAACGGCCACGACTGGCACGTCCGTTGCACGGAGGAACTGCGGCGCGCCCTGGCTCACAGCACCGACTGACGCCGTCCGAGGAACGCTTCCTTCCGGCCACTGGGAGTCCGGGTCTGCCCTTATCCTGTGCGCACCCGCATCACGTCAGGTGAGGAGCCTTCATGCGTCGGACGGCATCGGTCTCCCGTGGCACTCCCCCGGAGGAAGGACCGGCCCCCGGGGCCGACATGGCGCCACGGGTCGCCGTCGCCATCACGACCGTGGTCATCTGCGGCTTCTTCGCGGTCGCCGTCACCTATGTGCTGCAGGCTCCGCACACCACGCTCAGCCTGGTGCTCTGCTTCGCGTTGCAACTGCTGCTGCTGGGCCTGCAGTTGTGCCACTCCTTCCCCTCGTCGATGCCACGGGCGGTGGCCCGGCACAGCCGCTGGACCCTCGCCGCCCAGGCGCTGCTCACGTACGCGCCGTTCCCCGTCTTCGGCGCCGCCTGGCTGGGCATGCCCGGGTTTCTGGCGGCGTCCTCGCTGCTCGTGCTGCGCACCGCACTGGGCTGGCTCGCCTTCGGCGCCATCGTGGCGAGCACCGGACTGATCCAGTTCACGGTCGGCTTCGGCATGGGGGAACTGGCGTACAACTGTGTCGCCACCAGCCTCACCGGTCTGGTCGTCTACGGGTTGAGCCGGCTGGCCGACCTCATCCGGGAGGTGCAGACCGCGCGTGAGGAGCTCGCCCGCCTGGCCATCACGCAGGAACGTTTACGCTTCGCCCGCGATCTGCACGACCTGCTCGGCTACAGCCTTTCGACCATCACGCTGAAGTGCGAACTCACCTATCGGCTGGTCTCGTTGGACCCGAAGCGCGCGGAGACCGAGATCACGGAGATCCTCCGGACGGCCCGCCAGGCACTGGCCGATGTCCGCGCCGTGGCCAGCAGCTATCTGCACATGAGCCTGCGCCGGGAGGTCGCCTCCGCGGAGACCCTGCTGCAGACGGTCGGCATCCGGACCGACATACGCGTCGACGCCGACCTGCCGGCGGGGAACGTGGACACCACCCTGGCGACGGTCCTGCGTGAGGGCATCACCAACCTGCTGCAGCACAGCAAGGCCCAGCACTGCGTGATCGAGGCGACCGCCACCGACGACCGCGTGCGGATCACCGTCGCCAACGACGGGGTGGGAGCGCAGCGTTCGATCCTGCACCCGGTCCGGCCGGGGGGCGGCGGCAGCGGCCTGAACAATCTGATCACCCGGGTCGGGGCGCTGGGCGGCCGGCTCACGGCCGGGGTGCGGGAGGACGGCTGGTTCCAGCTCACCGCGGAGGCACCGCTGCGGCCCGGCGGCGGCGCACCCCCGGACGGCGGACAGGCCGCGGCCGCGCTCCCGAACCACTGAGGCGCCCTCAGAGCCAGCCGAGGTCGCGGGCGATGCGGACCGCGTCCATACGGTTGCGGGCGTTGAGCTTGGTGACGACGGTCGTCAGGTAGTTCCGCACCGTTCCGGCGGACAGGAACAGCCGCCGCGCGATCTCCGGCACGTTCTCCCCCTCCGCGGCGAGCCGCAGCACCTCGGTCTCCCGTGCGCTCAGCGGATTGTCGCCGGCCTGCAGCGCGGCGACCGCCAGCTGCGGATCGATGACCTGCTGTCCGGCCACCACGGCCCGTATGGCCGCGGCCAGTTGGTTCGGATCGGCGTCCTTGAGCATGAACCCCGAGGCGTGCGCCTGGAGGGCCCGCATGAGGTTGCCGGGCCGCCCCAGGCTGGTCAGGATCACGGTCCGGCACTCGGGCAGCCGCTCGTGCAGGAGACCGGCGGCGCGTATCCCGTCCATCCCCGGCAGGTCGATGTCGAGCACCGCCACGTCGGGCCGTACGTCGAGCGCCACGGGAACGACCTTGTCCCCCGCGTCCACCTCGGCCACCACTTCCAGGTCGGGCTCCAGCTCCAGCAGGGCCACCAGCGCTCTGCGCAGCATGAGCATGTCCTCGGCAAGCAGGATTCTGACCATTGTCCCCCCATGACGCCACGTAAGCGGGCGATCCCTTCGATGTCGGCTGATCCTAGTGGCGCGATGAGAACTCCCCCGCAGGACCGTGCGGCAGGGTGCCGGGCACGGTCCGCCCCGGGACGGCACTCCGAGGTCGTGCACAGGACCGTGCCCGGCCGTTCACGGGCCGGTGGCCGCCGGGCCGGCGCCGTCCTGCCCGGCTCCGGTCGGCACCATCGCGGCCCGGGGCGCGGAACCGCCCGGCTCCCGGTGCCCCGGCCCGGTGCCGTCCGCCCCGTCGACGGGACACTCCTCGGTCGCGCCGAGGAAGCCGCCCGACTGGTGGCTCCAGAGCCGGGCGTAGGGGCCGTCCGCCGCGAGGAGCTGGTGGTGGCTGCCCTGTTCGACGACGGTGCCGCGGTCGAGGACGACGAGGCGGTCCATGCCGGCGACGGTGCTCAGGCGGTGGGCGACGACGAGGGCGGTGCGGCCCTCCATCAGGCGCCACAGGGCGTCCTGGACGAGGATCTCGCTCTCCGAGTCCAGCGCGCTGGTCGCCTCGTCGAGGAGCAGGATCGGGGCGTCGCGCAGGATGGCCCGGGCGAGGGCGACGCGCTGGCGCTGGCCGCCGGAGAGTTTGACGCCCCGCTCCCCCACCAGGGTGGCGAACCCGTCGGGGAGACGGTCGGCGAACTCCGTGACGTGGGCGGCTGCTGCCGCCGCGTGGATCTCCTCGTCGGTGGCGCCGGGCCGGGCGAAGGCGATGTTGTCGCGCAGGGTGCGGTGGAACATGGCCGGTTCCTGCGGGACGTAGGCGATCAGCGAGCGCAGGTCGGACTGGCGCAGGCGGCTGATGTCCTGGCCGCCGACGAGGATGCGCCCGCCGTCCAGGTCGGACATCCGCAGCAGGAGCCGGGTCAGGGTGGTCTTGCCGCCGCCGGACCTGCCGACCAGGCCGATCCGGGCACCGGGGGGCACGTCCAGGTCGAGCTTCTCGAAGATCGGGGGCGCTCCCTCGTGGGCGAAGGTGACCGCCTCGAAGCGGACGGAGCTGTCGCGGGGTGCGAGCGGCTCGGGGTCCGGCGGGTCGAGCACCGTGGGCGGATCCAGCAGCAGCTCGGTGAACTGGGCGGCCTCGGTCATCGAGCTTTCCAGACGCCGGTAGATCTGGTTGAACTCGAACATGATGTGGGTGGCGTTGGAGTAGTACGTGAACGCCACCACGACCTCCTCCACGCCCTGGCCGGAGCCGCCGAAGGCCACGGCGAGCAGCAGACCCAGCACGTTGGTCAGCAGGGACATGGGGGCGATCAGGACGTCGACGCGCAGGTTGCCGTAGTCCCAGGACCGCAGCGTGAGGCGCCGGGACTCCGCGACCCGGCTGCGGTGTTCCTCGGCCTCACGGCGCTCGGCGGCGAACGCCCGGATGGTCTCCATGTTCATGAGGCTGTCGGCGACATGGCCGGAAACGCGCGCGATGGCGGCCTCGCGGTTGTCGACGAGCCGCTGCCGCCGGCGGATCAACGGGAGCACGGCCACGACGGTGATCGTGATCATCAGCAGGAGGCCGACGACCAGCAGCGGTTCGTACCTCCACAGCACGACGCCGCCGAACAGCAGCGGGACGAGACTGCCCACGATCCGGAAGGTGAGGGTGTCGACGAAGTCCTCGAAGCGCTTGCCGAAGCTCAGCACCCGCTTGGTGAGGGAGCCGGCGAAGTTGTCGTGGAAGAACGCCGCGTCCTTGGCGAGCAGTTCGTCCATGCCCCGCACGTAGAGGTGCTCCATGCCGAGCGCGTCGACCCGGTTGAGGCAGTGCAGGCCCACCCGCCAGAGGACCTCGGCGAGCAGCAGCGTCACGCCGAAGGCGAACACGTAGGGTGCCGCCGAGGCGAGGGTGAGGCCGCCGTCGGTGGCGGCCTGCCCCGCCAGTTTGGCGATGACCAGCGGGGCGACGTAGCGCATGCCGATGTTGCCCACGGCCGGAAGCAGCAACGCGGGCAGGGCGAACCGGCGTAAGCGGTTCAGCTCCCGGCCGTAGAGGCGCAGCGCCAGGAGGACCGCGCTCCGGCCCGGCGCGGGCCCTGGTGTCTGTGTGGTTGCCATCACTCTCCCCGGGGTTCGTGAAAGGAGGCAGTGTCTCCTCGGGGCGAGGTGACGGTCCACGCATTTATGGAGGACCGGCCAGAAATGGACATAGTGGAGCGCAGGGGATTGCAGGGGAAGTATCAGGTGGTGACCCCACGAAGGGGGCGCACACCCGGGTCGTCCGGGCACCCGTACGCGCCGGCCTCCGCACGCCTGTGCTCGCCGTCACACCCCTCTCACCTTCGGCAATTTACTAGGACGTCCTAGTATCTCTTCGGCCACCACTCCCCCCGTCCTGTCCGGGAAGGCACCGATGAACGCTCTGCACCGCCCCGTGCACCCCGTCCGACTGGTCACCGCTTCGGCGCTGTTCGACGGGCACGACGCGTCGATCAACATCATGCGGCGGATCTTCCAGTCCCAGGGCGCCGAGGTGATCCACCTCGGACACAACCGGTCGGTGCGGGAGGTCGTGGACGCCGCGCTGGAGGAGGACGTGCACGGTGTGGCGGTCTCGTCGTACCAGGGCGGGCACGTCGAGTACTTCGAGTACCTCGTGCAGTCGCTGCGCGAGCGGGGCGCGGGCCACATCCGGGTGGTCGGCGGCGGCGGGGGCGTGATCGTGCCCGAGGAGATCGACCGGCTGCGCGGCAGCGGCGTGACCATCTTCTCCCCGGAGGACGGCCAGCGGATGGGCCTGGCCGGAATGGTCAACTCCGTGATCCGGGACTGCGACACCGACCTGTGGGACAGCGGGGCGGCCGACGCCGACGCCGTCCTGGCCGGCGACCGGTTCGCAATCGCCCGGGCCATCACGGGCGCCGAACTCGGCAAGCTGCCCGCGGACTTCCTCGGGCGGCTGCGTGCCGCGGCGGCCGGACGGGTCGTGCCCGTCCTCGGGATCACCGGGACCGGCGGCTCCGGCAAGTCCTCCCTGACGGACGAGCTGGTGCGCCGGTTCCGGGTCGACCAGCGGGACCGGCTGCGGATCGCGGTGATCGCCGTCGACCCGACCCGCCGGCGCGGCGGCGGCGCGCTGCTCGGCGACCGGATCCGGATGAACTCCCTCGACGGGGACCGGATCTTCTTCCGCAGCCTCGCCACCCGCGGCAGCCACGAACTGCCCGAGCACCTGTCGGAGGTCATCGACGTCGTCAAGGCCGCCGGGTTCGACCTGGTGGTCGTGGAGACGCCGGGCATCGGCCAGGGCGACGCGGCGATCGTGCCGTTCGTGGACATCCCGATGTACGTGATGACGCCGGAGTTCGGTGCCGCCTCGCAGCTCGAGAAGATCGACATGCTCGACTTCGCCGAGGTCGTGGCGATCAACAAGTTCGAGCGGCGCGGCGCCAAGGACGCCCTGCGCGACGTGGCCCGCCAACTCGTCCGCAACCGGGAGGCGTTCGACAAGCGGCCCGAGGACATGCCGGTGTTCGGCACCGCGGCGGCCACCTTCAACGACGACGGCGTGACCGCCCTCTACCAGCACCTGCGGGACGCCCTGGGCGACAAGGGGCTCCCGCTGACCGAGGGCACCCTGCCGGCCGTCGACGTGCGGCACTCCTCCGGCATCCGGCAGGTGGTGCCCGCCGAGCGGGTGCGCTACCTCTCCGAGATCACCGAGACGGTGCGCGCCTACCACGCCGAGACGGAACGGCTCGCCGAGGCGGCCCGGCGGGTGCAGCGCCTGGACCTCGTGCACGGCGAGCTGGTCCGGGCCGGGTCCGACGGCGGGGACGTGGAGTCGCTGCTGGAGGGCGCGCGCAGGCAGCTCCCGCACGAGGTCGCCCAGCAGATCGCCGACTGGCCCGCCGTCGTGGAGTCCTACTCGGGTGACGAGCAGGTCGTGACCATCCGGGACAAGGAGATCCGCACCAAGCTGACCCGGGAGTCCCTGTCGGGCAACAAGGTGCCGCGGGTCGCCCTGCCCGCCTTCACCGACCACGGGGAACTGGTGCGGTTCTGGCGGCGGGAGAACCTGCCGGGCCACTTCCCGTTCACCGCCGGGGTGTTCCCCTTCAAGCGCGACGGCGAGGACCCCGCCCGGATGTTCGCCGGCGAGGGCGACCCGTTCCGCACCAACCGCCGCTTCAAGCTCCTGTCCGAGGACCAGCCCGCCACCCGGCTGTCCACCGCCTTCGACTCGGTGACGCTGTACGGGCGGGACCCCGACCCGCGCCCGGACATCTACGGCAAGGTCGGCACCTCCGGGGTCTCCGTCGCGACGCTGGACGACATGAAGGCGCTGTACGACGGCTTCGACCTGGTCGCGCCCACCACCTCGGTGTCGATGACGATCAACGGCCCGGCGCCGACGGTGCTGGCCTTCTTCCTCAACGCGGTCGTCGACCAGCAGATCGAGCGGTTCCGCGCCGCCGAGGGCCGCGACCCCTCCCCGTCGGAGGCGGAGGAACTGCGCGCGCACGCCCTGGCCACCGTGCGCGGCACCGTGCAGGCCGACATCCTCAAGGAGGACCAGGGGCAGAACACCTGCCTGTTCTCCACCGAGTTCTCCCTGCGGATGATGGCCGACATCCAGGAGTGGTTCATCCGGCAGCGCGTCCGCAACTTCTACTCGGTGTCGATCTCCGGCTACCACATCGCCGAGGCCGGCGCGAACCCCATCAGCCAGCTCGCGTTCACCCTCGCCAACGGGTTCACCTACGTCGAGGCGTACCTGGCGCGCGGCATGCACATCGACGACTTCGCCCCGAACCTGTCGTTCTTCTTCTCCAACGGCATGGACCCCGAGTACTCGGTCCTCGGCCGGGTCGCCCGCCGCATCTGGGCCGTCGCGATGAAGGAGAAGTACGGCGCCAACGAGCGCAGCCAGAAGCTGAAGTACCACGTCCAGACCTCCGGACGGTCCCTGCACGCCCAGGAGATGGACTTCAACGACATCCGTACGACGCTGCAGGCGCTGATCGCGATCTACGACAACGCCAACTCGCTGCACACCAACGCCTACGACGAGGCCGTCACGACCCCGTCGGCGGAATCGGTGCGCCGTGCGCTGGCGATCCAGCTGATCATCAACCGCGAGTGGGGCCTGGCGATGAACGAGAACCCGCTGCAGGGTTCCTTCATCATCGACCAGCTCACCGATCTGGTCGAGGACGCGGTGCTCGCCGAGTTCGACCGGATCAACGAGCGCGGCGGTGTGCTCGGCGCCATGGAGACCGGCTACCAGCGCGGCCGCATCCAGGACGAGTCGATGCTCTACGAGCAGCGCAAGCACGACGGCTCGCTGCCCATCATCGGCGTCAACACCTTCCGCCGGCCCGGCGGCGACGCCGAACCCCAGGAGCTCGAACTGGCCCGCGCCACCGAGCGGGAGAAGGAGTCCCAGCTCAAGCGGGTTCACGAGTTCCGGACCACGCACGGCGCGGAGGCGGAGCGGGCGATCGCCCGGCTGAAGGAGGCCGCGATCAACGGCGACAACGTCTTCGAGGTGCTCATGGACGCCGCCCGGGTCTGCTCGCTGCAGCAGGTGACCGAGGCGTTCTTCGAGGTCGGGGGGCAGTACCGGCGCAACGTCTGACGGCACGGCCGGGCGGACGCGGGGGCGGGGGCCGGGCGCAGGGGACGCCGTCCCCGTGCCGGCCCGGCACCCGCCGCCGGGGAGCTCGGGCAGGCCGGGGGTCCTCGGCGTCCCGCCGCGGGCCGGGTGGCTCGCCGTGTCCCGCCGCGGGCCGGTGGCTCGCCGCTCCCGCTCGCCGCCGCCGGGGGTGCCTACAACGGGCCCGGGGTGTCCATCCCCGTCAGGGCTCCCACCGGGTCGGGGTCGGGGGTGCCGCGCGGCCACCAGTCGTCGCGGCCGGGCTCGGACTCGTAGGCGTACCAGAGGTGGTCGCGTCCGAGGCGGAGCTGGACGTGGCCGCGCGGGTGGGTGAGGCGGTTGCGCCACGGGCGGAACGCGGGCAGGTCGGCGGCCAGGAGCAGCGGGCGGGCCCGGTCGAAGCGTCCGGCCGGCGGGTCCCAGGGCTCCTCCAGCGCGTCGAGTCCCGCCGGACCGCCCTGGCGCCAGGCGGCGACCGCGCGGGCCAGATCGGCGGGGGTGCGCCCGGCGGCGGTGGCGAGGGAGGCGTAGAGGGAACGGGTGGCGGCCGTGAGCCCCGATCCGGGGCGGGCCGCGGCGAGCCGCACCGCGTCCTGCCACAGCGTGAGACCGCCGACCGGGTCGCGGCCGGTGGTCAGCAGGGCGTGGGCGCGCGCGGCGGCGTCGGTGGCCAGCTGGTCCAGCGCGAACGCGTCCGGCCCGCCCGGCACCCCCGGGTACACCGGCGGCTGCTCCGGGTGCGGAGGCGGCGGCAGCGGCGCGGGGAGGGGCGGCCGGACACGCTGGGCGAGGACCTCGGTGGCGCGGATCCCGGGCAGGGGTTCCGGCCGGGTGTCCCGGGCCGCCCGTGCGGCGCTGCGCCGGGACAGGTCGTCGAGCACCTCGCGTTCACCCCTGCCGCGCAGCAGCAGCAGGACGAACGGGTCGGCGTCGAGGAGGCGTGCGGTGGCGTAGCAGAGCGCGGCGGCGTGCTTGCAGGGGTGGCCGGAGTCCGGGCAGCTGCACCGCGGGGCGAGGTCTCCTGGGCCCGGCAGCAGCGGGACGCCGCAGTCGGCGAGGGACTGGGGCATCACCTTGTCCAGCAGGGCGGCGATATGACCGGGCCGGTCGGCCGCCGCGTCCAGGAACCTGTCCCACTCGGTGTCCGAGAACGTCCGCAGCCGCACCTGCACGCGGTACGGCCGCGGGCGGCTGCCCCGGACGTACGCGAGGACCAGGCCCGGCGTCACGGTGATCGCGTCGACGTGTCCGCGCTGTGCGTACGCCCGTCCCCGCGCCAGCCGCGCGGCGTCCAGCGCGCCCTCCTCCAGCGCGGTCACCCAGGCATTGCCCCACCAGGTGTCGGCGATGCCGTCCGCGCCGCCCTCACGGGGCGGGAACGCCGGGAACGTGCGGCGGTGGTCGCCGTCGCGGTCGGGGGCGGCCATGGAACGGGGCGTGCGGGGCTCCGGGCCCGGGGCGGACGCACCGATCGGGGCCGCCGCTCCGGTGGACGGCTGCCGCCCGGTGGGCTCCCGCGTGTCGTGGGCGCCCTCGTCCGGCGGCGGGACGCGGGCGGCTCCGGCGTCCGTGTCCCCCGGGCGCGGTTCGGGAGCCGGGGGTTCGTACGCAGCCGAGGGTTCGTACGGAACCGAGGGCCCGTCCGGAGCCGAGGGCTGGTCCGGGGCCGGGGCTTCGTCCGGGGCCGAGGGCTGGTCCGGGGCCGGGGCTTCGTCCGGGGCCGAGAGCTGGTCCGGAACCGGGGCTTCGTCCGGATCCGACGGCATGCGGAAGGCGTCCGCGAGCGCCTCCCGCACCGCGCGGGCCCGCGCGTCGGCCACACGGTCACCGCGCGAGGTGCGGGGCAGCCGGGGGGCCGGGGCGGGTGCGGCTCCCGTGCGACGGGGCGCCGGGCGGTCACCTCGGCGCCCGGCCTCCGCGCGGGCGTGCAGCGCCTCCTGACGGGCCGAACGCAACGCCTCGCGCGCGATGTCGCCGGGGCGGCGCTCCGGGGCGCCCTCGCCGGCGCGGCCGGCCGGGGTCACGTCCTCGGCGGCGTCGGGGACGGACGGAGGCGGAGTTGCCGGGCCGTCCGATGCGGTGGGCCCTGACGCGGTCCGGCCGGGGTGCGCGCCGTGGGACGCGGGGGCGCCGGGGGCAGGGGCGTCGGCGGTACCGGGCGCAGGGGCGTCGGCGGTACCGGGGGCGGTGGGACCGGGGGCGGGTGTGGGGGGCCGCTGCTCCCCCTCCGCCCGGTGCCCGGCCCCGGTCCGCGCCGTCGGCGGGGCTTCGGACGCGGGGCCGCCTCCGGAGGCCCGGGGGGCAGCCCCGGACGCCTCGGCGGCAGCACCGGGCGTCTCGGCGGCAGCCCGGGATGCCGTGCCGGCGGTGCCGGGCGTTCCGTCGGCGGGGCCGGACGCGGTGCCCGGACGGGACGACACCGCGCCGGTTCGGTCCGCCGTCGCCTCACGGGTGCTGGAGGCCGCCGACGCGGCGGTGGCGCCGTGTTCCGCGACCTCGGGGAGCGGCTCGGGACCCGTGTCCGACCCGGCCGTCCGCCGGGCGCTCCTGGCGCGCCGCAGTGCCTCGCGGGCGACGTCCGCGGGCCGGCTGTCCCCGCGGGCGGGCTCCGGCGCGGCGGCGCTCGCGGCAGGGTGCGCGGCCGTGGCACGACCGGGCTCCCGACGGTCCTCGTCCCGCCCGCGCGGTGCTCCCGCGCCCGGCGTTCCGGCGTCCGCGTCCGCGGCCGAGGCCGAAGCTCCCGAGTCGGCGGTCTCCGCAGCCCGGTGAGCGGGGTCGGCCGGCTCCGGGGAGGGCACGTCCACGGCGCCGGTCTCCGCCGCCGCGTCCGCCGCGCCGGCCGGGGCGTCCGCGCCGGGGCCCGAGCCCGCCTCCTCGCGTGCGCGCATCGCCGCGCGGGCCGCCCGGAGGGCCTCGCGGGCCCGGTCCGACGGGCGGGGGGCATCGGCTGCGGAGGGCGGGGTCATGACGGCCTCCTCAGGGAGACCAGATCGGTCAGCTCACGGTCGGTCAGTTCGGTCAGCGCGGACTCCCCGGAGCCGAGGATCGCGTCGGCGAGGGCGCGCTTGGCCTCCAGCATCTCGGCGATGCGGTCCTCCACCGTGCCCTCCGTGACCAGGCGGTGCACCTGGACGGGCTGGGTCTGGCCGATGCGGTAGGCGCGGTCGGTGGCCTGTTCCTCGACCGCGGGGTTCCACCAGCGGTCGACGTGGACGACGTGGCCCGCGCGGGTGAGGTTCAGGCCGGTGCCGGCCGCCTTCAGCGAGAGGACGAGGACGGGGGTGGCTCCGCTCTGGAAGCGGTCCACCATCCGCTCGCGCTCGGCCACCGGCGTACCGCCGTGGAGGAGTTCGACGGGCACCGCGCGCCCGGTGAGGTGCGTGGTGATCAGACGGGCCATCCCGACGTACTGGGTGAACACCAGGGCCGAGCCGTCCTCGGCGAGGACGGTGTCCAACAGCTCGTCCAGCAGGGCCAGTTTGCCCGAGCGCTGGGCGAGCCGGCCGTCGTCCGCCGCCGCGTGGTCCTCCTTGAGGTACAGGGCCGGGTGGTCGCAGATCTGCTTGAGCGAGGTCAGCAGCTTCAGCACCAGGCCGCGGCGCCCCATGCCCCGGGCGGTCTCGATGGCGAGCATCGACTCGCGCACCACCGCCTCGTACAGCGCGGCCTGTTCGCGGGTGAGGGGCACGGGGTGGTCGGTCTCGGTCTTGGGCGGGAGTTCGGGCACGATGCCCGGGTCGGACTTCTTGCGCCGCAGCAGGAAGGGGCGCACCAGGCGGGCCAGCCGCTGGGCGGCCTCGTCGTCCTCGCCGCTCTCCACGGCGCGCGCGTGCCGGGCGCGGAAGGACTTCAGGGGGCCGAGGAGGCCGGGGGTCGTCCAGTCGAGCAGGGCCCACAGTTCGGAGAGGTTGTTCTCGACGGGGGTGCCGGTCAGGGCGACGCGGGCGGGTGCCGGGATGGTGCGCAGGGCCTTGGCGGTGGCCGAGTGCGGGTTCTTGACGTGCTGGGCCTCGTCGGCGACGACCATGCCCCAGCTCCGCTCGGCCAGGACGGGGGCGGCCGAGCGCATGGTGCCGTAGGTGGTGAGGACGAAGCCGCCGGCCAGGCCGTCCAGGCTGCGGTCGGGGCCGTGGAAACGGCGTACGGGGACGCCCGGCGCGAAGCGGGTGATCTCCCGCTGCCAGTTGCCGAGCAGGGAGGCCGGGCAGACGACCAGCGTCGGCTCGGGGCGGGCCCGCTTCAGGTGGAGGGCGATGAGGGTGACGGTCTTGCCCAGGCCCATGTCGTCGGCGAGGCAGCCGCCGAGGCCGAGGGAGGTCATGAGCTCCAGCCAGGCCAGGCCGCGCAGTTGGTAGTCCCGCAGGGTGGCGGCGAGGCCGGGCGGGGGTGCGGCGGGGCGGACGCCCGCGGTCAGGCGGTCGCGGAGGACGGCGAGCGCGCCGGCCGGGACGGCCTCGACGGTCTCGCCGTCGACCTCGGCGCTGCCGGTGAGGGCGACGGACAGCGCGTCGACCGGGTCGAGCAGGCCCAGATCCCGTTTGCGGGCCTTGCGGACGAGGGCGGGGTCGACGAGCACCCACTGGTCGCGCAGCCGCACCACCGGGCGGTGGGCCTCGGCCAGGACGTCCATCTCGGCCTCGGTGAGCGGGTCACCGCGCAGCGCGACCTGCCAGCCGAAGGTCAGCAGCTGCTCGCTCTCCAGGAAGCCGCTCCCGTCGGTCGCGGAGCCGGGGGCCGGGCGGACGACGGCGGTGGCGCTGAGGTCCTGTGCGAGGTCCCGGGGCCAGTGCACGGCGACTCCGGCCGCGGCGAGCCGGGTCGCCGCGACCCCGAGCAGGTCGGTCAACTCGTCCTCGGACAGGGCCAGTACGTCGGGCGCCTCCTGGTCGGACAACCGGTCCAGGGGCGGCCAGACGCGGGCCGCGCGGCGGACGGCGAGGGCGGCGTCCACCCGGGCCCGCGGTCCGAAGGCGCTGTCCGCCTCTCCCGCCCACAGGGCCGCCGCGTCCGCCACCAGGGTCGGGTCGGCCAGGCTGTGCACCTGCACGACCGCCGCGCCCGCGTGCCGGGAGGCACGGCGGCGCTCCCGCTGCTCCCCCGCCGTGTCACCGGAGCCGTCGAACAGGTCGTACGCCGACAGGTCCAGCCGCAGCGAGATGCGGACGCCCGCGTCCATCCCGGCGGCGACCTCGGCGGCCCAGTCACGGGCGCCGGGCAGTCGCCGGGGTGCACGTCCGGCGAACGCCGGTCCGCAGGCGTGGGCCGCCGCCGGAGTGCGCGGCAGGAGGTCGGCCACGGCGTCCAGGAAGGCGCGGACGAGGGCCTCCGGGGTGGGCAGCCGGATCGGGCCGGGGCCGGGCAGCGGGACGGCGTGCCCCTCGGGGGGCAGGGCGGCGGCCACCGCGCGCAGGTGGGCCACTTCGTCCGGGTCGAGGGGGCCCGCGCGCCAGGCGTCGTGGCCGTCGGCGGTGAGGCCGGGCAGGAGCCGCCCGCGTGCCGTGAGCCGCAGTGCGAGCAGTCCGGCGGCGCCCCAGCAGGCGGTGGCGGGGTGGACGGCGAGGTCGTGGCGCGCGGCGACCAGCAGCGGCAGGGCCTCCTCCAGGGGCAGGGTGCGGGCGGGTGCGGTGCGACGCCGTACACCGGAGCCGTGCGGGCGGACCACGGTGAGGTCGGTGAGGTCCGGGACGTCGGCGACGTGGGTGCTGCCGGTTCCGTCGGTGCGCTCCGGGCCGTCCGTCCGGTCCCTGTCGTCCGACCCGTCCGACCTGCCTGTCCCGTCTGTCTCGTCTGTCCCGTTCGACCCGTCTGTCCCGTCCGTGTCGTGCGGGTCCCAGAAGGCGACGCGGCCCTCGCGCGGCACCGGCGCGGGCAGGAAGACGGCCGCGAGCCGTACCGGGACCGGGGTCCCGCCCCCCGGGCCGCCCGTCGCCCCGGCCACCGTCCTCGCGCCGGTGCCCACCCGTGCGCTGTCGCCGTTCATCGCTCCTGGTCACCTCCCGCCCGCGCGTGCCCGCTCCTCGACATGGCCACGCCGACCGGATGGCCGACGCGCCCCTTCACCTGTCTTCGACTCTACGGGCGAGGTCTGACAACGCGATCGGCAACGGGAACCCGTTGACAGGCTCCGACGCCGAGCGCCCGCGACCGCCGGGCAACGGGCGCGCGGTCCGGACTCCCTTCCGCACCCCACGACGCAGGCGTCGCCGACGTCGGCGACGGCGTCAACGGCGGCGGATCAGGGCACCGTCTCGGCGACGACGTACACCCGGGGCAGGCCGGGCTTGGACCGGTTGACCACGATGTCGTGCGAGGGCGCCGGGTTCTTCCGCTCGCGGGTGAGGCCCGACCAGGCGCCGGGGCCGTCGAACCGCCAGCCGGTGATCCCGCGGTCCCGCTCGTTGATGGGGATCTTGCCCTCGTCGAGGTCGTCCACGGTGGTGCCGAGGCTGGTGAGGAAGGTGTTCAGGCCCGCGTCGGTGGTCTCGAACTCGACGTAGAGGCGGCTGGTCTTCCAGTTGTTGGTCTCGTAGTACGCCACCCACGACGCCGGGTGCGGGATGGGCACCTGGTAGATGCGCCGCTGCACCTTCGACGGCCAGCCCTCGGTCAGGCCGGTGGCCGCGTACTTGGCCGCCTTGTCCTTGCCGCTGGCGCGGCTCTGGGCCCCGGAGACCACCAGGTAGCCGGCGGGGATGCCGATCAGCAGCACGATGATGAGCAGCGTGAGGGCCCGGCGGCGGATCATGTGCCGCCGGTCCTCGGGCGGCCGGGGCCTCCCGGGCAGCCCGCTGTGCTGGGACAGGTCGCCGGTCACATGGCCTCCTTCGCGGTGCGGCGCGACTCCACGTACCGCTCGTAGCGCTCGTACCGCTCCACGCGGCGGCGCTTGGCGCGCCGGAAGCGGCGGGCGACCAGGCGCGCGAGGTCGGCGGCCCCGACCATGCCGGCCTCGGGGCCGAGCTGGGCGCGGACGATGTGCGCCTCGGGACGGTAGCCGCGACCGGTGAGGTGGCGTTTGAAGGCGTCGCGCGCCGGGCCGATGAGCAGGTCGTCGGCGGCCGAGACACCGCCGCCGACGACGAAGCACGAGGGGTCGAGGGCGGCGGCCAGGTTGGCGATGCCCACCCCGAGCCACTGGCCGATGTCCTGGAGCAGCTCGATGCACATCGCGTCGCCGTCCCGGGCAAGCTCGGTGATCATCGGGCCGCTGATCTCGGCGATGTTCCCTTTGACGTGCTCGATGATCCCGTACGCGACGGGCGAGTCGGCGGCGGCCAGCTCCCGTGCCTCGCGGACCAGGGCGTTGCCGGAGCTGTACTGCTCCCAGCAGCCGCGGTTGCCGCAGGGGCAGCGGTGGCCGCCGGGCACGACCTGCATGTGTCCGAACTCGCCCGCGACGCCGTACTTCCCCCGCTTGACCTGGCCGTCCTCCAGGATCGCGCCGCCGATGCCGGTGCCCAGCGTGATCATCACGAGGTGGTCCTCACCGCGGCCGGCCCCGAAGCGCCACTCGGCCCAGGCGGCGGAGTTCGCGTCGTTGTCGACCAGGACCGGGACGGCGAGGCGCCCCGCCAGACGGTCCCGCAGGGGCTCGTTGCGCCAGGACAGGTGGGGGGCGAACAGCACGCGGTTGCGGTCGGCGTCGACCCAGCCGGCCGCGCCGATCCCGACGGCGTGCACGTCGTGCCGGTCGGACAGGTCCAGCACCAGTTCGACGATGGTGTCCTCGACCACTTTGGGACTCTTGGACTTGTCCGGCGTCTCCGTGCGCAGCTTCTCCAGGATGTTGCCGTCGGCGTCGACGACACCCGCCATGACCTTCGTACCGCCGATGTCGATGCCCACGGTCGGCACCCGGGGGGCCGACAGGTGTGAGCGTCGCTCCCGGGTGCCGACGGTTCGCAGGACCGGGGCACGGCGGGAGCCGATGGGGGCGGTGAAGTCGCGGTAGGTGCTCATCGGGTGCGATTCTGCCGCACGCGTGGCCCGATTGCGGTACGCGCAAGGTCAGGGTGGTGTGGATCATTTTCCGCCGCGGACCGTCGGTTGGCCGGTGCGGTACGGAGCGTCACGAGAGGCCGCCGGAGGGCGCTCCACTGGGTGCCACGGGTTCGAACGTCCACTTGTCCGGACAATGTGACCACCGCACGGCCGCCCTCCGGGAACGGCACGGCGCGGAGTCCCGGGCCCGCGCTCCCGGACCTCACGACGGCGGCCCCGGGGACCCGACGACGGCGGATCCGGGGACTCCGACGACGGCGGACCCGGGGAGCCGACGACGGCGTACCCAAGGGGTTCGACGACGGCAGGACCGCAGGACCGCAGGTCCCCGAGCCACCAGCCCTCGAACTCACGGACCCTCAGGCTCACCGGCACTCGACACCTCACGGGCCCTCTGGCTCACGAGGCCTCAAGCTCACGGGCCCTCGAGTTCACGGGGCCTCCGGACCTCGCCTCCTCAGGACCGGACGAGCAGCTGGAACTCGAAGGAGTAGCGGTCGGGCCGGTAGGTGTGGGTGCCGTACTCGACCGCACGGCCGGTGTCGTCGAAGGTGACCCGCTGCATGGTCAGCAGCGGGTCGCCGGTGTCCTCGCCGAGCCGCTCGGCCTCGGCGGCGGTGGCGGCGCGGGCCCCGATGGTCTGACGGGCGCTGTGCAGGGTGATGCCCGCGGCCCGCATCAGCCGGTAGAGCCCGGTCGCCTCCAACTGCGCGGTGTCCAGATCGAGGAGGCCGCAGGGCAGGTAGTTGCAGAGGTACGCCATCGGTTCGCCGTGGGCCAGCCGGAGCCGTTCGACGCGGTGCACGTCGGCCGCCTCGGGAACGCCCAGCGCGGCGGCGATCTCGGCGGAGGCCGTCACCACGGTGTTGACCAGGACCCGGGTGGCCGGGCGCTGGCCGGCGGCCTCCAGGTCGTCGTAGAGGCTGCTCAGTTCCAAGGGGCGCTTGACCTGGCTGTGCACCACCTGGGTGCCGACGCCCCGGCGTCGCACCAGGAGTCCCTTGTCGACCAGGGACTGGATGGCCTGGCGGACGGTCGGCCGGGACAGCCCCAGCCGTGCCGCCAGCTCGATCTCGTTGCCCAGCAGGCTGCCGGGGGTCAGTGCGCCGTGCTCGATGGCCGCTTCGAGCTGCTGGGACAGCTGGAAGTACAGCGGGACGGGGGAACTGCGGTCGACGCGCAGCTCCAGCCGGCCGGTCGGGTCCACTCCTGGTTTCGGCACGGCCCGAGCGTAGCCCCGCTGGTTGTTGACGGGAAGTAGTGTAGTTCGGTTGTCCGGACATACGGATTGACAGGGAGGGTCGGGGGCCGCACCTTGATTCCATGCGCATCGGGGTCATCGGTACAGGCCGCATCGGCACCATTCACGCCCACACGCTCAGCAGGCACCGCGACGTCGGCTCGCTGATCCTCACGGACGCCGACCCGGCGCGCGCGCAGGCGCTCGCGCACCGGCTCGGGGAGACCGCGGCGCCCGGGGTGGACGAGATCTACACCTGGGGCGTGGACGCCGTGGTGATCACGACCGCCACGCCGGCCCACGCCGAACTGATCGGCCGGGCGGCCCGCGCGGGTCTCCCGGTGTTCTGCGAGAAGCCCATCGCCCTGGACCTGGCGGGGACGTTACAGGCCATCGCGGAGGTGGAGACGGCGGGGACGGTGCTGCAGATGGGGTTCCAGCGCCGGTTCGACGCGGGCTACACCGGAGCGCGCGAGGCCGTGCGCTCCGGGCGGCTGGGGCGTCTGCACACGGTGCGGGCGATGACCAGCGACGCGGAGCCGCCGCCCGCCGGGTACCTGGCGCAGTCCGGCGGCCTGTACCGGGACACGCTGATCCACGACTTCGACATCCTGCGCTGGGTGACCGGCCGGGAGATCGTCGACGTCTACGCGGCCGGATCGGACGCCGGGCCCCCGGTGTTCCGGGAGTCGGGCGACGTCGACACCGGCGCGGTGCTCCTCACCCTGAACGACGGCACCCTCGCCGCCGTCACGGCGACCCGCATGAACGGTGCCGGGTACGACGTGCGGATGGAGCTGGCCGGGGAGCGGGACCAGATCGTCGTCGGGCTGGACGACCGCACGCCGATCGCGTCCACGGAGCCGACCGGGCCCCCGGCCGCGGACAAACCGTGGACCGGGTTCCTGGAGCGGTTCGCCCCGGCCTACGAGGCGGAACTGATCGCCTTCGTGGAGGTGGTGCGCGGTGAGCGGGCCAACCCCTGCGACGGACGGGAGGCCCTCCAGGCGCTGCGCATCGCGGAGGCGTGCGAGCTGTCCCGGCGGGAGCGCCGGGCGGTACGGCCTGCGGAGATCCCGGGCGGAGGGGAGGCGGCGTTCGGTTGAGGCGGGTGATGAGCGGGCGGGCGGCGGGTGGTCTCCGTCCTTGGCCCCAGGCGGGCCCCAGGCGGGCCCCGGGCGGGTCCTCGGCCGGTGGTCGGGAGCCCGCTGCCGAGCCCGCGCGGGGCAGGGGCCCGCGATCACGTCGCCCGCTCACCCGCCGGGGGACGACCGGCTGGTCTAACCCTCCTTGTGCACGGCAGCACGCCCGACTCCCCCGTGTGCAAAGGCCGTTCGGGGCGCTGACCGGCAGGACGGTGCCCTCGGCCACGGCGCAGAGGCTCTCCGTGCCGTCGGCGGCGACGGTGAGCAGGTCGCAGCGGACGACGGCCCGGCGTTGGCCCGCGTGCACCACCTCGGCGCGGGCGCGCAGTGTCCGTCCGGTGGCGGGGCGCAGGTACTGGATGGAGAAACCGCCGGTCAGCACGTGCGCCCCGAGCACGGTGCCGCCCGCGAAGGTGAGCGCGTTGTCGGCGGCGTAGGACACCACCCCGCCGTGCACGTATCCGTTCTGCTGATGCAGTTCCTCACGGATGTCGATCTCCAGGGTGGCCGCGCCGTCCCCGAAGTCGGTCACCCGCGCGCCCACGAGCCTGCTGAAGGGCTGGCTGTCCAGGACGCGCCGGGCGGCGGTCAGGTCGAGTGCGGGTGTCGACGGCATCGGTTCGGGCTCCTCGGTGCGGACGTGGGAAGTGGGGACGGTGGACGAAGGAGGGGGCCGGGCGGGCAGTCGGGGGGTGCGGAGGCTACGGCCGCCGGGGCGGTTCCTCGGGCAGGCCCGCGTCGTAGGCCAGCAGGGCGATCTGCACCCGGTTGTTGAGGTCCAGCTTGGCCAGGATGCGGGAGACGTGGGTCTTGACGGTCGCCACGCTCAGGTACAGCTCCGCCGCGATGTCCGCGTTGGCGAGGCCCCGGCCGACGGCGACGGCGACCTCGCGCTCCCGCTCGTTGAGGACCGCCAGCCGGTCGCGGGCGCGGTCGCGGCGGGTGTCGGCCGCGGAGCCGGCCGCGTGGGCCATCAACTGCCGGGTGACCGCGGGCGACAGCACGGGCTCCCCGGCCGCGACGCGGCGCACGGCGGCGACGATCTCGGCGGGCGGGGTGTCCTTGAGGACGAACCCGGCGGCGCCCGCGCGCAGGGCGCGGAGCACCTGCTCGTCGGCGTGGAACGTGGTGAGCACGATGACCTGTGGGGCTTCGGCACGGCCTCGCAGCGCCTCGGTCGCGGCGAGGCCGTCCACGGTCGGCATCCTGATGTCCATCAGGACGACGTCGGGCCGGGTCCGGTCGACGAGGTCGCCCACCTCCTCACCGTCGGCGGCCTCGCCGACGATGTCGATGTCGTCGGCGCCGCCCAGCATGAAGGACAACCCCGCCCGCACCAGGGGGTCGTCGTCCACGAGGAGCACTCTGATCGCAGTCATGGACGGTACGTAATCACGGGAGGGAGGGGCGGGGACACGGGGCGTCCCCGCCCGGACCCGCGGACGTGCCTCTCTCGCCCGGCCTCGGACCGCCGCCGCACGGCACCGGGTGCGCCCCCGGCCGGCACCGCGGGCCGGTCGGGTCGGCGCCGCACGGCCGCCGGGTCACGGCCACGGCAGCCGTGCCCGTACCGCGAACCCGCCGTCGGGGGCGGGCCCGTGCTCCAGGGTGCCGCCGGCCAGCGTCGCCCGTTCGACGAGTCCGATCAGGCCCTGTCCGGCGCCGGGTACGGGCGGCGCGTCAGCGCCGGGAGGGGGATTGGTGACGGTCACGGCGAGCCCCTCCCCCGGGCCGCCGGTGACGGTCACCGTGACCTCCGTGCCGGGGGCGTGCTTGCGGGCGTTCGTCAGGCACTCCTGGGCGATGCGGTAGGCGGTGCGGCCGACGACGGCGGGCACGGTGTCGCCCTCGCGGACGCGGAGATCCAGGCCGACCCTCATGCCGGCCTCCCGGGACTCGGCCACCAGCGTGTCCAGTGCCGCGAGCGTGGGCTGCGGCCGGCCGCCCTCCTCCGACTCCCCGGCCCGCAGCACCCCGATGATCTCCCGCAGGTCCTGGAGTGCCTCGTGGGCACTCTCCCGGATCACGCCCGCCGCGCGCACGATCTCCTCGCGCGGGGCGTCGGGGCGGAACTCCAGCGCGCCCGCGTGCACGCTCAGCAGGGTCAGCCGGTGGGCGAGGACGTCGTGCATCTCCCGGGCGATGGCCTCCCGGGCCAGCCGCTGCGCCTGCTCCGCGCGCAGCCGGGCCTCGGTCTCCGCCCGCCGGGCGCGGTCCCGCAGGCTCAGCAGGAGCTGCCGTTTGGACCGTACGAACATGCCCCACCCGACGACGGCGCCCGTCAGCACCACGAGGAGGACGATCGAGGCGGAGTAGGGCAGGTCCGGGTCGGGGCGCCACCAGAAGTACAGCGGGACGAGGCCGAGCATCGCCGCGCTCACCCAGGCCACGTAGCGGAAGGGGCGGTGCACGGCCAGGCTGAACAGGGCGATCATGGCCGCCCCGCCGGAGGTCTCCGAGACGAAGCTGACCGGGACCATGGCGACGGCGAGCCCCAGCGGCCATCGGCGCCGCAGCCAGAGGGCGGCGCAGGACAGTGCGCCGAGCACCTGGTCGACGGCGATCAGCCCGCCCGGGACGTGGGGGCTCCGGCTCAGCGTCTCCGCGCCCAGCAGGCCCACCAGCACGGCCAGCAGGAAGCACACGAAGTCGACGACCCAGTCCCGCACGGTGCGTCGGGGGCGGCGCGCGGAGCGGTCGGCATCGGGGTCGAGTTCGTGGAGGAGCGCGGACGGGAAGAACCACCGGCGCCCCGTGAACACCGGGGCGGTCCGCGTCGCCGCCTTGTCACCAGTCACGGTCGACGAATCTACGCAGGGACCCGCCCGGCAGACCGCGTCCCGGGCGGATCGGCGACCGAAGTCGCGGCGGCCCCGACTTCAGGAGGACCGACCGCCGCCGATCATGGTCCTTCGTCGCCCCGGGACCGCCCCACGGCCGATCCCCGGGAGGGCTCGGCGGCGCCAGAGTCGACGGCATGAAGCAGGTGCTGGGATTCTTGGGTTTCGTCGCCGTGGTGCAAGGGCTGGCCGGTCTCGTGAGCGCGTTCACCGACTGGGACTGGGGGCTGGTGCAGCGCGTCGGGTTCCTCGACGGCTACGAGCTCTACGCGAGCGTCGCCCTGTTGGTGCTGGGCTTCGCCCTGTTCGCCGCCGCGGAGGGCCGGCCGTCAGGCTGACGGGGACCGGAGGCCGACGGGCCGGGCGGCCCTGGGCCGCGGGCGCCGGTGAGCCTCGGGCGTCGGTGGGCCGCGGGCCTGGCGGCTTGTATGCCGGTCCGGCCCCCGGCCGTCCCGCTCCTGCGGCCGCGTCCTCCGGCCGCCCCGGTCCCTCGTGTCCTTCGCACGCGCCCCTCCCGCCCCTCCCGCCGTTCCCGCCGTCCCCGCCCTGCCGTCAGGCGTCCTCCGGCAGGTCGAACGCCCCGTACTCCGGGCGGCCGGCCGGGGCGTACGTCTGGAGGGAGACCCCCGTGTCGGTCAGGGTCCCCCCGGTGCGGCGGAAGGCGGTCGGCAGGAAGCCCTCCCCGAACAGGCGGCGTCCGGCGCCCAGGACGACGGGGAAGGTCACCAGGTGCAGGGCGTCGACGAGGTCCTGGGCGAACAGGGACCGGGCGAGGGCGGCGCTTCCGTGGACCTGGAGCTCACCGTCGGTGCGCTCCTTGAGCGCGGTCACCTCGTCGGCGAGGTCGTCGGAGATCACGGTCGTCGGGGACCAGCCGGGGTCGGTGAGCGTGTGGGAGGCGACGTACTTCGGCAGCCGGTTGAGCGGTCCCGCGATCGGGTGGCCGGGGTCGGTGACCCGGGGCCAGTAGGCGGCGAAGATGTCGTACGTGCGGCGGCCGAGGAGGAAGGCACCCGCCCGCGTGAAGTTCTCGGCGGCGAACGCGCCGAACGTCTCGTCGACGAAGGGGACGGTCCAGCCGCCCTGGCGGAAGCCGTCGCGGGTGTCCTCGTCCGGGCCACCGGGGCCCTGGTGGACGCCGTCGAGGCTGACGAACGCGGTGACTACGAGCCGGCCCATGGCGGAACCTGCCTTTCGAGGTGTTCGATGCGTGCTGGGAGTGGTGACCGCCGCGGGGCCCGTATCTCATCGGTCGCGCGGACCGGCGCCGAGGTCGACGTCCGCCGACCGCCGGTGCTCCGGGCACGGGGGCTCTGGGATGGGGGCATGACGGAGCACACCTCTTCACAGTCCAGGAACACGCTCGGGAAGACGCGCAGGAACACGCCGGGGGACCCGCCCGGGGCGCCGTACGGGAGCACCGCCGACGGCGCGCCCGAGGAGACGGACGGGAGCAGCACGGCCGGGAGCACGCGCGGTCCCGCCCGGCACGGAGCGCACCCGCAAGCGGGGACGGACCGGCGCGCGTGGGGCGCGGCCCCGAGGGAGTGCCCGGCCCGGCGGGCGGGGCCGGCCGGGGCGCCCCCGTCCCGGCGCGTCAGCCGCCCAGTTCCTGGTGGCGGGCCCTGAGCGCGGCGGCGCCATGGTCGGTCAGGGAGCCGAAGAGACGCAGGCGGGAGATGCCGCCGTCGGGGAACACGTCCACGCGGGCATGGGTGCCGACGGCCGCGTCCGGGAGGACGAAACGGTGGTTGGTGTCGGGCTGGAGCGGGGTGCGGGGCAGGATCTCCCGCCAGTCGCCGTCGTCGCCGTCCTTGACCGACACCGAGGCCCAGCCCGCGCTGTTGCCGAGCAGGTAGGCGGTGTCGATCTCCAGGGCGCGGACCGCCACCTGGCCGGTCAGCGCGTAGCGGATCCAGTCGTGCCCCCGGTCGCGGCGGCGCCGGGTCTCCCAGCCGTCGTCCATCTTGCGGGAGCGGCCGGGCTGGATGGTGTGGTCGGCGGGCGAGTAGAAGCGGTCGGAGGCGTCCTCGACACGGCCGCCGTTCTCCAGGGCGACGGCGTCGAAGGTGCCCAGGGCCGTCAGCCACGCCGGGTCCGGTACGACCTCGCCGTGGACGCGCAGCCGGGCGACGCCCCCGTCGGGGTACTGCTTGAGGCGCAGGTGGGTGAAGCGCTGCTCGGCGGAGACGACGAAACCGTTGGCCGCGTGGCCGCCCACCGGGGTGCGCGGGACGAGCGTCGTCCACTTCACGTCGTCGGAGAGCAGGTCCTCCGGGGACGGGGAGCCCGCCACCGAGGTGCCCTCGACGGACACGGCCTGGGGGTAGTTGCCCCGGAAGTGGGCGGTGTCCACGACGATGCCGCGGACGACGCCGGGCGCGCCGAGCCGGATCAGCGCCCAGTCGTGGTCGTCGGCCACGGGCCAGGGGTGGGCGGCCGAGGTGCCGCGGCGGCGCCGGGTCTCCCAGCCGTCCATGACCTTGCCCTTGTGACCGAAGTGCTCGGGGTCGAACTCGGCGCGCTGCGGCAGGATCAGGTTCTCGCGCTGGGCGAAGAACTCGTCGTTGGCGGCGATGACACCGGCCCCGAGCCGCCGGTCGGCGAGGTCGGTGAGCCTGCGGAAGGGGAGGTCGGCCGTGCGGTAGTCCGCGTACGGGTCGCCGCCGCTGTAGGGGTGCGCGTCGCCGGTGAAGCTCAGATTCGCCGTCACGGGGATCGGGTCCTGCCTTTCGGGAGTCGGGAGCCGGTGTGGGGGCCGGGGTCAGGGGTGCCGGGTGAGCAGGCGGCCTTCCGGTGCGGTGAAATCGCCGTCGGTCATGATGCGTCGGCCGCGCAGCCAGGCGGACCGGACGACGCCGTGCAGGGTCCGGCCCGCGTAGGCGGTCACGCGGTTGCGGTGCTGGAGGGCCGCCGGGTCGACGGTGAAGGTCGCGTCGGGGGCGAGCACGGCGAAGTCGGCGTCGTGACCCGGGGCGATCGCGCCCTTGCGGTCGTCGAGGCCGGCCAGCCGGGAAGTGCTCTCCGCCATCCAGCGAACCACGTCCTCCAGGCCGTGGCCGCGTCGGCGGGCCTCGGTCCAGACCGCGGACAGGCTGAGCTGGAGGCTCGAGATGCCGCCCCAGGCGGTGCCGAAGTCGGCGGTCTTCAGGTCGGCCGTGGACGGGGAGTGGTCGGTGACCACGCAGTCCACGGTGCCGTCCGCCAGGGCCTGCCAGAGCAGGTCCTGGTTGGCCGCCTCCCGGATGGGCGGGCAGCACTTGAACTCGCTGGCGCCGTCCGGGACCTCCTCGGCGGTCAGGGTCAGGTAGTGGGGACAGGTCTCGGCGGTCACGCGCACCCCGTCCGCCCGGGCCTCGGCGATCAGGGGCAGGGCGTCCGCGGAGGACAGGTGCAGGATGTGCACGCGCGTGCCGAACCTGCGGGCCAGGCCGAGGAGCCGCGCGATGGCGGTGTCCTCGGCGCCCCTCGGGCGGGAGGCGAGGAAGTCGGCGTACCGGGGGCCGCTGCAGGGCGGGGCGGAGGCGAGGTGGTGCGGGTCCTCGGCGTGGACGATCAGCAGGCCGTCGAAGGCGGCGATCTCGGCGAGGACGCGGGCCAGCCGGTCCTGGTCGAGGTGCGGGAACTCGTCGACGCCGGAGGGCGACAGGAACGCCTTGAAGCCGAACACTCCCGCTTCGTGGAGCGGGCGCAGGTCCTTGAGGTTGTCCGGCAGCGCACCACCCCAGAACCCGACGTCCACGTGCGCCTGTGCGGCGGCGACCCGCTGCTTGATCCGCAGGTGGTCCACCGTCGTGGTGGGCGGCAGCGAGTTCAGGGGCATGTCGACGAGGGTGGTGATGCCGCCGGCCGCGGCGGCGCGGGTGGCGGTCCAGAAGCCCTCCCACTCGGTGCGGCCGGGGTCGTTGACGTGGACGTGGGTGTCGACCAGGCCCGGCAGCAGGACGTCGTCGCCGACGTCCTCCAGACGTGCCCCGCGGGGGACAGGGACGTCGTGCGGCAGGACGGCGGTGATCGTGCCGCCGGCGACCGCGACGGACGCGGCACGGAGGCCCTCCGGTGTGATCACGCGCGTCGAGCGCAGCACCAGTTCGGTGTCGGACACCCGTACCCCCTCGTCATCTGGATTCTGGCGATCGCCTTGGCGTCGTTCGTCGGTGGCTTCGTCGTCGGCTTCGTCAGTCAGCTTCTTCGTCGGCTTCGTCGTCGGCTTCGTCAGTCAGCTTCGTTGTCGGCTTCTTCGTCCATGTCGTCGGTCGGTCCACCGGGGTGGTCGCATCACGCCCACCCCGCCGCACGCCTCCCGGCGGTCGCCGCTCCGGTGGCTCCGGCCCCGGTGGCTCCGCCGTCGTCGCCCGCTTCCGCGCCCTCGGGCCGGGCCGGGTCCGTCCACCGGTCCGCCGGATTCCGGCCACGCGGTTCTCCTCCGGCGGCCGGGTCGGCCGGTTCGGCCGGGTCGATGGTTCTGGCCGGTTCGGCCGGTCTGTGCTCGTGCTGCACCGCCCGCACCTCGTTCCGGCGGGGGCCGCCCGCCGTGGCCCGCGCGTTCCGTCGGCGCGGGGGTCGCCCGGGGCGGGGCGGGGTGGCCTGTCGGCCCTGCGGCCGGACCGCGACCCACCTGCCGAATTCAACGTTCTGTTGAAGGAGTCTTCACCCCGAGCCGTCCACCGTCAAGAGTCGCGGACGCCGGGCGGCGCCCGCATCCGCAGCTCTGGATGTTTCCACTAATCGGAATTAGACTTCCACCACACAGAACGTGCCTCCGCACGAACGGGCCGCCGTCCGGCCGCCGGGTAGGCTTCTGGCTTCCCGCGTGCCCGCCCGTCCGCCCCGAAAGGAACGCGTCGTGCCGACGTCCAGCGCCAGCACCCACGAATCCGCCCGGACGTCCGCCCCCAGCGGTGGCGTCCAGTCCCTGGAGCGGGCCTTCGACCTGCTGGAACGCATGGCGGACGCGGGCGGCGAGGTCGGCCTCAGCGAGCTGTCCGCGAGCAGCGGCCTGCCCCTGCCGACCATCCACCGACTGATGCGCACCCTCGTGGCCTGTGGTTACGTGCGCCAGCAGCCCAACCGCCGGTACGCGCTGGGTCCGCGGCTGATCCGGCTCGGCGAGTCCGCGGCCCGGCTGCTGGGCACCTGGGCCCGTCCGCATCTGGCCCGCTTGGTGGAGGAGACCGGGGAGACGGCCAACATGGCGCTGCTCGACGGCGACGAGGTCGTCTATGTGGCGCAGGTGCCGTCGAAGCACTCGATGCGGATGTTCACCGAGGTCGGGCGGCGGGTGCTGCCGCACTCGACCGGTGTCGGCAAGGCGTTGCTGGCCGGGTTCCCTCCCGAGGAGGTGCGGGCGCTGCTCGGCCGCACCGGGATGCCGGCCGCGACGGACCGGACCATCACGACACCGGAGGGCTTCCTCGCGGCGCTCGAGGACGTGCGCCGGCAGGGGTACGCGATCGACGACAACGAGCAGGAGATCGGCGTGCGCTGCCTCGCGGTGCCGGTTCCCGACTCCCCCACGGCTGCGGCGATCTCCATCTCGGGCCCGGCCGGGCGGGTCACGGAGTCGGCGACGGAGCGGATCGTGCCGGTGCTCCAGCAGGTGGCAGCGGAACTTTCGGAGGTCCTGACCGCGGCGGGCGGCGGCACCACCGCCTGACCGCGAGAGCAGCGCCGAGCGGGACACCGGGGGCGGCTCGCACCGGGCGGCGGAGGGCCCACGCCCGCGAGCGCACCGGGCGGCGGACGGCCCACGCCCGCGAGCGCACCGGCCGACGGCAGCACCCGGAGCGATGAACACCTCCGGGCGACGGTCGACGTTCCGCGTCCGCGGAGACACCGGACGGCGGCGGACGGACGATCCCCCCGGGGTCAGCCGCGCGGCGGCGGACGGACGATCCCGGCGGGGTCAGCCGCGCGGCGGCGCCGCGAGGAGTTCGACGGCGGCGCGCACGTCCTGCACGCCCCGCCGCAGGGCGCTCATCGAGCCGATCGCCCCGGCGACCAGCAGCAGGGAGCGCCGCAGCCGGGGCAGGTCCCGACTGCCGTCGGCTGCCAGGGCATCGAGGGCGGCGAGCTCCTCCTCCGCGATGCTCCGGTCGGGGAAATCCATTGGATAAGCGGCGAGTTGGCGACGCAGTCGGGCTACGGCGGTGCGCAGCTCCGTCACCCGTGGGTCCTCGCGGTCCCCTGCTGCCACCCGCCTCTGCTCGACGCTCCGCAACACGGTCCTCCCCCTCGCACGCCGGTGTGCGCCTCCCTGCCCGGCCCGGCATCGCGCCCGACCGGTGCGCGCCAGTAAACGCCACCCCGGGCCCGTTGCGCCAGCCCGCTGCGTCATCGAGTTGCACCGCAGAGTGACGCTCTGCCCCAGGGCGGCCATCGGCGCGCGCCCTTCCGCGCCCCGCTCGCGCCGCCCGCGCACGCCCCGGCGTGTGCGGTATGCAGGGCTCATGACGGAGTTGCGTGAGGGCGGGGACGTACCGACGGTGGCGGGTCTGCTGCTGGCGGCGGGGGGCGGCCGGCGGCTCGGCGGGCGCCCCAAGGCGCTGCTGACCCACCGGGGACGGCCCCTGGTGGAGCACGCGGTGCGGGTGCTGCGCGCCGGCGGCTGTGCACGGGTGCACGTGGTGCTGGGTGCGGCGGCGCAGGAGGTGCGCGCCCGTGCCGCGCTGCCCGGCTGCGTCCTCGTCGACAACCCGGAGTGGGAGCAGGGCATGGGCACGTCCCTGCGGGCCGGGCTGGACTCGCTGGCCGGCACGGGAGCGCGCGCGGCCCTGGTCACGCTGGTGGACCAGCCGGGGATCGGGGCGGAGGCGGTCGCGCGGGTCCTCGCCGCGTACCGGGCGGGCGACTCGCTGGTCTCGGCCGTCTACGAGGGTGTGCGCGGCCATCCGGTCCTGTTCGGTGACGCGCACTGGGCGGGCATCGCCGCGACCGCGACCGGCGACCAGGGGGCGCGCGCCTATCTGCGGCAGTACGCGGGCGAGTTGACGGCGGTCGAGTGCGGGGACGTGGCGGCGGCGTACGACATCGACACCGAGGCGGATCTCGCGCACCTCGAGTGAGCGGGATGGCACGGAGAGCCAGCCGCCGCCGCGCCGACGAGCCCCGCCTCAACAAAACATTGAACTTCCACCATGAGGAAACTACTATCCACTGCTCAGAAGCGTCCGGCGTGCGTACCGGGCGCTCCCGTCCCACCCCGGGTCGCCCGGCACCCGGTGCCACGCTCGCGAAGGAAGTGACAGCACATGTCCGCACCAGCGCCGTCCCCGCTGGCCGTCGTCGACGCCCCGGAACTGCCCCGGCAGGACGAGGTCCTCACCGAGGCCGCGCTCGCCTTCGTGGCCGAGCTGCACCGGCGGTTCACCCCCCGGCGTGACGAACTCCTGGCCCGCCGCGCGGAACGCCGCGCCGAGATCGCCCGTACCGCCACCTTGGACTTCCTCCCGGAGACGGCCGCGATCCGCGCGGACGACTCCTGGCGGGTCGCCCCCGCCCCCGAGGCCCTGAACGACCGCCGGGTGGAGATCACCGGGCCCACCGACCGCAAGATGACCATCAACGCGCTCAACTCGGGGGCGCGCGTCTGGCTCGCCGACTTCGAGGACGCCTCGGCGCCCACCTGGGAGAACGTGGTCACCGGGCAGCTGAACCTGATCGCCGCCTTCACCCGGACCATCGACTTCACCGACCCGGTGTCCGGCAAGTCCTACGCCCTGCGCCCCGCGGAGGAACTGGCGACGGTCGTCGTGCGCCCGCGCGGCTGGCACCTGGACGAGCGCCACCTCACCGACGCGGACGGCACCCCGGTGCCCGGGGCGCTGGTCGACTTCGGCCTGTACTTCTTCCACAACGCCCAGCGGCTGCTCGACCTCGGCAAGGGCCCGTACTTCTACCTGCCGAAGACCGAGTCGCACCTGGAGGCCCGCCTGTGGAACGAGGTCTTCGTCTTCGCCCAGGACCACCTCGGCATCCCGCAGGGCACCATCCGGGCCACCGTCCTCATCGAGACGATCACGGCCGCGTACGAGATGGACGAGATCCTCTACGAACTGCGCGACCACGCCTCCGGGTTGAACGCCGGCCGGTGGGACTACCTGTTCTCCATCATCAAGAACTTCCGTGACGCCGGGCCCCGGTTCGTCCTCCCGGACCGCAACGCGGTGACGATGACCGCCCCGTTCATGCGCGCGTACACCGAACTGCTGGTGCGCACCTGCCACCGGCGCGGCGCGCACGCGATCGGCGGCATGGCCGCGTTCATCCCGTCCCGGCGGGACCCGGAGGTCAACAAGGTCGCCTTCGAGAAGGTGCGGGCCGACAAGGACCGGGAGGCCGGCGACGGCTTCGACGGCTCCTGGGTCGCCCACCCCGACCTGGTGCCGATCGCCCTGGAGTCCTTCGACCGGGTGCTCGGCGACCGGCCGCACCAGAAGGACCGGCTGCGCGAGGACGTCGACGTGCGCGCGGAGGACCTCATCGCCGTGGACTCGCTGGACGCCAAGCCCACGCACGCCGGTCTGGTCAACGCCGTACAGGTCGGCATCCGCTACATCGAGGCGTGGCTGCGCGGACTCGGCGCGGTCGCCATCTTCAACCTGATGGAGGACGCGGCGACCGCGGAGATCTCCCGTTCCCAGATCTGGCAGTGGATCAACGCCGGCGTCGTCCTCGACACCGGCGAGCGGGTCACCGCCGACCTGGTCCGCGAGGTGGCCGCGGCGGAACTGGCGTCCCTGCGGGCCGAGGCGGGCGAGGAGGCGTTCGCGTCGGGTGCCTGGCAGCAGGCCCACGACCTGCTGCTGCGGGTCTCCCTCGACGAGGACTACACCGAGTTCCTCACCCTGCCCGCCTACCAGCAGCTCCGGGGCTGAGGCCCCGCGCGTCAGCCGAGGTGCACCGACCAGTCCTGGCGGGCGGCGGGCTTGCCGTGCAGGTCGGGGACCTGCTTGAGCCAGTCGGGCCGCCCCTGCCGGGTGCGGGCGGCGCGCCGGGCGTTCTCCTCCGCGAGTTCCCCGGCGCTCGGGAAGTCCGTGGGCAGCCACTCCCCGGACGCCCGCACCCGGGCCAGGAGGTACCGCACGTAGGCGTCCCGGGCCGCGTCCGCCGTGGCGAACGCGGGATCGTCCGCCAGCCAGGCGTCGGGCACCTCGGCGGCGACGGCGCGCAGCAGGTCCTCGGTCACCCGGGGCGCCAGCTCGGCGTCGGCGGCGCGCACGTCGGGGCCGTAGGAGCCCAGCGCGTGGTGCCGGAAGTCGTAGCGCTTGCGCGGGTCGAGCCCGTCCCAGCGGTGGTGGAACACCAGCGCGGCGCCGTGGTCGATGAGCCACAGGCGCGGCGGCACGGTGCCGAGGGTCGGCCACACCATCAGGTTGGAGCTGTGCACGGTGCGGTCGACGTTCACGGTGAGCGCGTCGAGCCAGACGATCCGGCCGGCCTCCAGCGGATCGACGGGGAAGACCTCCGCCACCTCCGGGGTGAAGTCCCGCGCGCCGGGCAGGTAGTCCATGCCGAGGTTCACCCCGGCGCTGGCCTCGTGCAGCTCCCGCACCTCCTGGTGCGGCTCGCCGGCCGCGATCGCCGGGTCGAAGCGCACCAGCACCAGCTCCGGGAAGCGCAGCCCGAGCGCCCGCGCCAGCTCACCGACGATCACCTCGGCGACCAGCGCCTTGCGCCCCTGCGCGGAGGCGGTGAACTTGACGACGTAGGTCCCGAGGTCGTCGGCCTCGACGAGCCCCGGCACGGAACCGCCCTCCCGCAGGTGCGTGAGGTAATGGGTGGCGGTGACCTCGGTGAGCATCCCGCCAGGCTACGCGACGTCCTCCCGGGCCGCTGCCGTCCACGGTCCCCGATCACCGGGGTGCCCGCTCCGGCCGGCGCGGCGTGCCAGCGGTATGACAGCGGGAGGCAGCCGAACGGTGAGCGGGGTCGGCTGGACTGGGCGAGGTAGCCACGGCGGCCCCGGTGACGGTGGTCCGCCCCGACCCCTTCGGGAGACGTCATGGACAAGAACCTCAGCACCCTCGCCGACGAGATCCTCGAGCTCGAGGCCGAGACCTTCGAGATCTCCGACTACTCGGACGCCAGCGAGGTCGTGCTGGCCGGCTGCACCAGCACCAGCTCCACCTCGACGTCCAGCTCCACCTGCAGCACCACCTCCTGCTCCGCCTGACCCCGGCGGTGCGGTGACACCCGGCCCGCGCCGTCCCCACCGGGGGCGGGGCGGGCCGGGTGTCAGGCGTGCCCGGACACCGCTCGCCCGACGGGACGGAGCGGCCGGCAGGGACCCACGGGGCGGGATGAACTCCTCGGCACGGTTCGGCGAACGCCGGGTCACGTAGGCGCTTGCTTTTCACACGACGAATGCCCCCGCGACGCCCCGGCCCCCGATCCCCGTTCGGGCGACGACCTGTAACAATGCGAATTCTTCTGGGAGTTGACGATTCGTCAGTAACCTGAACTCGTCCACAAGTGATTCCGCGACCACCCCTTGACCCCCGTTCTACGCCGGTAGACACTCACGACTGCCACAAGAACGACGGCGTAAGCACGCAACCGCTTCACACCTTCCGCCTCTCCCCGTCCGGGGCGAGAAAAGGGAGCACGAGTGAGCCACCGCTTCCCGGTGGGTCAGGCACGGCGGCAGCACCACCGGTCCGCGAGGAGCCGGTCGCCGGCCGAGGCGGCAGGAGTTCGAGGGTCAACGGGGGAAGGCTGTGCGTTTTCAGTTGCTCGGCCCGCTGAGCGTGACGGACGGGTGTGACGCGGTGGTCCTGCCACCGGCGAAACCGACGTCCCTGCTCGCGGCGCTGCTGCTCCGGCCCGGCGAAGTGGTCCCCACGGACCGCCTCCTGGAGGCGGTCTGGGGGGAGAAACAGCCGGCCACCGCGAAGTCCGCGCTCCAGAGCTGCGTACTCCGCCTGCGCCGCCTGCTCGCCAAGTACGGCATCGCGGAACGGATGGTGGTCGCGGTCGCCGGCGGCTACCGCCTCACCGCCGACGCCGACACCCTGGACCTGCTGCACTTCCGCCGTCTGACGGCCGAGGCGTCCGGCGCGGGCGAGGCCGAACTGCCGTTGCTGCGCACGGCTCTGGGGCTGTGGCGCGGACCGCTCCTCGCCAACGTCCCCTCGGAACTGCTGCACCGCGACGAGGTGCCCCGGCTCGCCGAGCAGCGGCTGCGCGCGCTGGAGCGGGTCTGCGAGCTGCAGCTGGCGCAGGGCCGATGTCGTGAGGTCCTCGTGGACCTCTGGGAGGCCACCGGAGCCTACCCTCATCACGAGGGCCTGTCCGCGCAGTTGATGCGGGCCCTGTACGGAGCGGGACGGCAGAACGAGGCGCTGGCCGAGTACCGCCGGATCCGCGGCCGGCTCCGTGACGAACTCGGGGTCGACCCCGGCCCACCGCTCCGGTCCCTGGAACTGGCCATCCTGCGGGGCGAGGAGCTGCGTGGTCTCCCACGCGGCGAGGCCGCCTCCCCCGCCGCGGCTTCCGCGGCGGCCACAGGCAGCGCACCGCCCGGCGCCACGCCCGGCGCTCCCGGCGCTCCCGGCACTGTTCACCCCTCCGACGTCCACGCGTTCTGCGGCGGTCCGGGTCTCCCCGACAGCATGAGCCCCGACGGTACGGGGGGCGGCGATCGGGTGGACGCCGGGGCCGGGGACGGTCGGAGCGGAATCGTTTCGGCCGACGGTGCGACGCCCCGCGGCGAGCTTCCCCCCGGCCTCTCGGACGCCCCTTCCCGCCTCGGGGACGGGCCCTCCCTCCTCCCCGGCCGGACCGCCGTCCCCGAGGACCCGGCGGCCCTCCCCGACCACCGGCCGTCCGGTTCCGGCGACCAGCCGCGCCGCCCCGGCGCAGGGCCGTCCTCCCCCGGCGAGCAGCCGGACCGCCGGCTCGTCCCGGTCGGCGGTCCGGCGCACGGCACGGTCCCCGCGCCCCGGCTGCCGAGCGTGCCCGGCTTTACCGGGCGGGTCGGCGAGACCGCCGACCTCGTCGGACACCTGAGCCGAACGGACCGCGCGCAGGACGGCGCGGCACCCGTGACGGCGGTGATCTCCGGCGGTCCCGGGATGGGCAAGACGGCGCTGGCCCGGCACGCCGCCCACCTGGTCGCCGACCGGTATCCCGGCGGTGCCGTGCTGGTGTCGCTCACGACGCCCGACGGGACGCCCCGGCCCGTCGAGGAGGCGGCGGCGGAACTGCGGTCCCGGCTCGCGCCCGGGACGCCCCACTGCGCCCGCCTGGTGGTGCTGGACGACGTGATGCACCCGGACCAGGTGCGCCACCTGCTCGCCGGCACGGCCACCCAGACCGCCGGGGCAGCCGTCGTGGTGACCAGCCGCAGGAGGCTGGCGGCCCTGGTGGCCACGCACGGCCCCGCGGTACTGCACCTGGGGGCGCTGCCCCGGCAGGAGTCCCACGACCTATTCACCCGGGTCCTCGGCAGGCCACGGGTGGCGGCGGAGCCCGCCGCGGCCCGCGCGCTCACCGACCTGTGCGGGCACGTCCCGCTGGCGCTGCGCATCGTGACGGCCCGGCTGCTGACCCGTCCCGCCCAGCGCCTCGCCGACTGCGCCGCCTGGCTGCGCCGGGACCTGCCCGCCCGGCTGGCGCTGCCCGACGACCCCCGGATGTCCGTACCGCTGATCCTCGACGGTGCGCTGCGCCGGCTCCCCGCACCGCTGGCCGACGCGCACCTGCGGCTGGCACGGCTGGACGGGAAGCTGACCCCGACGGAGGCGGCCGGCGCGCTCGCGGTGCCCGAGACGCGTGCGGAGGAGGTGCTGGAACAGCTCCTCGACCGCGGCCTCCTCGACGAGGAACAACCGGGCCGGCTGCGGATGAACACGCTCTTCCGCGCGCACGCGCTGCACCGCGCCGCCCGGTCCGGGGAGGCCGCGCATCCCCTCCCGCCCGTGGCCCGGCACGCCCTGCCGTCCGGGGCCACCTGACCAGCCCGCTCCCGGCCCGCACCGCCCCCGCCGGCGGGCCACCACCCCAAACCCCTCCAACCCCTGCCCCCTGCCCCCAGACCCCACCCCCGCACACCCACCAACGGACGCCCATACCACCGCACATCCACTGATACCGACGCATCCGGAAGCACCGGCACACCCTCACGCACTCACGCACTCACGGGGCAGCGGAGCCGGCCGGAACCGACTGCCCCAGGACCGCTTCCCCACCGCCTCCCACCCCCACCGCTTCCCACCGCTCGTCCACCCGCATCGGCCGCCAGGCCCCCACCCGGAGGTACGACCCGAGCATGTCCACCACGCCGTACGAGGAGACCGCGGACACCCGGCCCAGGGTGCGCCGCGACGTGCTGTTCACCGAGACGCCGGGCGGCGTGATCTTCCACAACGCCGACGGGGGGTTCCAGGTCACCTCCCCCTCCGCCTACCGCTTCGCCACGCTCCTCGTCCCGCACCTGGACGGCAGCCGGACCGTGGCCGAGATCTGCGCGGGCTTCAAGGATCCGCAGAAGGCGATGGTGGGCGGGCTGGTCAAGGCCCTCTACACGCGCGGCTTCGCCCGCTCGGTGCCCGCTCCCCCAGGGTCCGACGGTGGGGGCGGAGCGTCGGCGGAGGCGCTGCCGCCGGCCGTCGCCGACCGCTTCGCCCAGCAGATCGCCTACATCGACCACTACGCCGACGGCGCCGAGCGGGCGTTCGCGGCGTTCCGCAGCACCCGGGTGGCCGTGCTGGGGGACGGCCAGGTCGCCCGGTGGGCCGCCCTGTCGCTGATCCGCAACGGCTGCGCGTCCGTCGCCGTCGAAAAGTCGCTCGCCACGGGCCACGCCACCGCACGGGATCTGGAGGCGGTGCGGGCCGAGGCGGCCCGGTACACGGCGCAGGGCAGCCCGGCCGAGGTGACGGTGCTGCCCGGCACGGGGGCCGGTCCCGGCCGGGCGGGCTGGGCGGCGTTCGAGGGGTACGACGTGGTGGTCGCGGCGTGCGGTCGCGACGCGTTCCGGACGGCGGTCGGCCTGCTGGGCGACGGCGTCCCCGAGGGCCGGGTGCTGCTGCCCGCGTGGACGTTCGGCGGCCGTGCCGTGGTCGGCCCGCTCACCACGCGGGCCGCCGGGGACGCGGCGGGCTGCGTCGCCTGCGCGGCGCTGCGGCTCGGCGCCAACGGTGACGCGGCGGACGCCGCGGTGGCCGCCGAGCTGTGGAGCGGGCTGGCCCTGGACACGGACGGCGGGACGGCACCGCGCGGCCCGCTCGCGGCGATGCTCGGCAACCTGCTGGGCTACGAGGTGTTCCGGCTGGTCACCGGGGCGCTGCCGGCCGAGACGCGGGGGCAGGTCCTGGTGCAGGACATGGCGTCCTTCGACGTCCTGGCGGAGCGGCTGCTGCCGCATCCGCGCTGCCCGTTCTGCCGTCCCGCGCCGGCGCTTCCGGAGGCCGTCGACCTCACGGCGGCCCCGCCGCGGCCGGTCTTCGAACCCGTGGTGGCCGCCGCACCGGACGACGACGCGAGCGAGGGTCCGCTCGCCGAACTCGACCGCCGCGCGCTCGCGCTCCGGCCGTCGGTCGGCGTGTTCACCCGGTACGCGGACGAGCCGGTCACTCAGACCCCGCTGAAGGTCGGCGCCGTCGAGGTGGGTCTCGGCGCGGCCGGCACCAGGACCGTGGCCGCCTTCGACGTGCAGCACACGGCCGGGGCCCGGCTGCGGGCCCTGGACGCCGCCGCCGCGGTCTACGCCGAGCACGTCGTCCCCGCCGCCACCGTGCCGGTCCCCGCGCTCGTCGCCGGTCCGACGAGTACCCCGGAGGCGCACGCGTCGGAGGCGGACCGGGCGGGGCGCGGGGCGCGGGCGCAGGAACGTCCTCTTCCCCTGCCGCGCGTGTCCCCGGACGCGCTGACCACGGCCACCGGGGCCGGGGGTGATCCGGTGGCGGGCTGGGTGGCCGGCACCTCGCTGCTGACGAAGGAACAGGTACTGGTGCCCGCGGGTGCGGTGCGCCCGTTCGGGCCGGACAACCAGGACCGCCGGTTCGAGCCGTCCCGGGCCGGGGCGGGAGCGGGCGGCGGAGCGCCGGAGGCCGCGGCGGCCGGGCTGTTGTCGGCGCTCGCGCACGACGCGCTGCGCCGGTCGGTGCGCGGCACCGGCCGGGTCGCACCGCTGGCCCCGGCCGAGCTGGACGGGGACGCGGAAGCGGTCTTCCTGCTGCGGTCGGCCGAGCACATGGGGCTGGACGTCGAACTCCTCGACCTCGGCGAGACGGACCGCAGCGGGGTTTCCGTCGTCCTGGCCAGGACCCGTCCGGGCGCCACCGGTCCGGGCCCGGAGGCCCGCAACGCTTCGGAGGAGGCCCGGCACGCCTCGGCGGAGGCCGACGGGCCGGCGCCGTGGGCCGTCGGGGCCGCCCTGGACCGGACCGCGGCGGCGGTCGACGCGCTGCGCGACCTGCTCGGCACCGTCCAGCTCGCCGCGGAGGGCGTACTGGGCGAACCCGACACCGGGGACCCGCTGCTGGCCGACCTCGACGCGGCGCTGATACCGGTCACCGCAGAGCCGGGGGCAGCGGGACCGGTGGAGTCGGGGGTGGAGTCGGCGGCGGTGGAGTCGGCGGCGGTGGAGTCGGGACCGGTGGAGTCGGCGGGGCCGCCGCCCGCTCCGGTGTCCTGGACGGACGTGCTGGAACGGCTGGCTGCCGCGGGACGGGACGCCGTGGTGGTGCCCACCCACGCCGCCGACCTGCCGGCCGCCGGGATCCACACCGTCCGGGTCCTGCTCACGAAGGCGGCCGACGATGACGACTGACCTCGCCGGATCAGGAACCGTGCCGCGCGCCACGCCCGCCACCCCACTCACCCCGCACGACACCGGTGCCCGCTCCGGGGCCACACCGGCGGCGCTCCGGACCCGTGACGCCGCCTGCCGCGACTTCGCCGCTGAACTGGACCGCGCCCTCGCCGAGTTGACGTCTGCGCCGCAGCCGCCACCGCCCGCCGTGACGGTCGGTGCCCTCGGCGTGCGCGACGCGTTCGGCACCTCGGGCACGCACGCGGCGCACCCGCCCGAGGGCGGAGCCAGCGGGGCCCGGGCCGGATCCGCCGCCGACGTCCTCCCCGTCCACCTCTACGGGCGGCACGTGGTCGTCGGCCCGTGGCCCGCCGGGGGGCGCCCCGGCTGCGGGACCTGTCTGCGGCGCCGCTGGCAGTCGGTGCGCTCGGTCGGCCTGCGGGAAGGGCTCGAACTGCGGGGCGGGACCCGGGAGGCGGGCCCGTGGCCGTACCTGGTCCCCTTCGCCGCGCACACCGTCGCCGCCCTGATCGCCCGGCGGGCCGCGGACCCGGCCGGGGAGGAGGGGCGGCCGTTCCCCGACGTGTGGCTGGTGGACCTCGAACGCCTGACGGTGCGTCACCACCCCCTGGTGCCGGAGCCGGACTGCCCCGAGTGCGCGCACCCGAAGCCGGTGACCGACGAGGCCGCGGTCCTGGACCTGCGCCCGGCGCCCAAGTACCGGCCGGGCGTCAGCAGGGTCCGACCGGTGGACTCCTACGGCCTTCAGGTGGACGCGTTCGCCAACCCGCACTGGGGCGCGGTCGGACCGTCCGTCGTCTGCGACGTCACCTCGCCGACGACCTCCGCCACCGTGGGCTGCTTCTCCAGCCGTTCGGGCGACTACCTGCGCGAGACGTTCTGGGGCGGCCACACCGACACATACCACGACAGCACCCTGATCGGGGTGCTGGAGGGCCTCGAACGGTACGCCGGGATGCGGGCCCGGGGCCGCGCCGTCACGCTCACCGCCACGTTGGACGAACTCGGCCCGGACGCCGTCGACCCCCGGCAGACCGGCCTGTACACGGACGCGTTCCACCGGGCGAACCCGTGGGTGCCGCCCTTCGCGCCGGACCGCCCGGTCCCGTGGGTGTGGGGGTGGTCGCTGCGGGACGGGCGCGCCCGGCCGGTTCCGGAGATCCTCGCCTACTACCACAAGCCGGGCATCGAGCACCGGTTCGTGCAGGAGAGCTCCAACGGCTGCGCCTCCGGGGGCAGTCTGGAGGAGGCCGTGCTGAGCGGGCTGATGGAGGTGCTGGAGCGGGACGCCTTCCTGCTGGCGTGGCACGGGAGACAGCCGCTGCCCGAGATCGACCCGGCGACCAGCACGGAACCGCGCACCCGGTTCATGGTCGAGCGCATGGCCCTGTACGGCTACCGGGCGCGGTTCTTCGACACCCGGATCACCTTCCCGGTGCCGGTCGTGACCGGCGTGGCGGAGCGGTTCGACGGCGGCCCGGCCCGCATGTGCTTCGGCGCCGGGGCCTCTCTCGACCCGGAGGCCGCGCTGGCGGCAGCCCTGTGCGAGATCGCCACCGATTCGGTGCAACTGCTGCAGCGCTTCCGGCGCGACGAGGCCGCCTACCGCGCGATGGCCGCCGATTTCACGCGGATCACCAGCCTGCACGACCATCCGCTGGTCTACGCGGTCCCGGAGATGGGCCGCTTCGCCGACTTCCTGCTACGCCCGGCCCCCGGAACCCGAGCCGTGGAACCGCGGGAGGTGGCCTCGCTGCGCTGGGACCGTGCGGACGGTACGGGTCCGGACGTGCGGGACGACCTGCTCGCGGCCGTGGAGGCGGTGACGGAGGCCGGGTTCGACGTGGTCGTCGTCGACCAGACCGCGCCCGAGCAGCGCGCCCTCGGCCTGCACACCGTCAAGGTGCTGGTTCCGGGGCTGCTCCCGCTCGACTTCGGCTGGAGCCGGCAACGCGCCCGGCACCTGCCACGGATGTTCACCGCGCTGCGGGAGGCCGGCCTGCGGCCGGACGACCTCACCCCGGCGGACCTCAACCCCGGCCCCCACCCATTCCCATGACCGGCCACCGCATCGCCCCGCCCACCATGAGCACCGTGAACCCCACGGGCGCTGTGAACAGCGGGGGCGCCGTGAGCACCACGAGCACCGTCACCAGCGGAAGCCCCACGAGCACCGCCGACGCCGCGCACATCGAGAGCAGTGCTCCCGCGCAGGAGCAGTGCTCGCGCGAGAGCACGACTCACGGCGGTGAGCACCGCTCACGCCTGAGAGCCCTGCTCGCACGAGAGCACTGCTCACACCGAGAGCACCGCTCACCTAAAGAGCACCGCATACGCCAAGAGCACCGCTCACACCGAGAGCACTGCCCGCACCGAGAGCACCGCTCACATCGAGAGCGCTGCTCGCACCGAAGCCAGAAGGACACAAGGAAAGGGGGATGCCATGGGGTACGCCCATGAGTACGCGCACGCGGTCCTGCACCGCGGCCGCGTCCCGATGGAGCCCACCGACCACGTCGTGGACTGGGACGACGGCCCGCGCAAGGGCAAGTTCTATCCCGGCGCACCGGCGTTCGCCCTGCCCGGCACCGAGGACCTGGCCGACGTCCCGGTCGCGCCGGGGCTGCTGCCCGACTCCGTTCCCGCCCGGGACGCGGACCGCTCCCCCGGGTTCACCGTGCCGCTGCTGTCGGCGATGCTGCGGGACTCCTACGGCCTGACCGGGCGGCGCCTCGGCATCCAGGCCAACACCGACCTGCCCGGGCTGCCGTTCCACACCCACGCCAACTGGTCGCGCGGCACGGCGGGCGGGGGCGGGCTCTACCCGATGGCCGTGCACTGGGCGTCCGGCCCGTCCGCGCCTCTCACCCCGGGGCTGCACCACTACGACGTCCAACGGCACGCTCTGCAGCGGCTGTTGACCGGTGACGTCACGGACCGGGTGCGGGACGCCCTGGGCGCCGACGCCCCCGCGGAGGCCCTGGACACCGACCAGTACCTCGTCCTCTCGGTCAAGTACTGGCAGAACTCCTTCAAGTACAACAGCTTCTCGTTCCACGTGGTCTGCACCGACCTCGGCACCCTGGTGCAGACGTGGCGGATCTGGGCCGCGCCCCGGGGCCTGCGGGTCGCGCCGGTGCTGTGGTTCGACGAGCCCCGGCTGAACGAGCTGCTGGGCGTGCGGGGAGAGCAGGAGACGGTGTTCGGCGTGGTGCCCCTGCACTGGGCGCACAAGGAACCCGGCGGCGCCCGTGAACCCGGCACCCCCGATTCGGGCACCCCTGAATCGGTCACCCCTGCATTGGACACCCCCGAACCCGCCGCCCCAATGGACCGCCGGCCGCGCACGGACCCAAGGCACCGGCCGGCCGCGCGGCACCGGGACGCCGAACGCTCCCGCAGGCTGCTGGAGTTCGACGCGCTGAACGCCATGCACGCCGCGACCCTGGCGGGTGCCACCACCCGGCCCGCCCCCGGCGCCCTGGCCGCTGCCGCCGCCACCGACACCGCTCCCGCCCCCACCGCCACCGGCACCGCTCCCGCCAGCACCGCCACCACCGCCATCGGCACCGCTCCCGCCACCGGCACCCCACACGTCCCCCTCCCCGCGCCCGCCCTCCCCGGCACCGGTGTGCGCCGGGCGCTGCGTGAACGCCGTTCCAGCTTCGGCCGGTTCGACGCCCGGCGCCGGACCGGGGCCGGGGAACTGTCGGCGGTCCTGGCGGCCTGTGCGCAGACCCGGCTGGCCGGTGACAGCGACCCGTCCGGCGGCCTCCGCCTCGCCCGGCTCTACGCATTCGTCAACCACGTCCAGGACGTGGCGCAGGGGGCCTACGCCTACGACCCGGACCGGGACGAGCTGCGCCTTGTCCATCCAGGCCCACAGGGGGAGTTCCTCCAGCGGAACTACTTCCTCGCCAACTACAACCTGGAGCAGGCCGGTGCCGTCCTGGTGCCGACGGTGCGGACCACGGCCGTCCTGGACGCCGTCGGTGACCGGGGCTACCGGCTCGCCGTCGGCACCGCCGGGGCCGTCGCCCAGAGCTTCTACGTGGCCGCCGCCGCGCTGGGGCTGGGCGCCGGGGTGGCCCTGGGCTTCGACAACGTGTCGTACGCCGAGCGGCTGGGGCTGACGGAGAGCGACGAGGCCCCGCTGCTCATCATGGCCCTCGGTCACGAACGGCCCGGGTCCGCCGACTTCCGCCACGAGATCGCCTGACGGCCGCAGAGGACTGCTCATGACACCCACCGAGTCCGGCACCCCGGACCCCACCGCGGCCCCGGACCCCGTTCCGGCCACGGCCCCGCGCCCGGCCGACGGAGCCGACGCACCCGCGCCCGCCCCTACCCCCGGCCCCGCACCCACACCCACACCCACACCCACACCCACAACCCTCCCCGGCCCCACACCCACGACCCTGCCCGGCCCCACACCCACACCCGCGCCCCTGCCCGGCCCCGCCGGCACCCACTGGGAGCCCGGACGGCGGTTCCTGCTCCGCGCGGCCGGGCTGCCGGTCGAGACCGTGCACGGGCTGCGCTGCCCCCGCACCCGCCGCTGGGCGGAGGTCGTGCTCACCGAGGAGACCCGGCTGACCGCGGCCGGGGCGGAACTCAGCGACCTGCTGCACACCCTGGTCAAGGCGACCACCGGCCCCGACGAGGCGCCCGGCGACGCCGCCGCGCGCCGCGCCCTGATCAACCTGCGCCGTCAGGTGTTCAACAACCGGCTCCCCGCAGACCCGGAGGCCGCCGTCCGCCTGGTGACGGACCGGGACCCGGACACCGGCCGGCGCACCGCCGACTGGCTGCGCGACCGCGCCCGGCTGGAGGAGCTGCGCGCGGACGGCGGGGACCTGCTCGCCGCCGAACTCAACGACAGCCGACGGGCGTTGCGCACCGCGCTGGCCGACGACCGGCTGCGGCACGGCCTGCTGCTCGCCTCGCCCGCCCTCGACGGCCGGCTCGACTCCTACCTGAAGGACGGTTCGGGGCGGCCGGGCAGCAGGCTGCGCAAGATCGAGCGGTCGGCGCTGACGTACCTGTACCGCACCGCCTGCAAGACCAGCCCGTTCAGCACCTTCACCGGTGTCGGCCTCGGCACCTTCGCCGGTCCGCCCGGGGACGACGGGGCCGATCTGACGTGCGGCGAGGACTGGGTGAGCCATGTCCGGCTCAACGTGGTGGTGCTGACCCGGCTCACGGAGCTGATCACGGCCGACCCGGAGCGCCGCCGCGACCTGCCCCTGGTGCTGTCCCCCGGCTGGGGGCGCGACGCCGACCGCATCCGCTACGTGCGGCACGTGATGACCGCGGGCGACGACAGCGCGGCGGTGACCTTCGACGCCGTGCGCGACCGGCTGTTCTTCCTGCGCAGCAGCGGCACCCTGGAGGCCCTCCTGGAGTGGCTCGGCGACCGCGAGGAGCCGGTGCGGCACCGGGACCTGGTGGACCGGCTGGAGCGCGACCACGGCGCCGGGCGCGAGGAGTGCGAGCGGTACGCGTCGGCGCTGCTGGACCTGGGCATGGTTCAGGTCCCGGTGCTGCGCACCGACGTGCACAGCCGTGACCCGCTGCGATCCTACCAGGAGGCGCTGCGCTCCCTCGCGGTGCCCTGGGCGGACCGGCTGGCCGGCCTGCTGGACGGCCCGGCGCGGTGCCTGGACCGCTACCCCCGGGCGGACACCGCCGAGCGCCGCAGCCTGCTGAGCACCCTGCGCGCCGGCCTGCTGGACGCGCAGCGCGACCTGGGGGCCGAGGAGCCGACGCTGCCGCAGACCCTGGTGTACGAGGACGTCGACACCGGGGGCGACCTGGTGTGCGGTCCGGGGGTGCTGGGCGGTGACACCGGGCGGGCGCTGCGGGCCGTGGAGGGGGTGCTGCCGCTGTTCGACCTGACGCTGCCGCACCGCGTCACCCTGCTCGGCTTCTTCCTCGCCCGCTACGGACGCGGGGGCCGCTGCGACGACCTGCTGGGCCTCGTGCACGACTTCCACGAGGACTTCTTCGACCAGTACGTGTCCTTCACCGGCCGGCGCGTGCCCTTCGACGCCTCGGGCGCCTACGTCCCGGAGGAGAACTGGCTCGGGCAGGACGAGATGCGCACCCTCGACCGTGCCCGCCGCCACTTCCACGACGGCATGCGCGCCCTGTGGCAGGACGGCCGGGACGCGGAGGAACTGGAACTTCCTGAGCAGCTGTTGGCCGAAACCGCGGCCGGACTGGAGCCGCTCACCGGGCACTTCGCCCCCCAGAGCCACCATCTCCAGCTCTGCCGGGGCGCGGAGGGACCCGACCGTGATCTGGTCGTCCTGAACAAGTCGTACGGCGGACTGGCCTTCCCCTTCAGCCGGTTCACCCACCTCTACGACGGCGACGGACCGGCCGCCGGCGGCGACGACGGGCCGGGTCTCTCCGCGACGCTGCGCGAGGAGATGGCCGCCCGGGCGCCGGAAGGCGCGGTGTTCGCGGAGGTCACCGGCGGGCCGGTGAGCAGCAACCTCAACCTGCACGGCCGGCTGACCGGGCACCACATCGTCTGCCCCGGCGAGACGAGTTCGGTACCGGAGGACGCCCGCATCCACCTCGACGACCTGTACGTCGAGCACGACGAGCGGGCCGGGCGGCTGGTGCTGCGTTCGCGCCGCCTGGGCCGGGAGGTCGTCCCGGTGTACCTCGGCTATCTGGTGCCGATCGCGCTGCCGGAGATCCCGCGCACCCTGCTGCTGCTCTCCCCCAGCACGATGGCCCCCGTCGACGTGTGGGCGGGCGTCCCGGAGGGGGAACCCGTCGAAGGCGTCACCCGCAGGCCGCGCGTGCGGCACGGCAACGTGGTGGTGAGCCGCCGCAGTTGGACCGCGGACGCCCGGGTGCTGCCGGTCCGGGAGCCCGGGGCCGGTGAGGAGGATCACTACCTGGCGTGGCTGCGCTGGCAGCGGGCGCACGGGCTGCCCGACCGCTGCTTCGCCACGGTGCTGGCCCCCGACCGGGGGCCCCTGGGTGCCAAGCCCCTGTACGTCGACTTCGACAGCGCGCTCTCACTGGCCGCGTTCGAGGCGCTGGTGGAGCGCGGGCCCGGTGTCCGGGTGACGTTCCGGGAGATGCTCCCCGCCGAGGACGCCCTGCACCTCACCTCCGCGCGCGGCCGGCACGTGGCCGAGCTGGCCGTGGAAACCTTCACCACCCGCCCCCTGCCCTCGTCCCCCACGGAGGTCTCCCCGTCATGCCCGAACTGACCGAGCCCGCCGCGTTCCGTCCGGCACCCGGCGCGGACCCGTCGCCCTGGCTGGCGCTGCACGTCTTCTACGCCGCCAACCCGCAGCCCCTGCTGGTCAACTGCGTGCGCCCGCTGGTCGACGGGCTCACCGCGGACGGCCTGCTGTCCGGCTACTTCTTCATCAACTACTGGCTGGAGGGCCCGCACGTGCGGCTGCGACTGCGGCCGAGCGGCCCGGAGGCCGAACCGGAGGTGCGTCGCCGCGCCGAGGAGGCGATCGACGGCTTCCTGAAGACCCGTCCGGCGCTCTACGAGGTCGACTCCGGGTTCCTGAAGGACTTCTACAACTCGCTGTTCGACATCGAGTTCCCCGGCGAGGACCGGGCCCGCTACATGGGCCCGGACGGCCGGATGAACCTGCGGCCGAACAACTCCCGCTCGTACGAGGTCTACGCGCCCGAGTACGCCAAGTACGGCGGCCCGGCCGGGGTGGAACTGGCCGAGTGGCACTTCCGGCACTCCAGCGACCTGGTGCTGGAGGCGTACCGGACCATGAACCTGCACGTGCGGACGGTGCTGCTCGGCACGTCGGCGCAGCTGATGATGGTGATGGCGAGCTGCTTCCTGCCCGAGGAGGACCGGCTCGCCGACTACCTGGACTCCTACTACGCCTTCTGGCACCGGCTGTTCCCCGGCACCGGCTTCATCGGCTCCACGGAGTACGAACGCACCTACGCGCAGATGGCGCCCGCGCTCGGCGCCCGGTTCGCGATGCTGCGCGGAGTCGTGGCGGACGGGGGCACGGACCGGCTGCCGCCCTTCCTGCGGCGCTGGGCGGAGCACTGCCTGGAGTTGCGCGCGCGGGTGGTGGAGCTGACGGAGCGCGGGGACCTGGCGTTCCCGGCGTGGGAGGGCCCGGCGCGCGAGGACGCCGGGCAGGAGCGGGCCGAGGATCCGGACGCCGCCCCCCTGGTGACCGTCACGCACGTGCCGGCGGTCCTGCCCCGCCTGCTCTCGCCGTACATGCACATGACGAACAACCGGCTGCACGTGACCATCCGGGACGAGGCGTACCTGGCCTTCGTCCTCGGCCGCGTGCTGCGGGATCCGAAGGCCGACGGGGATCGGAGAGACGCCTCGTGAGCGCCACCGACCGCCGGGCCGCCGGTGCCCCGGCGCCCGGCCGCCCGGACCGCCCGGACCGGGCGGACCGGGCGGACCCCGCGCCCGACGGAACCGCCCGCGGCGGCAGCGTCCCGGCCGACCCGGTCCCGGGCGGCTCCGCGCCGCACGCTCCCGACCCCGGCGCCGCCGCCCCGGCCACCTCCGCACCGGCCGCCGCCCCCGACGGTTCCGCCCCGCCGCGCCCGGCCGACGCCGTGCGGGCGTACCGGCCCGCGCTGCGCGACGGGGTGCTGATCGGGCCGGCGCTGCTGCGGGGTCCGCGGACCGTGCACCTGGTCAAACACCCCGTCAGCGGCGCCGCGTTCGAGATCGGCCCCCGGGAGCGGTTCGTCCTCGGCCTGCTCGACGGCACCCGGGACGCCGACGCCGTCGAGGCGGCGTACGCCGAACGCTTCCGGCGGCGGCTCCCGCCGGAGCAGTGGACGCGGCTGCTGGGGCTGCTGGGCACGCGCGGCCTGCTCGACGGCTCCCCGGACCCGGCTCCGCCCGAGCCGCCCCCGGCCCGCACCGGCACCGTCTGGAAGGGCAGCCGCCGTACCGTCGCCGACGCGCAGGCCACCACCGGGCGGCTGCACCGCATGCTGCGCCCGCTGCTGCGCGCCGGGGTCCAACTGCCGCTGCTGGCGGCGGTCCTGGTGATGACGGTGGCCGTCCTGGCCGACCCGGGGGCGGCCCTGGAGGGCACCCTGGAGCTGCTGACGCGGCCCCTGCTGCTGGTGCCGTTCGCGGTGTTCCTGTGGTTCAGCGTCTGCGCGCACGAACTCGCCCACGGCGTCGCCGCCCGGCACTACGGCGGGGAGGTCACGGAGATCGGCCTGCGCTGGCGGTTCCCGGCCATGATGATGTACTGCACGGTCGGCAACTACCTGTTCCTTCCCGGGCGTCGGGCCAAGCTCGTGGTCGCCGCCGCGGGAGCCCACGTCAACCTGCTGCTCCTGCTGCCCTTCGGGCTGTGGTGGGCGCTGCTGGAACCGTCCGACCCGGCCCGCGCGCCGCTCACCGGCATGCTGTTCGTCGGCATCGTGCAGGCGCTCAGCAACCTGGTGCCGCTGCCGCCGCTGGACGGCTACCGGATGCTGAGCCACGCCGTGGGCGCCGCGAACCTGGCCCCCGAGACGCTGGCCTACGTGAGGCTGCGGCGGCGCGGCCGGGACGCGGTCGCCGCCTACCCGCCGCGGGCCCGCCGTCTGCACACCGCGTACGCGGTCACGGCGGTCGCCCTGGTGCTGCTCGCCGTGGCCGGAAGCGGTACCGCCGTCGCCCTGCTGGTGATGCGATGACCCCGCCGACCACCCGTCCGACGCCCCCGCCGACGCCGCACCGGAACCACCCGCGGCCCACCCCCCGCACCGAGGACCGCTCGACCGATGAATGAGGTACCGCACATGACCCCCACCGCCCCCGTCACCGGCGACGGGACCCCACCGGCCGTCACGGTCCGGGACGTGACCAAACAGTACGGCGACCGACGGGCCGTGGACGGTGTCACCCTGGACGTCCTGCGCGGCGAGTTCTTCGGGCTGCTGGGCCCCAACGGCGCCGGGAAATCCACCCTGGTGGAGATCATGGAGGGGCTGCGCAAGGCCGACTCCGGCTCCGTCGCGGTGTTCGGCGAGTCCCCGTGGCCGCGCAACACCGGGCTGCTGCCCCGGCTCGGCGTGCAGACCCAGTCGTCGGCGTTCTTCGTGCGGCAGACGGTGCACGAGCACCTGCGGACCGTCGCAGCGCTCTACGGCGCGGACCGCGCGGCCGTCGACGCGACGCTGGAGTCGGTGGGCCTCGGCGACCGGCACCGGGTCCGGGTCGACGACCTGTCCGGCGGTCAGCGGCAGCGGCTGGCGATCGCCTCCGCACTGGTCCACGGACCGGAGCTGATCTTCCTCGACGAGCCGACGGCCTCCCTCGACCCGGAGGGGCGGCGCGACCTGTGGGAGGTGCTGCGGGGGCTCAAGGCCGAGGGCCGCACCATCGTCTACACGACGCACCACCTGGACGAGGCGGAGGCGCTCTGCGACCGGGTGGGCATCCTGGTCGCGGGGCGGCTCGTGGTCACCGACGCCCCGCAGAACCTGATCGGCTCGTTCGGCGCGGGCGGGAAACTGCTGGTGCCGGTGGGCCGGATCGACGAGGCCGGGGCCGCCGCACTGCCGGGCGTGGACCGGGTCACCGTGCAGGGCGGGCACCTGGTGCTGGAGACCAGGGAGACCGGGCGGGTGCTGGCCGCCCTCGATCCGCTCACCGGACTGGACGGCGTGCAGACCCGCATGCCGAGCCTCGAGGACGTCTACCTCGACATCACCGCCCGCCGGGCCGGCGGGACGGACGGCGTCACGGCCCCGGACGACCGGGCCCCGAACCACCAGGAGCAGCAGGCATGAGCGCCTACACCGCCCTGACCGCGGCGGGCTACCGCGCGCAGGTCCGGGACAAGACCACCGTCTTCTTCACCTTCGCCTTCCCGCTGATCTTCCTCGTCGTCTTCGGCCTGATCTTCCGCGGCCGGGACGTGGAGGAGAGCGGCTTCTCCTACCTGTCGTACACGGCGGCCGGAGTGCTGTCCTGGGGCGTCGCGAACGCCGCCGTGTTCGGCATCGGGTTCACGCTGATGCAGTGGCGGGCGGACGACATCCTGCGGATGATCCGCATGTCGCCCGCACCGCTGTCCGCCGTCATCGGGTCCCGGTACGTCCTCGCGGTGGGCGTGGGGCTGGTGCAGTCGGCGCTGTTCGTGGGCGTGGCGATGCTGCCCGGCTTCGACCTGGTGCCCGCGTCCCGGTGGCCGCTGCTGCTGCCGGTGCTGGTCCTCGGCATCACCACGTTCCTGCTGCTCGGGGTGATCGTCGGCAGCATCGGCAACACCCCGGAGTCGGTGGCCGCGATCGCCAACTTCCTGATGCTGCCGATGGCGTTCCTGTCGGGTTCGTTCTTCCCGCTGGACGCCATGCCGGACTGGCTGCAGAAGATCTCCCTGGTCCTGCCGCTGCGGTACCTCAACGACGCGGTGTCGGCGGCGCTGACCGGCCGCGGCGACCTGTCCGACATCGGGGTGGGGTGTGCCGGACTCGTCGTGTTCGCCGTGGTGTTCGGGGTGCTCGCGGCACGCCTCTTCCGCTGGACGAAGAGCTCGTGACGGCGCCCGCGAGCGGCCTGCTGCCGCATCCGATGGCCGGGGCGCGGGACGCCCTCCAGGAGTTCCTCGACGGCCGCTTCGGTGCCGCCGCGCCCCGGGTGGTGCCCGTGGGCGCCGTCGGCGCGGGCGGCGGCGACACGGGGGCGCCGGATCCGTGGGCGGCGGAGCGGCCCGGCGCGCTGGTCCATGTCACCGCCTCGGCGGTGCTGTTGGGCCCGTGGGGCGGCGACGGCCGGGCCGGTGCCTGCGGGCGCTGCCTCGCGGTGCGCTGGCAGCGGCTGCGCAGCCGCAGTGAGCGCAACGCCCTGGAGACCGGCGGCCCCGACGGCCCGCGCCCTGCCGGGCAGTGGCCGGTGCTGACGGCGCACCTGCGGGACACGGTGGCCGCCCTGTGCGAGGCCCTGCTGCACGGGCCGCGCCCGAGGCCGCCGGCCGGGGACCCGGCCGACCGGGCGCTGCCCCGGGTGACGCGGCTGGACCTGGCGGACCTGACGGTGCGGACGTATCCGCTGCTCGCCGACCCGCTGTGCCCGCACTGCGCCGGGCCTCCGCGGGTGCTCGCGCGGGACGAGGTGCCGTCGCTGTCGCCGGTGCCCCGCCCGAAGCCGGCCCCGGACACCTACCGGCTGCGGTCCGCCTTCGCGCACCCGCTGCCCACCGAGGCCCTGGCCAACCCGGTGTGCGGGGCGCTCGGCGCCGGCACCTGGAACGACGTCACCTCGTCCACGACCGCGCCGGTGGCCGGCAGCGCCTTCGTGCGGGGGTACGCGGGGCTGCACGACGTCACCTGGAGCGGGCAGGAGAACTCCTTCGCGACCAGCCGCCGGCTGGCGTTCCTGGAGGGGCTGGAGCGGTACGCGGGCACCCGTCGACGCGGCGGCCGGGCCCCGGTCGTCGGCAGCTACGACGACCTGCGGGCGGACGCGGTCGACCCCGCGGAGTGCGGGCTGTACGGTCCGGAGACGTACCGCGACGACCCGCTGGTGGAGCCGTTCGACCCGGGCCGGCCCGTCCCGTGGGAGTGGGGGTGGTCACTGCGCGACGACCGGCCGGTGCTGGTGCCGTCGCGGCTGGTGTACTACAGCATCCCGACGGCGGGCGACAACTTCGTCTTCGAGTGCTCCAACGGCTGCGCCATCGGCGGCTGCGCCGAGGAGGCCGTACTGGGCGGGCTGCTCGAACTCGTCGAACGGGACGCGTTCCTGAACGCCTGGTACGGCTCGGCGCGGCTGCCCCGGGTCGACCTGGACACGGTCGGCAGCGCCACCGCCACCGCGATGGCCGAGCGGGCCGCCCTCCAGGGCTACGACGTCCACGTCCTCGACAACCGCATCGACCTGGCGGTCCCCGCCGTCACGGTGGTCGGGGTCCGCCGGGACGGCGGGCCGGGCACCCTGTCGTTCGCGGCGGCGGCCTCCCTGGACCCGCGGGCGGCGATCGAGGGAGCCCTGTCCGAGGTGCTCAGCTACATCCCGCACCTGGCCCGGCAGACCGCCGAGCGGCGGGCCGAACTGGAGGCCATGGCCGACGACTTCACCCTGGTCCGGCATCTCAAGGACCACCCACAGCTGTACGGGCTGCCCCGGATGGCCGCGCACGCGGCGAGCTACCTGGAACCGTCCCCCGCCCGCCCGTTCGCGGAGCTGTACGGCGACTGGGAGCGGCACGGCCGCCCCCGGACCGGTGACCTGCGCGACGACGTCACCGCCGTCGTGGACGAGTTGACGGGGGCCGGGCACGACGTGATCGTCGTCGACCAGACCCCGCCGGAGCAGGAGGCGATGGGGCTGCGGACGGTCGCCACCGTGGTGCCCGGACTGCTGCCGATCGACTTCGGCTGGAACCGGCAGCGGGCCCTGCTGATGCCCCGGCTGCGCACCGCGCTGCGCCGGGGCGGGCACCGGGGCAGTGACCTGACCGACGCGGAGATCCGCCGGGCCCCGCACCCCTTCCCCTGATCCGGTCCCTCCCGAATCCCCTCATCCCGCCTCTCCCGACCGGTCCCTCCGGCCGGTCGGGAGAGACCGGTCTCTCCCGGCTCTCCCGGCCGGTTCCTCCCGACCGGTCCCGACGGTCCGACGTCCATCGTCCGGGTCCCGCCGCCGAGCGCGCGGGGCCCGGGCCCGAACGGAAGCGCGCCGATGAACCCACCGTCCGGCTCCCCCCGTCCGACGCCCCCGGCCCGCGCCGCCCCGCCCGAGGAGCCGGCCGGCGACGGCGCCACCGCTCGCGTCGGCCCCGGGGACCTCCTCGACCGTGCGGGGGGCGTGCTGCGGCCCGCGCTGGCGCTCTACCTGGACCTGCACGCCCACCCGGAGCCCTCCGGGCAGGAGGCCCGCACCGCGGACCGGTTCGCCCGGCGGCTCGCCGCGGCGGGCTGCGAGGTCACCCGGGGCGTCGGCGGGCACGGCGTGGTCGCCGTGCTCCGCAACGGGGAGGGGCCACGGGTCTGGCTGCGCGCGGAGCTCGACGCGCTGCCGGTGCGGGAGCGGACGGGGCTGCCGTACGCGAGCCGCACGGACGCGATGCACGCCTGCGGCCACGATCTGCACCTGGCCGCGGCGGCGGGCGCCACCGACCTCCTCGCCGGCCTGGCCGACCGCTGGCGGGGCACGCTCGTCGTGGTGGGGCAGCCCGCGGAGGAGACGCTGGACGGAGCGGCGCGGATGCTGCGCGACGGGCTGTACGAGCGGTTCGGCCGCCCGTCCGTGGTCCTCGCCCAGCACGCGGCGCCGCTGCCGGCGGGCACGGTCGCGCACGGCGCGCCGCCGGGTGCGGGGTCGGCGCCCGCCCTGCCGACGACCGCCGCCGGGGCCGCCCTCGACGTGGTGCTGCACGGGCGGGGCGGGCACGTGGCGACGCCGCACCTGGCGGTGAACCCGGTGGTCGCGGCGGCCGCCGTCGTCACCCGGCTCCAGGACGCCGTCGCCGGCCCGGGGGCCGGGGAGGGCCGGGTGACCCTGACGGTGGGCACGCTGCGGGCCGGGACGGCCGCCAACGTCATCCCGGACCGGGCGGTGCTCGGGGTGGCGGTGCGAGCGGCGAGCGACGAACTGCTCGACGAGGCGCTGGCGGAGGTGCGGCGGGTGGTCCGGGCGGAGAGTGCCGTGGCGGGCTCCCCCCGGGAGCCGGAGGTGACCGTCACCTCGCGGTCGGCGGCGCTGTGGTGCGACCCGGACACCGCCTCGGCCGTACGGGCCGCGCACACCGCCCTGCTGGGGAGGCGGCGGGTGCTGGACTGGCCGGGCTCGATGGCGGCGGAGGACTTCCCGCTGTTCGGGGACGCCGGGCAGGAGCTGCACGGTCAGCGTGGGGTGCCGTTGGTGTACTGGATGCTGGGGGTGGTGGGCGCGCAGGAGTGGCGCCGGGCGACGGCCGGGGGCCCGGGCGCGGCGCCGCTGGCCCCCAACCACTCCCCGTACTTCGCCCCGCACGTCGGCAGCGCCCTGCGCCCGGCGGTGGCCGCGCTGGCGGGGGCGGCACTGGACCGGTTCGGGGTGGGGTGAGGCCGGTCCGGCGTCCTGGCGGCGGCCCGCGTCCGGCGGGTGTTCAGCGTCCCGTCGACGGCCCCGCGGCCAGCGGGTTGGGCAGCGGGCGGTAGCGGGCGTCCGCACCGTCCGCGCCGGTCCAGCGGAGCAGCAGGTTGGTCTTGCCCGGCAGGGTGGGCGCGGTGAGCAGGGCGGTGGCCTCGGGGAGCCCGGCGCGGGCCAGTTCGCGGCGGACGGCGGGCCACGGGTCGAGGCCGGGGTGGTGGTCGGCGAGGGCGGCGGCGATCTCCAGGAGGTGGTTGACGACCAGGCAGTAGACCAGCCGTTCCCAGCCCGCCTCTTGGGACACCCCGGGCGGCGCACCCGCCGCCCGGCCGGTGGGTCCCGCCCCTGCCAGCAGCTTGACGCCCTCGGCGTCCCGGAACAGGGCCTGGGCCGGACGCCCGTCGGTGCCCATGGCGACCAGGGTGTTCTGCAGGTGCGCCTCCAGGACGACCCCGTGCCGGGCGTAGGCGGCCAGCGCCGGGGGGACGACCCGGGCCAGGTACGCCTCCCACCAGGCGTCGGGGTCGGCCGCCGCGGCGAGCGGGTTGCCGTCGAAGCCCTCGGCGAGCGCTGCGGCCAGGTAGGGGGTGGCGCCGGGCAGCAGGTGGCGGCGCAGCCCGTCGCGCACGACGACGGCGAGTTCCTCGTCGGCGAAGTCGGCGGTGCGGTGCCCGCGGTCGCTGAGCCAGGCCGCCGGGCCGTCGAAGGCGGCGAGGGCGGAGCGGGCGGCGGCGTCGGTGTGCGCGCGCCGGTCCAGGTCGTGGCGCCACAGGCGGCGGATGTCGTTGGTGATGCGCACGTCGAGGCTGAACTTCAGGAACAGGTCCCGTCCGGGTGCGTAGACGGTGCGGACGGCGGCCGTGGGCCAGGTGTCGGAGCCGGTGGTGCCGAGCCGGAGGAGGCGGCCGTCGGCGAAGGCGGGCGCGAGGCGGGCGGCGGCCAGGTCGAGCTGCCAGGGGTGGGCGGGCAGCAGCCGGTAGCCGGGCGGTGCGCTGCCGAGGCGGTCGAGGGCGGAGGTGTCGCCCTCGTCGACGACGGTGTCCTCGCGCAGGGCGAGCAGGGCCAGCGGGAAACGGGCGTGGGCCTCGGGCGCGTACGGCAGCCAGGCGGCGGCCGGGCCGCCGCCGCGGGACTTGGGCGCGGGGTGGTGGGTGTGGCCGGTGACGAGGGCCTGCTCGGACCGTAGGTAGGGGTCGTGGGGCGGGTCGGAGCGGGCGCGGGCGGCGAGGAGGGCGGCGACCACGTCCCGGCTGTCGGTCATCTCGGTGGGCAGTTCGTGGTTGGGGACGCCGGTGTGGCGGCGCAGTTCTTCCGCGGCGAGTTTGACCAGTTCGGGGTGGCCCAGGGGCTGCCAGCCGCCCGCGGTGCGCACCTCGGGGGCGGTGGGGCGCCTGGTGCCGCGCACCCGCAGCAGCCGGCCCGAGCCGGGCAGCCGGTAGGTGCGGCGGCCGTCGGTGTCGGCGACCGGCTCGCCCACCTCCCGCAGCAGGCAGTTCAGCAGCGGCACGGCGGCGTAGGCGTCGGCGCGGCGGGCGAGGCCGTCGCGGCGGGCCGCGTCGTCGTCCGCCGGCGGGGGAAGAAGGTCCACGCGTTCCACTGATTCCCTACGGTCTGTACGGGCGGTGACGATCAGTATGTCTGGCGTGGCCGGCCCGTTCGTGCCGTCCCGGTCGTACCCACAGGAGCCCGCCCGTGCACCGTTCCCCCTCCGCGGAGGCCGAAATCGGCGACGAACTGGCCGCCCGGCGGCCGGACCTCGCCGCCCGTTACGCGCGGGCGCTGCCCGGTGCCCGTGCGGCCGTGCTGACCAGGCTGTGGAGGGGTCTGGTCCATGATCCGCTGCCGTGGGCGGGGGTCCGGGAGACGAGCCGGGACGGGGTCGTGCTGCGGCCGGCGGACGGCCGGATCCTGAGTGGTCCGCCGGCCGATCCGTACGCGACGGCGGCGTACGTCACGGCCGTCCGGCTGGGCGGGCGGGAGTACGCCGACCCGGCGCGGCTGGTGACGGACCTGGCGGTGCCGCACTCTGCGGTGTTCGCCGCCGAACTGGGGCACAGCGTCGCCTCGCTGGCACTGTCCCGGGCGGCGAACCCGGGCCACGACGCGCGCCCGGATCGGCCGGAGGAGTGGCCGGTGCGGGACTGGGAGTGGGAGCAGCGGGTGGTGGACGGGCATCCGTTCCACCCCTCGTGCCGTTCCCGGCCGGGGCTGTCCGTGGCGGACCAGCTGGCCTACGGGCCCGAGCACCGTCCGGTGGTGGGGCTGGGGCTGCTGCCGGTGCCGGCGGAGGAGTGCCTGGTGTCGGGCGCCTGGCCCGGGTGGCTGCGCGACGGGGGGCGGCTCCTGGTCCCGGTGCACCCGTGGCAGGAGGCGCACGTGCTGAAGCGGACGGCTGCCGAGCGGCTGGCGGCCCACCCGCTGATGGCGCTGCGCACCCTGGCGCTGCCCGGCGGTCCGCAGGTGAAGACGGCGTTCAGCGCCCGGCTGACGTCCTCGGTGCGGGACATCTCGCTGGGCTCGGTGGCCGCCTCGGGGGCCCTGTCGGTCCTCGGGGAGGCGGTGGCGGCCCGTGCGGGCGGGCTGTTGCACGTCACGCGGACGGTGGCGGCGGTGGCGGCCGGTTCGCCGGACTTCGCGGCGGTGCTGCGCCATTCGCCGCAGGAGTACGCGGCGGCCGGGGAGCGGGTGGTGCCGGTGGCGGCGCTGGTGACGACGGGGCTGCCGGACCGGCCCGGGTGGACGGTGCGGCTGGCGCGGCTGGCGCTGACGGTGGGGCTGCGGCTGCTGGAGCTGGGGGTGGCGCTGGAGGCGCACGGCCAGAACCTGCTGGTGGTGCTGTCGCCGGCCGGGGAGCCGCTGCGGCTGGTCTACCGCGACCTGGCGGACATCCGGGTCTCCCCGGCCCGGCTGGCCCGGCACGGCATCGACGTCCCGCCCGAGGTGCCGGACCGGGTCGTCACGGACGACGAACGGGCGTTGCGGCGCAAGCTGTTCGGCTCCCTGGTGGCCGGTGCGCTGGCCGGGACGGCGGGTTCGGGAGCGCAGCTGCGGGCGGTGCTGGAGGGCGCGGTGCGGGATGTTCCGAGCGGTCCGGACCTGGACGCGCTGACCGGCGGGCCGGTGCCCGCGAAGGCGCTGACGCTGATGCGGATGTCTCCGGGCACCGCCGGGGACCAGTGGACGGAACTGCCCAATCCGCTTCAAGTCGCCTGCTTCTGACGGCCCGTTTTGAAAGGCGTCAGCCACCGTCCATAGGATCCCCCGATGATCACAAGAAGACGGACGGTGGCAGGCGCCGGTGCGCTGCTCGCCGCCCTGACGGCCGGACTGGCCTTCCCCGCGGGGGCGGCCGCCGACGAACCGACGGGCCGGGACGCGCCCAAGGTCAACCTGCTCCTCGACGTGAGCGGGTCGATGCGAGCCAAGGACATCGACGGGCAGTCCCGGATGGCGGCGGCGAAGCAGGCGTTCAACGAGGTGCTGGACGCCACGCCCGAGGAGGTCGAACTCGGCATCCGCACGCTCGGCGCGGACTACGCGGGCGACGACCGCAAGGAGGGCTGCAAGGACACCGCTCAGCTCTACCCGGTGGGCCCGCTGGACCGCACGGAGGCCAAGACGGCGGTGGCCACGCTCACCCCGACCGGCTGGACCCCGATCGGCCCGGCCCTGCTCGAGGCCGCCGACGACCTCGACGGCGGCAACGGATCCAAGCGGATCGTGCTGATCAGCGACGGCGAGGACACCTGCGCCCCGCTCGACCCGTGCGAGGTGGCCCGGGAGATCGCCGCGAAGGGCATCGGGCTGACCATCGACACCCTGGGTCTGGTGCCGAACGCCAAGCTGAGCCGCCAGCTCAGCTGCATCGCCGAGGCGACCGGCGGGACCTACACCTCCGTCGAGCACCAGGACGAACTGACCGACCGGGTCAACGAGTTGGTGGACCGGGCGGCCGAGCCGGTGGTGACGCCGGTGGCCACCGAGGGCGGCGACCGCTGCACCCAGGCGCCGACCCTGAAGTCCGGCCTGTACACCGACCGCCAGGACTTCGACCGGCAGCGCTGGTACCGCGTCGACGTGCTCCCGGGACAGGAACTGCGCGCCTCGGTGAGCGTGGCGGCGGACCGCGCCGTGCGCCCCGACCACGGCGTGCTGCTGCGCGCGGTCACGGTCCACGGCCGCGAGATCGTGCGCGGTGAGGCCACCGGCACCGGCCGCACCGACGTGCTCTCCACCGGCCTGCGGTACCCGAAGCCGGAACGCGACGACGACGAGGGAGAACCGGCCGCCGAGACGGTGTGCCTGGCGGTCACCACGTCCTTCACACCCGGCTCCGGGGTCAAGACGACCCCCGGCCTGCCGCTGGAACTGACGCTCGACGTGGTGGACGGCCCCGGTGAGGCGTCCGACGTCGCCTCCTTCGGCCTGGGCCGCGGCTGGTGGCTGCTCGGCGCCCTGCTCGTCACCGGCTTCGTCGCCGGCCTGCTGTGGGGCTGGCTGTCCCGCTGGCGGTTCGCTGTCTGGAGGACCCACTGATGCGCCGCGCCGTACGCGTACTGAGTACCGCCCTGCTGGCCCTCGGCCTGGCCGCCGCGCCCGCCGCGGCCGACTCCTCGCCCTCCCCGGAGGCGTCCGGGGACGGCGCGGGCCCCACCCGCGCGGGCACCTCGTTCCGCACCGCGACGGAGGTCGAGCAGGGGCAGACCGCCACCGCGCGCGCCTCCACGGGCGACTACCTGTACTGGTCGTTCCCGGCGGACGCGGGCCAACGCCCCACCGTGCGGGCCACGGTGAAGCTCCCCGAGACACACGCCGCCCAGACCTGGCAGGTCGACGTGTACGACGGTCTGCGCCGCCGCCAGGCCTGCCAGTACGGCGCCCAGACCCGCACGGCCCCCGCGGACACCCCCTCGGTGGAGCTGACCTGCGTGCTGCGCACCGTCCGCGCCTGGTCGGAGCCGTGGGCCAACGACCCGCTGCCGGGCACCTACTACGTGCGGCTCACGGCGCTGCGCATGTCCGCGGCCGACCTAGGCCAGGCGGTGAACGCCGAACTGCGCGTCGAGTCCAAGGACATGGGCGGCGCGGCGGCGGTCGACGGCTCCCTGTCGGAGCCGCTGGTCCCGGGCATCGCGGCCCGAACGGCTGCGGACGAGGACCAGGAGGACGACTCGGCCTCCGCCGTCCTGGCAGCCCTGGAACCCGAGGACGGCTGGGCCTCCGGCTGGTGGTCCGACCGCTGGCTGTGGACCGCGGCAGGCGGCGCCCTGGCCGCCCTGGCGGGCGTCGCCGGCTACCGCCTGACCCGCGGCTCCGGCCGCCCCTCACGGGTGCCGCCGGGCGCCTGACACCGGCAACACACCCCAGGGAGGCCCGCCTTGTGCGGGCCTCCCGTGTGCGGACGGCCGACCGGACCACTGAGCCTTTTCAGAGTGGCCACTGATCGGATGGCTCGGGTCGCGTCAGGTCGAGAACCGCAGTGCGCAGGGCTTCCGCGCCGTCGAGGGAGGTGTTCGAATCACAGTAGGTGAGCCGGTTGAGTGGCATAGCGAATCCGTGCAGAGAGGCAGCGGGGGGATGAGTGTGGTGGAGAGCTGGGCCCGCGTAATGGATCTTCTTGAGGAGTATGCTCCGGTCGATCACGCGGACTTGCCCGGCCCGGCCACGGAGTGGATGCTCGCGGCCGCCGAGGAGCGCATGGGTCTTTTGTTGCCTCAGGAACTGCGGGCGTGGCTGTTGCAGAGCAACCTGGATGTTCCCGGGGACCAGGTGGACGATGACACGGCCTGCTGCGGTTACGCCGGCTTCCCGGACGAGGCGAGCTTCTTTCTGGGCATCCGGGCGATGGAGAAGCTCTATACGAATCACCCCTTGTCCGGCGGGAGCGAATGGCGCGAGGAGTGGATCCCGTTCGTGTCGGATCAGGACGGCTGGGCGGGACACTTCATCGATGCGAGGGACGGACGTGTCGGCAGATGGTTCGTGGGTGAACTCACGGTCACCGGCGAGTACGCGTCATTGGCTGACTACTTCGACTCCGTGGCGGAGATGCTGACGAGGATCGGCGCGGGAGACCATCCGGTCTGTTCGGTTGCTGAAGGGCGACTTGTCTGGTCATGACGCCCCGAGGCCGTGAACAGGATTGCCCTGGAGCCGAAGAACGTCCCGGGGTGCTTCTCATGCTCCGGTTACGGAGTGGGAGCGGTGAACCCGTCGAGGTTGACCCAGTCGATGGGTTGAGACTTCGAACTCCTCCCTCAACGGCGCGGAAGCCCTGTGCGTTGCGGTCCTCGTCCTGACTCGACCCAAGTCACCCGATCAGTGGCTGTTCTGAAAAAGCCCACTGGGTCGGGGACGTCCCACCGCGATGCGCTCACACCGAACCGGCGGACCCGTTTCGCTGCCGGGTGACGGTGAGTGAGCCGACCCGATACGCGCCTGATCAGGTGCGCTGACCGGCCGTGACGCGCTTCTCGCGCTTCCGCCGGGCACCCGCTCCGGCTCCCCCTCCGACCACCCTGCACACCGCCTGCGCAGCCACGAGGACCAGCAGGCCGACACCTCCGCCGAGGGAGTTGAGCAGGAAGTCCTCGACGTCGGCCACCCGCCCTCCTCCGACGAGGAACTGACACGTCTCGATCAGGAAGGTCAGGAGCACACAGGCACCAAGGGCCGTCCACCGCCCGGTCCGCGGCCAGGAGAGCCTGATCAGGGCGGGAAAGGGCACGAACATCAGGACGTTGGCGAGCGACTGCCTGACGATCATGTCCTTCTCCATGCTTCCCAGGTTCTCGCCCCCGGACATGAGGTATCCGAGCGAACCGAGCGAAAGCCCGCCGCCCCCGCCCTCCGACCGGTTCAGTGAGAACGTGGCGACGAGCACGAGAAGGACATAGAGGGTGAGCCCGATCAGCCCTGCCACGCGCATTGCCTCGGCGCGCCGTGCCGACAGCGCGAGGAACACCGCCACCACGAACGGGGCGACCAGCAGCACGACGACCGTGCGTACCGGCGTGACGAGGAAGATCGTCTGCCAGAGGGGCATGAGAACCTCGGATTCGGTGACGTGGCGGGGCGACCAACCTACGGCTGCCGCTCGCCCCGGCTCGTCCCGGGGCAGACCACGGGGTGATGCACGCCCTTTCCGCCGTGTCTCACGCTGCCCGCCACCGGCCTGCTTCCCGAACGCCACGTCCGGGCGGACCACTTGCTCGGCACCGAGGCCGGCACACCCTCAGCCCTCAGCACGGCCGCGACGCCCAGGGCGGTCACCGGGCGGGAACGATGCTGATCGCGGCGCTAGTTCACCAGCCCCTGCCGGTACGCGTACACCACCGCCTGGACGCGGTCGCGCAGGCCCAGCTTGGTGAGGATGCGGGAGACGAAGGTCTTGACGGTCTCCTGGCTGATGACGAGCGCGGCGGCGATCTCGCTGTTGGAGCGGCCGTCCGCGATCAGGCGGAGGACCTCCAGTTCGCGGGGGGTGAGCGGGGTGTCCTGCGGGCTGCCCCCGGCGGGCCGGATGCGGGCGGCGTAGTGGCCGACGAGGCGGCGCGTCACGTCGGGGTCCAGCAGGGCCGCGCCGGTGGCCACGGTGCGGATGCCGTGCAGGAGGCGGTCCGGTGGGGCGTCCTTGAGGAGGAAGCCGCTCGCGCCGGCCCGCAGGGCCTCGTAGACGTACTCGTCGAGGTTGAAGGTGGTGACCACGAGCACTTTCACGGGGTGCTCGACCCCGGCGCCGGCCAGCTGCCGGGTGGCCTCGATGCCGTCCAGGACCGGCATGCGCACGTCCATGACGACGACGTCCGGGCGCAGCCGCCCGGCCAGTTCGACCGCGGTCCGCCCGTCCCCGCACTCGCCGGCGACGGCCATGTCGGGCTGGGCGTCGATGATGGTCGACAGGCCGGTGCGGATCAGCGCCTGGTCGTCGCAGACGAGGACCCGGACGGGCGCGCTCACGCCGGGGTCCCCATGGGTATCCGCGCGCGGACGAGGAAGCCGCCGTCGGCCCGGGGGCCCGCCTCGAAGTCGCCGCCCAGGACGTCGACCCGCTCGCGCAGGCCCGCCAGTCCCCGCCCGCTGCCGCCGGGGGACGCGGCCCGGGAGCCGGAACCGTCCGTGCCGACCTCCACGGTGATCTCCATTCCGCCGTGGCGCACCAGGACCGAGGTCCGGCTGCCGTGGTCGTACTTGAGCGCGTTGGTGAGGGCTTCCTGCACGACGCGGTAGGCGACGAGGTCGGCGCTGCCGGTCGCATCCGGGGGCGTGCCCTCCTCGGTCAGTTCTACCGGTTGTCCGGCACGCCGGGTCTGCTCGACGAGCGTGAGCACCCGGCCGACGGGCGGTGTCCGGTCCTCACTCCGGTGGCCTGTGCCGTATTCGGGGTTGAGCAGGTCGAGCAGGTGCCGCAGGTCGGTGAGAGCTCGTCGGCCCGTGTCGCTGACGCTGGTCAGCGACTGGTCGAGGCGGTCCGGCGAGGCGGTGAGGTACCGGGCGGCCTCGGTCTGCACGACCATCGCGGTCACGTGATGGGTCACGACGTCGTGGAGTTCCCGGGCGATGCGGGTGCGCTCCGCGGTGCGGGCGTCCTCGGCGACGCGGCGGCGCCGTTCGGCCTCGGCGGCGCGGGCGGAGCGCATCCACGCGCCGATGCCCCAGGCGAGGGCCAGCGCCAGGTAGAACGTCACGTATTCCGCGGCGGGTTCGCCGGGCCCGGTCCGGTCCAGCGCGACCGCCAGGGCCACATACGCCACGGTGGAGGCGACCAGGGTGGTGCGCCGGAACCGCTCCAGGTACGACCCGGCGCTCAGGAGCGCGATGGGCAGCGCGATGCCCGCGAAGAGGTGGTAGCCGCGGAGCTGGTCGAGGGCGAAACCGCAGGACACCAGGGCGAGGCAGACGAGCGGCCACCGCCGGCGCGCGGCGAGCGGGAGGCTCTGCAGGACGGCCGCGACGACGGCGAGCGCGTCGGCGGGGCGGGTCGGCACACCGCCGAACTCGGTGCCGTTGCCGTGGAAGCCCGGCACGACCGACGCCACGAGGAGCAGGATCCCGAGCGGGAGGTCCCGGGCCGTGACATCGAGGCGGCGCCACAGCTCCGGGACACGTCGGCGATCGATCACCGGGGCAGTGTAGTCGCGGAGTCGCGGCGGGCCGCCCGGCGGGCACCGAAGGGGACGACGTTCCCGCGCCGGTGGGCCAGCCAGAGGAACACCAGGGTCAGCATGGCTCCGAAGCCCACCGAGTACACGCTGCCCTCGGGCCCGAACGCGCCGCCGGTGAGCAGTTCCGGCCCCGACGTCGTGGCGTCCAGGAGGCCCTCGTTGGCGCCGTTGCCGGAGACCTCGGTGCTGAAGACGCCGGCCGCGGCGAAGTTCCAGCCGAAGTGCACGCCGATCGCGAGCCACAGGCTGCGGGTGGCGGCGTACACGGCGGCGAGCATGAATCCGGCCTCGATCGCGATGGCCAGCGCGCCCCACAGGGTGGCGTTCTCGTTGAACAGGTGCGAGAGGCCGAACACGAGACCGGTCAGCCCCATGGCCGCGTAGGTGCCGATGTGTTCCTCGACGATCCGGAACAGCACCCCCCGATACACCACTTCCTCGGTCGCCGCGGCGGCGGCCATGAAGCCGAGCAGCCCCACCGCGCCGGTCACCGAGCCGACGCCGTCGATGTCGTAGTGCCCGGCGGTGTAGAGGTTGACGATGACGGCCGTGAACATCCCGCCGCCGATCAGGATGCCCCAGGCGGTCCGGGACACGGCTCCCTCCCGCGCCACGTCCGTCGCGGGCCGGTGCTCGGTCCGCCGCACGACCCAGGCATAGACGAGGACGATCAGAGCGGCGGACGCGAGACCGAGGACGAGCGTGAACCACTCGTTGTCGCGCACCGCGTTGACGGCGACGCCGCTCAGTGCGTACACCACCAGGATCGTCAGGAACTGCCGAACGAACCGCATGAACACCCCTCTGCCGGGCCGCGACCGGTGTGTCGCGTGCTGCAACGGGACGCTACGGAAACGGCGTTCGGAGATCGTCACCTCGCGGTGGACACCTGTCGGTAGCTCGCACGGGGGACAAGCCCGGTGCCGTCCCTCCGGAGGGGGGAATCGCTGTTGCGGGACTCCGCGACCCCGGGACTCCGGAACTCCGGGACTGCGGGACTCCGCCCCCTTCCGTCACGCCTCGCGCAGCCGCTTGGCGAGCGGGCCGTCGCCGGTGACCACGACCCGTCCCGCGCGGACCGCCTCGGTCAGGGCGAGGTCGCCGCGGCTGACGGCGGTGCAGGTGTCCGTGTCCAGGGACAGCACCGCGTCCGGCTCTCCGTCCGCGGGACCATCGCCGTAGACGGGACCGTCGCCGGGGAAGCCACCGCCGCCCTGGACGAGTCCGCCCCCGTCAGCGGAGCCCACGCCGTGCACGGGGGACGCGCCCGCCCTCAGGTGGAACACCCCTTCGTCCAGGCGGACTTCGACCAGTCCCGTCTCCCCGTCCAGCGCCCGCAGCAGGGGCAGCGCGAACCAGTGGGCCCGCACCGCGTCGGTGGGCCGGCGCTCCCCCAGCGCCTCCTCGCCCCAGGCGCCGAGGGCCTGGAGAACCGGCAGCAACGCGGCGCCCCGTGCGGTGAGTTCGTAGACGTGGGCCGCGCCGGGCGGGGGGAGCCTGCGGCGGGTGGTGAGGCCGTCGCGCTCCATGTCCCGCAGACGGGAGGCCAGGACGTCGGTGCTGACGCCCGGCAGGTCCGCGTGCAGGTCGGTGTAGCGCCGTGGGCCCGCGAGCAGTTCCCGGACGATCAGCAGGGTCCAGCGGTCGCCGACGGAGTCGAGGGCGCGCGCGGCGGAACAGTACTGGTCGTAGCTTCGGCGAGGTGGCATGCGTCGCAGTCTAGACATGTCGTTGGACTTTCCAAGCACCCACTTGGTAAAACCAAGCATCACCAGTGAACCGGAGGGGCGCATGGAGTTCCGGCAGTCGAGCAAGCTCAGCGAGGTCTGTTACGAGATCCGCGGCCCGGTCATCGAGCACGCCAACGCGCTGGAGGAGGCGGGCCACAGCGTGCTGCGCCTCAACACCGGCAACCCGGCCCTGTTCGGCTTCGAGGCGCCGGAGGAGATCCTCCAGGACATGATCCGGATGCTGCCGCAGGCGCACGGATACACCGACTCGCGCGGCATCCTGTCCGCCCGCCGCGCCGTCGCCCAGCGGTACCAGACCCTCGGCCTGGAGGTCGACGTCGACGACGTCTTCCTCGGCAACGGCGTCTCGGAACTGGTGTCCATGGCGGTGCAGGCACTGCTGGAGGACGGTGACGAAGTCCTCGTCCCCGCCCCGGACTTCCCGCTGTGGACCGCCGTGACCAACCTCGCGGGCGGCAGGGCCGTGCACTACCTGTGCGACGAGCAGGCCGACTGGTACCCGGACCTGGACGACATGGCCGCGAAGATCACGGACCGCACCAAGGCCGTCGTCATCATCAACCCCAACAACCCGACCGGCGCCGTGTACCCGAAGGAGGTCGTCGAGGGCATCCTCGACCTGGCCCGGCGGCACGGCCTCATGGTCTTCGCCGACGAGATCTACGACCAGATCCTCTACGACGACGCCGTCCACCACTCGGCCGCCGCCCTCGCCCCCGACCTGGTGGTCCTCACCTTCTGCGGCCTCTCCAAGACCTACCGCGTGGCGGGCTTCCGCTCCGGCTGGCTGGTGGTCACCGGTCCGAAGCAGCACGCGAAGGACTACCTGGAGGGCCTGACCATGCTGGCCTCCATGCGCCTGTGCGCCAACGCCCCCGCCCAGTACGCCATCCAGGCCGCGCTGGGCGGCCGCCAGTCCATCCACGAGCTCACCGCACCCGGCGGCAGACTGCGCGAACAGCGGGACGTGGCCTGGGAGAAGCTGAACGAGATCCCGGGCGTGAGCTGCGTGAAACCCAAGGGCGCGCTCTACGCGTTCCCGCGCCTGGACCCCAAGGTGCACCGGATCCACGACGACGAGAAGTTCGTCCTCGACCTGCTGCTGCGGGAGAAGATCCAGGTGGTCCAGGGCACCGGCTTCAACTGGCCCTCCCCCGACCACTTCCGCATCCTCACCCTCCCCCACGCCGATGACCTGGAGGCGGCGATCGGCCGGATCGGCCGGTTCCTCGGCGGCTACCGGCAGTAGACCCGCCGGTGCCCCGGGCCGCGTCCGGGCGCCGCACGACCCTGTCCGGGCCTGTCCGGGCCGCGACGCGTGACGTGCGGCGCCGACGGCCGGTTGGACACGGGGCGGCAGACGGAGGTGTGGGGACATGAGCGTGGAACCGTACGGCGCGGACGAGGAGTCGGCGGCCGTCCTGCGGACGGTCGGGCGGATCATCAAGATGTGCCGGGAGCGGCAGGGCCTGACACAGGCCGCGCTCGGCACGCAGATCGGGTACAGCGAGGAGCAGGTGTCCTCGGTGGAGCGGGCGCGGCGGGCGCCGGCGGGCTCCTTCCTCGACGCGGCGGACCGGGTGCTGGAGGCGCAGGGCCTGCTCTCGGGACTGAAGGCGGAGGTGGCGAAGGCCAGGTTCCCGAAGAAGGTGCGGGATCTGGCCCAGCTGGAGGGCGAGGCGGTCGAACTGTGCGCCTACGCGAACCACGTCGTGCACGGGCTGCTCCAGACACCGGAGTACGCGCGGGCCCTCTACGGGATGCGTCGGCCTCCGTACCCGGAGGAGCAGGTGGACGAGCTGGTCGAGGCCCGGCTGGCACGTCAGGGAATTCTCACCCGGCAGCCCGCCCCGGTCTTCAGCTTCGTCCAGGAGGAGGTGACGTTGCGCCGCCCTCTCGGGGGCAGAATGGTGATGCGGCAGCAGTTGGAGCATCTGCTGGAGGTCGGACGGCGGCGGAACGTGGAGATCCAGGTACTGCCCACGGACCGCGAGGAGCACGCGGGGCTCGCCGGGGCGCTCCAGCTGGTGCGGCTGAGGGAGGGAGTGACCGTGGGGCACGTGGAGGTCCAGTTGCTCAGCCGGGTGATCTCGGACCCCAAGGAGATCCAGACGCTCGAGATTCGCTATGGCATCATCCGGGCCCAGGCCCTCACGCCCCGTGAGTCGCTGGCCTTCATCGAGAAAGTGCTGGGAGAGACACCATGACCCACCGCACGTCCCGGGACGGTTCCGCGCTGGAGTGGTTCAGGAGCAGCTACAGCACCAACGACGGCCCGGAGTGCGTCGAGATCGCCACCACCCCCCGCACCGTCCACGTCCGCGACTCCAAGCACATACCGGGTCCCCACCTCACCTTCTCCCCCGCCCACTGGGCCGCCTTCCTGCCCTACGCCTGCGGAGAGCGATGACCCGACCGCCCACCGCCGCGCAGCGCCGTCTCATCGAGGCCGCCGATCCCGTGACCGGGCGGCTGAAGGGGACCGACGCGCAGTTGGCGGCGCTGGTGCGGCGCGGGCTCGCCTTCCGGCACCCGCGGCCTCCGCACGACCACTTCCTGACGCCCGCCGGGCACCGGGTGCGGGAGGCGGAGCCCGAGCCGGAGGCGACGGAGACGCGGGCGGCGCCCGCCGCGTCCGCCTCCGGGGGGTTCGCCGCGCGGGTGGGCGGTGAGGATCCGTCACCCGGGTCCGGACCGGCCCGGCTCCGGGAGGTGCGCGGTGCCTGGCAGGGCCTGCTGGAGCTGCGCCGGATGACCAACCCCGACGGCGCGACGGACCGGCCGTGCGGCTGGGAGCGCGGGCATCTGGTGCAGGCCGCCGCGCTGGCCCTGGAGGCCGCCGGGCACCGTCCGGCCGGCCCGGACGGCGGCGACGGCTACCGGGTGCGGGAGACGCCGCAGCCGGAGGCGGTCGCCGTGTACGCGCCGGACGACGGGGAGCTGCGGGCCTGTGCGGGCACGCTGGAGCGGGCGGGCTGGCAGGCCGGGGAGTACACGGAGCCGAGGACGCGGACGCGTTACGTGCTGGCCTCTCCGCGCCGGGTGTGACGGGCGTGTCAGGATCGGGGGGCCGGGCCGTCCGGCGGGCACCGTGAAGGCGGGCCCTGGACCGCGCACCACGAAGGGGACCACGCAGTGAGCGAGGCGAGCGAGCCGTTCTCCGTCCGGGTGACCGTGCGCGGGTACGAGACCGACACCCAGGGCCACCTGAACCAGGCCGTGTACCTGAACTACGCGGAGCACGCGCGCTGGTCGCTGCTCCAGGCGGCCGGGATCAGCCAGTCCGGGTTGATCGCGCAGGGTGTGGGGCCGGTCGCCCTGGAGACCACCATCCGCTACCGCCGTGAGCTGCTCGCCGGGGACGAGGTGGACGTCAGCTGCGTGTTCGGCTGGGGCGGCGGCCGGACGTTCACCATCGAGCAGCAGCTCACGAAGGCCGACGGGACCGTGGCGGCGGAGCTGACCGGGGTCGGCGGGGTGCTGGACCTCGAACGGCGCAAGCTGGTGGCGGACCCGGCGGAGGTCTTCCGTCGACTGGCCACCGATCCGGGGCTGTTCGGGCTGTAGTACGGGAGAGGCGAGCGGGGCTCAGCTTTCACCCGCTGAAAGTTTCCGCCGTCCGGTTGCCGAGTTTCCAGGCCGTCCGCTCCTACAGTGGACCAGACCACCAGAGAGCGCCGAAGACTCTTTACACGCCCGGAATCTACGTGCGTAACTAATGACGCGCGCACGTCAACTGTAGGTATCTGCCCAGGTGGCAGCGGCCGACGTCACCTCCTTCGCTCATCCCCACATGTGTCAGGAGGCAGCCCCGTGTTCTCTCTCCCCCGCTTCACCCCCGGTCCCACCAGACGGATCGCCACCGCGCTCGGCGTGGTGGGAGCCGCCCTCGCCCTCACCGCCACCACCGTCGGGACGGCCGGCGCCGCGCCGCAGCCCGACCGGGACAAGGTCACCGTCGAACCCGGACAGGCGTACATGGGTGTCGGCGCCCGCGTCCACGACGACGTCCCCGCCGACGAGCCGTCGATGGGCGTCCTGGCGCCGACCGGCGGCGTGCAGGGCATCGACGTCTCGCACTGGCAGGGCGCCATCAACTGGACCTCGGTGCGCAACGCCGGCATCCAGTTCGCCTGGATGAAGGCGACCGAGGGCACCGGCTACAAGGACTCCAGCTTCAACACGAACTACCCGGCCGCCCACCGCGCCGGCGTGATCCGCGGCGCGTACCACTTCGCGCGCCCGAACCTCTCCAACGGTGCCACCCAGGCGAACTACTTCGTCAACAACGGCGGCGCGTGGTCCCGGGACAACCTCACCCTGCCGGGCGTGCTGGACATCGAGCACAACCCGTACGGGGCCATGTGCTACGGCCTGTCGACCACGCAGATGCGCACCTGGATCAACGACTTCTACACCGCCTACAAGTCGCGGACCGGCCGTGACGTGGTCATCTACACGACCGCCGGCTGGTGGAACACGTGCACCGGCAACTGGACCGGCATGTCCGCCAAGAGCCCGCTGTGGGTGGCGCACTGGACCTCCGCCTCGGCCCCGACCATCCCCAGCGGCTTCCCCACCTGGACGGTGTGGCAGTACACCAGCACCGGTTCGGTGAGCGGCGTCTCCGGCAACGTGGACCGCAACCAGTTCAACGGCTCCCGCGACCGGCTGCTGGCGCTCGCCAACAACACGTGACGCCGTAGTCCCGTCACGGTAGTCCCGTCACGTACGCGATCACGCGGCGGAGCCGGGGGCCCCACGGCCCCCGGGCCGCCCCCCCCCCCCCCCCCCACCCCCACCCCCCCCCCCCGCGGAGGTGGGCCACCCACAACCCCC